>PANQ01000040.1 GCA_002707685.1 Porticoccus sp. | reverse complement strand
GTCATCCCCCATCATGAACGGAACCTCGCCCGGCTTCAGACTCATTTCATCTTGGAATCACACCCGCCCTCCAGACTCACTTCATATTGGACAAGGCTCAGGGTTGGAACTGTCCATTTTAGCCGTTATGATTGGCCGTCCACCTTCCCCATTTGCCGAGGAAAAAACATGAAAACGATAGGCCTGTTAGCCATTGTACTGTTTGCACTATCCAGTGCTGGTTGCACCAAGGTAGGCAGTGAAGCCTGGTGTGCCAAAATGAAAGACACACCCAAAGGCGACTGGACCGCCAACGAAGCCGCCGATTTTGCCAAACACTGCATTATCGACTAACCCATGGACTAAGGCAGCGCCCGCAAGCCGTCATCGGCGCTGCCTGACGGCCTCAAACAGGCAAATACCCGTCGCAACGGACACATTCAGACTGCTGACCACACCCGCCATGGGCAGTTTTACCAACAGGTCGCAATACTCTCGGGTCAGTCGTCGCAGGCCTTTTTCCTCGGCACCCATGACCAACGCAACAGGCCCTTTCAGGTCAGTATTGTAAACCAGCTGTTCAGCTTCTCCCGCCGCACCAATAATCCATAATCCCCGAGCCTGCAACTTCCTCAGAGTCCGCGCCAGATTTGTCACCACCACCAGTGGCACGTTTTCAGCGGCACCACAGGCGACTTTTTGTACCACCGGGGTGAGGCCCACCGAGTTGTCCTTTGGCACGATCACGGCATGAACCCCAGCGGCATCAGCAGAACGGAGGCAGGCACCCAGGTTGTGGGGATCGGTGATACCGTCCAGAATCAGCAAGAAAGGCGTTTCCTCTGACCGATCAAGTAACTCATAGAGGAAGTGTTCATCCTGTACTTCAGCATCATCACAGAGTGCTGCAACACCCTGATGCGAGCCATCTGCCAGATCATCCAGATCCGAGCGCATCACCCGCTCCACACGAAGTCCCTGGCGCTCGGCCATGGCCAGTATTTTTTGCAGGCGCTGGTCTTCGCGGCCACGCAACACTTTTAACAGCCGCACTTTGTTGGCAGAGGTTTTCAACACGGCCTGGACCGCATGTAATCCAAAGATCCACTGCCCTTGCCCCTTGGCATGGTCCACCAGCTTATCTGTCATGATCAGTACTCATCAGAGGCTACACAAGCTGCATCAGCGTTTTGCGGCCGGTGGCTTGCGTCGCCGGGGTTTCTGCTGCTTTCCGGTTTTATCCGTTTTTGTAGCGGATTTGCCCGACCTTGATTTCCCGGTTTTTCCGCGCTTCCTTACGGACTGTTCGTGTTCTGCTGCCAGCGCTGTAGCTTTAGGGCCTGCAGAGGGCGCTTTCCTGCCTTTTTTACCCTCTTCCACCAGGTCAAAATCAATCTTGCGTTCATCCAGTGCCACCCGACTGACCCTGACCCGCAATTTGTCACCCAGCCGGAATACCCGCTTGGTTCTCTCCCCCACCAGGCGGTGGTGGGCGGCTTCGTGGTAGTAGTAATCCTTTGGCAACCCGGTGATATGAACAAGGCCTTCAATAAACAGCTCGGTCAGCTGTACAAACAAACCGAAACCGGTCACCGAAACCACAACGCCTTCGTATTCATCACCCACCCTGGACAACAAGTATTCGCACTTCAACCAGTTCACCACATCGCGGGTCGCTTCATCGGCGCGGCGCTCCGTCATGGAGCAGTGTTCACCGCTGTTGATCATCCACTGCTCATCATAGGGATAAATCGACGCAGCACTCAGGACAGGGGCCCCTTCCACTTGTCTGGTGTGGCTCACTTTCCCTTTTTTGCGAATCAGATAGCGAAGCGCCCGATGCACCAGCAGGTCGGGGTAGCGCCGGATTGGGGAGGTAAAGTGGGCATAGGCCGAATAGTTCAACCCGAAGTGACCATCATTCTCGGGATCATAAACGGCCTGATTCATGGTGCGCAGAATCACTGTCTGAATCACGCCGGCATCGGGGCGACCGGCAATTTTTAACAATACCTGCTGGAAATCTTTTGGCGAAGGCTCGTCACCGCCCGGCAAACCGAGGCCAATCTCACCCAGAAACTCGCGAAGGTTGGCTAGCTTCTCTTGCCGGGGCCGCTGGTGAACCCGGTAAAGTGCTGGCAGCTTGCTCTTTTCCAGCAGTGTCGCCGTGCAGACGTTGGCACAGAGCATACACTCCTCAATCAGCCGGTGTGCCTCGGTGCGCTCAGAGGGGACGATCTGCTGAATTTTGCGCTCGGCATCAAACAGAATCCTGGTTTCCTGACTATCAAAGTCGATGGCGCCACGGATCTCCCGACGACCCAACAGGGCGAGAAACAGGTCGTAGAGATGGTCGACATGCTCCACCACTGCGTGAAACTGCTTGCGAATACCACTATCCCGATCGCCGTGCTGGGCAATCATGGCGGCAACCTGGGTATAGGTCAGCCGACTATGGGAATAAATAACCCCCTCGTAGAATTGAAACTTAGTGATTTGGCCATCGGCATTCATGGTCATTTCACACACCATGGTCAGTCGATCCACCTGGGGATTCAGTGAACAGAGGCCGTTGGAGAGCTTTTCCGGCAGCATCGGTACCACATGCTGGGGAAAATACACGGAATTGCCCCGCAAATAGGCCTCCTCGTCCAGCGGGCTGCCCACAGCCACATAATGTGAGACATCGGCTATCGCCACATAGAGCCGCCAGCCACCGCGACTGAGCGGCTCGCAGTACACGGCATCATCAAAGTCCCTGGCATCCTCACCGTCGATCGTGACAAAGGGCAGGTGGCGCAAATCCACCCGGAACTGTTTGTCCTCCTCCCGAACCTCGGATGGAATGGCCTCGGCCTGGTCAATCACCGCTTGCGGCCACTGATTGGGAATACCGTAGTTGTGGATGGAAATATCAATCTCCATCCCCGGTGCCAGATGCTCACCCAGCACCTGAACAACCCGCCCGGCTGGCAGATTGTGGCGGCTCGGATGGGTCGTGATTTCCACCACCACAATCTGGCCTGGCTCAATATCGCTGCGTTGATCGGGGGGAATCATGATGTCCTGGGAAACACGGGGGTTGTCCGGGCGAACAAAATGGATGCCACTCTCCACAAAATAACGGCCCACCAATGTGCTGGTGCGGTGCTCTACCACCTCGACGATGGACCCCTCCGAGCGGCCCCGGCGATCCACCCCGGCCACACGCACCAGCACCTCATCGCCGTCCATGACACGACGCATCTGGCGACTCGAGAGAAACAGGTCGTCACCGCCCTCGGCGGGTTTGACAAAGCCGAACCCCTCCGGGTGACCAATGACACGGCCCTTGATCAGATTCATCTTGTTCAACGGGCCATAGGCGTTGCGGCGATTGCGAACGGCCTGGCCATCCCGCTCCATGGCGATCAGACGGCGTCTCAGCGCTTCCTTGCCATCCTCATCGCTCAGGCCAAATGCATCGAGAAGCTCTTCATAGGTCAGGGGCCCAACACTGTTTTCGAGAAAATCGAGGATAAACTCCCGGCTGGGCACCGGCTTGTCGTATTTAGCCGCTTCACGGTCGGCAAAGGGATCTCTGTTCACAGTTTTTTTCATTGGAAGTCCAAACGCAAGAAGTGTACTACCGACACCACAGAGGAAATCGGCTAAAGTATATAAATATCAGAACATACTTGCCCGGAACTCTCCACGGCTTTTTTCAGCAACTGGCTTTAAGCGCAACTCGGGGCTGACCAGAACAATCATTACTGTCTTTTCAATGCATTTTTTTACAGTACATAATTGACAATAGTGGATACCGTCTCTATAGTCTCGCACCGCTGGTGAAGCAGCTTCTGCTTCCCATCATGCCCAGGTGGCGGAACTGGTAGACGCGCTAGCTTCAGGTGCTAGTGACCGTAAGGTCGTGGAGGTTCAAGTCCTCTCCTGGGCACCATTTTTCATATTTAATCTTTATAAATCAATACGATAAAAATAAAATATAGCCATTAATTCTAAACCCCTTAGTTTGATCACTAGGATTGTGGCTAGAAAGAACTCTATTCATCTCACACTCTCAAGCGATGCTATCTAGTACCGTCTCAGTGCCTTAGCACCTTCAGTTATCCAACACTCCCTATCATCTATATTCAAGTTTCATGACATACAAGGCACAAAAGACTGCCTTGAATGCGAAGCATGCTTTCCAATGGACCTGTTGTGGGTCCCGCCCAAATCTGAATCTTGAGGCGAATAATCTAATCAGAGCACCAAAAAAATATCGTCCAGAGGGCGGCAAAGATTCGGGCTGAGGTTCAATAACTCTCCTTGTAATTACTGTCCCTCAGACACCGCTAATGAAGCCTCGATCTCTAGACGTAGAAGTCCAGATCTTCCTGTGCCTTAAGCAAATCCCGCATTTTTATGGGATCGTCCCCAAAGAAAAACACCAGACCCCAGTGCGTGCCGAAGGCCGACCTATCCGGTACGGTTTCCTCCGTGGGCGCAACCAGCTCGTGGGACTCGAAATACGGATGTCCAGTGCACTCTTTGGGCATTTCCAGCTTGCTGACCACGCGACGTCGCGGATAAACACCGAAGCACCCAGCGTAGCCCTTGGCATCTTCCACTTCCTTGGGGAAGAATTTTTCCACCTCTTCTTTGGTACTCTTGGGATCAAACACCAGCATGGACGCCTGATAAGCACTGAACCCGTAGGCTCGCTCAATCAGTTCGAATGCCTTGAACCCGGGTGGCCGATAGGCGATCTCACCAAAGTACATTTCACCATCGGCGGTAACAAAATACTCCGGGTGAATCAGTCCGAACTTGATATCGAAAGTCTTGATCAACTTCTCGATCTGTTTTGTGATCGCGTTGCGCCAGCTTTCCAGTTCGTTGGTGGCGGGCACGAAGACCGAATAGCCCAGAGTTACGTATTCAGAAATATTCAGAAACTTGATCTCACCGTCATGTATCCAGGCCTCGACCGCAAACTCCCAACCATCAAGGTGACTTTCCATGAGCAGTGGATACTCTTCGGCCGGTATATAGTCGATCTCCTCAATCTTGCGGATCATGCGATGTCCGAGGCAACCGGCCTTGTCAAATGCCTTGAGGTGAATCGGGTCATCGGGGTCACCGTCGAGTTTAAGCAGCGTCTGATTGACGCGCTTCATAAAGCGGATAACATCGTCTTTTTCGTGCGCTTCCTCGAAAATCCCCACCCGTATACCACCCAGCTGGGCACGGCGCTTCATTAATGCCTTGTCCCGAAACAGGATGGATTGACCGTACATACGCGGGTTATCCATAAGCACCGAATTGATCGCACCCGACCACTCGACGGTTTCTTCAAAGAGGGGAATAGCCACATCAACACCCTCGGCTTTGAGCCGCTCGGCAATCTCCATAGATCGATCATTCAGACGCACAAAGTCCCATTGAATAAACGGAATATTATTCGCTTCGCAAAAATCAGCGGCCCAATCAGGGGCGACCACCACATAACGACGATCAAACTTCTGGGCAGCTTTAATGGCATTAACACTCCAGCCCAACAGAGCGATATACCCCTTGTTTGGATCCTTGGGTGTTTCCGTTCCCCGAACGGAGTCCAGCGTCGGATCGGTCCAGCCTGAAACGTCTTCGGTTATTGGAGCTTGTGATACTTTTGACATACGATCTTCTCCTGTTCGTTGAGTAAGAAACTGACGAGCGGGTTGACATGCGGGTATTTGGGAGCTAACTAACGCCCCGAGGCCCAACTGTGTTGAGCCAAGCACATGACCCGATCTACTTCGTCAGTAGGAATATCGCTCGATTCACCTTTTTCGAGCGGGTCGAAATGAAAAACATACAGCCGCGAGGCGAATTCGGCCACCGGCAGCGATGCTTCACCATAAAGCTCGCCATGGCCCTGGGTCGAGGTGACAATCCCTTGGCCCCAGTTTTGCCCGCTGTCATTGTTAGGGTTGAAAAAATACACGCGCATAACCTTGTCTGGGTCAAGCGCAAGCCGCTGGATGGTAATGGCGTGCCAGCCGAGAAAGCGCGTCGCGCTGTCGGTCACAGCAATACCGGCAGGCTGTGGATTGATGACCGGAATGTTGCCATTGTAAAAAGGGTGATACGCAGCATAAAAGTCACGAATAAACCCTTGGAAGTCTTTCAATCCACCGGTGAATACATCGACGGCAATACGAAATCCGTGACCCACATGATCACCGTGAAATTCAGCGTTGACCCACTTGTGTGGATCTTCGCCACGCCCAACGCTGCGGCGACCCATTTCAAAGTAGATGCGATCCAGATGCGGCACTGTGAGCAGCGATACGGCATCCACATCTACAGGTGGCTCGCTCGCCAGCCCGGCGCCCAGATCCCGTGAAGAAATACTGTCGCCTTCGAAGCGCATGACTACTTCGTCATCGCGCGCCGCCCAGGCAAGAATCCGTAGCAGTTCCGCTGGCATGTTGTATGCCCACATGGACAGCGCTCGCGTCGACTGACAGGTGGGATAGTTCCCCTGACCCACACCCAGTGGGCGACCGAGCACATTGAGTACATCGGCAAGTAAAAAGCACCCCGGAGGGCGACTGCGCCCAAAGACAGCCACAATTTTCTGTGCCGCGGCGTCACAGAGCGAGAGCCGTATTTGTCGCCACAGAGACGGCGCCACTGGAGGCGCGTACAAAATACCCCGCTCAAGCATCATGGCCAGGCCATAGGCACACTGGCTGGTCTCGGGAAACAGGGCCTCATCAATCAAGGTATGAATCAATGCCGGGTAGCAGTGAAAAGCATCGGCACCGGTTTGACTCAGGCCCAAAGCCGTGGGAATCAGATCGTTCCACCGGGTACGGAGGTAGCGTATAAACCCCGGCAGGTAGGGTGAAACCAGGCCGGTGCTGTGCATGGCTTGAGCAAAGGTGACGGCCTCCTGTAGCAAAGCAGCATCGTCCATGCTCGCCAGTCGTTCAGCGTATACATCAAAGCCCGGATCTTCACGGCAACCTTCGGTAGGGCTGAACACGGCGTGGATCAATTGCAGTGCGTCGTCTCCGACTTCGCCACCCAACGCATCCGGTTTTTGCAAACAAACTGCAATCTGAGTCACCATCTGTTTGACGCCACCCACTTGGACCGGACGTTGCGCCAGAATCCGCCAGACCTCCGCCACCAGACGTTCCAGAAGATTCTCATATCCCAGATGCCGAATCAGGAAGTGATACAGGTTTTGAACGGCATAGCCCAGCTTATCAGGCCTCAGCCGATCGTTCTCCTGTAGATCACTGACTACCAGGTCGAGATTCATCGCCAATACTTGGGCGAGAAAGTGATTTGCGTGTTCCGCCGAAATAGAAGGGTGTACGAAGTCGCCCTTGGCCACTGCCAGAAGGCGAATCTGGCTGAGGCTTTCGACCAAAGTCGCGGTAGACTCGCCGTGACGCACAGTGCGCACGGCCAGGGAAGGCACCAGCGTCTGAGGGTAATCCCAATCGCTACCAGCAAAGAATCCGGCAGCCTCAATCGCTGGTACGCGCTCGTAGAGCGCCTGCAGGCCATCGGCATTAAACATCAGTGTCCGTGCCGCATTGATCACCTCGAATACGGGCGAAACACCTTCAGTAGCATTGATTTCGGCAAGGCGGTTTATGGCAACGTCGAGTGAATTTACTAACTCCCCCTGACGTGCCGTCATGCTGAGGGCGGGCTCGAGTGTATCTCTCCTCATCGGTCCACCTTCCCCTTAATCACGTGACATGTCAACCTGACCTAACAAAGTCCAGGATATAAAGTCCTTCTACATATCTCCCTATATCCACTGCATATAATTGCCAGGTAGAGGCAAAAATAGTGAAGTTTGCTAATAACACCACTGACCGAAGGTTCCAGCGGATAGTCACTAGCCGAAGTCGGAGCCCGACCACCACAGCCACAATGATGGCATTCGATCAATACTGCTTGAACCAGCCCTGGCAGCAATGTTTATACTGAGGGATTCGGACATCACCTAACGAGGAAATAGCATGAAAATCGTACGAGTTCAGGACATCATCGGTACCGAACGCGAAGTAACCGGCCCGGGCTGGACCAGCCGCCGGATGCTGCTGAAGAAAGACGGCATGGGGTTTTCTTTCCATGAAACCATCATCCCGGCAGGCGCAGAGCTCAACCTTTGGTACAAACATCACCTCGAAGCCGTGTACTGCGTGGCCGGCAATGGCAGCATTCTGGACAAGGCCACCGGTGAAACCCATCAAATCAGCGATGGTACCCTGTACGCTCTGGACCAACACGATCAGCATACTCTGCGGGGGGGCACCGAAGATATGCGTCTGATCTGTTCGTTCAACCCACCGGTCACCGGTCGAGAAGTGCACGACGAAGATGGCGCTTACCTGCCGGATACTGGCGAGGACTGACCCTAAAGTCGATTCTCACACCAATTCGACGAAAAAATCCGCCATTGGAGATCAAGCTGCTTTCGATGGCGGTTTTAATTTGACTGTCGGGAGTTCATGCTACGAATTACTGTTCTGGGCGCACCACCGCTGGAGAGCCTTCCCAGCTCCTGAGCACAGGGCCTTCCTACAGTGTACACACGAGTTATACTAGTCTTGCCATTTCATCAACTATGCTCAAAAACATTAGAGTTGATACTTTCAAGTGGTTAAATTTTAAACAAGTGCTGTTCTGCCCCCCCAACTCAGCACTGACCCCAATTCAGTACTCCAAACGCCCTACAAGGCGTAGCTACCCGCATCGGAAGGCGTTCCTGATTACAACGTAATCTCGGCTTGCATTCCAACCCTTTCCTGAATTGACGCCAACCACCAAAATCGCTTGTAACAAAACCGTTCATTGCCCATCTTATTGATATTGCTGAATCACAAGTTTGTGGCAGTCCAGCGACTGACCGCAAACTAGACTGAACTCAAACACTGAAAGGAATGCGCTGTGCATAGAACCACCAAGAAGCTGATGATTGTCGCCACTCTGGTTATCGCGATGGCAGCTTATTTCTTTCTCGATCTCGGTCGATATCTGAGCCTGGCTTACTTACAACAACAGCTGGACATTATTCACAGTTTCTACGCTGAAAACCGACTATCGAGCTGGTTGATTTTTCTGGTGGTTTATGTGGTCGTGACGGCACTGTCGATACCCGGCGCTGCTGTCATGACATTGGCGGGCGGCGCTATTTTCGGGTTTACCACCGGGTTGGTGCTTGTCTCTTTTGCTTCGGCCATGGGGGCCACTCTCGCCTTTCTGGTGGCCCGTTACTTGTTGAGAGATTGGGTACAACAGCGATTTGGCGACCGCTTGAAAACCATCAACCAGGGCATAGAAAAGGACGGTGCCTTTTATTTGTTTACCCTGCGGCTGGTGCCGGTCTTTCCCTTCTTTCTAATCAACCTGGTGATGGCGCTTACACCCCTGAAAACCTGGACATTTTACTGGGTCAGTCAGGTGGGAATGCTGGCGGGCACCGCCGTCTATATCAACGCCGGCACCCAGGTGGCACAACTGCAAAGCGCCGGGGATATTCTCTCCCCCGGGCTGATCGGTGCTTTTGTTCTGCTGGGGCTGTTTCCCTGGATTGCCCGCGCCCTACTCTCGCCCCTGCAGCGTGCGAAGGTCTATCGCGGCTGGGAAAAGCCCAAACATTTTGACCGCAATCTCATCGTGATCGGCGCCGGCTCCGGCGGTCTGGTGAGCGCTTATATCGGCGCCACCGTCAAGGCTGGCGTCACCCTGGTGGAAAAAGATCGCATGGGCGGCGACTGCCTTAACACCGGCTGTGTGCCGTCCAAAGCCCTGATCAAAAGTGCCCAGGTGGCCTCCCTGGCCAGCCACAGCGCGGATTACGGTCTGAACCCCCTGTACCCGGAAGCTGATTTTGCCGCAGTCATGGAGCGTATCCAGCGAGTAATTAAAACCATCGAGCCCCATGACTCGGTCGAACGCTATCACCAATTGGGGGTGGATTGCCGCCAAGGCAACGCGCGACTGGTTTCCCCCTGGGCGGTGGAAATTACCGGCAACGAAGGAAAACAAACCCTGACCGCGCGCAATATCATTATCGCTTCCGGTGCCGCCCCACTGGTGCCGCCCTTTCCAGGGCTGGAACAGATTGATTACCTGACCACCGAGACCCTGTGGAAGATCCGCGGCAACCCTGGCCGCCTGTTGATTCTCGGTGGCGGTCCCATCGGCTGTGAACTGGCTCAGGCCTTTGCCCGCCTCGGCACCCGTGTCATCCAGGTGGAAATGCTGCCACGCATTTTACCCCGGGAAGATAACGATGCCGCCAAGCTGGTGGCCGATGCCCTGCACCGGGATGGCGTCGAACTGTTGCTGGGCCACAAAGCGGATCGTTTCGCAGTGGAAGGTGGCGACAAAGTACTCTATACCCAACACCAGGGTGAAAGTGTGCGCCTGGTGTTTGACCAGATTCTGATCGCCATCGGCCGCAAAGCCAATACCGAGGGACTGGGGCTGGAAGCACTGGAAATATCTACCCATAAAAACGGCACCATTGCCCTCAACGACTTTCTACAGACCCGCTTTCCCAACATTTATGCCGTCGGCGATGTGGCCGGACCCTACCAGTTCACACACACTGCTGCCCACCAGGCCTGGTATGCCGCCGTCAATGCACTGTTCGGCCGCTTTAAAAAATTCAGGGTTGATTACTCCGTGATTCCCTGGGCCACTTTTACCAGCCCGGAAGTGGCACGGGTGGGACTGAATGAGCAGGAGGCCGCTGAACAGGGTGTGGAATTCGAGGTGACCTGCTACGGCATCGATGATCTGGATCGGGCCATTACTGATGGCTGTGCCGAGGGTTTCGTCAAGGTACTGACCCGCCCCGGCTCAGACCGGATACTGGGAGTGACGATTGTCGGCAATCATGCGGGAGATCTGATTGCAGAGTATGTACTGGCGATGAAACACGGCCTCGGACTCAATAAAATTCTGGGCACCATCCATATCTACCCCACCCTGGCGGAAGCCAACAAGTTTGCCGCTGGCGAGTGGAAAAAAGCCCATGCGCCGCAGGGGTTGTTAAAACTGGTGAAACGTTACCACCGCTGGCAGCGTTAGCATCGGAATCAACCGCTCAGATTTTTCATCTATAAGGCAATGTGTAATGACAACAGATAATCTGGATCGACGCACAGACACCGACAGTCGCCGGCTTTCTCCGTTGCGAATACTGGTGCTGTGCACCGGCAATTCCGCCCGGAGCATCATGGCCGAAGCACTGTTTAATACGATTGGCTCACCGCTTTTCCTGGCATACAGTGCAGGCAGCAAGCCCACCGGGCGGGTAAACCCGCTGGCGCTGGAACAGATCCAGACACTGGCTGATAGTGCCCCGGAGGCTTATCGCAGCAAAAGCTGGCATGAATTTATCGGCGCTGAAGCACCGGTTTTTGATGTGATATTAACGGTATGCGATAACGCGGCAGCGGAAGACTGTCCACTGCTTGACGGCACCATTGAACACGTGCATTGGGGATTACCCGATCCGGCGGCGATTCACAATGATCCGGTGGCCGCGAAACGCGCTTTTACCGAGTGCTTTGCCTCACTCAAGAAACGTGTTCAAAGTCTGCTGGCTTCACCAGGCGATCACAATGCCTCTGCCAAACACCTGCTCACTGCAATGAAACGCTTTGAGTAAAGGCATCCGCCCGGAAGTACCAGTGGCAGAAGCACCGACCTAAAAGCCGTAGATTGAAGACCTTGGCATACAGCCAGTAAAGCCCCTGAGCGGCGGCTTTATGCCATGAATCAGCGGGCACCCACTGCTTTATCCATAGCCTGCTGACTGGACAGGTATTCCTCATAGGTACCCTGGAAATCAACCAACGTGCGATCCTTGATTTCAATCACCCGGGTCGCGAGGGACGAGACGAACTCGCGGTCGTGGCTGACAAAAATCAGCGTGCCGTCATAGTGCTCCAGCGCCATATTGAGCGCTTCAATCGCCTCGATATCGAGGTGGTTGGTGGGCTCATCGAGAAGCAGCACATTGGCATCGGTCATCATCAGCTTGCCGAACAACAGGCGGTTTTTTTCTCCACCGGAGCAGACTCGGGCTTTCTTGTTGAAATCATCGGCGCTGAACAACAGGCGGCCCAGCGTGGCGCGGACAATCTGATCATCGTGGCGGGGTTTCCGCCACTGGCTCATCCAGTCAAACAGTGTCAGATCAGAATCAAAATCCGCCGTGCTGTCCTGGGGACAATAACCGAGCGCTGCGTTTTCGGACCACTTGATTTTGCCATGATCAGGAGTCAGCTCGTTCATCAGGCATCGCAACAATGTGGTTTTACCGGCACCGTTTTCACCAATAATGGCCAGTCTGGAGCCGGCCTCCAGAATCAGGTTGCCCTTGCTAAACAGCGGTCCGCCATCGAAGCCATGACCGAGATTCTCCAGAATCAGTGACTGGCGATGGAGCTTTTTCTCCTGTTTGAAGCGAATATAGGGGCTCATCCGACTGGAGGCCTTCACTTCATCGAGTTTGATTTTTTCGATCTGCTTGGCTCTGGATGTCGCCTGCTTGGCTTTTGATGCGTTAGCTGAGAAGCGGCTGACGAATTGCTGCAAATCGGCAATCTGGGCAGATTTTTTGGCATTTTCAGAGTGCAGGCGCTCTCTGGCCATGGTCGACGCCGTCATGAAATCATCGTAGTTGCCGGGATAGAGACGCAGTTCGCCATAATCAATATCGGCCATATGCGTACAAACGGCGTTCAGAAAATGGCGGTCGTGGGAAATGATCACCATGGTGCTCTTGCGCTCGTTGAGCACACCTTCCAACCAGCGAATGGTGTTGATATCGAGGTTGTTGGTGGGCTCATCCAGCAACAGGATATCCGGATCGGAAAATAATGCCTGGGCCAACAAGACCCGCAACTTCAGGCCGGGGGGCACATCACTCATCGGGCCCTCGTGCAGGGCCTCGGCAATACCCGCGCCCAGCAGAAAATCGCCGGCTCTGCTCTCGGCGGTATAACCATCCATTTCGGCAAATCGCGCTTCCAGTTCCGCCACCCTCATGCCATCGGCATCGGTCATTTCTGTCAGGCCGTAGATGCGGTCGCGCTCCTGCTTCACTTCCCAAAGTTCCGCGTGACCCATGATGACCGTGTCGATTACCCGGTATTTTTCGAAGGCAAACTGATCCTGGTGCAGCGTACCAACCCGCTCATTCGGTGTGATGGACACGTTGCCGGCGGTGGGCGTAAGAGTGCCGTCCAGAATCTTCATGAAGGTGGATTTACCACAGCCATTGGCACCGATCAGGCCATAGCGATTACCTTCACCAAATTTAACGGAGATGTTTTCAAACAGCGGCTTGGCACCAAACTGCATGGTGATGTTTGCGGTCGAGATCAAGGGAATATCCTGGGCGCGATAAAACGAAAAAGGTGGTCTAACGAAGGCTGCGGACTATACGCAGTTGTCGGCAAAGCGTCGAGGGGTAGCCAAAAATATTTATAAAAAACAATGAGGTTTAATGATTCCCTGCTATCTCAACCGGGCTGAACAGACATTGTTTACAAGCTTACCGTAAATCGGGGTTAATCACCGTCCTCTGCATCACGACGACGCTGTTGCCGCTCCTCCTCTTCACTGAGGGCATAGCTGATCACATCCAGCACCTCTGCCACATCGGCTTTTTGCAGATCTTCTGCAAAATAACCGGACAGTGGCACATCGGGATGCAAATCACCGGCCTCGTATAATGCCCAGATTTCCTTGCCAAACCGGGTCTCCAGCAATTCGGGAGCGAACTGCGCGTAATACTCGGTAATTTTCTGAACATCGCGCTCCAGCATAAACTCAGCGTGATTATTGGCAGAGGCATCGACAGCCTGAGGCAAATCAATGATTACAGGGCCAGACGCATCCTGCAGCACGTTAAATTCAGACAGATCACCGTGTACCAGACCGGCACAGAGCATGCGCACCACCTCTCGCATCAGCAAATCATGCCCCGCCAGAGCCTGCTGGCTCGACATGCTAATTTCACTGAGCCGTGGCGCCACATCGCCCTCACTGTCAGTAATCAACTCCATCAGCAATACACCATCGACACAGCCGAAAGGTTCCGGTACCCGTACCCCGGCAGCAGCCAGCCGATACAAGGCTGACACCTCGGCATTCTGCCAGGTTTCCTCCTGTTGCTCGCGACCGTAACGGGTGCCCTTTTCCATGGCTCTGGCACGGCGTCCACTGCGCACTTTCCGGCCTTCCTGATACTGCACTGCTTTTTTGAAGCTGCGTTTATCCGCTTCTTTATAGACTTTCGCGCAGCGGAGCTCGCCGCCACTGCGTACCATGTAGACGGTTGCCTCTTTGCCACTCATCATCTGGCGGACAACTTCATCCACCAGACCATCGTCAACCAGAGGCTGTAAACGTTTCGGAATTTTCATGGCGCCTTATAGCACATTTGCCGGTGGAGAAGTTGGTTTCAAGGATGTAAAACCCGCGTGAAACTGGGAAAACTTTATTCGTTGGACTCAATAGATACTGAACAGCAGGAAGACGGTAAGCAGCACCACGACCCAGGTCACGACACTGCCCGTTGGCCAGGTGCGTGCCAGCATCCCTTCAGGGCCATGGTGCCGGCCTATATAGGACCAGATGATGGTAAATATCCGGTTAAAAGCGCTTCGCAAAACCGTATTGAGGCAACTGAGCAGACAGATCAACCGATTCATCAGAGACAGGATAAGCCGACGATACACCCAGTCAAAGTCGAGACTGATGGTCAGGGTGCGCTTCATCAACGGCAACAAGGCAAAGAAAGCCAGCCCGGAGAACAGCAGCAATTGCAGCTGGGTCACCAGGTGCGATGCCGTATAGGGCACATAATCCACAGGATAGGGCAACAATCTGTAAAGCCACTCGGGAAAGACACCCAGTAAAATACAGCCTGCGGCCAACAAAACCATGGCTGCACGCATATTCCAGGGCGGGTCCTTGGGGCGCAGCCCCGAATCCTTCTGGAAAAACACGAACCAAGGAAACTTGATACCCGCATGCAGGAATACACCGGCAGAAGCCGCCAACAACAATAACCAGACCATCATTAAATGCTGGTCAGCGGCGGACTGGGAAATCATCGACTTGGAGATGAAACCCGAGGTAAATGGGAATGCCGATATCGCCAGGGCACCGATAATGCCACACAGTGCAGTGAGCGGCATCGAATGGTAGAGCCCGCCCAGTTCACTGCACTTGCGACGCCCGGTCATATACAGCACAGACCCTGCGGACATCAGCAATAATGCCTTGTAGATAATATGGGCAAAGGCATGGGCCGACGCACCATTGATGGCCATTTCCGTACCGATACCAATACCGCAGACCATAAAACCCACTTGGTTGACGATGGAATAGGCCAGGATTCGGCGCATATCGTTTTCCAGCAGGGCATAGATGATCCCGTAGAAAATCATGTAGAGGCCAATCCAGATCAGGATTTGCTGCCCCGGGAATAACAGGATCAGTGCCAGCACAGCAGTTTTGGTGGTGAAAGCTGATAAAAATACCGAGCCACTGGGGCTGGATTCCGGGTATGCATCCGCCAGCCAGGCGGATAATGGCGGTGCCGCAGCGTTGATCAGCACGCCTATCAGAATCAACCAACCATCAATATTGGTTAACGGGATCGGCTGAATCTCAATAGAACCGGTGTGGACCATCACCCCCTCAATACCAATTTTCAACAGTACGCCACCCACCAAATGCATGATGGCGTAGCGGATTCCCGCTTTTCTCGCACCCTCGGTACCGCCGCACCACACGACGACGGTGGAGAAAATGGCCATCAGCTCCCAGAACAGGAACATGGTAATCAGATCCCCGGCAAAGGAAACGCCGATAGCACCAGCCGCGTAGGCCTGGGCAGCGGCGAGCTCCCACCACTTCGCCTGGCGGAAGGCAAACAGCCCGCCGACAAACGCCATGATGGCAAAAATAGTTGCAAACAGGCGTCGTAGGGGGCTCGACTCAATCAGCTGGATCTCGTAATTGAGAAACTGCGCGGTCAGTTGAATACCGTCGCCCATCTGCCAGATGGCATAGAGTGTCAGCAGCGGTGCGCCCAGCACAATCAACGGCCGCAACGGAGCCCTTATCGGCCCGATCAGGAAAGCGCCGAGAATGAGGATGAATGCAGGCGGAAAAATTAATTCAAACATCGTCGTCGTAATAGTTGTCGGGCCGTTTCAAAAGGTATCCGAGCAGTTTCGCGAATACCACCATCAGGGCACATGAAACAAAACCAAAAGCGGCGCTGAAACCGAACCATCCGTCAAAAACGAAGTGGCCATGTACCGAAACAAACAACTGGACGACAACCGTCGCAGCCAGTATCAGGCCAAAACCCCACCAGAGTTTCTTATGGTTTTCCGGCCGATAGAGCCAGCTTTTTTGCGCGTTATTTGGTGCGTTATTACGGTTGGTCATCGGGGCACCCCCAGCACTGCCATTTCAAAGGCAACCAACGGACCATTCAGAAAGAATACCAACAGCGTCAGCAACGCCGTGACGCAGATGGCCCCCACCATGGGCAGGGGCGCTTCGCCATGGGGTTTCGGTGGCGCAACTGACTCCTTACGAAAGTAAGCCCTGAAAATAATCGGCAGAAAATAGGCCGCATTGAGACCTGTAGAAAGCGTTAGCACAATTAGCACAAAATAACTGTCAATCTGAAACGCGCCAGCAATCATGTACCACTTCGAGACAAAGCCGCCGGTAGGTGGCACACCGATCATACTGAGCGCCGCTATAGCAAACGCCCCCATAGTAATAGGCATCCGGAAGCCGATGCCATCCAGCTGGTTAATCTCGGTTTTTTTGCTGGCGATATAGATCGCACCCGCCGCAAAGAACAGTGTGATCTTGGCCACCGCGTGGGCGACAATATGGACGATAGCCCCGATTTCAGAGAGGGGGGTGAGCACCAGAACTGCCAGCACGATGTAAGACAACTGCGAGACTGTCGAATAGGCCAGCATACGTTTTATATTGGTTTGCCGGAGGGCCAGTATAGAGGCCACCACAATGGTAAACCCGGCGATATAGACGGCAACCACTTCGTGTGGCACATCCACCAGGAAGTCGAGCCCGAAAATGTAGATCACCACTTTAGCGATGGTGAATACACCAGCTTTCACCACAGCCACAGCATGAAGCAAGGCAGACACGGGCGTCGGCGCCACCATCGCAGCCGGCAGCCAGCGATGCACCGGAATCAACGCAGCCTTACCGATACCGAACATGAACATCAACAACAGGATGGTGGCACCGATGCCACCGATATTACCGTCGAGGATACCGCCGGGACGGAAGTCCAGAGTGCCGGCGACAAAATAGGTCCACATCATGGCCGGCAAAAACAACCCGATGGAAGTTGCCAGTAGAATACCGAGATACGTTCTTGCTCCGGCGCGGGCCTTGTCGTCGCCCTTGTGGGCAACCAGCGGATAAGTAGACAGGGTCAATATTTCATAGAACAGAAACAGGGTCAGCAGGTTGGCTGCAAACGCCACGCCCATAGCCCCGAAAATTGCGACGGCAAAACACACATAAAACTGGGTTTGGCGCTTTTCCTGATTGGCGCGCATATAGCCGATCGAATAAACCGAGGTGACAATCCATAGCCCGCTGGCCACCAGCGCAAAAAGAATCGACAGGGGTTCCGAATGAAGGGCAATGTGCAGGCCGGGCAAAATCTGCCACAACTCCACATAAAGGGCAGCAGCCTCGTCCCCACCGCGTTCGACGGCACCAAACACCTGTATGACCAAGTAGAAGAGTAGACCAGCTGTAGACAGGGTCACCGCTTCCCTGAGGTTAGGCCAACGGCCACACAGGGCAATCAGTAATGCCCCGCAGAGTGGCACGATCAGGGTAAGTTGAAGGGCCAGGATTGCTGTCACGGGCTAACTCCGAACAACATTTGTGCCGCACTATCCGATAAATAGACCGGCAGGCGCGTGTCGATCCCAAAGTAGATATTCGCCAACGCCAATATGGCGGTTGGAATCAATAGCGACAGCGGCGCCTCTCTGCAGACTTCATCCTCACCTTTCCAAAAGTAGGCCACTTCCACCAGTCGCCAGATATAAATAACAGCGAGCAGTGATCCCAGTAGCACCGCAATAATCAGCGGCCACCAGTCGCGCTCGAACGCCGCCAGAACCAGATACCACTTGCTGATAAACCCAACGGTACCGGGCACACCGATCAGGCTCAGGCCACCGATCACGATAACGGCCATCGTCCAGGGCATGCGCTGGCCCAGTCCTGCAAAATGCCGTATATCAGCACTGCCAAAACGGAACACAACTGCTGCCAACGCCAGAAAAAGCGCTCCTTTCATCAGTGCATGGTTGAAAAGGTGCAGCAAGGTTGCCTGTAATCCGGTGGCAGAACCAATGCCGATACCAATAATCATGTAACCGATCTGAGCCACACTGGAATAGGCGAACAAACGTTTCACATTGGGCTGCTGAATCGCCACCAGAGACGCTACGAACACCCCCGCCAGGCCTAGCGCCAGAAATATGCTATGCAACGGCAATACGGACGCAGCAAATCCGACACCGAACACGGAAAAATGAAAGCGAATCAACAGATAAACCGCCACTTTTGTTGCCGTAGCCGCCAAAAACGCGGTCACGATTGAGGGCGCGTAGGCATAGGCATTGGGCAGCCACAAATGCAGCGGGAAAAGCGCCAGCTTCAGACAGACCCCTACCATCAAAAAGGCAAAAGCCGTAAAAGCGGTGGCGGAATTTTCGAGCTGGGGCAACCGGTTCGACAGATCCTGCATATTCAGGGTGCCAGTGAGGCTGTAGAGAAAGCCGATGCCAATCAGAATAAAGGTGGCGCCGATCGTGCCGACAATCAGATACTGATAGGCAGCCCACAATGCCCGTCGGTCCTGTCCCTGGGCAATCAGGGCATAGGTTGCCAGAGAAGAAATTTCCAGAAACACGAACACATTGAAAATATCACCGGTGGCGACAATACCCAGCAGCCCCGCCAGACAGAGCAAATAGAGCACATAAAACAGCGGCTGTCTTTCTGGTGGAATTTCTATCCTGATAGCCGTATTGGCAGCCAGTATCATCAATGCGCCAATGCCACTGACAATCAGCAGTACGTAGGCCGACAGCAAATCAATACGGTACTCGATACCCCAGGGTGCATCCCACCCTCCCAGACTGTAGCTCAGCACACCAAATTGATGAACCTGAAACACCAGCAGGCCGCTGATAACCACCGAAACAAGACTGGCCATACAGGCGAACAGCCAGGCAGCGCGCGCCCTGTCCAGTAACAAACAGGCCGGCGCCGCCAGCAGGGGCACAATCACTTGCAAAATGGGGAGGTGACTCAGCACTGCAGATCTCTTTCCTGTAGTTCTTCTTCCTCAACCGTGCCGTAGGCATTCTTGATGCGGATAACCAGTGCCAAAGCCAACGCCATGGTGGCAATACCCACCACAATGGCAGTGAGAATCAGCACATGAGGTAGCGGGTTGGAATAGACATCTACGCCCTCGGCAAGGATCGGAGCGCTGCCATCTGCGACTTTACCGACACTGATATAAAAGATAAAAACTGAAGTCTGGAAAATATTCAGACCAATCAGTTTCTTGATCAAGTTGCCCTGCACGATGACGATATAAAAACCGATCATCATCAGCACGATTACCACCCAGTAGTTATAAAGTTCTGGCAACATTATTCAGCCTCGGCTCGACCGGTGGCATAACCGGCAAACGCGTAAAAAATCAGAATCATCGCAGCGGCCACTGTGATGCCCACCCCCAACTCAATAACGAGGATACCGATGTGTCGGCCAGCAACAGGATCAGCAGCAAGGCGGCTGTAGTCCAGGTAATTCACGCCTGTCAAAAAACTGACAACCCCCACGCCACCGTAGAGTAGAACCCCGAATGCCGCCAACAATCGCAGGATCGACGGCTTGATCGCAGCCTGGGCCTTGGCCAGACCAAACAACATTGCATACAGAATAATCGCCGCCGCAAAAATGACTCCGGCCTGGAAACCGCCACCGGGGCCATATTCACCGTGAAACTGGACATAGAGTGCAAACAGCAACATAAGGGGAATCAGCATCTTGCTCACCACCCGCAAAATCATGTGACTGCGCATTGTTTCAACAGCATTTGCCGGGGAGGACTGCTGACGCTGCTCCCCCGATGTCAGCAGAATCAATACACCTACCACCGCCGTAAAAACCACCACCACTTCTCCCAGGGTGTCAAAGGCACGGTAGTCTGCCAACACCGATGTCACCATATTGGGAATACCGATTTCAGTGGGAGATGCCTGAATATACCGCGCAGCGACATGAGTGTGTGCGGGGGCATCTGGCGAGCCGAAGGGTGGCATGTCCAGAGTGCCCAATATCAGCAGGGCGCCGGTCACCAGCACCAGAAAAAAAGCCGCACGCGGTCGCCGGTGAGCCGTCTGTTCATAACGGCCGGTTACGGTCAGCGCAGTCAGCATCAGCAAGGGGAAAACCCC
>PANQ01000039.1 GCA_002707685.1 Porticoccus sp. | reverse complement strand
TTCTGCAAGAGCGGTGGTTTTCAGGCTGAGAATTTCACCGGTGCGTTTGTTGACCGGGTACCAGATGCTGTCCCTGTCAGCCAGCTGTGTTTCACGGAAGTGGGGGTAAAGCACAAAGTCTATTTTGCTGTCGCCAAAAAAATGCTCCATACGGATAGCGGGAGAGGCGAGTCGACGATCCTCGAGGTCATCGATCACAAACCGTCGGAAATCCTGAGTACTCAGGCGATCAGTGGGGGGGAACTCATCGATTCTGCCCCATAGTACTCGCTGAGTGCCAACGGTGAAGATAGAGCTGGCTGTTTTGTAGCGTGCATAGATTTCATCGTAATCGAGGCGGAAATCACTCCAGTCGTTGCTGCCGGATTCCCTGTAGCCATCCGCACGAACCGAGGCGTGGAATTCCCACGCCGATGATGGTGACCATTCGGCCGTGGCCAGACCGTGCATGTAGCCCTGATGGTTCTTATCAGCACTTTGTTGGGTAAAGTGCCCGTACTCGACCCATAACCGGTTCAGCTTGACAGTTGGCCCCGCTGATTTTTCAGTGGTGTAACTCGTGAACCGAGGTGGCTCGGTGGGAGTGCCGTCGCCCTCATCTACAAACAATCCATTTTCATCTTCACCGGAATCAAGAATTAGTTCGTCGCCGGGAGCCTCGCTGTTATTGGGCAAATCCGTTTGATCGTCAAGGATCAACAGTTCCTCCGGTTCCTCTTCAATAATCAGCAGGTCAAAATCCTCAGCGCTGACTGGAGACGCAAGAGGGGTCAGCAGCAGGGTGGCAAAAAGCGTCGCTAATCCGCGGTCAGTTATTTTCATGTCATTCTTCCTGGCTGTCTTCGCTCTGCGGACGGAATGGTATTTCCCGGCTGTCATCAGACAGACCTCTCTGGCTGAAGAGTGTCTCGGGAATACCCTGATCGTATTTGATATCAATAGTGATTAACTTGGTGCTTCGACCAGATTGCAGGTCATACATCGTACTATCAAAAATGGTCCAGTAACCCTGGACCCGTTTGATTTTTCTCGCCTGAAGTCTTTTGGTGGGTTCTTCGCGGTTGTTCTCGTAGTAGTCAATTCGCAGGGGCACGAGAATTCCCGGATGAATACAGAGAATGCGTTTGCTGTAAACCGAGTTGGATTTATCGACCGGAATACTTTCCAGTAGGGTGCAGCCGGCACCGCCGACCTTGTCCTTGCCGATAATCCGATGGTGATCCATGGAAACTTCCCGGTCGGATAAATCTTCATAGTAGAAATCGGAACCAACGAACCGGCCGCCTTTTCTCGATGAGGCGATGCGACGAACTCGCTCCAGAGCAGGCAGATACAGCCATTGGTCACTCTCGTCGCCGGGATAATCCTTGGTCAGCAGGCCGGTCCCTGCCACATCGTTCGGTTTCACAAAGCGGAGTAGTGTCCACCGCTCGGCATTGCCCTTGTCCAGTGCATAGCTGAACAGCATGCGCTGTCTGGTCGAGCCGCTGCTTTCCAACACCATGACTACCTGTGAGCTGGCATCCTGGCCGGTAGGATTGTCATAGACAGCCTGAGCCAGTTTGAGTGCTTCACTTTGCTGATTGGCATTGGCCACAGCTGGATGATGCGGCCCGGCCCAGCCAAAGCCGGTGAGCATCAGTACTGACAGGGTTGTTACCCACTGCCTGATGTTGCTGAAGGAAATATGCACGGTCATCCCTGTGATTGTTTTCATCATTCTAACGATCTAAGCGATTCACGGGAACAGTATCGTCTACTGTAGTGACCTAAAGAAAATGCAGCTGAGGTAAGTAAGCCAGCGTGTCGGGCCTGTGTGCTTTATCCGGTACTTTTGTCCAGAACAGTTTGTACCAGTTTGGTGGTCCGTAGGTCGTTGAACGGGTTATGGGTTAGCGCAGCCAGATGTGTGGTCTGGCGTATAAAAAGTGAGTAGCTAGCACTCTATAACAGCATGGTTAAAGGTTGTGGCAACGAGCCTGCGTCAGGTTTCTTTACAGAAGCTAAATGACGGCGCTTTATTTCTGGCAACGATATATATATCTATTTGATATAAAAGAATATTATTTAATTGGCCTGCATTTTGCTTACATGTTATGTATATCAGTGTAATTCATTAAAATTATTGAAGAAGGCCAGAAGTATGTTCAACTCCAAGATCACATCGCGTTTGCGTCGTTTTGTTAGTCAGGTTGCCGTTTGTGCCGTAGCTGTTTCTTTTATGGCAGGTGCCAATGCTGGTTTGGTGGGCGTGAAAAGCGTTGAGATTTCCAATAGTATAAATGAATGGTTGCAGGTGGCTGAGTTTCAGGCCTTCGACATGAGTAATGTGAATGTTGCGCTGACGGCAACGGCCTCAGCACCCGACAGCTGGAGCGCGTCTTCCACGCCGGATAAAGCCATCGATGGGAATACGGATGGCATTTTTGCCAATGGCAGTGTCTTTCATGAAGGTAATCCAAAAACAGGTGATACGCTGACGATTACATTTCTTGAAGCAGTTGACCTGAGTAGTATGGCAATTTTCGGACGTACAGATGATTGTTGTTCGAATCGTGATATTTACGACTTTAATTTTCTTGATGCCAGCGGTAGTTCCTTGTTCCAGTTGACTGGAGTGGATGCCACGGACGTCAATAATCACTTTGCTTCCTATCAATTCGAGAGCAACGAAATTCCCGAGCCGGCTCCACTGGCCTTGCTTGCGGCTGGCCTCCTTGCGATGGCCCTGCGTCGCCGTCGTCGGGCAAGCTGATACCCGCGGTTCTTCGCGCCAATAAAAAACCCGCTAATTGCGGGTTTTTTTATGTCAGCCTGTTTTGCAATTGATGTGAGTTAGCCAGGTAAAGTTCCCCTGGATGCAGCGGTAGAGATTGCGACTATAGACTGGTACCCGCCGTCACAGAATGAGTTTGAGTTAGTGTATTACTGAATGCGGTTGCACAGAGAATTGGTTGGTGGGTTGGGAAGATTGCTGGAGAACCAAAATGCCTTTGACTGTTATAGGGAGTGTGTCTGAAGAGGTGTTAGAAGTAGGGTAAAGGAATGGTAGCTACGGGTGGACTTGAACCACCGACCCCAGCATTATGAAACTGGCTGTAAATTTTTAACACGTTGATTTTATTAACTTTAATTTCGACACCCACAGCAAATTTGCAGTACAGAGCACAACTTTTCACAACAAGTCACGCAAATCTCACGCAAGCGCTGAATTGAATTTGGGATGTTTTGATGTTTTTATTTCACTTTATTCGCTTGAAAGTGAAATAACCTCCTTCCCTATTTCATTTTCACAAAACCAGGTTCCATAGCACTCTCAATCTAAGGTGACACGATAATTTTTATGGCGCATTTCCATTTTTGTGCCACTTTAATTTGTCGCAAAAGGTTAAATGCGCCAAATACAATCGAATATTGTCTTCGTTCCGACTTAACCAGGGGAATTTGCTCTGTAGTCTTGTTCAGGTAGAGAGAAAAGGTTTTAACTGATAAACGAGTAAATTAATAGTTGGCCTTATTTAGACTTCCGGAAATAACCCCGGCATCCAGCGCCCGGCGAGTGTGGCCGGGAATGCTATATGCAACGGTGCACGTGTGCTCTCGGAAGTAATCACTCCGGCATCCTGCAGTGCTGAAACGATACGCCGCGCCTGACGTTCACCTGTACCGACAATACCGGGGACATCGCCACGGGGTAGTTCGCCGCGATATAGCACCGCGTCTAATACGTTATCGGCCTTCGGAGGTAAGCTATCCGTCCGAATTTCCTCTTCTGCCCAAAGCCGGATACGCGCCCGCAATTTGTCCGGCTGCACAAGCTCTTCCATAAAAGTGATCTGATCTATACAGGTTTGCAGGAAGAACTCGGTAAATTCTGCCAAAGCACTTTCACTGCGGCTGCCCCGTCCATCCGTATCTCCGCGGCGTGGCTGGTCACAGGCTATCAGATGTTGCTTGTATCTGGATTCCTGTCTCGCCAGTCCCCGTGCTATTGACCAAATGCCCCCCGTATCAAGGGCCTCTCTCAGCATGGCGTAAGACATAAGGCGGGCCACCCGACCATTGCCGTCGAGAAAGGGGTGAATCCACAGCAGGCGATGATGTGCGGCGGCTGCCGAGAAAATTGTTTCAGCTTTTTTCAGTCTGCCATAAACCTCCTCAAAACGGCGAAGAAAGCGGGGCAGGGCACCGGCACTGACGGGAATGTGATCGCCAACCTTCACATCCCGTGCCCGAAGTTCGCCAGGGATGACTTTTATATGCTCCTCAGTATCCGGGTCTTCTACCCAGAGCAAATCTTCCGGTAGCTGTTCGCAGAACCGCCGGTGGATTTCACAAATGCCGTCAAGGGACAAAGCGCGTCCGTCATCCAGACCGCCTTCATCAATCCATTTTTGAACCATGACATGGGCGCGGGCCTCTAGCTGTAGGTCGCGTTTGCGAGGCTCATCGCTGTAGTCATTCCGCATGGCTCGTTCAATATCGACAGGATGGGTGTTGTGACCTTCAATCAGGTTGGAGTAGTAACAGTTCATGGCGCGCACCAGTTCGGCAAGCGCCGTGACAACGCCCACGGGCAAGCTGCGCCTGAAACCAGCTGATTTTGCGGCAAGCTCTAAGGAGAGTTCTGTTAAAGCGGGACGGAGACGGGAGCCTTCACTTATTTGGAGCGGCTCCATGATTGCAGTAGACTCTCCGCGATCAAAGGCCGCCTCCATGTCCGCTTTAATGTCCGTTTCTTTTTTATCCATAAGTCATTGTATATCATTAGGATAGATTATTTTCAATGCACAAATTATTTGAATAAAAGTCCGGTTAAATGTCCAGCTCTGTATTTTATCTTACCGGCAGTATAAAAATGTCCATAGGATTTTGATATTAAAAGAATTTATTCATGAATCCAGAGTAGAATTGCTGTTTTGAAAGACAAGCCGCGCACATTTCTAGCTTAAAGATGCACTCAATTAGGTACAATCTTTCCGATCGTCTTCCGCTTGATATATCGTGAGGCAATCACACAACTTGGTCTCGTATACGTTGTAATGAATACAAAATATTAGAAACAGGCCGTTTCACTTATCGGGCAATATACTGTTTTGCAAGCATAATGGTAGGATGAGTTGTTTATTTTGGTGGGATGTCAATGGTCAAGGATGCATCGTATGGGCTAACGCGAATAGCCCTTTATGGCTCTTTCATTCGAGGCAAAATGGTCTCGGTCGTATGTGGCGAAAATACCAACCTCTCTGGTGGTAACGCTGCTGGCAAGTCTGTATTCCTAAAGCTGATCCCCTTCTTCTACGGTGCAAAACCTGAAACATTGGTGGATCGTGCTGGCCATAAATCATCCTTTATGGATCATTACTTGCCCACAGAAGGCAGTCTGATCGTATTTGAATATCAGCGAAACGATGGCCCCCGGTGCATGATGGCATATAGGGGGACATCGCAGTCAGTTATCTATCGTTTTGTTAGAGCATCGTTGGATGAGAGCTTTTGCCTGCCAGATGTCACTGCGCTCCTTCAATCCGGCGTACCTATCGCCCAAGTGGTACAGGCACTGAAGGCTTTGGATGTGGAAACTACCATTCAGATCGACACAGTGGATAAATACTGCGCAATTATCCAGCATGACCTGTCGCTACTGAAAAACAAAGGTCGAGCTGATAGTACCGTACGCCAGATCGCAAGAGAGTACTGTATCGGGGGTGCTGATGTACGAATGCAGCACATCGAGAAGCTCACTCTCGCTATTTTAAAGCGTAACAATATGTTTTCCCGGCTTCGGCAGATGATCGCAGAGTCCATGTTTGATGGGGTACTCATTGGCGACAAGCCAGTACATATTGAAAACCGGGCAATGATTGATGATGTTTCAAGCCTGAATGAATTTATGCGTCACGAGGTCAGCATCAGGGAATGTATCCGGGCCTCTCATGCTAGATTGGATACCATCAAAGAACTCTATGCTACTGCACAAGGTCTTGACCAGACAATTGCAGAATCCAGAGAAAAACTCGAATCGCTCAACGCAAACATTCAGAACCTGGATGAGCGCGAGTCGCTAGCTGCTGAAGACTTCCAAAAACGTATCGATACCGCCAATGATTCCCTCTCGGCGATGAAAAGTGAGGAGCGCGAGCTCAATGACACGATTGAACGGTACACCAAGGAATTTCTGCAATGGGATGAAATTACGCCTGGCCCTGAAGCGATGAGGCAGGCCTATGAAAATTTACCCAACCTGCGAGAAGCCTATTCCTCTGCCAAAAATCATTTCAGTCGGTTGCAATCTGAGGTTGCTGAGCTAGACAGCAAGCGTCTGCTTGATCGTGAAGCTGCACAGAAAAGTGCTGAGAAACAGAAAGCTAGCATGCTCAGGCGCAAAGAGTCACTGCTGTCTGATTTTCATCTGAAAAAGGAGCAATGGCTGCGGACGGAAGGCGATATTAAAGAACGCTGTACTCTGGCAATTGATGTGGCAAGAAGCAAGGCACAGCCAAAACGCGAACAGTTGATTCAAAAAATTTCTGAAGAGAAGGCTTTGAACCAAAACCCCGGCATGACAGTGGGCGAGCGATTGTCGCTGCAAGAGCATGAAAACCGGGTAGAACGTTATGGTGATCAGATCCGTGAAGTGGAGGAGGAGTTCGCTGCACTTAAGATCAAACAAAATGAGGTCAAAGTTGATTATCTTGGTCGAGACAAAGCGGTCGGTGATGCGCGGCGTCTCCTCCAACAATCTCAGGGCGATGTGGTGCGTATCAAAAGCCACCTCTATCCTGATGACAATACTTTGTTGAGCCAGCTACGCAAGGCAGATAACTGGGTTACTGGGCCTGCCAAGGTAATACGTCCCGATTTGCTTGCAATGAAGAGCCTATCACCTGTACTCACAGAAGAAAACAATCACTTCTTTGGATGGGAGCTTAATCTGGATGACGTCAATATCCCGGAGTTTGCCCTAAGCGACGCTGAACTCAAGGAAAAACTCAGACAGGCAGAACTGTTTGAAAGTAATACACGGGAGGATTTAGCCGCAGCTGAAAAGCGGTTGGCGGATGTTGAGGACAGACGCAAAACCTTACAGCGTGAGGTCGAGATTTGTGAAGGCAAATTGCGTCGGGCCAAAAGTGACCTGGATTCCGCGAGGGCTGCAAAAAAATCCGCAGAACGGACTGTTCATGATCGTATCGCTGAGACAAAAGCGTCGAAAGATAAGGAAATCAAGCAACTGAATGACCAGTTGACAAATTTTAACAAAGCCTTGGAAGAAAACTTGTCGGCCATTAGAGAAAGTTTCGCGCAGGAAATCAGGGAAGGCCAAGGGCATAGCGGTATAGTTTTGAGTGGTGTACAGGAGCAGATAAATGCTACCGATCTTCAATTGCAGGATGTTACAGACAACCTGAATCGGCAACTGAACGATATTGAAAAGGCTTTCAGTTTGCAGGCTAGTGAAGATGGCATTGATACCGAGATGATCAGTGATGCCCGTCATCGGATGGAATTTCTCGAAAACGAGATAAGTACAGTGGAAGGTTGTAGAGAACAGGTCCGGCGCTACGACAGTTTTATGGCGAATCACTATGCCAAAATTCCCCAATTGGAGCAGCGCGCAGGTGAAGTACTACGTGAAAAAGAGAAAGTCGAGTTGGAGCTTTCCACTTTAAAGGGGGAGAGGCATCAGTTTTTTGAAGCTATTCGCAAGGAGAAGCAGGAAACACTGCGCGTGATAAAAGACCTCAAGCACAATCTGGATGATGCCGAGAGCTGTTATAGAACAATTGGCTCTTCACCTGTCGGGGAAATCGTCAAAGGTGATCTGGTTTTTCTCACCGAACGCGCCCGAAACCTCTATGAAGAGTCTCAAAGGGCGCGCATCAAGATTATCCGTGAAGTTGAAAAAATTAGAGGGGTTATCAATCAGTTTGATAGCTCCCAAATCAAGACCGCTTGGCAACAACTAGTGCAGAACCGCCTATCGCAATCTCAGTTTACTGATCTTGATCCCGATTTTCTGTTGCAGCAGCCACAGGATTTGGAAATCTTGCTTGATTCCCAAATCCCGCATATTCGTCAGACGTTACTTCAAACGGTCCGGTCTGTGGGCACAGGAATTGCGAATTACTATGAGGGGCTGAAAGGTCTGACACGGCAAGTAAAACAGGTGTCGTCACGGCTCGACCAGAGTATCAACACCAATCAGAAAATCGAAGACCTTGAAGATATCAGTATCAAGCTCGTTTCCCGTGTCACCAAGGAAGAGTGCTGGGAACCCCTGAGCCGATTTCATGAGCTGTGGACACCTTGGACTTCGCGAAGGGACGAAGAATTCCCACCAGACGACCTGATCCGGGCGCTCAAACTTGCCATCGATACCCTGAATCACGCACACATCGCGCGAGGCATAGAAACGCTAATTGAAATGGAAATTAGCATGGTGGAGAAAGGCCGTAGGGTCATCGTTCGCACCGATAATGACCTGTTGAATCTGAGTAGCCAGGGGCTTTCCTATCTGGCGATATGTGTGGTTTTTCTTGGAATTTGCCGCTTTCTTGCACCCAATTCACAAGTGCAGATCACTTTTCCCATTGATGAGCTTGCGACATTATCACCAGAGAATATTGCACGTCTGTTTAGTATGTTCGAAGACCATAATGTGCTGATGCTCGGTGCATTTCCGAGTACAGACCCCACAATCTTGAAATTCTTTGGTCTTCGATACCAAATTGATAGTCGCATTGGTGTGCGCAGTGTTGCTTTTCAGTCCGGGGGTGCCCCCGTGAATATGCGCAGCCTGTTTGCCAATGCCATTGTCACTAGTGAGCCGGAGAGTGTCCAATGAGTACGATTTTCAGCTTAACTGCCCAGCTTTTACTGGAACAAAAAATGATCTGCGAGGTGAGCCACGACACCTACTTTGATTGGCTCAACAATCCCACTCATCAGGAGAAAATGGATCTATTCCTTACTCAACTTGACCGAAAGTTAGTCAAAACCAGTGATGGTCAGGCATATTTTTGTGGGTACTTGGATGCTTCGGCACCGGATGCAAATCGTGAGATACGCAGCCAGTTCAAAGATGCAACCAGCCATCTTGGAACGCTTGTTAAGTGGCTCAATCTGGTAATGTCTTCCTCGCCCTCTGGTAGTCCTTTGTCACCTGGAGACCCGCTCTATGAAAGTGATCTGTTGCGTAGCATTGAGAACTCCCCTGCACAACTGGACGCACTGACAGAAATTGCTCGCTCTCCTTTCGTAAATTCAAAAGCAACGGACGGGCGAGGCCGTATACGGGCTGTGCTAATGCGTTTGAAAGAACAGGATTACCTGGTGCCTGTAGGCAATAGCGGGTCACAGTTCAGGGCGACCGGCAAATGGTCGTGGCTTTATGATGTCATGGCATTTATTCAGTCCCATGAAGGGCTTGAAGAAGAGCCACAATCCCTTATTGATCAGGATCATCTGGTTTAACAATGGCCACCAAAGAGCAGGTTGTTGCTGCACTCAAAACATTGGCGAAATATGCTGATCTAGTGGCCGATGCATACCTTTCTAGCAGAGGCACAATCCTAAATGACAGCGAAACGGATAACCCTATCAAGGCGCTACGAAAACACCGGTTGGTCTGGGTGGATGATGAGGAGGGCATTGTCCAGATTAGCTCGACAGTATCAAGGCTACTTGATAATTCTCTTGTCCATTACCGACGTCATCAGGCTAACGAGGTGGTTGCCGGTATCTGGGAGACGATTACTAATCATTTAGTACCCCAATATCTTAGCGCCAGAAAACGAAATCTCTTTAAGGAAGTCGATCGGTTCTCGCAGGATATTCAGGAAGCCGGAATGGAGCTGATTCAAGTACTGGATCAATCAACGCGCCGTTTTTCTCAATATATCACCAATGACTTTGCCTATGTTCGTGATCTGGAATTGCGAATCCGTGAAAACGAACGGGTTATCAAAGAGGCGGGACGGCTCAATGACCTGATTATGTCATTCCAATATGAGGAGCTGAATCGTTTTGGCGGTCAAGACCCCTTCCTCCGACGGTTGTTTAATCGTCAGGTGCCAGCTGCCATCCAACGGTGTAATCGTGAAATTACTGACGCGCTGCACAATTTACGGGGTTTGTTGCACAAGATGCGTAGCGACCTGGTTCAGGCAAGACTGATCCGATCAATCAATGCCGCTTTCACCAACGACCCTTCTTTCTCGCCAAATATCGATAGCCTATTTGCCGTACCCGATTACCTGAACAGAGCAAAACCTCTGTTAATGACTTCATCGGTGGATGTCTTGGATGAAAGTCAGCACAGAGAGCTTATTCCCTTGGCTCAATCTCTCGCTCAGCAATCGAGGATTATAGTAGTGGAAGCATCGCCAGCTGCCCCACTGGAGGATACCGCTGGTCTATCCGATGTTGAAATTGAATTACCCTATCTGGTGGAAGCAGCATCTGAGTTGATTGCATCGGCCATGGCGTCAGACTTACCAATTTCGGCCAGAAAAGCCTACGACTTGTTGGCCATGGATGAGCCAGGTGACTTGTGGTTGTTTGCTTTGATGAATGCGCTGCTGGCGCTTCCAGAAGCCGATCGGCAGTTGCTTCATATTGAGTGTGCCGAAGTGCTTGACCCACAATTTTCCGGCAACTCCATTGTTTGTGATTTGTTACTGAGCAAAAGAGCTCCCCATGTTGTCAGTCTCTGAGCTTTCTGCTGTCAGAAAAGTGTTGCGACAAAGCGATACCTCAGTACCGTTGACCAATTTCTGGCAAAGGCTCCACACTGAAGAAGGTATTGGCTCACCCATAGGAAAACGAATCCATTTCAACGTCACTGATCTATCTAGACTGCGTGAAATGGCGATAAAGACGTCAGGTATTGATCCGGTCTATGGCGACCTACAAGGTGATCGACTTGCAGTTGCTTCTACGTCCGCTAATGAAAAGTTGTCAACTGTCGGGGTTTTTGCCGACCTGGTGCAACTTGCCCGCTTCCCGGATAATTCAATCCCCACGCTTAACGGGGACTGCCGCACGCCGATAGGAACTGTATTATCGGTGCCCCCCGAACTTTTAAATGGACAAGCTTTTGACAAACTGGTTGTAATTGAAAACGGCATCGTGATGCGTTGTTGGGCGTCGGTGTCCTGGCCTCTGGAAATACGAGATGCTGTCTTTGTCTATCGTGGTCACGGAACCAATGAGGTTGCAGTGACACAACTTGTCACCGAGGCAGCGGTTAGCTATGGATTCTATGATTTCGATCCCGCCGGGCTGCTCATGGCGGTTAGGAGTGGCTGTGGAGGAATCGTTGTGCCAGCCGTCTGGCAGGAGTGGACCCAAAACCACGAATTCATAAAGTCATTCAACAAGCGGGCTGAATACAGAAAGCAATTCCGGGAATTGGCCAACCTGAAGACCAGTGTTAAACCGTTACTGAGATCTATAGTAAATCACATAGAACGATTTGAGTTGGCAATCACTCAGGAACACATGCTATCACACCAGATCCCTCTAACCGTGGTGCCAACAGGCAAGTAAGGATAGTTAATCAAAAACCTGATTTGACAATAATTCTTCAAAAGAGGCCAACGAATTGATCTGGGGCAATATTGCACGATATCTATTAAGGCTTTCTGATTTTTGAAGCATAGAAAACAATGGAATTAACGAGACTACAAACCAATATTCGAAGCGTCATGATAATGGAGATTTAGGTTGTACTCCCCTCATCAAACCCAATACTTTGCCTGGCAACTGACCCGCCGTCTTTCTTCAGAGGATGAAGATAAACTCACCGGCGCTATCATGGATGCCCAGATCGACCTCAACCCCCATCAGGTGGATGCGGCACTATTTGCCTTCAAAAACCCGTTGAACAAGGGAGTACTTCTGGCAGACGAAGTGGGTTTGGGTAAAACCATCGAGGCTGGGCTGGTCATTTCTCAGAAATGGGCCGAACGCAAGCGTAAAATTCTTATCATTGTTCCGGCCAATCTGCGCAAACAGTGGCATCAGGAACTACAGGAGAAATTTGGTGTTGACGGTCAGATTCTCGAATCGGCCAACTACAACAAGGCAAAGAGATCGGGCGTTAAAAACCCCTTTGATATTGGTGATGGTTTGGTTATCTGCTCCTATCAGTTCGCCAGCGCCAAGGCCGATGACCTCAGAATGATTCCCTGGGATTTAGCCATCATTGATGAAGCTCACAGGCTTAGAAACGTCTATAAAAAAAGCAACAAAATTGCCAAAACGCTAAAAGACGCACTGGCACCCACAAACAAGGTGTTGCTCACGGCCACACCTTTGCAAAACTCGCTGCTGGAACTCTATGGCCTGGTGAGTATTTTGGATGAACAGGTATTCGGTGACCTGGATAGCTTTCGTAGCCAATATGGTCGAATAACTGATGCAGCATCGTTTGCCAGTCTTAAGCAGCGCATCGCTCCAGTATGCAAACGCACCCTACGCCAACAGGTTCAGGCCTACGTTTCCTATACCAAACGTATTCCGTTGGTACAAACCTTTACCCCGTCCAGCGACGAACAGCGGCTTTATACACGGGTTTCCGACTACCTGCGACGGCCAGAACTGAACGCCCTGCCCAGTGGCCAGCGACAATTGATCTCTATGGTGATGTGGAAATTGCTGGCCTCATCCTCCTTTGCTATCGCCGGTGCGCTCGGTTCTATTGTCGCCCGGCTGGAGCGCATGCTGGAGCACGCTGCACCAGACGATGAACAGGTGGTCGGCGAGTTTCAAACAGATTACGAAGCCTTGGATGAAACTGCCGAAGAGTGGGATGAGCAGGAACAAGGGCTTTCGGAAGCGGAACAGCAGTCAATAAAGGCAGAAATTGAAGAGCTGCGAAGCTACAAAGACCTGGCCGAAAATATCCGCCAGAACAGCAAGGGCGACGCACTGCTCAAAGCCCTGAAAATCGGCTTTGATAAGCTGGCGGAACTGGGCGCCAACCAAAAGGCCATTATCTTTACCGAATCCCGCAAAACCCAAAACTATCTGTTGCAGCGCTTGGGCGATAGCCCCTACAACGACGGTATTGTTCTATTCAACGGCAGCAACAGCGATGCCGCTGCCAAACAGATCTATCAGGACTGGCTGCAGCGACATCAGGGTTCCGACAAAATCACCGGCTCCC
>PANQ01000038.1 GCA_002707685.1 Porticoccus sp. | reverse complement strand
TTTTCGCAATGAGCTGCTGGAGCTGATTCAATACAAGCCGCGTACTGCCCGGGTGTTTCGCAGGCCGCTACTGATCATCCCTCCCCAGATCAACAAGTTTTACATTTATGATCTAAATGAGGAAAAAAGCTTTTTTCGTTTTTGCCTCGGCCAGGGATTCCAGGTGTTTGCGATCAGTTGGCGGAACCCCTCGGAGGAACAGGCGCACTGGGGAATGCCTCAATACATTGAGGCAGCCACCGAAGCCGTCGATGCCATCCTCGCAATCACCCGAAGTCAATCTCTCAATGTGGTTGGCGCCTGTGCCGGCGGTATCACGGCTTCAATTCTGTCTTCCTACCTCAAGCAGACCGGTCGTGATGTGGTGCATTCTTTGAGTCTGTCCGTCTGTATGCTCAGTATGAATTCTCGGGAAATGGAGCTGGGGGTTTTCACCACGCCGGCATCCCTTCAGGCAGCGCGTCTCAAATCGCGGGAAAGGGGTGTTCTGGAAGGGGCCGAACTCGGCCGGGTGTTTAGCTGGATGCGGCCCAATGATCTGGTGTGGAATTATCACATCAACAACTATTTGATGGGTGAGGCCCCGCCGGCCTTTGATATCCTGTTTTGGAACAGTGATTCAACCAACTTGCCCGCAGAACTGCACTGCGACTTCCTGGATATTTATGAGCACAACACCCTGGAAGCCGGAGAGATGAAGATTAATGGCGTGACCATTGATCTGGCTGCGCTAGATTGCGACAAGTATGTAACGGCCGGGTTGTCGGATCATATTACGCCCTGGAAAGTCTGCTACAAGACCACTCAGATTGTTGGGGGAAACATCAAGTTTGTGCTCAGTTCCAGTGGCCATATTCAGAGTCTGGTCAATCCCCCCTCCAATATTAAGGCGCGTTACTTCAGTAATGACAGCTTGCCAGATAATGCTGACGAGTGGCTCGAAGGGGCTGAACAGTTTGCGGGTTCCTGGTGGACCGACTGGTCCGCTTGGCTTCAGGCCCGCTCCGGAGTGCGAAAAGCTGCACCGAAGGTGTTAGGCAGCAAGCACTTCAGACCTCTGGAGGATGCCCCCGGCACTTATGTCTTCGGCTGAACACATTGAGGAGCATCTGGTGAGCGTGAAAACCAGCGGGTTACAGATCTACTGGTTGACAGTCATGGGATTGAATATTCGTGTTGCCATCAGGCGGGGCGGCGATGTTCGTCCTAAACCCCTGCTACTACTGAATGGCATCGGTGCCAGTCTGGAGGTTCTGGAAGGTTTCATTGCGGCTATGCCGGGCTGTGAGGTGATTATTTTTGATGTTCCGGGGGCGGGCAAGTCGGAGGCCCCCGTGTTGCCCTGGCGGTTGCATACCTATGCAAAGCTGACCGTAAAAATTCTCGATCAGTTGGGTTATCGGCAGGTGGATGTGCTGGGGCTCTCCTGGGGTGGCACCCTGGCCCAGCAATTTGCCCGCCAGTACCCGGAACGCTGCAGAAAGCTGGTGCTCTGTGCGACCAGTTGCGGCTCAGCAATGTTTCCCGGGCATCCATCCACCCTGGCAAAAATGATCAGTCCACGCCGCTATTTGGACAAAAAATACATGTCCCGCATTGCCGGCGATCTCTATGGCGGTAAAATGCGCACTGATCCAGCCCAGGTGGAAAGGCATGCTTCCCGGGTACAGACTACCAGTTCGCGCGGTTACTATTATCAGTTGCTGGCACTGGCGATCTGGTCGAGTCTGCACTGGCTACACAAAATCACCATGCCAACCCTGATAGTGCATGGTGCCGATGACCCCATCATTCCGCCGGTTAACGCGAAGGTTCTCGCCAGCCGTATCCCCAACGCCGAGCTGTGGCTGATGAATTGTGGCCATTTGTTCATGCTCACCATGCCGGATACGGTTGCCCCAGCGATCCGGGAATTTCTCGACCGGTAGCACCGTCACTCCCACTCTCACTGGAATGTTTTCATGATACAACCCATTAGTGGCCAGTCTGACTGGTTTGAAATCACGCAGGCCCAGATCAACCAGTTTGCCGATGCGACCCACGACCATCAGTACCTGCACGTGGATCAGCAGCGAGCCGCAGAAGGACCGTTTGGTAAAACCATTGCTCATGGCTTTCTCTACCTCTCCATGGTGCCCCATATGATGCTGGACGACTTGCTGGCCATTATTGGCGATGCGACAGTGATCAACTATGGGGTCAATGGTCTGCGTTTTATTTCGCCGGTTCCGGTCGGTAGTCGCATTCGTCTTAACTGGCAGGTTTTGTCCGACGAGCCGAAAGGCAAAAATCGGCTGTTGACCGTGGGGATTGGCATTGATATCCAGGGCGTTGAAAAGCCTGCCATGGCTGCTGAATGGTTGCTCTATATTCTATGATGTCAATCTGACCCCAGCGGGGCGTCGTAGCGTTTAGTCAATGCGCAGTAAACAGTTTGCCGCGCACGGTCTCGCGGTATTTCATCGGTGATGTGCCAAATTGGCGATGAAATATTTTGCTGAATGCAGCAGCATCCTGGTAACCGGAGTGAGCAGCCACTTCGGCGACAGACAGGTTGGATTTCTGCAGTAACTCCCTGGCATTGTTGAGTCTGGTGCGTTGCAGGTATTTCAGTGGTGTCTGGCCCAGTGCATTTTTGAAACGGCGGTCAAACGTGCGCATACTGAAACCGAACTGTTTTGCCACGTCCACAATCCTGATCGGCTTGCTGAAATTATCCTCAAACCAGATTTGTGCCTGCACCACCTGTTCATCGGGGTGGTGTTCCACATTGTCAGAGAAGTAGCTGGTGGGCTCGAAGGAGCTGCGAATTTCGTGAAAGAAATTGCGCTCCACCTGTGTGGCTGCCTGGCGACCGTACAACCTCGCCACTAGGTGTACCATCAGCTCCGCCATGGCGTTGACGCTGGCCGCGCAGTAGAGGTTGCCGGCCTGGGTAATGAAGTACTGTCTCTTCAGGGCTACCAGTGGGTAGTCGCGCTGGAACTGATCAAAATAATGCCAGTGGGTGGTGGCTGGTTGCTGATCCAGCAGGCCCGCCTCTGCCAGAAAGCACACACCTGTGCCCACTGCGATGACGGTGGCACCCTCCCTTACCTGGTGTTGTAACCAGGGGATATAGTTGCTGTATTTTTTCAGGGCAGGCCGTGGGTTTCGCCACAGTGCGGGCAGGCTGATAATGTCGCAGCGGTCTATCTCGTCAATTGTCGCCGAGGGACTAATGGCGAAGCCCGAGGGCGAGGTGATCGGCTGATTATCAATGGACAGGGTGGTAGCTATAATGCTGCGGGTATTTTTGGGGTTAGCTGCCCGGTCGGCCGCCTCGGCAGTGCGCAGCATTTCCACCGGCAGGGTGGCACTGGTCGTCAGCAAATTGTTGTAAAGCAGGGTGCAAACCCGCAGTGGTGGTGGTCGATCAATCGTCTCTTTGGCCATAATGGAAAAATATATGGCTATAACAGACAAAAATCAACCCGGAATGCCTGATAGACTGCATCTATAAATTCAACTGGATGTGGCTCAACATGCAAGCTTTACCTGTTATTGTCGGTTTTGGTGGCTACAACGCCGCTGGGCGCAGCTCTTCGCACCAGGGTTTTCGCCGAACGGTAGTTGAGTCTCTGTCCCCCGTTGAGCGCAATAAAACCTTGGTGGGTCTGGCCTGTCTTATGGGCCTGGTGAGGTGGGATGGTAGTTCGTACCGTGACCAGTCCGGACAATCCTATGATGCTGCTGCCGTGGCCTCGACCTTTGCCGATCAGGTTATGGCTGGAACCCTGATCCGTCGCCTGGAAAATGCCATCTACAACCCTGAAGAAATCACTGGCCACAAACATGTACAAATGCAGCAACACGATGAAGGCGGTGTGCGGTTTACCCTGAGCCGCCGTGATATGCCGACGCAGATTCCCGGGCACTGGGACGTACGTCCCCTTGAGGACGGCAGTTTTGAAATACACTCTCGTGATACCGGAGAATTTCTGGTGCCGGTGCAGACCGAGCAACTGGCCAAGGCAGCGGGCCAGTTACCCTCCGGTTTTGATCCCGCAGCCCAGTACAGTTCGAGATTTCATCCGCGAGGATTGCAACTGGCATTACTGGGCGCCAGCGATGCGATTCACTCCGTCGGTGTCCCCTGGGAGCAGATAGTCGCTGCTGTTCACCCGGACGAAATTGGTGTCTATGGCTCCAGTGTGTTTGGACAGCTGGCCCCGGAGGGTTTTGGCGGATTATTGCAAAGTCGTTTGCGCAGTGAGCGCACCTCCTCCAAGCAGCTTGCCCTGGGGCTCAATACCATGCCGGCAGATTTTATCAATGCCTATGTGCTGGGCAGTGTGGGGCATACCGAGGCGATTACGGGAGCCTGTGCCTCCTTTCTCTATGTGCTACAGGCGGCTGTGCGGGATATCCGCAGTGGTCGGCGTCGTGTTGCGGTGGTGGGTAATGCCGAAGCCAGTCTGACGCCTGAGATATTTGAAGGTTTTACCAATATGGGCGCGCTGGGCACCGACGAAGGACTTTGCAAGCTCGACGGTTCCAGTCTGCCGGATTGGCGGCGAGCCAGTCGGCCTTTCGGTGAAAACTGTGGTTTCACTTTGGCGGAGGGAGCGCAGTTTGTGGTGTTGATGGACGATGCGCTGGCCGTGGAGCTGGGTGCTGATATTCACGGAGCCGTGCCCGAGGTCTTTATCAATGCCGATGGTCTGAAGAAATCCATTTCCGCACCCGGTGCCGGCAATTATGTATCGTTTGCCAAGGCGGTTGCATCGGCAGTGGCAATCCTCGGTGAAGACACGGTTAAGCACAACAGCTTTATTCATGCCCACGGTTCGAGCACCCCTGCCAATCGCGTCACCGAATCAGAAATTTTCAACCGGGTGGCCGCCGCTTTCGGGATCAGTGACTGGCCGGTGGCAGCGGTCAAGGCCTATGTTGGTCATACGATTGCTTCAGCCAGTGGCGATCAGTTGATGTCGGCGTTGGGCACGTTCAAATATCAGTTGATTCCGGGCATCAAAACCATTGATCGGGTTGCCGCCGACGTTTGCCAAACCCATACTTCGTTCCCTTTGCAAGACAGGGATGTCAAGGAGCGGGGCATGGATCTGGCGCTGATTAACTCCAAGGGTTTTGGTGGCAATAATGCAACGGCCGTGGTTATCTCCCCCCGCAAGGTCGAGGATATGCTGAGCCGTCGTTATGGTGCGGCAATGGCTGAATACCGTTCGCGCCTTGAGCAGACCCGCCAGCGGGCAGCGGACTATGAGTTGCGGGCAGATCGGGCAGAGCTCGATGTCATTTACCGGTTTGGCGAGCAGGTCATTGATGACAGTGCCATTCAGTTCAGCCGTGATGGGCTGACCATGCCGGGTTTTGGCAACGCAGTGATATTCGACAAGTCAAACCCCTGGGCAGACATGAGCTAGGGCCTGCGCACTATTTGCGATGCCCGATGGATAACGTTCTCCTGACCCCGCTTAAAAGTTCATTCGGAATTTAAAGTCGTCTCCTTTAGAATGGCCTTCTCTCACGGTGCTTTTTGGTGAAAGTGGCGCTAGCCAGCCCGGCTGATCGTGATGGCGCGTTTACCTGGCGGACCCGCCAGCGCCATTGATACCGTGCTTCAATGTTCTGTCAGAGGGTAGCTGGAATGATATTGACATATTCTGGTTATGTTCGGCGGTTATACAGAATTATAACTATGTCGGAGTGGTTATCTTGAATGATCATCAAGGCCATAGCTGGTCCATTGTGGATTCGGCGAGTCTCTATGGCGTCAACGACTGGGGTGCCGGGTACTTTGGTCTCTCAGAAAAGGGTGAAATAACGGTTATTGCTCCTCACGATGGGCGCTCTCACCAAATTTCCCTGCTCGATATTGTCGCGGGTCTGGAACAGCGCGGCCATGCCATGCCGGTGTTGTTGCGGATTGAAAATCTGCTCGACCAGCGGATCACATATCTCAACGAAAGTTTTGCCGAAGCCATCCGCCAAATGAATTACCAGGGCGAGTACCGCGGTGTCTTTCCTATCAAGGTCAATCAGCAGTGCCATGTGGTGGAAGAGATTGCCAAGTTTGGCAGTCAGTATCATCACGGCCTTGAGGCGGGCAGCAAGGCGGAACTGATTATCGCCATGTCGCATCTGCAGGATCGTGAGGCCTGTATCATTTGTAATGGTTACAAAGATGCAGAATTTATCCAGCTTGGCCTGCACGCCAGAAAGCTGGGCCTGAAATGTTTCTTTGTTATCGAGACTCCCTCCGAGCTGGGTATTATTCTCGAACAGAGCAAACGCCTCGGTATCGAGCCTTTGATCGGTGTACGCCTGAAACTGGCCGCCAAGGTCGAGGGTCACTGGTTTGAAGACAGCGGTGACCGCTCACTATTCGGCCTCACAGTGACGCAGCTGGTTGATGTGCTGGATCAGTTGCGCGAGGCAGATATGCTGCACTGCCTGCAACTGATGCATTATCACATTGGCTCCCAGATCCCGAATATTCGCAATATTCGCGACGGTGTCCAGGAAGCCTGCCGCTACTACGTGGATCTGGTGAAAGAGGGTGCCCCACTGGGTTATCTCGACCTCGGAGGCGGTCTGGCGGTGGATTACACGGGTGCCCGCACCAACGAAACCCACAGCAAGAACTACTCGCTGGAAGAGTACTGTGTCGATATCGTGGAAACCATCACCGAGGCGCTCAACAACAGCGATATTCCTCACCCGACCCTGATTACCGAGTCGGGACGGGCCACCGTGGCCTACTCCTCGGTATTGCTGTTCAATATTCTCGACGTGAGTTATTTCAAGTCCAATGGTATTCCCGACCAGCTGCCAGAGGACTGTACTGAATCGCTCGATAATCTCTGGGTAACCCTGCAGTCGCTGAACGACACCAATCTTCAGGAGTGTTGTAATGACGCGGCTCACTACCGGGAGGACATGCGGCGCATGTTTCGTCAGGGTCAGGTGCAACTGCGCGAACTCGCCCTCGCGGAAAACCTGTACCTGGAAGTGTTGCAGCGCACTCGCCTGTTGTTGCCATCGCTGCGTCGCATTCCGCCAGAGCTGGCCAATCTGGATGAGGCGCTCGCTGACATTTATTACGGTAATTTCAGTCTGTTCCAGTCGCTGCCTGATTCCTGGGCAATCGATCAGATTTTTCCGGTCATGCCAATCCATCGGTTGACCGAAGCGCCTACCAACAAGGCGATTATTGCTGACCTGACCTGTGATTCCGACGGCAAACTTGATTTGTTTGCCAATGCTGACGGTGAAACGCGCACCCTGCCACTGCACGACCTCAAAGAGGGTGAAGAGTATTACCTCGGTGTGTTTCTGGTGGGTGCCTACCAGGAAACCCTGGGAGATCTGCACAATCTGTTCGGTGATACCCATGTGGTGAGTGTTCGCATTGATGGCGAGGGACAGTTTGAATTTGTTGAGGAAATTCAGGGCGATACCATCGGCGATGTGCTCAGTTACGTAGAATACAACCCCAAGGAGTTGTATGAGAAATTTCGTATCTGTGCCGAGACCGCTGTGCGTTCTGGCAGTATCAGCGTGGCTGAACGCCAGCGGATGTTAAAGACTTTCAGTAACAGCCTGAATGGCTACACCTATTTTGAGCGGGACTGATAGGGTCGGGATTGTGTTAAGCCACGACTGATCGTGGCGTGATGCCAATCCGTTTTCGCAAATAGCGTTGGTTCTGAGAAAGATTATCTGTTTGCCGACTGGCAAAAAGAAAGGTTGAGGAGTTAAGCATGGCAAAAGTACTCATTATCGGTGCCGGTGGGGTCGGTGGCGTTGTGACCCACAAGTGCGCCCAGTTGCCGGATGTCTTTGAGGAGATAGTCCTCGCCAGTCGCACTGAAGCGAAATGTCGGCACATTGCCTCGCAGCTCGATCGGTCCATTGAGACCGCCCAAGTAGATGCGGACAACGTGCCGGAACTGGTGGCGCTGATCAATCGCGTCAAACCGGATCTGGTGATCAATGTGGCGCTGCCCTATCAGGATCTGACCATTATGGATGCCTGTCTGGAAGCGGGCGTCAATTATATGGATACCGCCAACTACGAGCCGCTGGATACCGCCAAGTTCGAGTACAGCTGGCAGTGGGCCTATCAGGACAAATTTAAACAGGCGGGGCTGATGGCGCTGCTGGGCTCCGGTTTCGATCCAGGCGCCACCAATGTGTTTACCGCCTACATCGCCAAGCACTACTTCGATGAAATCCACACCCTGGACATTATCGATGTCAACGGCGGCGATCACGGCTATCCGTTTGCCACCAACTTCAACCCGGAGATCAACATCCGCGAAGTGACCGCCGAGTGCCGCCACTGGGAAAACGGCGAGTTCGTCACTACCCCGGCGATGTCCACCAAGCAGTCCTTCACCTGTCCGGACGGCGTGGGTACTTACAACATCTATCGCATGTACCACGAAGAGCTTGAGTCATTGGTGAAAAACTTTCCCAGCCTGAAGCGTGCCCAATTCTGGATGAGCTTCGGTGAGAGCTACCTGAAACATCTGGAAGTGCTGGGCAATGTCGGCATGACCGGCATCGAGCCAGTGGATTTCAATGGCCAGCAGATCGTACCGATCCAGTTTCTGAAGCGCCTGCTACCCGATCCGGCCAGCCTCGGCCCGCGCACCAAAGGCAGAACCTGTATCGGTTGCGTGGTGACCGGCGTCAGGGACGGTAAGCCAAAAACCGTTTACCTGTACAACATCTGTGACCATCAGGAATGCTATGCCGAGGTTCAATCCCAGGCGATTTCCTACCCCACCGGCGTGCCCGCCATGATCGGCGCCAAGATGATGCTGGAAGGCAAGTGGCTGCAACCGGGCGTGTGGAACATGGAGCAGATGGATCCCGATCCGTTCATGGATGATATGAATATATATGGTTTGCCCTGGACCGTGATCGAGGACTACCCGTTCTGATCGCGGGGTTGGCGCTACTTTCTTCCGGGGATTCAGGGCAACTGCTTTGTTGTGGGTGATGTTTGCTCCGCCAGCAAATGAGCCTTAAAGGATTCCCCGGCCATGGGTTTGGCAAACAGGTAGCCCTGAGCATAGTCACAACCGGCGGCTGTCAGCAGGTCCCGCTGTTCGCCGGTTTCCACTCCCTCGGCAATGACTTCTATGCCCAGCTTGTGGGCCATCACAATAATGGCTTCGCACAGAGCCAGGTCTTCACTACCGGGCCGCAGGTTGCTGACAAAGGTCTTGTCAATTTTCAGATAATCGATATCAAATTTTTTCAGATAGGACAGTGATGAGTAGCCGGTGCCAAAATCATCCAGGGCTACCTGAACACCGGAATCCCGGAAGGCCAGCAGCTGCTCGGTAACCATGGTGCGCTGCTCGAGCAGTAAACCCTCGGTAATTTCCAGCACCACGGCCTGCCCCGGCAGACCCAGATCAAACATCGATTCACTCCAAAGTTGAAACACGTTTTTACTGCGGTTATTCAGTTGCACAGGTGAGACATTCATGCTGATCTGGAATTCTGGATGGAAGTCCTCGCGCAGGGATTGGGACATCACCGCGACATCTTCGAACAGGCGATGGCCAATCAGATGAATCAGACCGGTTTCCTCGGCTATCGGGATAAAAGTATCCGGGCCGATTAATCCCTCAATGGGATGTTGCCAGCGCATCAGTGCTTCGGCCTTGTGAATGTCGCCGGTTCGCAAATTGATGATCGGCTGATAGGCGACCCATAATTCGAGCTTTTCCAGCCCCATCCTGAGGTCATTGACAATACGCATCCGCTTTAGGGCGGATTCCTGCATGGACTGGGTAAAGTATTGGTAGCCGTTGCGCCCTTCTTTTTTGGCCGCGTACATGGCCTGGTCAGCGTTTTTCAGTAGCCCCTCAATGTTGGTAGCATCCTCGGGATAAAGAGTGACACCGATACTGGCGCTGACAAACGCGACATCATTGTCGAGTGGATAGGGCTCGGAAAGGCGTGTGAGCAAGCCGGTCAATACCCGTTCAATGGTTGAGCGCTCTTCCAGTTCGCTGAGAATGATAATGAACTCATCACCACCGAGCCTGGCCACGGTATCGGTCTCGCGGATACAGTGACCAATTCTGTTGGCGGCTTCAACCAGTAGCTGATCGCCTTTTTCGTGGCCCAGGGTATCGTTGACCTCCTTGAAATGGTCAAGGTCTATAAACAGCACGGCCATCGACAATGCCGAGCGGTGAGCTTTTTTGATTTCCTGTCCCAGGCGATCGTAAAACATCCTGCGGTTGGGCAGCTCGGTTAATGGGTCAAAGTTGGCCTGTTCCCAAATGAGTTGCTCATTGGCTTTCTTTTCAGTGATGTCGGAGAACTGTGCTACCCACCGATGAACCGAGCCGTCGGGGTTATAGACAGCGTTGATGGAAAGCCATTCAGCAAAAATTTCGCCACTTTTTCGTTTGTTCCATAACTCCCCTTCCCAGTGCCCAGTGGTTTCCAGCATCTTCCACATACGCGCATAAAAACTCGTTGTATGCTTGCCGGAGCGCAAAATACTGGGATTTTGGCCAACAACATCCTGGAGAGAATAGCCGGTCATGGTGGCGAAGGTCTGGTTGACATCAATAATGGTACCGGCCGCGTCGGTGACCATCATGGCCTCATTGCTATTCTGGTAGACCAGTCCTGCCAGCTTCAGGGCTTCCTCGTTTTCCTTGCGGCTGTGGATGTCAGTGGTGATCCCGTGCCAGAGCGTACTGCCGTCGCTGAGCCTTTCCGGAATGGCATCGCAGAGCCGCCACTCGGTTACCTCTTCCGGCAACACGACCCGGAATTCCGCGTGCAGTGGGCAGAGTTTTTCGGCTGAAATACGTATCTGGGTTAGCAGGTGGGTGACATCATCGGGATGAATGCGATCAAAAGCTGGGGATGCATCATCTGCCACGTCGGCGGCTTCCAGGCCGAGAATGTTTCTGATTGCGGGGCTGCACCAGGGAATCGCACTGGTTTTGTCGGGAAACAGTTGAAACTGGAAGATCATGCCGGGTACCTGTGCGGCCAGCTTCATCAGCAGATTATAGCTCTGCTGTTGTTTTTCGATGGCCAGTTTCCGCTGGGTAATATCCTGTACGGTACCCCTCAGCCGGGTGACACGGTAAAGCGTGTTCCGGGCGGCCTTGGCGATAAATCGCAGCCAGATAACCTGCCTGTCCCTGACGATGGAAAGCTCGAGATCGATGGATTTTCCCTCATTGAGGCAGCTTTCCAGCGACTCCTTCAGGGTGGTGCGATCGGCGGCCTCAAGCAGGGAATAGATCAACGAAAAGCTGGGTGCGATATTGTTTGCAACGCCGAAATTTTCACAGGTTTGCTGCGTCCACTGCATAATTCCCGAATCGCAATCGTATTCCCAACCACCTACCAGAGCGATACGGCTGACTTCATTGAGCGCTCTTTCGCTCTCCTTCAGTGCCTTTTCTGCGGTCTGGTGATCCTCCAGCACCCCCAGCAATGCCAGTCGCGCCTGGGTTGATTCATGGAGCAGGCGGTTCGTCTCGCGATGGGCAGTCTCAAGGCCCTGTTCAAACTCTTTCCTCGGATTGATATTGGTGAGGGTGGCCAGCATACGGGACGGAACTCCTCTATCATCCCATGCCACCAGCTTGCTGAGTGACGCGACCCAGATCCAGTTATTGGCAGTATCGCGAATGCGAAACTCCTGATAGAGCTCGCCGGGTTTTTTGCGCACACTGTTATTCAGGTAGCGCCGAAAGGTATCCAGAGCGTGTTGTCTGTCATCCGGGTGGATGCAGGCAAGGGCAGCGCTGAGTGTTTCGTGGGATTGGTCAAGACTACGCCCCAGAATCCGGTTGTAGCCCTCGTTGACTATCAGTCTGCCGCTTTGCAGGTCAATGTCCGCCAGTCCCAGCCCCGCCGCAGACAGTGCCAGTCGGAGTCGCTCTTCATTTTCTTCCAGGCGGTTGGCACCCTGTTCCTGTTGCAGTCGCTTTGCCATCAGCAGGCCCAGCAGTACCGTCGCAATCGGATAAATCAGTATTACGGGAAGGGTGATAGTCGCCAGTACTGCATTTGCCTGATCACCGGGCAGAGTCAGCATCAATGCCAACATGAGGACATGCGCCACAATGCCAAGACTGTACAGCTCTGCCCAGTCCAGAGTGGTCATTGAGCTGGCCCTGACGTGTCGCCACAGCAGACCCAGTGTGCCGCAGACGAGAATCACCGCGACGCCAGTCCAGGCCCCCGCCCCGCCCTGATAGAGCCGGAAAAGTGAAGCGATGATTACGGTAACAATTGTCGGCAGGGTGCCAAAAAACAGGCCTGTCAACGTGATCAGCACCGAACGCGTGTCAAACTGGATACCCGGCGCAAAAGTGAAGGGTGACAGCATCAGGGCAGCAGCAATGGTGCCCATGATCAGGCCAACCACAATATGGTTGAGGGATGGCC
>PANQ01000037.1 GCA_002707685.1 Porticoccus sp. | reverse complement strand
CTTGATATCTCCACCGAGTATACCCAGGGCTACGTCTGAGCAACTGGCCAGAGCCACACTGAGATGGTTAATTCGCTGATACCAGCGACGACTGAAATCAGAAGCGTCGTCGGGTACCGGGCTGAAGCGTGCCGCGGTGACGCCGTACAGCTTGAGCCGTGCGATATTGCTGAAAATGTGTCCCAGATGTTGCCGGAAAAGGGGATCAAATTCATCCAGTCCCGCTTGCTCATCGCCATGTTGCAACGTTTTTAATTCGGCATAGAGATAGGGGTGGCAGCGCATGGCACCTTGGCCAAAAATCATCAGGGAGCGAGTCAGAATATTGGCGCCTTCCACGGTGATGGCCACCGGTACCGAGTGGTACATTGAACCGAGAAAATTGCGCGGTCCCAATTGAATGGCCCGGCCACCCACCACGTCCATGGCCTGATTGACGATCTGCCGCATCCGCTCAGTGGCATGGAGTTTGGCCATGGCGGTCAGTACCGAGGGCGCGCCATCCGCCAGCCCCCGGGTTACCATCTGCCGCATTGCTTCCAGTGTATAAGCCCCTGCGGCAATTTCAGCGGTGGCCTCCTGAACGCCCTCAAATTTGCCAATTTCCATATTGAACTGGCGGCGGATCCGGGCAAAGGCGCCGACGGTGAGGTAACACATCTCACCGCTGGCAGTTGCCAGGGCCGGCAGGGATACGCCGCGCCCTGCGCCCAGACATTCGATCAGCATCCGCCAGCCTTTGCCGGCCATGTCGGCACCGCCGATAATCCAGTCGATCGGGATGAACACATCGGTGCCGCTAATGGGCCCGTTCATGAATGGAGCGCCCGGGTTGTGGCGGCGACCGATCTCGACACCGGGGTGGTCAGCGGGCAACAGGGCACAGGTAATACCGTATTCCACGGTGTCCGGGTCGCCGAGCAAGCCGTCCGGATCCCGCAGTTTGAAGGCGAGGCCAATTGCCGTCGCCACCGGTGCCAGGGTGATCCAGCGTTTGCTGAAAGTCAGGCTGAGCCCGAGTACTTCCTCGCCATTATGTTGCCCCATACAGACGATGCCGAGATCCGGAATCGAGCCTGCATCTGATCCGGCTTCCGGGCCGGTCAGGCCGAAGCAGGGGAGTTCTGTGCCATTGGCCAGCCCTGGCAACCAGCGCTGTTTCTGTTCTTCAGTGCCGTATTTCACCAGCAGTTCGCCAGGGCCCAGTGAATTCGGCACCATGGCAGTGACTGCGGCCGTGGGGGAACAACTGGCTATTTTGCTCATGATGCGACTCTGCGCGTAAGGACTGAAATCCAGCCCGCCAAACTCCTCCGGGATGATCAGACCGAAAAAGCCGTTTTTTCTCAGATACTCCCAGACCTCCGGCGAGAGATCCTGTCGCTGATGGACATCCCATTCATCGATAAGCTGACACAGCTCCACTACTTCATTGTCGAGAAATTGCTGTTCCCGCTCACTGAGCTGCGGCAGGGCAATGGCAGCAAACTGATGCCAGTCCGGCCTGCCGCTAAACAGCTCTTTTTCCCACCAGGTGGTGCCAGCCTCCAGGGCCTCCTGCTCGGTTTTACTGATGGTGGGCATGGACTTTCGCAGCATGTGATACATCGGTTTAATCAGCAATTGCTGGCGCCACCGGGGATGATTGAGGAGGATGGATATACCGACCGTCACCAATAATATCAGCCACATACCGCTGCAATAGATTGTCAGCAAAATGGTACCGACCACCATAACCAGGGAGCCGGTTTGCAATGGCGGGCGGTAATAAAATACGGCTGAGAGTAAACCGATAAACAGCAACAGTGATAATAACATAGTCTTTCCACCCTTTTTCGGCAGGCTCATGAGGCCTTCTTGCGTACCAATGATTGCAACCTTAGACGATTCCGTGCCTCTCGCCCAGTGGTTGTTGTATCATCATGATCGTCTAGGATAGTCTGGATTTTCTGACCTGCAGTGATTTGGCGCAGGTGAGAGAGCATCTCACAACAATGGATCACCACTGAGTTCCGGTTCGAGCTGTCGGCGCTGATTGTGATCATCGATAAAACAGGATTCTTTGTCACCCTTGCCCGCGATCAAAAACACAGAATTCGACCTCGATAAGAAGGCACTGGCCAATCGTTTTGGCTCCCGTGCGGAGAGTTATGAGGCCGCGACACCTGTCCAGAAAGTGATGGGGCAATGTCTGCTGGACAGAATTCGCAGTGAGCAGCCCAATGGCGGTGTTCGGGAGATTCTTGAAGTGGGTTGCGGCACTGGTCGGCTCACCAGAGCGCTCAAAGCCCTGTTTCCCTCAGCGAATATAACAGCCATCGATATATCACAGGAGATGATCGACCATGCCAAAAAACAGGTGCCGGGACCGGCCTACCTGGTTATCGACGCTGAAGAGTATCTGCAATCACTGAACAGACAGTTTGATCTGATCGTCTCGAATGCAACGGTGCAATGGTTTGTTCACCTGGATAAGGCTATCGGCAGAATGTGTTCGGCTCTTGCCCCGGGGGGATTTCTGGCGCTGGGCACCTTCGCCGAGCGCACCTTCTGTGAGTTGGCAGACGCCTTTAATTGTGCCTATCAGAAAAACCAGCTCGCTGTTCAAAACCACGTAGTGCCGATGAAGTCTGTCGATTACCTCCGCCAGACACTGCCGGAGGCCGAGTTGGTCGAGCGGGATATTCTTGCTCACTTTGCCGATGTCAGGACATTTTTACAGTCCATCAAAGATGCCGGGGCCGTGAACTCCCAGGCGGGCCAGCGACCGATTCCGAGGACTGTGCTCAGGGATATGCCCCACTACTACGAGGCACTCTATAAAAAACCCGGTAGTCGCGAAATTCAGGCCACCTACCACGCTTGCTTTCTGTTCTATCGCCGACCCCCAGGTTAGAGTCCGGCCACAATGTTGTTCAACTCCTATCTTTTCCTGCTGGTTTTTCTGCCACTGGTATTGGCCGGTTTTTACGGTGTAGGCCATGTTGCAGGACGTACCGGGGGCTTGCTCTGGCTGGTTGTCGCCTCGCTGATTTTTTATGCCAGCTGGGAGCTGTCCTATCTCTGGCTGCTGCTGGCATCGCTGTTATTCAATTATTTTTCTGCGGTGCTCATCCGTAAACTGTCCCGTTACCGGCGGTTGTGCCTATGGATTGCAGTACTGGCCAACGTGGGGCTACTGTTTTATTTCAAACTGGTCATCGCTGTTTTTGGCGGCAACGGTGCAGCCTTCAGTACGACCCACCATATCCTGATCCCTCTTGGAATATCTTTTATTACCTTCCAGCAAATTGCCTTTCTGGTGGACACCTACAAGGGCAAACTTACGGAAGGCAGTGCACTCGAGTACGTGCTTTTTATCACGTTTTTCCCACAGTTGATCATGGGCCCGATTGTCCATTACCGCGAACTGCAACCCCAGTTCAGAAGCGCCGGGTTATTTCGTTGGAATCCGGATAACTTCTCTCTGGGAATGTGTATTTTTATTGTTGGTTTGTTCAAAAAAGTGGTGCCGGGTAACGCTGACGGATTTTTCGACCATTTCCTCCTTTACCAGTGAGCCATTTCCTGAGCTGGGCGATAACCGGCATCGAATGCAATGGTATTGGGAGTCGAGTCATTACAATCATGAAATGGGGCAGATGGTCATTGATCGATTGTGGAATCACGACGATAGCCATGACGGTTTTGGCAAAAACCTTACCGCTGAAAATATTGCCGGGTGGCTGGACGAAGAGCGGAGCAATCTGAACGCGCTGGTACGCAGCCAGCCGATGCTGGTAAAGGAAATCAGCGATTTAGTTCGCTAGGCCCTGATTTGGTTGCATCTGTGGTGACTAAAAAACGCCAATAACGGCTGGCGTTTTGATAGTCCCGAACTGGGGATTCAGTGCGGTTGATTCACCCCGCGATGAGGAGCGCACTATCCGGCCGTGGTTAGTGCGCTTTTTGGTGGCTGCCCGCCAGCAGGCAATAGAAGGCTGGCAGTACAAACAGGGTCAGCAATGTCCCGATACCCAACCCTGTGGCAATGGTAAGACCAATCGCAAAGCGACTTTCTGCACCGGGTCCCGCCGCCATTAACAGTGGCACCATGGCAACCACCAGCGCGACGGACGTCATGAGGATAGGGCGCAACCGGATGGCCGAGGCCTCTATTACGGCATCGAGCTTACTGAGTTGCCGGTCGGCCTGCAGCTGGTTGGCAAATTCTACGATCAGAATACCGTTCTTGCTGACCACGCCGATCAGTGTGATCAGGCCCACCTGGGTGTAAATATTCATGGTCGCCGCACCCATCATGATAAATGCCATAGCCCCGGCCACCGACAGCGGTACCGTGACCAGGATAATGATCGGATCTCGCCAGCTTTCAAACTGGGCGGCAAGCACCAGATAGATTACCAGCAGTGAGAGGAAAAAAGTCACCATCAGGGCTCCGCCCTGTTGCTTGAACTGCCGCGATTGCCCTTTGTAGTCGTAATTGAAGCCAGCCGGAAACAGCTCGGCCGCTTTTTGCTCAAGAAATGTGATCGCATCACCCATGGCGACGCCGGGTTGCGTGACACCCTCAAGCGCGATGGCATTGAGCTGATTGTGCTGGGTGCGGGATGAGGGTTCGACCTGCTGCTCGAAATCCACCAGGTTGCTGAGAGGGATCAGGTCACCCGAATCGGCCCGAATGTAGTAGTTTTTCAGGTCATCTATTGACGCCCGGTCGCTGCGCTCCACCTGGGGAATCACCTCGTAGGAACGACCCTGCATGTTAAAGCGGTTGATATAGCCGCCGCCCAGCATATTGGCCAGCGACCGACCGATATCACCCATAGAGAGTCCCAGATCGGCGGCCCGGTCGCGGTCAATCACAATCTTGTTGATCGGGCGGTCGATCTCAATGGATTTCTGTAGGAACATGAAGTTGCCGCTGGCCATGGCGCTTCCCAGCAGTTCATCGGCCAGCGTATCGATCTCTTCATAACTTTTGCCCGAGGTGATCACGAACTGCAACGGCAGACCATTGCCAGCTCCCGGTATCGGCGGTCGGGGGAATACAGAGATGCGCACACCGGGGATTTTGGACATGGCTTGCTGCATCAGAGGTTCCACTTCGAACTGGGATATCTCCCGTTCGTCCCAGGGTTTCATCTTGAAGCCGCCAAACATCGAATTGGCACTGCCTCGGCCAATCAGCAGAAAAGTCTCATCGTAACCCGGCAGCTCTTCAAAAATTTCCTGCATCTGGTTGCCGTAACCTTCCATATATTCCAGTGTTGCCGTTTGGGGGGCGGCACCCATAAACAGCAGAATGCCCTGATCCTCTGGTGGTGCCAGCTCATTCTGGCTCAGCTGCAACATGAAATAGATGGATGCGAGAAGTACCAGCGCGAAAAAAACCACGACCCATACCGACTGCAGTACAAAAGCCAGTGAGCGCTGATAACCGCCGGCGAGCCGGTTGAAGCTGCGCTCGACAAAGCCCTCAAAGCGGGATGGGTTACCGTGGGGCTTGAGTATCTTGCCGGATATCATGGGGGAGAGCGTCAGGGCGACCACCCCGGATATCAGCACGGCACCTGCCAGCGTGAAAGCAAACTCTGTGAACAGGGAGCCAACTAGCCCACCCATGAAACCGATCGGTGCATAGACAGCCACCAGGGTCGTGGTCATGGCGATAATCGGAGTTGCCATTTCCCGAGCACCATTCAGTGCTGCTTCAAAGCGACTTTCACCGTTTTCGATATGGCGGTGAACGTTCTCCACAATAATAATGGCATCATCCACCACCAGCCCAATGGCCAGCACCATTGCCAGCAGTGTCAGCAGGTTGAGCGAAAAGCCCAGTATCAACATGATCAGTGCGCCGCCAATCAGCGATAGCGGTACGGCGATGGATGGAACAATGGCTGCCCGCAGGGAGCCTAATGTCAGAAAGATCACCAGCAGGACGATAATCACCGCTTCGCCCAGCGTCTTGATAACCTCCTTGATGGAGCTGTCGATAAATTCCGAGGCATCGTAGGGCAGTTCCACCAGCATGCCTTCGGGCAGCTGTGATCGAATATCCGGCAATTCAGCACGTACCAGTGCGGCAACATCCAGAGGGTTGGCGCCCGGTGCGATTTCGATGGCGATGTAGGTCGAGGGCTTGCCTTTGTAGTTGTTGATGGAGTCGTAAGTCTGTGATCCCAGCTCACTGCGGGCGATATCGCCGAGACGAATGATACTGTCGTCGGTCTGTTTAATGACCAGGTTGCGGAACTGCTCCGGATTGTTGACGTCGGTGTTGCTGGTCAGGTCGATGCGCACCAGTTCGTCCCGGGTACTGCCAATACCGGCGAGATAATTGTTGTTCAGTAGAATCTCGATCAGGTCGCGCGGGGTCATGTCGATTGCGGCCAGTCGCTGCGGATCAATCCAGACCCGCTGGGCAAAGGTTCTGCCCATCAATTCGGCCTTGCCAACCCCGGCTAGTGCCTGCAGTCTCGGCTGCACCTGTCGGGTAAGGTAGTCAGTAATCTGTGGAACCTTGATGGTGTCGCTGTAAAAAGCGATATACATCAGCGCGGTACTGTCCCCGGTGGTCGAGCTGATCACCGGGTCCCGCACGGCCTCCGGCAACACATCCCGCTTCGAGGCGACCTTGGCCTGAATTTCTGCCAGTGCATCATTGGCGTCGTAGTTCAGGACCATTCTGGCCTCGATGGTCGAGATACCCTGTTGACTGGTGGAGGATAGGTAGTCTATCCCTTCGGCCTCAGCAATGGCCTGTTGCAGCGGGATGGTCACGAAACCCTTGACCAGTTCAGAATCCGCGCCCGGATAGGCCGTGGAGACCGTCACCGTGGTGCTCTCCAGTTCCGGGTACTGGCGGACTTCCAGTTCCAGGATTGCGCGCAACCCCATTAGCAGAATGAGCAGGCTGACTACGGTGGACAGCACCGGTCGGCGAACAAAAATATCCGTAAAACGCATTAGTTGGCAGCCTTGTCGGAGGTCGCCGAGTCGACAATCTCAACGGCCTGACCATTGCGCAGCCGCAGCAGACCGGTGGCAACCACCTGTTCATCTTTTTTCACGCCACTGGTGACCGATACCCTGCCGCCCCGGACTTCGCCAGTGGTGACACTGCGCCGTTGCACTGTTTTTTGCTGACCTTCTCCAGACTCGATGACAAACACAAAGTCGCCATAGGTGTTGTAGGAAATCGCCGTGCGCGGCAGAGTGAGTACCCGGTCCTGCTGACCGCGATAGGTGCTGACATTGGCAAACATACCCGGTCGCAGCCGATGTTCCGGGTTGGGTAATTCGGCACGCACGGTAAGGGTTCTGCTTTCTGTGCTGACGGATGTCTCCAGGGCCAGCACTGCGCCAGTGAACAGTTGTCCGGGATGGGCGGCGACACGGACTTCAACCTTGTCCCCCACGCTGATGCGCGGAAGATCCCGTTCGGGGATTGTAAAATCCACATAGATGGGATCGAGCATACTAAGCTGCACGATGGGAGTGCCTACTTCAAGAAATTGACCGAGGTCGACCATGCGCAGTCCGATAATACTGTCGAAAGGGGCGCGGATACGTTTCTTGTTCAGGATGGCCTGCTGTTCGTGAACCCGGGCCTCAGCGGCTTCCAGGGTGGCCTTTGCCTCATCGAAGGCCGACTGGGAAATGGTTTTGCCCCGGATCAGGTTGGAATAACGCTCGAACTGTTGAAGCGCCAGCCGTTGTTCGGCTTTCAGGGTTTCCAGCGCGGCCTGATCTGTATCGGTGTTGAGTTTCAGAAGCAAATCACCGGCGCTGACCTGCTGGCCGGATTCAAATTCAATGTGCTCAACCACGCCCGCCATCTCATTGGCAATCCGTATACCGTTGACTGCCCGAACGCTACCAATTGCCGAGAGCGACTGCGGCCAGGAATCCTCCACCACGCGGGTTGCCTCTACCACCGAGGGTGGCGGAGCCTGACTCATCAGGGCTTGCTGTTGCTTTATCTGCTGCATTTTCCAGGCAAACAGGCTGCCCAGAATCAGGGTTAGCACAACAATAACAGTTATCAGTCTGGCGGTAGTTTTCATAGGATCAACGAACACTTTTTTAAGGCGGGTGTCGGGAAGGTTAAAACATCCAGCACCACGAAGGGTGAGCAAACATTTTACACAGATATTTACGATTGGCTATAAACGCTCGTCTAATTGTTTTGTCTTATGCAAGATCAGTCAGATTCAACCATAATCAACCAGATACAACCATCAATAGAGGGATGTTTTATGTTGTTCAGGCAGTTATTTGATAATACCTCTTCCACCTATACGTATCTGTTGGCCGATGAAACTACCCGGCGGGCGATTCTTATTGACCCGGTATTCGAGCAGGCCCAGCGAGATATGGCACTTTTGCGGGAGCTGAATCTGACACTGGCGCTGGTGGTGGATACCCACGCCCACGCCGACCATGTGACAGCAGCCTGGTTATTGCAGGAAAAGACCGGTTGCCAGATCGCCTCGGCAAAAGTGATCGGTGCGGAGCACGTCAATCTTCCTCTGGAGGACGGGCAGGTTTTTGGTGTTGACGGTATTCAGCTGAAAGCCCTGTCAACCCCCGGGCACACCAACGGCTGCATGAGCTATGTGCTGGAAGATCAGGCGATGGTTTTTACCGGTGACACGTTGTTGATTCGCGGCTGTGGCCGCAGTGATTTTCAGGAGGGCAGTGCCCACAACCTGTTCCACTCGATCACGGAAAAGCTCTTTAGTCTGCCCGATCACTATATGGTCTATCCCGCACACGATTACAACGGTAGAACCCAGAGTACCATCGGTGAAGAAAAAGCCTTTAACGCCCGTGTCGGCGGGGGTGCCGACGAGCATGACTTTGTTGAATACATGCATGCCATGAAACTGCCGCACCCCAAGAAAATTGACGAGGCAGTTCCCGCCAATCATCGTAGTGGTTGTCCGGAAAATGGTTTGTTGCCGGAGGAGCCCGACTGGGGTGATATCAAAGTGACCTATGCCGGTGTCCCGGAGGTGGATATTGACTGGCTGCAGTCCCACCGTTCAGAGGTCACACTGCTGGATGTGCGGGATATCGATGAGGTTCGTTCGGATAATTCCCCGGTTCTCCAGTCTGACCTGCTCATCCCCCTGGACAAACTCCGGCAGCAGGTAGCCGAGGTGCCGAGTGAGCGGCCGGTAGTGGCCCTGTGTCGGTCCGGGCGGCGTTCAGCGATGGCTGTATCGATTCTGACTGAGGCCGGCATTCAGCAGGTCGCCAGCCTTCGGGGCGGCATCATGGCCTCTCTGTAGGGTGTTCAGTCAAAGCTGCCCTTGCTAGACTTTTTATTCTATTGCGATATATGCATATAACTAAATTTAAGTCACGTGTATGCCATCATGCTCGTGACCAGCTGTAGTATGAAACCAGGAGGCCCTTGTCATGAGTAATCAAGACCCACATCACGTGCAGCCCGAAAAAATCTATTCCGTCCTGATTGTCGGTGGCGGTGCCGGAGGTATTGCGGTCGCGGCCAGCCTCCACAAACGTGACCGAAAACTGGAAATAGCCATTGTTGAGCCGTCAGATACCCATCATTATCAGCCCGGATGGACCATGGTGGGTGGTGGCGTTTTTCGCCCGGAAATCACGGCTAAGGCGATGGCCAAGGTAATGCCCGATTTTGTCACCTGGCATCAACAACAGGTTGTATCCCTGGAGCCGGATCAAAATTGTGTAACGCTCTCGGATGGCACGGTTCTGGGGTACAAGGCCCTGGTACTTGCTCCCGGTCTGGAGCTGAACTGGGCTGGCATTGAGGGGTTGACGGAAAGTCTGGGACAAAATGGTGTCACCTCCAATTACCAGGAGGGGATGGCTCAATACACTTGGGAAATGGTCAAGCGACTGAAAAAAGGCACTGCGTTGTTCAGCCAGCCGCCGATGCCCATCAAATGTGCCGGCGCTCCCCAGAAAGCCCTGTATCTGTCATCGGATCACTGGCGCCGCAATGGCGTGCTAGATGATCTCTCGGTTCAGTTCCACAATGCTGGCGCTGTGCTGTTTGGAGTGCCGGAGTATGTGCCAGCGTTGCAGTCGTATATCGATCGCTACGGGATTGATGTCAATTACCAGAGTAACCTGGTCTCGGTTAACGGCCCCGCCCAGAAAGCCGTGTTTCGCATTTCGGATACCGAGGGCGGTACCCAGGATCGGGAAATTAGCTTTGATATGCTTCACGCCGTGCCTCCCCAGCGGGCACCTGCTTTCATTCGCGAGTCCAGTCTGGCTAATGAAGCCGGCTGGCTCGATCTAAAGAGCGATACGCTCCGTCACAGCCACCATGAAAATATTTTTGGCCTGGGGGATGTCAGCGGCACGACCAATGCCAAAACCGCCGCTGCCGTTCGTAAGCAGGCCCCAGTGGTGGCCGAAAACCTGATCGCTCACCTCAACGACCAGCCGCTGACAGCCGAATATCTCGGCTATGGGTCCTGCCCGCTCACCGTCGAGCGGGGCCGGATTGTCCTTGCCGAATTCGGCTACGGCGGTGAGCTACAGCCGACCTTTCCGACCTGGGTGAACGACGGTACCAAGGCCACTCGGGCAGCCTGGTGGCTAAAGGCAAAACAACTGCCGATGCTCTACTGGCAAGTCATGTTGAAGGGCCATGAATGGCTGGCAAAACCGAAAAAACTGTCGCAATAAAAGCGGGCAAAGGCAGGGTGGCTGGGGTAGGGTGCTTTAGCTGGCAGACTCCCCAAACTGTTGCCAGTGGTACTTTTGGCGGAGCCGGAAATTTTGATCACACTACACCAAAACAGATATAGCGGGTTATACAAGGATGGGTGTGCATCTGTTTTGCCACTCTCGGGCTCTGGATTACATGCTCCATTTCTTTGTCGGGCAGCGCATAACTTGCGGATGCCTCACTAAGGGCAAGATGCCCACAGGAAAGTAGGCCTATGCGACAGTTTATCCGCCACCCCACTGATTTTCCCATTATGGTTTCCTCCGAGGATAGCAGCAGTAGCTATCAGGCCAGCCTCTGCAACATCAGTCAGGGAGGACTCGCCTGCCGCCTACCACGGGCGTACTCGCCGGGCACCGCCGTGACGCTGTACATTCCTTCACTGCAAACGGATTGCCGGGTTTCGGGTCGGGTGACGCGATGTCTCCCCTGTACCAAGGGGTTTCGGGTCGGCATCCAGTTCAATGATAAAGCGGAGTCCTTTAAAAGCAGGATGGTGGAGCAGGTCTGCCTGATAGAACACTATCGCCGGGAACTCGACCGGGAGGGTCGGGTGCTTGATAGTGAAACGGCAGCACAAGAGTGGATAGCTCGTTTTGGCAGACAGTTTGCCAAATCCTTCTCCGGCTAGGTCGCTACATCTGTTGATTGGCCATTTTCCGGCTCTCCAGGTGAGCTTTTTTGCTGAAACCTGATACGGGTTCCTTTGATGTATTCGAAGCAGCGTAATAATTATTCACTATTAAATATGAATAGACATGCGAAAAAATTATTCAGGGTCCGTTTGACTCGGTCGCTCTAGATTTGTCACCGAGATAGCCGCTTGATAGAGATGGATGCTAACCATGAACACACTGTTTGACAGTCTTACCCCGGTTACGGATGAGGTGCTTACCGCCGTTGCCCATATGCCGACGGCAAGCTTGCCGGTGCTGCTGGATGATGCGTTTGCCCGGCGACTGCGTGATGCCGATTTAATGCGCATTGCGGTATTGCTCGCGAAGAAAAGTTATGACGAGGGCGGCTGTCCCATCGGAGCGGTGATTGTCGATAATGCCACGCGCCGGCTTGTTGGGAAGGGCCACAATACGCTGGTGCAGGAGAATCACCCCTACAACCACGGCGAAACTGCGGCGATTCGTGATGCCGGACGGCTGGATTTCAACCGTACCACTCTGTTCACTTCACTGAGTCCCTGTGACGTTTGTGCCACTTTGCTCCACATGCGCGGTTTTGCCCGAGTGGTGGTGGGCGATGTCAGCAACGCCTCGGGTACTGAGCGACTGCTGCGCAGCAAGGGCGTACAGGTGGACATTCTGGAAGATCCGTTAGATGCCCGTTTTCGGGCCGAGCAACCTGTGCTGGAGTTGGAGGATTGGCAGGGGCTTGCCGCGACTCACAAATGTTGATGGCTTCTGTATCTTAGCCTGGTCAGTGTAAACGGACCCTTTCATTTATAGGCGCTAAACTCAAAAAATGTGTCAGGTAATTTTACAAAGTGCGCGCCAATATATAATCCTGTTTACACTAACACTCTGTAATATATTAATTTTTTGTATTTGGTATAAATTATGCTTAAATTTTTATAGGCCACTTTCATTGGGTTTTATCAATGGAGTTTTCTTGAAAGTACCGCAAGGATCAAAGTGGTACAAATTAATTAATACAAACATGGAGAATCAACATGTCATTAGCACTTAGAAGTAAGATTCCATCTCTTGTTTTGGCGTCGAGCTTACTTTTCGTCGGTGGGAATGCCTCTGCTGCCTTGCTCGATGCCTTTGAGAACGGGGGGTTCGAAGGGTATACAGGAAACACAAACGGATTTAACAGCGATGTTCCTCCCGGCTGGACTACCACAGCAGGGACTCCCGATGTATTCAATGCCAGCACCAATTTCCGAGGTTTTACCTGGAAGGCCAGTAGCACAGGCGGTGATTTTCTGCATGGCATTGGCTGGGACGGCAGGGCGGGATCGCCTTACGTCGAAAGTGCTCTGCAGGTTGGCCTGGGCGGATTGGTGATTGGTCAACAATACGAGATCTCGTTTGAACAGAGTATCAGCCACAGTGATTTTTCTGAAGCTGGAGGTTACTGGGAAATTATCTTTGGCGCAGAATCGCAGAACGCTGCAACGATGGAGCTGCCCACTTTCGGCGAAGCTGCTGACTGGATCTGGCAGACGTTAATATTTACTGCCGCGAGTGAGATTCAGACGCTCGAAGTCGTTGCACACAGCACATTTGGTGATCGGGCTGACATAGGTATTGACAGCTTCTTTCTGGGTGACCCTGGAACCAATCCTGATAACCCGGATACGCCTACTGACCCCACCCCTCCAACCGCATTGCCTGTACCGGGTTCTCTCCCACTGCTGGGTCTCGGTCTGGGTGCACTGCTGTTAGTGGCAAGAAGGCAGCGCCAATCCTGATGGCTACGCGTTGGGTCAGCAATGAAGCGATGACAGCTGGCCCATCGCTGCTTTCTTTGCCGGTAGGCTAATGAAAGCTGGGCTGAGCTTAGCACCTACTCCTTGAGCAAGTCCGGTTTCGCGAAAGGCAAGCGAATAGCCGGTATCTCCATTTATCCTCCCGGATTATCCGGGGGGATATCTTAATATTATTCACCGACTCTTCCGCATATCTCTGTCCTCAATAAGTAACTGGCTTTTGGCGTATGCTGTTGCCCAGTGGCCAAGTGAGCAGGTCATGGGGTCATTGGCTAAATTCCAATATACTGGGCTTTCACCTATAGAGAAATGTCCATGAGCGCGAACCCTTTGGTCGATGTGATCATTCCTACCTGCAATCATGGGCCGACGCTTTTGCGAGCTGTAGAAAGTGTTCTTGGCCAGACTTTTCAGGATTTTAGAATTGTGATTGTCGGCGACGGAGTTTCTCTTGAACATGCCACACTGATTGCGCAATTGTGTGCAGATGACGCGAGGATACAGTTTGTCGCCAACCCGAAAGGGGCCGGCCATGGCGAGGTGCACCGTGCCAGAGTGCTGGAGGATTCCCGCGCAACCTATGTTTGTTATCTTGGCGATGATGACCTGTGGCTTCCCCATCATCTGGAAACGTTAGTACCTCTTCTTGAAAAATACGATTTCGTGCACACGCTGCATACTGAGGTTGCCATTGATGGAACCCTCAGTGCTAATGCGGGCCGCATTGATGACGTCGAGACCCGCAGGCGCTTGCGGCTGATATGGAATTACTTCGGTCCGACCTGTGTGGGTCACAGGATGGATGCCTATCGCCGCCTCCCTTTTGGGTGGCGGCCCCGTCCGGACGGTATGCCCAGTGACCTCTATATGTGGCAGCAGTGGATTGCTTTACCGAATTGTCTTTTTTATGCCAGCCCGCATCCCACGACGCTCCATTTTGCGAGCCCATCGCGCCAAGACATGTCTTTGAATGAGCGATGTGCTGAACTCGATCAATGGAGTCAGCGGTTACGTGAAGAGAACTTTTCAGTATGGTTGCTGCAGGAAGTGATGGCGGATTGGCAGCGCAGATTTCTTCCGCCGGTTTCATGGCGGGCAAGGATTCCACAGCCACTCCGGAGGGTTTTAAAGCCGGTAATTCGCGATCTGAGAAAATGGATTGAAAAGGAATAAAAATGACCATTGAAATCGTGTCGATAGACATAGCCGGCGTGTCAAAGTTCAAGCTGAAGACCCACGCCGATAACCGGGGTTGCCTGACGGAATACTTTCGAGGCTGCTGGTCGAGTGACTACCAGCCGCTGCAGTGGAGTGTCACGACGTCCAGCCGGAACGTGCTTAGAGGGATGCACGTTCATCTGTGGCGTTGCGATTATCTTTTTGTACTGAGCGGCGAAATGACGCTCGGCCTATGTGATATCAGAACTGATTCTCCCACCTTTATGAAGTCGTGGCTCGGCCCCGTCAATTTTGAGCAGCCACAAATCTGGCTTATTCCACCGGGCGTCGCCCACGGTTTTTATACTCCCGAGGATTGTATGTACCTCATCGGGACATCTACGTATTGGTCAATGGATGACGAATTTAGTTGTTTGTGGGATGACCCAGAGCTGGATTTGTCCTGGGGCGTGAAGACCCCCGAGCTGTCGTCGAGGGATACTAATGCGGGCTCTTTAGCGCAACTGGTGCGTGAGATCCGTGGACTAAAATCGGCGTTTCTGAAAGCACCATGAGTCTGCGCGCTGGATTGCGAATCGGCCTGGTTGGCTGTGGTCGTTGGGGAAAAAATATTTTACGCGATCTTGTCAGTCTTGATTGTGAAGTTCATGTGGTCGCGCAAGATCTGGAAAGTAAAAGCAATGCGCGAGAAAACGGTGCTCAAGAAATTCTGGATGCGCTGTCGATGTTGGAGTCCGATCTGGATGGCTACGTCGTTGCGGTTCCCACAACCTGCCATCGGGAGGTTGTCGAACAGCTGATCCCCCGGGGTAAACCGGTCTTTGTCGAAAAGCCCCTGACGAGCGATGCAGCCGATGCAGCGAAACTGGTTGAGCTGGGTCGGGGCAGGCTTTTTATCATGGACAAATGGCGCTATCACCCTGGTGTCAACGCGATCAGGGATATCATCCGCTCGGAGCGTCTCGGCCGACTTCGGGCCTTAAACCTGCGGCGTTGCCAATGGGGCAGCGCCCATGCGGACGTCGATCCGATCTGGATCCTTTTACCGCATGATCTGAGTATCGTGCTTCACCTGCTGGGTGATATTCCTGAACCGCTCTTTGCCACTTGTCTGGGTGACGGAGACTGGTTGAGTGCCTTGACTGTATATCTGGGGAAAAAGGTGCCTGTCAGCATTGAGGTTTCGAGTTTGAGCGGTCAGAAGGAACGCTTTCTGGAGGCCGTTTTCGTTGGGGGCACCGTCACCATGACAGATGCCCAGCCCAGACACCTCTTGATCCGGTACACCGCTCAGTGTGGCCAGTCGCCAGAGGAGCTTGAGCTGCGGGACGTTGATGGATCCTTGCCGCTCTTGTTGGAGCTTAAAGCTTTTCTTGATTTCCTGCGTGGGGGTGAGCCGCCCATGAGCAGTGTTGAAGAGGGGCAGTTGATCGTACAGCGGGTTGAACAGTGCCGGAAGTTGGCCTTAATGCAGATTGACGCTGGAGTGACAGAGTCGCCGGTCAATCGATTGAAGCAATAAAAAAGGGCTGCATTTTTGCAGCCCTTTGTTTTATATGGCTACGCCTGCTGGACTAGAGCCAGCGCCCCAATGATTAACGCGTCAACAGGTATTACCCATAAAAAGCTTGTTATATGAGAGTTTTTAGCCTGATACGGGTGGACTATTACATAAATGGTGCTTTGGTCTAATTACTCGTCAACACATTTCAAAGCCCCAGTAGGACACTTGGCAACCGTCGCTCGAATATTATCGTCTGACTCTTGATCAGTATCGATCACCATGTTGCCGTCAATCACCTTAAAAACCTCTGGTGATCTTTTTACACATTCACCTGAATGTTTGCAGATATCGCCGTCAAAGGTGACTTTCATGCTGGTTAACCCCCTCATTAGTTTATTGTTATCCAAGGCTCACCGGGCAACAAGTGAGCTGCCACTAGTAAATATAGGGTTCCTGGCAAGAAATTCCAGTCCTTACCCATCACTCTTAAATCACGAACCAATAGGCGTTCGGCAGTCGGAGGACGTTATCATCGGGATAGAACCTAACTGTATGGGGTTTCTTGTGCCTACCATATATACAATTACTACATAATTCCTGAGATAGATGTATGGATTTTTAAAAGAGCTATTTCTTTTATTAACCTTGGCGCCACCTGATCTAAAGGGGCTTGTCGTTAGATGTCCGAGGTACCTACGACTTATCTCTTCTATGCTAAATTGTAACAGTGGCTTTATTCTGACAGTCACTGAGTCACGAGTAAAAAAGTGTAACCCCAGGAATTATAGAACTTTTTGTTTGTCATAATTCTGACAACAAGTTCATAAAAAAGGATATATATAATGTATCGACTCATCTACAAGAGCCGGAGTGCTACTCCTCTTAATTGGGCTTTAGTTGAGGATATCACCATGTCCAGTGAACCAAGTAACGATGCGGCTGGCATTTCAGGTGTTCTGCTGGCGAGTGAAACGCATTTTCTGCAAGTAATAGAGGGTAAGTTCGAGGATGTAAACGCACTTTTTCGGCGTATCTTTCGTGATGACCGGCACAGCGAGATAAGTATCATCAGCTTTTCTGTGATTGATGCTCGGCTCTTCCATGGTTGGGGGATGCGCGGTATTGGCACTTTCAATCTTAACAAGGAGATCGAATCAAAACTGGTAGAAAAGTACGGTGCGGAAGAGGGTGGTATACGCTTCCCCCTGGAAGAGTGGAAAACGCTTTCGCTGATTAATGATATCAAGTTGACGGGAGATTTGCCGTCTTGGAAAACATGAGCAACAAAATATCTAAAACGCTACGGTAGTATCCTTTTATCCCTGCTGACCAGCTTGTTGTAGCAACAGCACTTCTCCCCAGAGTATATCCCGGCCACTTTTCATGGTCAGGGATTGTTATGTCTGTTAAAAATGGACTTTTATGTGATCCAAAAAGTGCTCTAAGGGAGGAGGCTGGCGTTAGGGTAAGGTTTTAGCTCGTCGGGATTCTTATGTCTGTTATCAATCAGTTTGAAGCAGCATTTAATGCGTTCGCCAATTTTATGTGGAGCACGCCTTTGGTTGTGCTTTTGGTGGGTGGTGGCATTGGCTTGATGCTGTATTCACGTTTTCGTCCGTACTGCCATCTGGGTCATGCGCTGGCTTTATTACGTGGGCGCTATAACGATGAGCACGACCCGGGGCATGTTTCCCATGCCCAGGCCTTAAGTACGGCTTTGTCGGGCACGCTGGGTCTCGGCAATGTTGCCGGGGTTGCGATCGCCATTAGCGCGGGTGGGCCTGGTGCGGTTTTCTGGATGTGGGTGACGGCTATTATCGGGGTAACAACCAAGTTCTATACTGCGTCGCTGGCGGTAATGTATCGAGGCAGGGATTCAAGCGGTGAACTTCGTGGTGGTCCAATGTACGTGATAAGTGAGGGGCTGGGTAAGCGCTGGTATCCCCTGGCTGTTTTATTTGCCGTAGCCGGCGCGCTTGGAACATTACCATTGTTTCAGACAAATCAGCTTGTCAGCCTGTTGCGTGAGGTTGTGGCAATACCGATAGGCCTTGCTACAGAAAGCCAGCACATGACGTTTGATATCACTGCGGGTGTCGTTCTGGCCATCTTGGCCTTGCTTGTCGTGCTGGGGCGCATCGAACGCATTGGCAAGTTAACGGTGCGACTGGTACCAAGTATGGTGCTGCTTTATATCGGCATGACACTGATTGTGTTAATACGATATTGGCAGGATATCCCCGAGGTGTTTATGCTTATCGTCAACGACGCGTTCAGCGGCGGCAGTGTAGCCGGTGGTGCTCTGGGAACCGTCATCATGATTGGCGTGCGTCGCGGAGCTTTTTCCAATGAGGCGGGTATTGGCACGGAATCGATGGCCCATGGTGAAGCTAAAACCAGCGAGCCAATACGCGAAGGTGTCGTAGCCATGACCGGCCCGATTATCGATACGCTGATTGTTTGCTCATGTACCGCATTTATGATTCTGCTGACAGGCGTTTGGCAAACCGGCGGCGACATGGAAGGTGTTGCTCTCACTGTTGCAGCTTTAGAAAAGGTTTTCCCTCATAGTGGTATTTATTTGCTTTTGTTGATGGTTGCATTACTGAGCTTTTCGACCATCGTCACTTTCTGGTTTTATGGCTCGAAATGTGTTGGATTTTTACTGGGTGCAGACAAAGCCCGTTACTATACGCCGCTCTATTTGCTCATGATTGTCGTAGGCGCAGTCACGACGCTTGAATTGGTCAACGGTTTATTAATTGGTATGTATGCGATGATGGCTATACCAACGATGGTTTCTACTTTTTTGTTAGCACCACGAGTCAACGAAGCGGCGCATCATTACTTCCGTAAAATGAATAGTCTGACTCAATAATGGCTACCCAGGTTACACGCCCTGATTACTTGATAGACCTGGCGGTAGGCCAGCCAGAACCGGATTTGTTGCCGGTTGATTTGTTTCGGTCACTGTCGGTTGAGCAGCAAAACCTGGCTTATGGCGAGCAGGCCGGTGACGAAACATTCCGGCAGGTGCTGTCTGCATGGCTGTCAGAAGATTACGAACAGCCGGTTAATGCTGAACAGCTATTGCTGACGAACGGATCTTCCAATGCACTCGATATGATCTGTTCACAATTGAGCAAACCCGGTGCAACGATTCTGGTAGAAGATCCCAGCTATTTTATTGCACTTAAATTATTTAAAGAGCGCGGCTTCAACGTTGTTGCCTTGCCGATGGATGAAGACGGTGTCGAATTACAGGCTCTAGAACAGGCCATACAGAAATATAAGCCTGCATTTTTTTATACAATTCCCAGTTTTCATAATCCCTCAGGTATTACGCAGTCGTATAGTCGGCGGCAAGGTATAGTAAAGCTGGCAGCCCAAACGCGATGCCCTGTTGTTGCCGATGACGTTTATCAGTCGCTCTACTTTGGCCAGAAACCCCCTGCACCCTTGGCGTGTTATGACGATAACGCGCCTGTTTTATCCGTAGGCTCTTTTTCAAAAATCCTTGCACCCGGATTGCGGCTTGGCTGGATTCAGGGTTCCGGTGATATTTTTCACAGGCTCAAGAACTCGGCGTTACTGCAAAGTGGCGGGGGCTTGGCACCTGTCACTTCGGCATTGGTTGAGCCTTTGATTGTCAACGGTGAGTTTCAGAAGAACCTTGAGTATTTGCGGCAAATCTATGCAGCCCGATCTGAAGTGCTATTGGATGGGCTGGTGTCAACAATCGGTGATCAGATAAGTATCAAAAAGCCCAACGGTGGGTACTTTTTATGGGCAAGTTTTGTCGATGGGCGAGACGTCGCTGCAAAGCTTGATGAGGCCAGGCAAGCTGGTGTTAGTTATCTACCCGGTAAGATTTGTTCAGCCAACGGTCAATTTCCCTCGAGTATGCGTCTGTGCTTTGCATGGTATCCGCAACAACAGCTCATGACTGCTTCCGAACGTCTGGGGTTGGTATTCTCTTAAGCGCTTAACTATCGGCGCGTTTACCAATTGCTGCGTCGTCAGGGTGCTAAGGTGAATCACAAGAAGGTATATAGGCTTTATCGTGAGGTGGACTGGCCGTCCCCCCGCAAACACAAGCTCCCTAAAGGGGTGATGGGCGAACGACAGCCCCTGGCTCTGCTAGGGAACTTCGATCAATGGACTTACTGCCATGGCGTTAAACTGAAACTTATGCAGTCTGGAAAGCCGATACAAAACGGGTATGTTGAGAGCTTCAATGGTAAATTCCGGGATGGATGCCTGAACGAAAATTGATTCCTGTCACTGGCTGATACTGAGAAGAAGATTGAGGCTTGGAGCATCTTCTATAACTAAGTCATACCCCACTGCGCACTAGGATAGTCTACGCAATTTGATTACGCTCGAAAACACGCTGTTTCAGGTCATTTTGAGCAGCAACTAGAGCCGGATTTTTCTAACAATGAGCGGTACTAAAACGGGGTCATGGTCTAATTACTCATCAACACACTTCAATGCCCCAGTGGGGCACTTGGCAACCGTCGCTCGAATATTATCATCTGACTCTTTATTAGTATCGATCACCATGTTGCCGTCAATCACCTTGAATACCTCTGGTGATCTTTTCACACATTCGCCTGAATGCTTACAGATATTACCGTCAAATGTAACTTTCATGCTGGTTAACCCCCTTATTAACTTATTGTTCTCCAAGGCTTGCTGCGCAACAACCGAATTGCCACTAGCAACTATAGGATTTTTAACAATAAATTCCAGCCCTTACTCACCACTCTGTGATCACGAAGAATAAAGCGTTCAGTAGTCGGATGACGTTATCATCAAACTAGGACCTTACTGTACCTGTCAGGGATTAGTTGACTACTACATTCAACCGAGTTTGGTGTGTCAACATCACCAGCTTATTTTACGCCACACTGCGCGGCAGAATGTGTAAGGGGCCACTCGGTTATCATACATTCTTACGCAGCCTGTTGCCGATGCCCCAATATGATTTGGAACTGGCCTTGCCTTGCCTGGATCGGGTTGGATTGGCTGATAAAGCGTTGGCACGAGTAGATCAATTACCTGGTGGTCAGTAACAACGGGTGGGTATCGCCAGAGCACTGGCTCAACAACCGACCATTATTCTGGCCGATGAACGGTGGCCAGCCTGGATCCATCCACCTCAGAAAAAGTTCTGTCTCAACTAAAACAAATCTGTGCGGAAGACGGCATTACTGCCGTGGTTTCCTTACGTCAACTCGAAAACGCCAAACGCTTTGCGAATCGCATTATTGGTATGGCCAATAGGCCAATACCCAGGTGGTATTTGATGCGGCACCGCAACACTTAGATGACAAGCAGTTGGCGTTGATTTACCAATAACCTGTCAGTCCTGCACTCTAACGCCTCCCTACAGCCTGAGTGGCGAGGGGTGAAAATGCGCTTTCTCAGCACCACCAAATATCAGTCGCGACCGGTTCGGGATGCCGCTCAGTCGCACTCAGAACCGCACTGGACCTCAGCACAATTCAATCCACTGATGAATAGCTCGGCTTCTGAATTTTCGTTTATGCAGCGCCAGGTAAAACTGTCGGTCCATAGGGCGTTCGGGTACAGGCAGTGGCACAAGGGTGCCACGATCAAAGGCGTCTTGTAGGCAGAGCCGCGACAGGCAGCCCAGCCCCATGCCAGACTCTACAGCTCTTTTAATGGCCTCCGTGTGCTGTAACTCCAGCGGCGGCTTGAACTGTGGCAACAGGCCGTGCATGGCGCGGTCGAACGCCTGACGGGTGCCGGAGCCGCTTTCGCGCAATATCCAGTCTGCCCTTACCAGATCGTCATCCCTCAGCCAGGGCTTGCCCGCCCAGGGATGATCCGGGGCGCAGATGATCACCAACTCGTCTTTCTGCCAGGGCTGGAGAGAGAGGTCCGGGTGATTCAGTTCGCCTTCGATCATGCCAATGTCGAGTTCAAAATTGGCAACCTTTTCAACGATGGCAGCGGTATTGGCCACTTCCAGGGCCACTTCCGCCTCCGGGTGCTCACCGCGGTACTGCGTCAGGATGCCCACGGCCAAGTAGTTGCCAATGGTCAATGTGGCGCCTACCTTCAATGCCCCAAGGTCAGACTCCTGCTTAAGATCCTGATTCAGTTCCCGGGCTTGGTCGCGCAGGGCCTCGGCCCGAGGCCGGATGGCGCGGCCCAGGTCGTTCAGCACCAGGCGTTTGCCCAAGCGGTCAAACAACATGATGTCGTACTGCCGCTCCAGCTCTTTTAACGCGCTGCTGGCTGCAGACTGGGAAATGCTCAGATAGTCAGCTGCCCGACTGATGTTGCCGGTCCGGGCTGTTTCCAGAAAGACGTCCAATTGCCGCAGAGTGAAACGCATATAGATAAATTCGATTGCAATTATTTATATAAACCATTTTGCTTATAATAAAGTTCTGTCTATGCTCTTGGCAAATCATTCGACAAGGCTCTGGTTGTCCCAGAGAAGGCGGCATAAATGGCAGTTTTAGAAAAAGAGACGGTTCTGGACGTTCACCACTGGAACGAGTCGCTGTTCAGCTTCAAAACCACTCGTGATCTGGGTTTCCGCTTTAAGAATGGTCATTTCACCATGCTCGGTCTTGAGGTGGACGGCAAACCGCTGCTCCGTGCCTACAGTATTGCCAGCGCCAATCACGAGGAAGAGCTGGAATTCTTCAGCATCAAGGTGCCCGATGGTCCGCTGACCTCTCGGTTACAGCTGATCAAACCCGGTGACGAAATTCTGATCAGCCGCAAGCCCACCGGCACCCTGATCACCGACCACCTGCTGCCGGGCAAGAATCTTTATCTGCTGGCCACCGGTACCGGCCTCGCACCGTTCATGAGCATTATTAAAGATCCGGAAGCGTACGAGATGTACGACAAGATCATTCTGATCCACGGCGTACGGCACCTGAACGAACTGGCGTATCAGGAAGAGATCACCCAGAACCTGCCAAACAACGAGTTTTTCGGCGACTGGGTACAGGAGAAGCTGGTCTATTACCCAACGGTCACGCGCGAAGCGTTCCGCAACCAGGGCCGAATTACCGACCTAATGACGTCCGGCAAACTGTTCGCTGACCTGGGCATGCCGCAACCAAACCTGGACGACGACCGCTTCATGCTGTGCGGCAGCCCGGCCATGCTGAAAGACACCTCCAAGATCCTGGATGACTGGGGCTTCATGGAAACCCGGCATGGGGATCATGGGCATTATGTTATTGAGCGGGCGTTCGTAGGGTAAAAGAAGTTGTTGGTTGTGGAAGTCGAAAGTTAAAAGTTAAAAGTTAAAAGTTAAAAGTTAAAAGTTAAAAGTTAAAAGTTAAAAGTTAAAAGTTAAAAGTTAAAAGTTAAAAGTT
>PANQ01000036.1 GCA_002707685.1 Porticoccus sp. | reverse complement strand
CTCATGACGCACTGGGCGACTTGACCCCAGCCGAGGCCCGTCAACAAACCGTCAGAAACTCTACTTTTGAATTGTCCACTTGACGGGGAAGCTTACGCTGGAGTAGCCGGTACCAAAGTCGTCAATCGCCACGAATATTCCCATTTCCTGGAGCTCCTTGATTTTTTCAAGGGAGTTCTTGACGTTGATGATCAAGAGGCTTTCAGTAACTTCCAATTCCAGGTTTTTTGCTGGCAGGCCGGTTTCAGCCAGAATGGTACGCACGCGCTCAACAAAATCCTCCTGGCGGAACTGGAGGGCCGAGACGTTGACGGATACCGGTACATCCAGAATGTCTCGTACACGCCAGTCCTGGGTTTGGCGGCAAGCCTCTCTCATTATCCATTTGCCGAGCGATATAATGATGCCGCTATCCTCGGCGAGGGGAATAAATTGGTCGGGAGTGACCAGCCCGAAATCCGGGTGTTGCCAGCGCACCAGCGCTTCTATGCCAACGAGGTGTTTATTGCGAAGGTCGATTTGTGGCTGATAGACCAGAAAGACCTCGCCTTTATCTGTGGCAGAGCGCAAGGCGTTCAGTATTGTCAGGTGTTCCCCGACATCGGCTCCCATCTCCCCCGCATAAAAATGGTATCGATCCTGCCCGCTCTGTTTGGCTGTCATCATGGCAATATCGGCGATGCGCATAAGACCCTGTACATCGCGGCCGTGCTCCGGATATAAAGCGATGCCGATACTGGCAGTGACCACGAGAGAGTGCTGCTCGATAGTAATGGGCTGCGTCACCTCGTAAATAATCTTGTTTGCCACCAATGACACATCTTCCTTTGAGCGCACGTTGCTCAGCACCGTAACAAATTCATCGCCCCCTACACGGCTGATAGTATCGGAATCTCTCAGCACGCCAGCGATGCGGGCGGCGACAGTCTTCAGAACCTGATCGCCGATTTCGTGGCCCAGTGTGTCATTTATGAGCTTGAAGCGGTCAAGATCGATAAAGAGCAGTGCAAGGATATTGTCATGGCGTGCCGCTTGAGCAATTGTCAGGGATGCGCGTTCCTGCAGAATCGACCGATTGGGCAGGTCAGTGAGGATGTCGTGAGTTGCCATATGCTCAACGTGACTTTCGTGTTTCTTCCGCTCGGTAATATCCTGATAGATGGCAATATGATGGTAGTTATCAGACGTGGGGTCGGCTACCCGTGTCACGGACATCCAGGCGGGGAAGACCTCGCCGTCCTTGCGTCGATCCCAGATTTCGCCCTCCCAGTGCCCCGTGTGTTGAAGCCTGTACCAAAAATCTTTATAAAATTTAAATGTCTGGTATCCGGAACTGAGAATTCGGGGATTCTGCCCCAGGAGTTCATCAGACTCATAGCCGGTGATTGTGGAAACCGATGGGTTAACCATGGTGATATGGTTATTTTTGTCGGTGATGAAGATACCTTCTCTGCTGGATTCGATGATTTTTACGTTCAAAAGCAGCTGGGCTTCGATCTCGCGACGTTTTTGTTCCAGCTCCAGCATGTCAAGGCTGTAGGCAAGGTCGGCGGTAAGCTCCGTCAGTAAATCCACCAGTTCTTTCCTGAAGTAATTTTTTTGATCGGCGAAAAACATCAGAACGCCCCAGGTATCGTTCCGTTTCACAATGGGGCACAACAGCGCAGATTTCAGGCCATGTTTTTGGGCAGAGGAGGCCCACTGGGCAGACTGTTTGTGATTGGCAATGTCCTCTATGACTACGGGGCGCTCCTCGCTTATTGCCACTGCACAAGGTTCTTCGCTGTGCTCGATATCTTCTAGTTCGTTGTATTCAAAAAAGGCTTCATTTACTAATTGGGATGCCTGGCCGTGAGAAGCACTGGAAGATACCAGGACGCCTTTCTCCAGTTTGCGTGTGCAGACCAGCTTCAATTCAGCGTTATGGGTGACGGCAATTTTGCAGACCTCGTTGATCAGGTCATCGGGGTCCCGTGCGCGAATAATAGCACCATTCATGGCGCTCAAAGCGGCGTAGTAGCGATTGATTGCCTGTAGATTTTCTTCGGCCATCCGACGAGAGGTAATATTTTCATGAAACGCCACAATTCGTGTGCTGTAGCTATGCTGAAACCGGGTAAAGTGCACCGAAAACCAGCGTTTTTCCGTGGGAGAGTGGCAGGGGTATTCGTGTTGGAAATGCTGAAGTGAGCCGGCCATTAACATTTTCAGACCTTTCATAACGATTGCGGCATCTCCATCCTCGTTCCAGGTTGCAGCGTGCTGACAGACCTCGAAGTAGTTTGCGCCTTTGTCGGTATCGCGTAGGTTGGCTCCCTCGCGGATGCTGAAATCGCGCCATCTTTTGTTGGTGGCAATAATAGTACCGCTTTCGTCCAGTACGGAGATATGGCCCACCAGCGAATCGATGATGGAGAGGGAGAAGCGTTCCGATTCCCGCAGTTTTTCCTGAAAGTACTCCCGTTCCGTGATGTCATAGGCAACCACCAGACGCGCATCTTTATTCTGAAATTTTAGGGGGCGGGACGATACTTCCACCGATATCTCGGAACCGTCTTTTTTCCGGTGATGGCGCGTATTTTTAGAGAGGTGCGTGTGGCTAACCCGCCTGCTCTGAATATCTGTCTCCGACATTGACAGGAATTCTTCGCGGGAATAACCGTAATAGTTTATTGCGGCTGTATTGACGGCGAGGAATGCCATTGTTTGATTGTCGGTTATCCACATCGAGTGCGGGTTTGCCTCAAACATATCCCGGTAAACCGTTTCCTGTTCCCGGAATCTGCTGCGGGCGTTGGACTCCCTGTCAAGAATGGCTGAGTGAAAAAGTTGTCTTTGCTGGCGCCACACCACTACCAAAACAGCAAAAGCGGCGAGCAGTACAAACAGAACCAATGTGCTGACCCAGGTTGCCAGTGTTTGTGCTGGTGCCATTGCTTCCTGATGGTCTATTTTTGCCGCTAGTAGCCACTTGGCGTTTGTTAACGGAAAGTAGACCGACAACACCTCCTTGCCCTGATGGTCTTCCGACTTGAGTGAACCGCGTGTGGACGATGGGGCTGCAATTGAGTTTGCCAACGCATCCCCCAGTCTTATTACTATCCCGTCGGGGTTTTTGTCAGGCATTTCTGAGATATAGACGCTGACGGCGTTATTCTTGTCCGCACGAACCAGGAATATTTCCAGCGTTTCAAAAAGATACGGCAGGTCGTCGACCGGTTTTAACATATCTTCTACGGGGAGTGTGTTGGCAACAACAAATACGCGAGGTGCTTCACCATTCCAGAGGATCGGTTGAATAAAACTCTGTCGTAGTTGCCGATTATCTTCGTCGAGATAAAGTATTTGACTGGATGCCTGTTTCTCTACCGGATTTTTCAAAACCTGCTCGCGTATTTCTCTTGTAATGAGATTGGTCGATTTCAGGTTTACTAATGGCTGCAGATTTTGGTCAACCAGGCCGATATTCTCGTAACCGAAGGTTGTGGCCATGACTTTGAAGCGTTGCTTGATAGCGGTTTTGGCCCTGGGCGTATTGCCCTCTTTCAGAGCGCGAATATCGGCAATAAACTCCGGGTTGACAGATACTTGAGCCAGATTATGTAGACGGTCGGTATCTCTTTGTTTAATGCTGTTGAGTTGCAGTTTGGCAACGGCTCCCAGGTCAAAAAAGGCCGCTTTTTCCAGTGGTGGTAGAGAGAGACGCAGGATACCAAATCCTACCGCGGGCACCACGAGTATCAGGGCGCCGATGATAAACAGGGTCCCCCGCCCGGTTGTGGGAGTGAAACTGTGAGTGGTGGTTGAGAAAATCTCCAATACCTGACTTCTTAGAAGGAAATACAGGGAAATGGTCGTTACAATGACAAACCCCAGCCCTTTTATTAGCTCGAGCTGGTTGAGTCTTTCCGGATCGCTTGTGATATAGGCGAGAAGGTAACCGGAAAGCAGTATCCATAATGACGCTGCAATCCCGTACAGGAAACTAATGCTGCCGGCGCTTAATAGTTTGGTTACAGGTTCTTTTGACGTGTTCTCTTCTTGTTCTTTTGTACTATCCACGTGCCCTTCTTAACTAGCTACCTTAGCTGTTAGCTTCGGCGCTTTTATCTAGAATACTGTGTAAGGCTAGCATGATTTTTTTGTTTCATCATGCGAATGAGAGTCAGGCTTAAACTAAAGCTGAGGCCGCGAGTTCGAACCTGTTTTCCTCATCCGTAATTAGAGTAGGGCAAGTGGTGTACATCACTGCCCCCTGTTTTTGCTGTCTTGTTGTCGAAGACTTTTCTTGGCTTCGGCCCCCTACCAAACTTGTCTGAATAGCCTATCATGACCACTTCCTCGGCTGTTTTTAGTCTGACGATAGAGGAAAATCAATGAGCAATTTGCGCCAAGCAACCCAACTGACTCCGGCTACATTGCTTGCCAGATTGCGTGAGGGCACCCGCACCGAGCACGCGATTCTGGAGCGACATCCGTTGTTGCAGCCCCTGATCAGTGATCCTCTGGAATTTCAGGATTACCTGAAGGTCTTGGCGGCTTTGCTCGCCTTCTACCAACAGCTTGAGCCTCTGCTGGAAGAGACGTTGCCGGTCGAGTGTCAGGAGTCAGGTTATCGCTACCTGTCCAGGTCGGTATTGCTGAGGGCCGATTTAGAGCAATTGACGGGCGATCGGCACTCTCTGGACACCGACCGGGTGCCATTGCTTCCTCTGCCGGATTTATCGTCATCAGATCGTGTCATAGGTGTGCTCTATGTGCTCTATGTGCTGGAAGGTGCAACCCAGGGTGGCAGGGTGATTGCTCCCCGGGTGGCCCGTTTGTTGGCTGGGATCGAATTGCCAATGGAAAAACCGGCACTCAATGGGTCTGATGGTGTCCAATACTTTCAGTTGTTTCGGCACAATGAGTGGGCGAAGTTGCAGCGGGTTATCGCGCAAGTATCCCGGCGCCCCCACGCTGCCGGGGAGACTGTAGCAGCCGCCATTGAAACGTTTCGTTGTCTTGGCGGTTATCTGGATTATTACCTGAATAGAGAGTGCCATTAACGACGTGAGGTAAGCATTTGAGCGCGCGTAATTCTCCACAACTGGATTCTCTCCAATTGGATCAGGCCCTGGCGCGCTGTGCCAGTGAGCCTGTGCATATCCCCGGGGCTATCCAGCCGGCGGGCTGCCTGTTATGTGTCGATGAACAAAATCATCGCATTGTTCAGGTCAGCGCCAATATCGAGTCCGTGCTGGGGTTGCCTGTTGATGCGGTTTTGGGTGCTTTCCTGTTTGACGTGCTGGAGCAGCAATCCCCGCGACTGGAAAGTGGGCCCTCTTTCCAGGGAATCATTGATGAACTGAATACACTTTCGGAGGACAGGCCTCTGGTGGTTCACGAAATCCGCTGGTCAGTGGACGGCGTTATGAAAGCCTTCCAGCTCAGCGCCTGGCGGCACAAACACGCTATGGTGCTTGAACTCGAACCGGTGCCGCGTCTCAGGCAGCGGCGTATTCTGGCAAAAATCAATCAATGGCTGGCACGTCTTGCCGAGGCAGAAACCCAGCAGGAGCTGCTTGATACCCTGGTGGGCGGGATTCGCCAGTTAATCGGCCACGACCGGGTTATGGTGTACCAGTTTGATCGCGACTGGCATGGCACCGTGATTGCGGAAGACTGTTCAGAAAAGACAGCCAGTTTTCTCGGTCACCACTTTCCGGCCAGTGATGTCCCGGAACAGGTTCGCAAACTCTACAGTGTCAATCCGGTGCGCAGTATCCCGGATGCAACAGCCGAGTCGGTCCCATTGCTGCATTGTGATCCCTCGTCCGGGCAGCTGCCCCTGGACCTGTCACCGGGTATGCTGCGCGCGGTTTCGCCGGTTCACCTGGCGTATCTGGTCAATATGGGCGTGGGCGCTTCACTGTCGTTAGCGATATACAGCAAAGACGGGTTATGGGGACTGGTTGCCTGCCATGCCCGTCAGCCCACCCCTTTATCGCCCGCATTGCGTGATGCCGCGTTGACTCTGGTGCGTATGGCAACCCAACGCCTGTTCCTGCTACAGGAGAGGAAAGATACGCGCTATGCCAGTCAGGTGCTGGAGAATCGCTTGCTACTTGTGGATCATCCCGGGGAGATAGTTAAGCCGAACCAGCTTATCGATGAGTACGGTAGGCAATGGATGCGCTTGTTTGGTGCCAGTGGTGTGGCACTGATGTATCAGAAAAAGTTCAGTTATGCGGGGCATGTGCCAGCACTTCCCGTGTTGTCCCTTGTCGTTGATCGTCTCACCGCCGAACATCACGGCAATGCGCCCTGGAGCAGTGATTGCCTGAATCGGACGATTATGGAGGACGTTGGTGATCTCGCCGGCAACGCCGGCTTGTTAGCATTGCCGCTGACAGCGGTGTCCCCGCCGGGCTGGCTGCTGTTTTTTCGCGAAGAGCAGCAGCAGGTGCGCTACTGGGCCGGCTCACCAGAGGCAAAAACGGTGATTGTCGATGGCCGGGCGGTTATCAGCCCCCGCAAGTCTTTTACTCGCTGGGCAGAGCAGGTGGCCGGACACAGCTTGCCCTGGCGGGCGATCGAGATAAGGCTGGCGCGGGAGTTGTCGGAAAATATCTCAATCACGATGTTTATCCATCAGATTGACCAGCTCAATGAGCGTTTGCACAAAACCAATCAATATCTGGCCTCGCTGGCAACCACAGATTCCCTGACAGATACATGGAACCGCTATCGGATTGAACAGGAGCTGGAAAAAGAGGTTGCTATTGCCCGTCGCTATGCCCGGCCCTGTGTGGTGCTGTTATTTGATATCGACAATTTCAAACGTTTCAATGATGTGCATGGGCACGAAGCGGGTGATCGGGTGCTCAAAATCATTGCTCAGGAGGCATCTGCCTGCCTGCGCGATTCCGATAATCTGGGGCGCTGGGGTGGTGAAGAATTTATTGTGCTGGCGGCCAACAGCACACTGGACGATGGTGTCCAGTTGGCGGAGCGGTTGCGTGCCCATGTCGAAGCGCTCGATTTTGGTGAGCTCGGCGGCGTCACCATCAGCGTGGGTGTCGCCGAGTGGCGCAAGGGGGACACCCGAAAGGCGCTGGTGGCACGTGCTGATGAAGCCATGTACCGGGCCAAGAACAGCGGTCGCAACTGTGTTAAAGACTGAGTGTTAGGAACTGAGCTGGCGCATGGGACAGCGAGTTCAGGTTGGATCCAGTATCTCGCGCAATTTGATCGCCAGTTGCTCGCGATGATAGGGCTTGCTGATCAACTGCACGCCGCGATCCAGACGGCCATTGTGAATAATGGCATTTTCACTGTAGCCGGAGGTGAACAATACTTTCAGGTTGGGGAGGATGTTCAGTGCCTGTTCGCTCAGTTGTCGACCATTAATCCCGCCCGGCATCACTACATCGGTAAATAACAGGTCAATGTCCTGATGCTTTGCCAGGACATCCAGCGCCTCTGCGCCGGAACGAGCAGCGGTGACACGATAACCGAGGCTTTCAAGAAGGGTAGTGACATAGGTTCTCACCTGATTGTCATCCTCCACCGCCAGAATATGCTCTGAGCCGCCGACGGGCTCAACAGCTCGGGGAGTCTCATAGACAACATCGTCTGTTGTCTTGGCTCGCGGAAAAAAAAGTTTGATCGTGGTGCCCTCATCCACCTCGGAGTAAATTTTGGCATGTCCACCGGATTGTTTGACAAAGCCGTAGACCATGCTGAGACCGAGCCCGCTGCCCTTTCCCATGGCCTTGGTGGTAAAAAACGGATCGAAAGCCTGGCTGACCAAATCGGCAGGCATACCGGTGCCGCTGTCGGATACCGATACCTGTACATAGTCTCCAGTGGTTACTTCCATCTGATCCTGTGCATAGGCCTCATCCAGCAGGGTGTTGGCTGTTTCAATAATCAGCCTGCCACCCTCTGGCATGGCATCACGCGCATTGATGGCTAGATTGAGCAGTGCCACCTCCAGCTGGCCGGGATCAATTTCGGCGGGCCAGAGTCCCTTGGTTTCTGCAAACGTCAATTCAATATCTTCGTTGAGGGCTCTCTTTAATAACCCAAGGGTGTTGGCCACCAGTTTGTTGATGTTTACCCGCCTGGGTTGCAATGCCTGACGACGGGCAAAGGCCAACAGACGGTTGGTGAGCTCCGCTCCCCGCTCCGCCGCTGTGACAGACATTTCTGCCAACCGCTGCAGTTCGGGTTGCTCGCCGAGCTGCTCCTGCATGAATTCGGCGTTGCCCAATATTACCGTGAGCAGATTGTTGAAGTCGTGGGCAATGCCACCGGTGAGGTGGCCGACCGCTTCCAGCTTTTGTGACTGGCGCAGTCGTTCATCCATTTCCCGCAGTTCGGTGACATCCACCATGCTGCCGACCATGCGTATGGCTCTGCCTGTTGAGTCCCGTGTGATAAAGCCCCGATCCACCACGGACTGCGCCTTGCCATTGGCATGGATAAACCGGTATTCACCCTGCCAGGTGAGTCCACCGCTGTTAAAAACGGCATAGAGTTCTGTGAGCAGGGCATTGCGATCATCCGGATGAATATGTTCAACCCAGAACTCCAGGCCATGATTGATTTGTGCGGGGTCGTGACCGAACATGGTTTTCAGGTTTTCGTTCCACCACAGGCTGTCCTCAACCAGATCCCAGTCCCAGATCACATCGTTGGTAGCTCTGGAGACCAGTTGGAATCGTTCGTCACTCTGCCTGACAGCCTGCTCAGCCATTTTCCGGTCAGTAATATCCCGCTCTACTGCAATCCAGTGGGTAAACCTGCCGGTTTCGTCCGCCAGTGGCACAATATCCACCTCCAGCCAGAATTCATCGCCACTTTTGGTGTAGTTGATCAGCTCAGATCGCACCGGTTGCCAGTGGGTGAGTGCCTCCCGGATACGATCCAGTTCCGCCCGCTGGGTTTTTGGTCCCTGCAGGAAACGCGGTGTTTTGCCGATGACCTCCTCCCGGCTATACCCGGTGTGCCGCTCGAAGGCATCGTTGACATAGATAATCCTCGGGCCCTCGGGTTCCTCCAGGGGCTCTGCCTCTGTGATCAGCAGAATGTCATTCTGTCGGGCGATGGCGGATTCCAGCAGTCGCAGGTGTTGCTCCCTTGCCCGTTCCTGGGTGACATCCTGAAAATAGATGGCGAGTCCGTCGATCGAAGGATAGGCTTTTACCCGCAGCCAGAGATTCAGTTCGCTGTAATGTTGGGTAAACGTACGTGTCGTCTGTGTGGCAAGGGCAGCCTCATACTCAATGCGGAAAGCGGAGTTCGCAGCAGCCGGAAAGCATTGCCGGATATTGTTGCCGATAAGCGCATCCCGGCGTTTGTTGAGGACTCGGCAAAATTCGTCGTTGACGAAGGTGAAATTAAAGTCCCTGTCGAGGGTGAAGAAGCCATCGCTCATACTTTCCAGCGTCTGTTCCAGTCTTTGCGATAGTGTCTTTGATTGCTCCCGGGCATTGATGTGATCGGTGATATCCTGAAAGGCACCGCGCACGGCACAGATGTGGCCGTCCGCGTCATATTCCGCTTCGCCGGTGCTGCGCACCCAGATCAGCCTGCCCGTAGCCGTATGCTTGGGCATCACCTCGCTAAATGACTCACCTCGCTCTGCGCAGGCATCAAAGATGCGTCGAAAGCGGTTGCGGTATTCCGGCAGGTAAAAATTGATGGCTTGCTGCAGTGTGGGTTGAAAGTCCGGCCCGACATCGTGAATATCGGCGGTCTCTTTTGACCACATTATGGTTTTTGTCTGAAGATCAAAACGCCAGCCGCCCAGGCGGGCAGCCTGTCCTGCAATCCGTTGCAGGCTGGTGGCCTCGGCCAGACGGTTGTCGGCCAGAACCTGATCGGTAATATTCTGCACCACTCCGGTGAGCACTCGTCCGTCGGCAGTATTGGCCAGCTCACCCATGCCCTGAACATACATAATGCTGCCGTCCGGTTTGGGGATCCTGTGGCGAAATTGCAACGGTGTATCGGGTTTTTCCAGAAAACTGTTCAGCTCGTCTACCAAACCCTGTCGGTCATCCGGGTGCATCAATTGCAGGTAGGCATCGAAGCAGTGGCCAAAGTCCTCGGGAGCAATATCGTACATGTCGTAGATATCGTCAGACCAGCTGAGCACATCGCTGTCGAGATTGAGTTTCCATATCCCCAGCTTCAGTAACCGTTTGGCCGTACGCAGGCTGGCCTCCTGTTCCTGCAGGCGACTGTTGGCCATTTTCAATTCGCGGGATCGCAGCAGGATGTCCAGCTCCAACCGAGCCTCGTCGTGCTCCTCCATGTCAGTGGCTCGCTGGGATGCCAGGCGACCCTCAGCTGAGTAGACAAACTCGGTAACATCCTCGGTTCTGAGGATAATGAATATAATTTGACCATCGGCCCCTTTAAGGGGGGTGTGCACGCAACTCCAGAAGTGTTCGGCGAAGCCGCCGCCCTGGTCTTCCGGACGAGGGATAGGGTAGCGCTGAACCGGCAGAATATCCGACATGCCGGTCTCTTTGACCTGTTCCAGCGAAGCCCGGAGATTCCGGACCCCGTCTGCCCTGCTGTCGTCGGGGTCATCGGGGAAAACATCGAACATTCGACGGCCCTTGATGTCCTGCCGCCGGGTACCGGTGGCCTTGAGATAGGCATCACTGGCGGCGACAATCCTGAATTCGTCGGGGGTCATGACCAGAAATTGCCCGGGCGCCGCTTCGAACAGGGATTGAAACAGGTTGGCCGAGGTCTCGGCTTCCTGCCGCAAATCCTGCTCCCGCTTCAGATGGTCGGCTTTATCTGCTTGCAGCGCCAGTAACTGGGTGACATCCCGGGCGGAGACCAGTTCGGCTTTTGTGCCGTCATGGTCCAGGGTGTGCGCGGTGATGGCCACTGAAATAATTTCCCCGCACTTGAGGCGGTGGCGCCAGATACCTGCGTCATTAAACCCTGCAGCCGGGTTTGCGAGGTTTTCGTGTAATTTGGCAACATCTTCCGTCGGTCGAATATCCTCAATGGTCATGGCGAGGAATTCGTCGCGGGAATAGCCGTATTTGGCGATGGCGGCATGGTTTACGTCAAGGAAGCGCAGGGTTTCCCTGTCATAGATCCACATCGGATCGGGGTGACATTCGAAGAGAATGTCTTCCGGGATATGCATCAACAGCCTCCGTCAATTACCGGCGGGTTTGCCAGCCACGAGAGGGTGTCGTCCGGTGACATCGGGCGTGCAATAAAATACCCCTGAGCTGAGTCGCAACCCATCTCGGCGAGAAAGGACAGTGTCCACTGATCTTCCACGCCTTCGGCGGTCACCAGCAGCCCCAAGGCTCTAGCCAGACCGACGATCGCCGCCGCAATTTTCTGGGATTCTTCGGACTGTGATGCCGAGATCACAAACATTTTGTCAATTTTCATTTCCGAGAACGGCAATCGGGCCAGCTGAATCAGGGATGAGTAGCCCACCCCGAAATCATCGATCGATAAGCTGAAACCCTTGATGCGGAACTGGGTCAGAAACTCCAGCATCATGATCGGATTTTCCATGCTACTGCTTTCGGTAATTTCAAGAATAATCTGTTCAGGGTTCAGTCCCAGCACCTGACACTGGGTCATCAGCCACTCGGATAGGCCGGCGTCAGCTATCACCCTGGCGGACATGTTCAGGGCGATGGTGGTATTGGTGCCACGAAACGATTCGGCAAACCAGCGAAGAGCTTGGCCAAATACCTGTTGGGTCAGCTCGCCGATCAGACCGGTTTCTTCCGCCAGTGGAATAAAGCGATCGGGCATGATGATGCCGATATCGGGGTGGTGCCACCGGGCCAACGCCTCAAAGCCTATACATTTTTCTGTGGCGCAGGAGACTTTGGGCTGGTAATAGACGCCTATTTGCTGCTCAGCCAGGCCCGCGGTGAGGGTCTGCCGGGTAACCTGGAATTCCTGTGGCCGGTTTTCGGGAGCCTTGAGGTGAGGCTGGTGGGTCTTGTCGCTGAGCAGCTCGCGGAGTCGATTGGGGGTAAAGGGTTTGCCCAGCACCCCCGAGACATTGAGACCATTCTCTGCGGCGGCTCGACCCGCAGCCTCCAGTACTCTGTTACCCAGACCGCTGGCAACGATCACGACGCCATCAAAGGCGATATCGGCCAGACGTTTCAGTATCTCGACACCATCCACTTCCGGCATCGCGAGATCAACTATCAGGTGTGAAGGGGCCCAATCTGCAACCAGGTGAAGAAACTCATCGGCACTGGTGGTGGCGCGGGCATCGTGACCGGCACCTTTGGCAATGGTGCAGATGGTAAAGCTGACGTCGGCATCATCATCGAGTACCAAGAGCCGTTTATCGGGGGGTCCTAATGTCATTACCAGACCTTAATTATTATTTGTAGGTTTGTCTGGCGGAGAGACCTGTCTGGCCAGAAAGATAATCCGTGATCAAATCCACCATAATTCCAGCATGCGGTATTGTGAGGGTTGTTTCAAGCGTGTTGGAAAGACGCGCTGATTAACGGTTATGGACTGTGGACAACCGGTGACCGGGGGGTTAGACAATGGTGATTTGTCTCATGTGTTGCCTTGTCGTGTCAGCACCCGTCGCAGGCATTGGGCAAGTTCAGCGCGGTGGTAAGGTTTTCTGATGAGGTTGGTGTTGTCTTGCAGCCCGTCGCCTTCATCGTCGTGGCCGGCAAATCCGGTGGTGAACAGTATTTTCAGGTAGGGACATTGCTCACTGGCCAGTTGGGCCAGTTGTCTGCCGCCCATACCGGGCATGCGCAAATCGGTGAACAGCAGGTCAACCGCATTGCCTTCGCGCAACAGATTGAGTGCCTGTTGGCCACCGGTTGCCGTGATCACCTGATAGCCCAGGGATTCCAGTTGGTGTTTAACAACATTTTGTACCAGGTGGTCGTCCTCCACCAACAGGATCCGTTCGTTGCCGCCGATCTTTTCAGATGGTTTCTCGTCAACCGGCAGCGGTGTCGGTGGCTGGTCGGAGACAGGGAGATACAGCAGGAAGGTGCTGCCATCACCCGGTTTTGAGTGGACACTGATCTGTCCGCCAGACTGGTTGATGAACCCGTGT
>PANQ01000035.1 GCA_002707685.1 Porticoccus sp. | reverse complement strand
TCGACGGGGGCATCAAGGCATGGCTGGCCGTCGGATTGCCTGTGGCTACAACCATCCCGCAAACTGCTGTAACGGGTGATTTTCTCGCCATTGAAAATGCCGCCATGACCGCGACCTACCCCGATATCAAACAATCCGGCAGGGATAACGCATCTGTACTGATCGATGCCAGAGAAATCCCCCGCTATCGCGGTGAAGAGGAGCCCATCGATCCAGTCGCCGGTCATATACCCGGCGCAATCAATGTGCCCTGGCAGCAATTTGTCGATGTGGAGAACAGGATGCTACCGATCGAACAGCAGCGTCTTGTCTGGCAGAAACTGGTATTGCCGCCATCGCCAGTAGTTTATTGTGGCTCCGGAGTAACGGCCTGTGTCGATTTGTTGTCACTGGCGATGATCGGGGTCGAGTCCGCAAAACTCTATCCGGGTAGCTGGAGCGACTGGTGCAGTTATCCGGAGTCAATTATCGAGACGTCATCCCATTCATGATCATTGCATCAATTCTGTTTATTGCAGGACTCGCAGCATGGTTTATCAGCACCGTTGCCGCAGGTGGCGCAGCCATGTTGATGATCCCTCTGGTGGCACTGCTGCTCGGCCCGCAAACAGTGGCACCGGCCATCAGCCTGGGTGCCTTTCTGGCGAATCCTTCCCGCGCCTGGCTGTTCAGGGATAGCGTCGATTGGCAGGTATGTCGCTGGATGCTTCCCGGTAGCCTGTGTGGAGCGATTCTCGGCGCCTGGACCTTTAGCCAGATTCCGGTTTTCTGGATACAAATAGCGTTGGCGTTGTTTTTGATCTCGACGGTGTTTCAGTACCGTTTTGGCAAATCCAGTCGCTCTTTTGTGATGCGACGTCAGTGGTTCTTTCCGCTGGGACTCAGCGTTGCCTTCCTGTCCGCACTGGTGGGTGGAACCGGGCCGGTGCAAAACCCCTTTTTGCTGAACTACGGCCTGCAGAAAGAACAGCTTATTGCCACAAAAGCCATCAACTCGCTTGCCCTGCAACTGACCAAACTCCTGGCCTACACCGGCTTTGGCGCTATGACCCTGGAAATTGCAGGTTATGGCCTGGTGATTGGTTTGGGTGGTGCCGTGGGTGTATGGTGTGCCCGGCACCACCTGAAAAGGGTTGATGAGCATCGTTTTCGAGTCTATACGCTCACCCTCATGCCAATCTGCGGTGTGGTGATACTACTGGATGCCTTTTTCTAACCGGGAAAGTCTCTGACGGGTAAGAGGAATACTGGCCGCACAGTGGCCCATCATCTATGCTTTATGAAAACTGTGATTACCAAAGTTTATGAAAACGAGGATTGCCAATGAAAAACCAGGATCAGATTATTGAGTTACTCAATAAAATTATGGAATTCGAGCTCGCTGGTGTGGTTCGTTACAACCACTATGCGCTGATGGTTTATGGCTACAACCGCATTCCCATCGTGAGCTGGCTGAGGGAGGAAGCCGACAACAGTCTTGTCCACGCTCAGGCAGCGGGAGAAATGATCACCGCGCTGGGTGGTCACCCGTCACTGGCTATCGGGCCACTGCTTGAAACCCATCGACATGACATCGGCGACATTCTTCGGGAATCAATGGAGCAGGAGGCACTGGCGAAAGCCCTGTATTACGAACTACTGGCGCTCGTCAAAGACAATTCCGTCATGCTCGAAGAATATGCCCGGCAAAAAATAGCAGAAGAAGAAATGCACGCGGCAGAAGTTGACAAGATGCTGCGCAAGCCGGGTGATATCAAGTCGTTCAGTAGCTGAGTTCTCTGCGATCATTCCGGCTGATCGAGCCGGAATGACACACCCGTTCCCCTGAGACCACAATAACCCCCCGGGTTCTTCGCCAAATATTGCTGATGATAGTCCTCCGCATAATAAAACGGGCAGGACAAAGTGATTTCTGTGGTGATCGGAGGGAAATCACGCTTTTCCAATTCGCGCTGAAATGCTTCACGTGATTTGTCCGCCAACTGGTACTGGCCTTCATCGAAGCAATAAATGGCCGAACGGTACTGGGTTCCCCTGTCATTGCCCTGACGCATCCCCTGTGTGGGATCGTGGGATGTCCAGAACAGCTCGAGCAGTGTTGTCAGACGAATCACATCCGGATCAAAAACCACCAGAACCACTTCGGTGTGGCCGGTTAGCCCCGAACAGACCTCTTCATAGGTAGGGTTCTCGGTGTAACCACCGGCATAGCCCACTGCCGTGCTGTACACACCGGGTTGCGTCCAGAAGAGACGCTCAGCTCCCCAGAAACAGCCCATACCGAAGATGATCTGTTGCATGCCATCGGGAAAAGGTGCCTTGAGCGGATGGCCTGTAGCCAGATGCCGGCTGTTAACTATCAGTGGCTCAGCGCGGCCAGGCAGTGCCTGCTCGGGACTGACCATTTGTGCTTTATGGGAATAACCAAACATATCTCGGCTCCTGTGTTGCGCTTGCCACCATGAATCTACTGTCCTAATCTCTGCTGACTTGGATCAGGAGCACATTACCCATGATTGAACTCTACACTGCTGCCACACCCAATGGCCACAAAGTCAGTATCGCACTTGAAGAACTGGATCTGCCCTATGACATGCACGTGCTCAGCCTGAGCAATAATGAACAAAAGCAGCCCTGGTACCTTGCACTCAACCCCAATGGCAGAATCCCCACTATTGTAGATCGCGCCAATGACAATTTTACAGTTTTTGAGTCGGGCGCCATATTGATCTACCTGGCGGAGAAAACCGGACAGTTGCTATCGAGCGATCCAAAGGAACACTCCCGCACGTTGCAGTGGCTGATGTTCCAGATGGGTGGTATCGGCCCGATGATGGGCCAGGCCAACGTCTGGTACCGTTACTGGAATGAAACCTATCAACCGGCAATCGATCGTTATCAAAACGAGGTAAAACGTCTTTTTGGCGTTTTGGACGGCCATCTGAAAGGCAGGCAGTTTCTCACTAATGAGCTGAGTATCGCCGATATCGCCAATTGGGCCTGGGTACGAATTTACGACTGGTCCGGGATTGACATCAAACCCTTTCCCCACTTGCAACAATGGGTTGAACGGCTGGACGAACGGCCCGCTTTTCAACGGGGGATCAACCAGCCCGCCGCCGAATACGAACAGGAAGACAAGGCGACTTCCTTCGTTAAGGGGGCCCGCAATATGCTGACCAAATAACAGCGCTACCCTGAACGATTAATGCGCAGACTACGAATTGTCCTGGCGAGGGTTCGTGCGTCAGGTGTTTCGCCAGCATAGCGCATGGCTTCATACATCCGGGTCACTTCGACCAGTTCTCTGGCCAATTCGGGTCTGGATTCAGCAACGCGCTGTGCATAATCCCTTGGCCCTTCACCCACCTGCCTGGGAAAACCGGCTTTTTCGAGTTTTTGGCATAGCCGGAGAAACTCCCTGTCCAATAGATCACGGGATCGCTCGCGACGACGCGGCAACAGCAGCCAGAAACCCAGTAATAGCAGCAAACTGCCACCTACCCCAGTCAGGGCCAGTGCGATTCGCCAGAGCGAGTTGTCGCCCAGCAGGTTGCGCAGAAAAGCGGTCTGTATCTGGTCGTAACCCAGCACCCACAGGGCCCAGTTGTAATTGAGAGACTCGATCTGCAAACGCAGTTGATTCAGCCAGCCAATATGGCGAAAGCGCACCAGCGAAACCGGTGAGTCCGCTAAAAAATCTGTCTCGCTACCCAACACCGACTGCAAATCCTGCTCGATACGTTGAGGGGCAACGACGGCGGTCGGATCAACTCTGATCCAACCCCTGTCCTCCAGCCAGATTTCTGCCCAGGCATGGGCATCATATTGACGTACGACCAGGTAGTCGTCGGGGTGGCGCTCACCGCCCTGATAACCGGCAACTACCCTTGCGGGGATGCCGGCAGCTCGCATAAAAAAAACGAAACTGCCGGCAAAATGCTCGCAGAAACCCCGCTGACTATCGAACAGAAACTCGTCCACAGAATGTTTGCCCAGTATTGGCGGTTGTAACGTGTAGACGAACTCACTGTTGTATAGCGTCAACACCCTCGATACCAGTTCAAGATCATCGCTGACCATCTTGCGCCAGCGACTGGCCAGCTCCCGGGTGCGGGGGTTAAATTCTTCAGGAAGCTGTAGATAGACTGTCCGGTGCTGAGGGGGCAGCCCTTGAGGTTCGAGACGATGCTCAGGCCAACTGTTGACCCGATACTGTTTTTTACTCCGCAGGGGGTAGGCAGAAATCAGGCGATAATCCCTGGTCAGACCAACACCCTCACTGTCAGGTTTCGGTGTATCGAGGGCATAGAGCCAACGCTGCTGAGTGGGTTCGATTACCACACTGAATGCCAGGGGCTCACCCTTGCGTTCAATGAGCTGATCCCAACTTTTGGGGGGATCGCCATACCATTGGACAAGGCCGCTGTCCTGAAAACGGGAAAGCGGAGACCTGGACCAGGTGCGTCCGTCGAACTCGGCAAGCACCAGTCCCCGCCAGTAGAGATTTTGCTGGGCGGGGATCGCGCCTTCAAAGCTCACCCGGAAAGCCAACTCACCGGAACGGCCCAACCGGCTGAAGTCACCGGGAGACATTGTATCAGTGACACCTGTTTTGGCACTTTGCTGTTGCATTGGCACCGACCACAGTGCACCGAGTCTTGGCATAAAGATAAATAACAGCAACATGAGCGGCAGCGCCTGCGCCATAATGGCCATCGCCTTACCTAACGGACGCAGTTGTCCTCCGCCGTCAGCGTCAGTGCTATGCAAACCGAGCAATGCTGCCAGAACCAGTGACAGACAACCGATGATATAGAGGGTATTACCGATAGATTGATCAAACAATGCATCCAGTGCAGTGATAAAAAAGGCCAGGAAAACTACCAGATAGGCATCGCGACGGTGGTGCATTTCAAGCAACTTTAAAAGGTAAGCCGAAACCAGCAGTGCCACCATAGGCTCAAGTCCAACCGGACTGCCGTACTCTACCACCAGCCCCGCCAGACAGAGTCCCAACAGACCCGTTTTAATCAGCCGGGAGGGAGGGCGCCAGGCGCTCCGATAAAGCTGGATTCGCCATATTGTGGCCACCGACGCTGCCAGCAATATCCAACTGGGCAAATGATCTGCATGGAGAACAATTACGGCAGCAAAAGCCACCAGCAGCCAGAACAGGCCGTTTCGGTGAATTTTCCAGACAGGCGATGTCACCGCTCCCCTCCCCGGTCTGACAGGCCAAACAGGGCCAACTCCCGAAGCACCTGAAGTCGATGTGAATCCGTGGTATTTGGCGCAATGGTCAAACCAGGCAGCTTCAGTCCATAGGGGACGTCCAATGGCACAATACTGAGCAGGAGGCCACAGAGCCTCGACAATCTTGCTTCGGTATCGAGTCCGGGAAAGGCATCCCAATCCAGCCAGAGCCGCTCGTCCTGGGCAGAGCCATAATGTTTCGTATATAACCCCTGCTCTCTGGCAAACTGCTTCCAGGCTATGCGCTTCGGCGAGTCACCGGGACGGTAGTCACTCAGCCCGGTAAAATCCTCACCGCCCTCAAGAATCTGTACTATTAACCCCTCGTCTCCATCCAGCGGGCTGGAAGTGGTTCGTCGATTCAGCACTGTCTGTGGCGATGGATAGACCAGGCAACGGATATTCAGATCTACCTGTGTCCAGACCCTGAACAGCCCCAACGGATAGAGACTTTCGACACACAACCGACCGGGATCAATCAGCCCCCTGTTGACGGGGACAAAGCCCAACTTTACCCGAGTTTCTTCAGTCGCCGCTATATCAATGGCAACCAGTTCGTGTCCGGCAAACGCGAGGATAAGATTTTCGCGCAGACGTTTACCCGATTGCTGAAGCACCAGTTCAATCGTTAGCGGGTGTCCGGCATGGCCAGGGCTTACTCGAGAACAACTGATATTGAGGCCAGACAAATTCGCAAAGCTGTGCAGTATGGCCACCACAAAAATTGCGGTCAGCAGGCAGGTAATACCAAATACCAGATTATTTTCATAATTGGTGGCTACCAGCCAGCAAAGTACGACCAGCAACAGAAATGAAAATCCCGCTTTGGAGGGAAAAATAAAAAGACTGCGGGTATTCAGCTTTATCTGACGGGCTGGTGGTAATCGGTGTCCCAACCAACGTGCGTAGAGATGCTGAAAAAATTGCCTGAATGGACTGATCATGACGGCCTTTTTTGTCCTGCAGCACGGGGCGAAAATACTGCCACATCGTACTCCGACTTCATCGTCCGCTGCTTGTTTAAAAAATATCCACTGCGCTCAGCACCAGATTGGCAAGCACATCGCCATCGTGATTGGCGCACTCTCCAGCACCGCGCAAACGATGACCTGCAACGGAGGGAAAAACGGCCTGAATATCTTCAGGAATCACATATTGCCGGCCATGGATCAGAGCCCAGGCGCGGGCACATTGCAGTACGGCCAATGCACCGCGTGGAGATAAACCGTAGTAAAAAACGGGATCATCGCGGGTAAATTGCACCAACCGTTGCAGGTAATCCACCAGATTTTCAGCCACTTTGACATCCGCTACATGTTGCTGGATCTGCAACAGCTGCTTTGCTGGCAATAATGTTTTGATCTCTGCCAATCGACTGCGGGGATTGACCCCTGACAGCAATGCCCGTTCGGAGCGTGGGTCCGGATAACCCAGCTCGATGCGCATCAGAAAGCGATCCAGCTGTGACTCCGGCAATGGATAGGTTCCCGATTGAGTCAGCGGGTTCTGGGTGGCTATTACAAAAAATGGATGCGGCAACGGCCGGGTTTCGCCTTCCACCGTCACCTGACCCTCGGCCATCGCTTCCAGTAATGCACTCTGGGTTTTTGGTGTCGTGCGGTTTATTTCATCAGCGAGCAACAATTGGCTGAACACCGGGCCGGGGTGAAATTCAAACTGTCCACGAGTTCGGTCATAAACAGAAATGCCCAATATATCGGCAGGCAACAGGTCACTGGTGAATTGAACACGGTTGTAGGAGAGGCCAAGAACAGCGGCAAGCCCCTGTGCCAGGGTGGTTTTTCCCATACCCGGCATATCTTCGATGAGCAGGTGCCCACCGGCAAACAGACAGGTAATCGCCAGCCGGATCTGTTCATCCTTGCCTATCAGCACCCTACCGATAGAGGTGATCAATTTGTCTACCACCTGACGCATATTGTTCACTTCCATATTGAGTGTGATTATGAGGAAGGAATCAGATAGCAGTCAAACCATGCAATAGGTCGCTCTTGATATCCTCAATGTCCTCGAGGCCAACGGCAACACGGATCAGGTTTTCAGTGATGCCCGAGGCCTTTTTCTGTTGATCGTTCAAACGGCCATGAGTCGTCGTTGCGGGATGGATAATGGTCGTCTTTGCATCACCAAGGTTGGCTGTCAACGAGAGTATTCGGGTACTGTCGATAACCTTCCAGGCCTGCTCTCGACCACCTCGCACCCGAAATGAAAGCACACCACCGAATCCGCGCTGTTGCCGTGCAGCGAGGTGGTGACCAAGATGATCGGGCAACCCGGCATAAAACACCTGCTCGACAGCCGGTTGCTGTTGCAACCACTCTGCCAATAGCTGTGCATTGGCAGAGTGTGCATCCATTCTCAATCTCAGCGTCTCAAGACCCTTGAGAAACACCCAGGCATTGAAGGGGCTCATGGTTGGCCCGGCACTGCGAATAAAAGACAACACTTCATTGACCAGCTCGCTTCGCCCACAAACCACCCCACCGAGACAGCGTCCCTGTCCATCGAGATATTTGGTTGCCGAGTGAATCACCAGATCGGCACCCAATGCGAGCGGTTTTTGCAGAGCCGGTGTGCAAAGACAGTTGTCGACAACAAAAAGTACATCCTCTGCACGGGCCAGTTCAGCGAGTGCAGTAATATCAGCCACTTCACAAAGGGGGTTGGAGGGCGTCTCCAGAAATAGCAATTTCGTTTCTGGCCGTATCGACTGTTTCCACAAGGCGAGATCGGTGACTGGCACAAAGGTGGTTTCCACACCCATCTTGCTCAGGTATTTATCGAGTAATACCGTGGTCGTTCCAAACACATCTCGTGAACAGACCAGATGGTCGCCGCTTTTTAAAAAAGCCATACAGGTACTCAGGATAGCCGCCATTCCCGATGAGGTCGCAACGGCTTGCTCTGCCCCCTCCAGAGCCGCAATACGCTCTTCAAAAGTTCGCACTGTCGGGTTGGTATAGCGGGAATAGACATTACCTGATTGGTCGCCAGAAAACCGTGCTGCTGCCTCAGCGGCATTGGCAAAGACGTAACTCGATGTCAGAAATAATGCTTCACTGTGCTCACCTTCTGCGGAGCGATGCTGTCCAGCGCGGACGGCCAGTGTATCCAGTCCGGCTTCAGCAAGAGGATTACCAATGTCGTCGACTGCTTTCATTACCTGAGTTCCATTTCCGAGTTATGCAGGCCAATGACCTCACCATTTCCCGAGGATAGCGATTTACCCTTTTTTGAATTGCTCTTGGCTTTATCGTTGCGGACTGATTCGAGCCTGTCCAGATAAGCCTGATTGACATCACCTGTTACATATTTACCGTCAAAGACAGCACAATCAAAGAACACAATACCGGAATTACCCTCTTTGGCACTGGCGATAAGGTCTTCCAGTTCCTGATATATGAGCCAGTCAGCACCGATCAACGTGGCGACCTCCTGCTCGGTTCTGTCATGGGCAATCAGCTCCCGTGCAGATGGCATGTCGATACCGTAAACATTGGGATAGCGAACCGGCGGCGCGGCCGATGCCACATAGACTTTACTGGCACCCGCCTCGCGGGCCATTTGAATAATTTCCCTGGACGTGGTGCCCCGAACAATGGAGTCATCCACCAGCAAAACATTTTTTCCCTTGAATTCCAGCCTTACCGGATTCAGTTTCTGTCGCACAGACTTCTTGCGCTCCTTCTGCCCAGGCATAATAAATGTCCGCCCGATATAGCGGTTCTTCATGAACCCTTCGCGGAATTTAACCTGCAAATGTTCAGCAATCGCCTGGGCAGCCACCCGGCTGGTATCAGGCACAGGAATCACCACGTCAATATCGTGATCCGGATATTGCCGGAGAATCTTCTCTGCCAGATGCTCACCCATGCGCAGGCGACACTTGTAAACAGAAATACTGTCAATAATGGAGTCGGGGCGGGCAAAGTACACATGCTCAAAAATACAGGGCATCAACTGCGGATTATCAGCACACTGCTGCAAATGGAGTTCACCCTGCTCATCCACATAAAGTGCTTCACCCGGTTCAATATCCCGGACCAGCTGAAAGCCGAGCACATCCAATGCGACACTCTCCGATGCCACAATATACTCAATGCCCTGTTCTGTTTCGCGCTGGCCGAAAACCAGAGGACGAATACCAAGAGGGTCCCGAAAAGCGACCATACCGTAATTGGCAATCATGCCCACCACCGCATAAGCCCCACGGCAGCGGCGATGTACACGCCTCACTGCTTCAAAAATATCGGCGGGTAAAGGCTGCAATTTACCCTGCAAGTGCAATTCATGGGCAAAAACGTTAAGCAATGCTTCAGAATCTGAATCCGTGTTGATATGTCTGAGATCTGACTTGAAAAGGTGTTCCATCAACTCATCGGTATTGGTCAGATTGCCATTATGTGCCATGCAGATCCCGTAGGGAGAGTTCACATAAAACGGCTGGGCCAGGGCAGCACCAGAACTACCGGCAGTCGGATAACGCACATGGCCGATACCCATGTTCCCTTCCAGCTCGGCCATGTGACGGGTATGAAACACATCCCGAACCAGGCCAACCCCTTTTCTCTGATTAAGGCGGCCACCGACACAGGTCATGATGCCTGCAGCATCCTGACCCCGATGTTGAAGCATCGTCAATGCATCATAGAGCTGCAATTTGACATCGCTTTTACCGACAATTCCGACAACGCCACACATGGACTAAACAACCTCGTTTTTAAAGACTTGCTGGCTGCGCTGTGACGCCTGTTCACTAGAGCAGATTTTTTAGAAAGCCTAACACCGCAGCTCCGGCCTCCCTGGCGAAATTTTCAAACTGCATAAAAAAAGAAATCAGGTGTGATTCCTGCCACCACACATCTTCTGTCACTGGCAGTATTTCCGTCAGGACAAGCAGTACCACCATAATAATGATCAGGCCCCGGGTCAGGCCAAACAATACACCCAGGAGCCGATCGGTGCCGGTCAGACCCGTCGCTTCCACCAGTTTTCCCAACAGATAACTACAGATACCGCCAATGATCAAAACAACAATAAACAGAGTAATCCAGGCAGTCAGCATACGCAGGGAAGGTGTTGAAATAAGATCAACCAACCATAATGCAAGCTCATCGTGGAAAATGGATGCAATGATTGCCGCTGCCAACCAGATTACCAACGATAGGGCTTCTTTGATGAAGCCTCTCACCGCGCTAATCAGCACAGAAAATCCTAAAACTGCAATAATCGCCCAGTCTGCCCAGTTCATGCTTTCATCATTTTTTAGAATGCCCGAGAGTGTATCAGAGCGAGGTTCTTCGGTCAGGGATCAAAGTGCAACATCAATGCATTGACACCATATTTTTTGTCGATGGCCGCTTTGTCTTCCATTAGCTTACTCTTTAGTACCTTGGGGCCCACGAAAACCCGGTTCAGCTCTCCGGTCTCGCCTTTCTGGTCTCGGACATAGGCGCTATAACCCTCCGCCAGAAGCTGCTTCAGCAATGACTGCGCCTTTTCCGCATCGCGAAAACTGCCCACCTGTAAAACCCAGGCTTCCGCAACACCCTCTTCAGTCAACGCCGGCGGCTGCGGTGAGGAAGTCTCAACCCCTGCATCTACCTCTTGCGAAACTTCGGGCTGGAAGATATTTTCATCGTCTATTGCAGCTTCAATATTGTCCGGGCGATTCGGTTCATCGACGACCACAGGAGCAATATCCGGGGAGTCGGGAATTTGCGAGCGAGTATCGACCTTGGCAGCATCGGAAAAATCAAACAGTAAAGCAAACAGAATCAGAGCCAGCGCCAGCAATACAAAGCCACCGACAATGCGCTGTTTCATATTTTCACTCAACATCCTTTTTTCCTTTTGGCAGGTTTTGCCACCAGTCCAGTATCGGTCCAACAGTAAAGAAAGAGCCGAAAACAACCACTTGGTCGTCGGGAGTAGCTTCACACAGGGCCGATTCAAGAGCGTTCAGCGGGGAAGAACAGACCCTCGTTCTGACGGATACCGACCCATTGGTATTGTACAACATCGATGAGAGCATACCTGCATCTGCGGCTCTCGGCTGGTTTGGTATATTGCAAAAGTACCAGCTTTTAACCATCGGTCCCAACGGTGCAAGAATATTTGGAATATCTTTATCCGCCATCAGACCGACAACCGCAATCAAGTGGCCCGAGAAACTATTGAGCCGATCTGCCAACAGTGTCGCTGCCTGGGGATTATGGGCCACATCCAACACCACGGATACACCATTGATAGTCACTTTTTGAAACCGGCCCGGCACCGCAACAGCACCGATTGCGCTGGTATCCACTTCAGAAGGTGTCAGACCCGTGATCAGACTGGTGGCTTGTAGAGCACAGGCAATACTGGCAGGCGGCAGGCAAGTCTCAGGCAACGGCACGAACTGCCTGGCCGAAAAATCCCTGCCATTGACCATCAGCTTTGCACCAACTTTCTCAGCGGTGCCGATTAACCCTGCAACTGGATTCGGGTCACCACAAATCAGCGGTTTACCTGCACGTGCAATGGCCGCTTTTTCAGCCGCTATTTGGTTGAGATCATCGCCGAGCCATTCCTGATGATCCAGCGCCACACCTGTGACAATCGCTATATCGGCATCAAGAATATTGACTGCGTCGAGCCGCCCTCCCAAACCGACTTCGAGAAGCGCAACATCCAGTTCCTCCCTGGCCATCAGTATCAGGGCAGCCAGCGTACCAAATTCGAAGTACGTCAGGCTCGTCTGCCCTCTGGACTGCTCTATTTGTTCAAATGCTTCACAAATGGCCTCATCACTGACGCAATGGCCATCAATGACTATGCGCTCGCGGTAGTTGATCAGATGAGGCGATGTATAGCAGGCCACGCGATAACCTGCAGCGGCCAACAACGCTTGCAGTGCAGCGATGCAAGAGCCTTTGCCGTTGGTACCGGCAATGGTGACGATGGTTTTTGCGGGCGAACGACTGCCCGGCACATCCACCAACCCCAACTCCCTGGCAACCAGGCGAATCCGCCCCAGACCAAGCTCAATTTCTTTGGGATGCCTGTTTTGTAACAGGGTCAGCCATTCACTCAGTGAGCGCTGGGGCATCGATATGATCAGGTTCTGGACAATGGGTGAACTTTGAAATGAGTGACGCCAGCGTATCCCGAAGCTCAGGGCGAGGAATGATTAAATCGATTGCTCCGTGCTCCAGCAGAAATTCTGCGCGCTGGAAGCCCTTGGGCAATCGCTGACGGATGGTTTGTTCAATAATGTTGGGCCCGGCAAAACCGGCTCTTGCCGCAGGCTCGGCGGCATTAATATCGCCCAACAGTGCAAGACTGGCAGAAACACCGCCATATACAGGGTCTGTCATTACCGAGATATAGGGCGTTCCCTGACTTTTAAGCCTTTCTATAATTGCGCTGGTTTTGGCCATCTGCATGAGTGATATCAGCGCTTCCTGCATACGCGCACCGCCAGTGGCGGAAAAGCAGATCAACGGGATATTTTCCTGCAGGGAAACCTGGGCTGCACGGGTAAAGCGTTCACCAACCACATAACCCATGGAACCACCGTGAAAGGCGAACTCAAATGCCACTGCAACAACGGGCATGCCCTTTAATGTGCCCTTCATAGCCACCAGCGCGTCATCTTCACCGGTCAGTTTCTGGGCATCATTCAATCGGTCTTTATATCGCCGTACATCCTTGAACTTGAGACGATCAACGGGCTTGACTTCCGTGGCAAGCTCTTCACGGCCCTCCCGATCAAGAAAGAAGTCCAGTCGACGGCGGGCACCTATACGGAGGTGGTGATCACACTTCGGACAAACTTCAAGATTCTTTTCGAGCTCTGGACGATAAAGTGGTGCACTGCATTTAGGGCATTTTTTCCACAGCCCTTCGGGAACACTCTGGGTGCGATCTTTTTTCTGGGTCGCCGGACCCTTGGGGCGGATTTTTTCCAACCAGCTCATAGTTTATTCCGTCAGTTATCCAGTGCATCCCGCATTTCTGCGACCAGGCTTGAAACTGCCTTTGAAAAAGTCTGTGGTGACGTCTCACCGCGCGCAGCCAGCTCAGCCATTTTACTCACCAGCACACTACCAACCACCACGCCATCGGAGAGGTCGGCAACAGCGCGCGCTGAGGCACCATCTTTAATCCCGAATCCTACACAGACTGGCAGGTCAGTCAATGTGCGGATATGGTCCACATGCTGTTTCACTGACACCACATCGAGATTACCCGCACCGGTCACACCTTTCAGCGAGACATAATAAATAAAGCCACCGGCCATTTCTGCAACCATTTTCTGTCGCTTGTCACTGCTGGTGGGTGCCAACAGAAAAATATTTTCCATGCCCGCTTCACCGAGCTGTTGATTAAATTCCCCCGCTTCCTCAGGGGGAAGATCGACTGTCAGGACTCCATCAATCCCGGCATCGAGAGCGAGCTCAATAAAATGCTGATAGCCCAGCCGCTCTATGGGATTGGCGTACCCCATCAAAATGACCGGAGTGGTGGCATTGGTCTCCCTGAATTGTTTCACCAACGTCAACGCATCACGCAGGCTGCTACCATGGGCCAAGGCACGCTCATGGGCCTTCTGAATCACCGGCCCCTCAGCAGTCGGATCTGAAAAAGGAACCCCGAGCTCGAGAATATCGGCACCATTTTCGACCAGAGCATGCATCACCGGCAACGTCACATCCGCGGCGGGATCACCTAATACTACATAAGGAATCAGGGCCTTGCGGCCCTGTTGTTTAAGAACTTCAAAACGTTGTTTAATCCTGTTCACAGACAATTTTCCAACTTCTTTTTTATTAATGCATGATTACAGAGTGATGCCATCGATTTCTGCAACCGTCAGAATATCTTTGTCACCCCGTCCAGAAAGATTCACTACGATGGTCTGATCTGGATCCATCTGGCGAGCCAATTTTTCGGCATAGGCAATCGCATGACTGGACTCCAGGGCCGGCATGATACCTTCGATTCTGGTCAGATGACGAAATGCATCCATCGCCTCATCGTCGTCAATGGCCACGTATTTGACACGACCGATATCTTTCAACCAGGAATGCTCCGGACCAACTCCGGGGTAATCCAGTCCAGCTGAGATGGAGTGGGTTTCAATAATCTGTCCGTTTTCGTCTTCCATCAGGTAAGTACGGTTACCGTGGAGAACACCGGGAATGCCATCGTTAAGCGGTGCAGCGTGTTTCCCTGTACCGAGGCCAAACCCACCGGCCTCCACTCCGTACATCGCGACCGATTCGTCTGCCAGAAACGGGTGAAACAAACCGATGGCGTTTGACCCTCCACCAACACAGGCGACCAGGGCATCTGGCAATTTACCGGTTTGGGCCAAGGACTGCTGACGGGCCTCGCGGCCGATCACGGATTGAAAATTCCTCACCAGTTCCGGGTAGGGATGAGGCCCGGCACAGGTGCCAATGATATAGAACGTATCATCGACATTGGTCACCCAGTCGCGCAGTGCTTCATTCATGGCATCCTTGAGTGTTCTGGAACCCGAAGTGACGGGCACAACCGTCGCACCAAGCAACTTCATACGGTAGACATTCAGGGATTGGCGCTGAATATCTTCCTCGCCCATGAACACATGGCATTCCAGACCGAGGCGGGCAGCCACGGTGGCCGTGGCCACGCCGTGTTGACCAGCACCGGTTTCGGCAATCACCCGTTGCTTGCCAGTATGCTTGGCCAGCAACGCCTGACCGATCGTATTATTGATTTTGTGTGCACCGGTGTGGTTCAGATCCTCACGCTTCAGAAACAGTTTTGCGCCACCGGTTTCCCTGGTCCAACGCTCCGCAAAATACAGCGGTGATGGACGTCCGACATAGTGGGCCAGGTCGTAATCAAACTGCGCCTGAAATTCGGGATCATCTTTTAAGCTGCGATAGATACTCTCTAGCTCATCCAGCGCATAAATCAGGGTTTCAGAAACAAAGCGTCCACCGTAGGGGCCGAAATGGCCATGGGCATCCGGCATCTGGTTAAAATCAATCGAGGCTTTCTTGTTCACTGTGTTCTCCGACGTGTTACCCAGCTGAAGCGCGGGCAATAAACTGTTCTATGAGTCGAGCGGATTTAATACCCGGAGCCGCCTCCACACCACCACTCACATCTACTGCGTAGGGTCGGGTCTGCGAAACGGCATCAGCCACATTGCCGGGGTTCAAACCGCCCGCCAGAATCAGCGGAAAATCTGAACCCGATGGCAGACGCCGCCAGGCAAATGTTTCTCCGGTACCGCCATACTTGTCTTTATGCCAGGCATCAAACAGAAATCCGCTCGCGGTGGGGAACCGCGCCAGCTCCCTTGACAGATTCAGGTCCGGCGCCATTCTTATCGCTTTGATAAACGGTCTGCCAAACTGCCGGCAATACTCATTGTCCTCATCGCCATGGAACTGCAGAAGTTGCAGCCCCACTCTCTCAAGTGTCTCTACCACCTGTTGCTGCGGAGCATTGACAAACAAACCGACCGTTGTGACAAAAGGACCCACTTCAGCTGAGATGACTGCGGCATCTGATAGGCCCACAAATCTGGGGCTTTTTGCATAAAACACCAGACCTATCGCGTCAACTCCGGCAGCAGCAGCGACACGAGCATCTTCCGGTCGGGTTATACCGCAGACTTTGACACGAGTTCGTTTCACTATGCGCCCCATTGATTCTGGAAGGATTGTAGCAAAAAAAGCACTGATTGAGGCTATTGAGCACTGCCCTTCTTCGATCAGGCGTCTGCAATAAATTGAGGGCCTGGCACAAACAGAGGTACGTCAAAACAGTCGGGGTAGTTCACTCTCACCAGATACAAACCGTTAGGTGGAGCAGTTGGCGGCGCTTTAGTACGATCCCGCAACAATAACAGTTCTTTCAACCAGTCTTTTGATCTGTCGCCACGACCGATACAGAGCAATGCTCCAACAATATTGCGGACCATATGGTGGAGAAACGCATTTGCCGTTATTTCAACAATGACGAGGTCTGCCTGTCGCCAAACCCTGGCTCGCTGGATATTGCGGTTTGGTGAGTTGGACTGACAGCCTGCAGCCCGAAAGGAACTGAAATCATGTTCTCCGATCAAGTGCTGGATGGCCCGATGCATGTCAGGCGCATTCAGCGGTCGCTTCTCCCAACTCAACCCATGGTAGAAAAGCGCGGAACGCTGAGCCTGATTGGTAATCAGGTATCGGTAGGTTCTGGCTGTGGCACTGAAACGCGCATGAAAGTCTGCTGTTTGTTCGGCCACCCAGTGCAACCTTATCCCGTAGGGTAAATTGGCATTACCACCCAGTAGCCAGTTGCGATTAAGCCTCTTCGCAGCAGTATCAAAATGAATGATCTGGTTGGTACCGTGTACACCGGTATCCGTGCGTCCCGCACAAACGACCGATATGGCCTCATTGGCAACCCTGGACAGAGCTGCTTCCACTGAAGCCTGCACACTGGGGCTATGTCGTTGCCGCTGCCAACCACAAAAAGTGCTGCCGTCGTATTCGACGGCAGCAGCGATGCGCTTTACCCCGGCAGGAAGAACAAAGTCCTCAGCCGAGTGCCCGAGAGACGGGGTCTCTCGGGTTAGTCCCGGAATCATTGTTGTCAGGAAAGTGTCTCGAGTAGGTCGTTAGCTTTTTTGCGCTGCTCTTCGGTGCCACTCTGAAGCACCTCCTCAAGCAAATCGCGCGCATTGTCCGGGTCACCCATATCCACATAGGCTTCTGCCAGAACCAGTTTGGTATCGGACTCATCATCGTCACCCAGTGAGTCCTCCACACTAGCGAGATCATCAAAGCCATCATTTTCTGTCCGGGGTTCAGCCTGCTCATCTTCTTCTTTCGCGGGGCCTTCTTCATCAAAATCAATATTCTGCATGCCCTCATCGATTTCGGTCGACAGTGCACCCAGGTCCATGTCCTCGAGGTCAAGATCCAGATCAAAGTCCGGCTCGGCTTCCCCGGCGGATGGTTGCGTGTCCGGAGATGTTGCGGTCAAACCGTCATCAGCGGAAACCTTATCGGCAGAGCTCTCTTCAGCAGAAAATCCACCTGAAGCGAAAAGGTCAATGTCGTTTAAATCACGATCTGCCGACGGCGTTACACTCTCTTCATCTTTCGGGTAAGTGTCATCCTCAAGGGAGGCATTGGGGGACACGTCACCCAGATCGTAATCAAGTGTCGGAGCCTCAAAGTCGGCCGAACCTACTGAAGTATCCGGTATCTCACTTGAAATATCAGCCTGGACATCAGAGTCGTCCGGGGAATCCGATTTTCCTGGCAACAACTCTGCTTCAAGAGCAAGCGCCCGAGCATCGGCCTGACTGTCATTGAGCTCGGCCAGTGAAGCCTTATCTGCCTCAAAGGCATCCGGGTTATTGGCGTTGACATGCACTTCCAGCAATTTTAGACGCAGCGAGCTGTCCTGCGGATCAGCCTCTATGGCCTTGCGAAGAATATTCTCAGCCTGACGATAATTTCCCAGCGAAAGATAGATATCTGCTTCGCCCTTAGGGTCAACGCCTTCACCATCACCAAGCTCGAGCTCCTCAAGGTCTTTTAAATCTGACTCATCCAGCTCTGCGGCAACTTCATGGACATACTGCTTTTCTGTCTCAGTAAAGGTTTCGGCAAGATTTTCTTCAGGATATTCAGACTCTTTAGGGGTCGCCAGAGTTTGGAGTGAGACCTCGCCCTGGTCATCATCATCGTTTTTCCGATTGCGGAAAAACATGACCACCGCCAGTAAAAGCGCAAGTAGCGCAATCAAGGGATAAAGCAAATAGTCCATCCAGCCCGCCAGACCCAATGACCTGTCACCTTGACCACCTTGAGTTGATGCAGGTTCGGCAACGGTATTGGCTTCAACATCTGACGCTGCGGGCTCTTTGAGGGCTGAGGGCTCTTTTTGGGCTGAAGGCTCTTCTATGGCGGAAGGCTCTTCTGCCTGAACTGCCAACTGAGTGCCGCGCAGGGAGTCATCCTGAATTTCCACCAGACGATTCATGGTGGACAACTGTTCTTCCAGGTTGGCGATACGGGTTTTCAGATCATCATTTTCACGAAGGGTCTTGTCCAGTTCTTCCTGTGCAGCTATTAGTTCGTCCTGTCCGGAACCGGAGGAGCCGTCAGCCTGACCGTCACCATTCACGTTTCCAGTGGATTGCTCGCTGGCATCATCGGTGCCCAGCGCAGCGAGCTTGAGACGACCTTCTCCCGCAACCGCAGAATCAGTGGCCGCCGCACCCTGTTCGGTAGCATCCAGCACAGGGGCCAATGCCTCGTCCTCTTTAGCAGGTATCGATTCAGGCTGACTGAGTTCAGTCCTGACTTCTGTTTGGGTCAGTGCCCGAATATCACTACCCTCCGGCAACCGAAGAACAGCCCCTTTTTTCAGCAGGTTGATATTGTCATTGATGAAAGCATCCGGATTGAGTTGCTTGATAGCCGCCATAGTCTGATTCATGGTGGCCTGCCGGGGACGAATCCGCTGGGCAATGGCCCAGACCGTGTCGCCGGCGTTGACGCTGTATTGACCGTCACCTGCTACAGCTGACTGACTGGAGGGCGTATCTGATACAGGCTTGGGCGTCGTTGGATTGCTGCGGAGCTGCGGGCCGGAACTCGCAGCCTCAATCTTTTTTGCAGCAGTCTTCTCCGAAGCATAGACCGGTAAATCAAGCAACAGGGTATATTCGCGCACAAGACGACCGGTTGGCCACTGAACCTCTACCAGAAAATTCAAATAGGGCTCGCGAATAGGTTTCTTTGAAGTAATCCTGAGCACAGGTTGAGCACGGTTTGCGAGATCCACTGAAAAATTCAAATCTGTCAACAGGAACAGTCTTTCGACACCTGCGTTTTTGAAATCCCCCGGGGAACCCAATCCAACCAGTATTTCGATATCAGTCAGTTCACCAATGCTGGTCAATTGAACTTCGGCATCAAGTGGTTCATTGAGGGATGAGTTCAACTTGATCTCCCCCAGCCCCAAAGCCAAAACGGTGTTAGTCAGCAACAGGCCAAGCAAGCCGGTGGTCAATATCAAGGTACGCAGCGTCATAGGATATTCCCTGTTTTACTTTGTGAGACAGTTTCCTGCCCGGGTCTGAAACTTTTCAGAAAACTGTTCACACCTTATTAGGTTCCGTCTGCAAGTATTTATGACTAATAAGAATTGTTCAACTGCCATGACAACCAAATATCGACAAATAACCGAACTGATCAACCTGAACTATGACCGATTGCACAAAACCGGCCCCTGTTCAATGCAGTTAATGCTGCCCTGAACACGATGCGGGCCGATTTTCAACCGTCAGGCTTCCAGTAATATGCGCAACATCCGACGCAGTGGTTCCGCTGCGCCCCATAAAAGCTGGTCGCCAACTGTAAAAGCAGATAGGTATTGACTACCCATATTCATTTTACGCAATCGCCCTACCGGCACATGCATATGACCGTTAACCGCCGCTGGCGTCAATTCTCGCAGCGATGCCTCACGTTCATTGGGCACAACCTTAACCCAATCATTGGACTCGGCAATGATGGACTCTATTTCATCCAGGGGCACATCCTGAGCCAGCTTTACGGTCAACGCCTGACTGTGACAACGCATCGCACCGATACGGACACAGATGCCGTCAACCGGAATCATCGTATTACCAGAGCGGCCTAGAACCTTATTGGTTTCAGCCTGGCCTTTCCACTCCTCCTTGCTTTGTCCGCTCTCCAACTGCACATCAATCCAGGGCAACAGGCTACCCGCTAACGGTGCGCCAAAATGATCCGTCGGCAGTGAGCTACTACGCATGGCAGCCGCAACTTTTTGATCAATCTCAAGAATTGCAGAGGCAGGATCGGCAAGTTCTGGTGCCACCGAGTGTTCGATAGCGCCCATTTGGGCAATCAGTTCACGCATATTCTGTGCACCCGCGCCGGATGCCGCTTGATACGTCATGGCTGAGGTCCACTCTACCAATCCTTTATTGAACAAGCCGCCCATCGCCATCAGCATCAGGCTGACGGTACAATTGCCACCGATAAAGTTTTTGACCCCACGACCGATGCCATCTTTAATCACAGACAGATTAACCGGGTCCAGAACAATCAGCGCATCATCGGCCATCCGCAACGCAGAGGCGGCATCAATCCAGTAGCCCCGCCAACCAGCGTTTCGCAACTGCGGGTACACCGCTTTGGTGTAATCGCCTCCCTGACAGGTAATGATAATGTCCATTTTTGCCAGTGATTCGACATCATTGGCATCCTGTAACGGCGGAACATCGACGCCGACCTGAGGGCCGGGCTGCCCCAACTGGGAAGTCGTAAAGAATATGGGCTCGATTAGAGCGAAGTCATTCTCCTGCTGCATGCGGTCCATCAGGACCGAACCCACCATTCCTCGCCAACCTACAAAACCAACTTTATTCATTTAATTCAACCTATTATAAATTCATTAGAGAAATTACTTTAATTTAAAGCACGCCTCAGAGTGCTGCTGCTACCGCATCACCCATTTCAGCGGTGCTCACCTTTCGGGTGCCTTCAGTATAGATGTCTGACGTACGCAGTCCATTATCCAACACGGCGCTCACAGCCTGTTCAATCGCAACGGCGGCCTCCGGCGCCTGCAGTGAGTAACGCAGCATCATTGCAGCGGAGAGTATGGTTGCGAGAGGATTGGCAATGCCCAGCCCGGTAATATCTGGCGCTGAACCATGACAGGGTTCATAGAGGCCTTTGCGGTTCCTGTCGAGCGAAGCGGAGGGCAGCATGCCTATCGAACCGGTTAACATCGCAGCCGCATCTGACAGGATGTCACCAAACATATTGCCAGTGACAATCACATCAAACTGCTTGGGCGCCTTGATCAGCTGCATGGCAGCATTATCCACATACATGTGACTCAGCTCTACGTCCGGATAGTCACTTGCCAGCGCTTGCATCACTTCTCGCCAGAGAATAGTGGCCTCCAGCACGTTGGCCTTGTCCACGGAACAGACCCGGCGGTTGCGCACTCTGGCGGCCTCAAATGCCAGCTTGCCGATACGAACAATTTCAGATTCCGAATATTTATAGGTGTTGAAGCCCTCGCGCTCACCATTTTCCAGCACCCGGATACCTCTGGGCTCACCGAAATAGATGCCACCCGTTAACTCACGAACAATCAGGATGTCCAGGCCAGACACAATTTCCGGCTTCAGAGACGAGGCCCCTGCCAGCTGGGGGTAGAGAATCGCAGGCCGCAGATTACCGAACAACCCCAGGCTTGAACGCAATTTGAGCAAACCTTTCTCGGGACGTAACTGCCTGTCAACCCCATCCCACTCAGGTCCCCCGACTGAGCCCATCAAAACGGCATCACTCTGACGGGCTTTTTCCAGGGTCGTTTCAGGGCAGGGGTCCCCTACTGTATCGTAGGCGGCACCACCCAACAGGCCCTCTTCAAATTGCAGGCCGAGATGGAACCTTTCATCAATGCGATGCAGCACCTTAAGGGCTTCGTTAACAATTTCGGGGCCAATATGGTCTCCCTTTAATATCAGTACTTTTCTACTCACCTCAGGAATCCTTTATTTAATGGCATGAAACAGCCATGGACAATCTATCTCATGCTGTGCCTCATAGGCATGAATGGCATCAGCCTGTTTGAGGGTCAGACCAATTTCATCCAGCCCTTCCAGCAAACACTGCTTATAAAACGGGTCAATCTCAAAGGAGAGTTCTTCGCCATCTGGTTTGATCAACCGTTGGCGAGGCAGATCCACGGTCAACTGATAGCCAGGATTCTGTTCAGCCTCACGAAACAAATTACTAACAATATTTTCATTTAAAACAATAGGAAGTAATCCATTTTTAAAGCAATTATTGAAGAATATATCGGCATAACTGGGAGCGATAATCACCCTGAACCCATAGTCCTCCAGAGCCCACGGCGCATGTTCACGACTGGAACCACAACCAAAGTTTTCTCGAGCCAACAGGATGGAAGCCCCCTGATAGCGAGACCAGTTGAGCGGAAAATCCGGATTGAGAGGTCTTTCGCGACCACTCTGTCCAGGTTGACCCTCATCGAGGTAACGCAATTCATCAAACAGATTGGGACCGAACCCGGTGCGCTTGATCGACTTCAAAAACTGTTTTGGAATGATCATGTCGGTATCGACGTTGGCCCTGTCCATAGGAGCCACCAGTCCTTTATGTACGGTAAACACTTTCATGCCATGCTCCCCTGCTTCAACGAACGAACATCTGTAATATGCCCTGCAATAGCGGCAGCCGCGGCCATGGCTGGACTAAGCAGATGAGTGCGGCCACCGTTACCCTGACGCCCTTCAAAATTCCGATTGGACGTTGAAGCACAGTGTTCGCCCGCGCCGAGTTTATCGGCATTCATGGCCAGACACATGGAACATCCGGGCTCTCGCCACTCCATGCCTGCTTCGATAAATATTTGATCAAGCCCTTCAGATTCAGCCTGCGCCTTGACCATTTGAGAACCCGGTACAACCAACACCTGTTTGACGGTTGACGCCACCTTGCGACCATCGGCAATCGCGGCTGCAGCCCGCAAATCCTCAATACGGGAATTGGTACAGGAACCGATAAATACCCGGTCCACAGGAATGCTGGTCACAGGACTACCGCCCTGCAGGCCCATATATTTCAATGCGTGTTCGATAGCCTGACGTTTGACTGGATCCATCTCATCTTCAATGCGAGGGATGCTGCCCGTAACCGGGACAACCATCTCGGGCGAAGTACCCCAACTGACCTGCGGCACGATATCACTGCCACTGATGACGACCGTTTTATCAAAAACGGCATCTGAATCACTCTGCAGTGTCCGCCAATAACTGACAGCCCTGTCCCACATTTCACCGGTCGGGGCAAAACGGCGGCCCTTGAAATAGGCAATGGTTTTATCGTCAACGGACACCATGCCCACCCTGGCACCCGCCTCAATAGCCATATTGCAGACGGTCATGCGACCCTCAATCGACATATCACGAAAAACCTGTCCGGCAAATTCAATGGCGTAACCGTTTCCACCGGCAGTGCCTATCTCACCGATAACGGCCAGGATCACATCCTTCGCAGTGACGCCCGTTCCCAGCTCACCGTCCACCTGGATCAACAGGTTTTTCATTTTCTTGGTCACAAGGCACTGGGTAGCGAGCACATGTTCCACTTCTGAAGTTCCAATACCATGGGCCAGACAGGCAAATGCGCCATGGGTCGCCGTGTGGGAATCACCACAGACAACGGTCATACCGGGCAGCGAAGCGCCGAGTTCTGGGCCCATCACATGCACAATGCCCTGCCCCATTTCATTCATTTTAAATTCACGGATACCAAAAGACTCACAGTTCTCATCCAGCGTCTTCACCTGAATCCGGGACGTTTCATCCGGGATCGCATCCACACCCGCTGCACGCTCTTCGCGGTCTGTCGATATATTGTGGTCAGGCGTGGCAATATTTGTATCCAGCCGCCAGGGTCTGCGATCAGCCAACCGCAAACCCTCAAATGCCTGCGGCGAGGTCACCTCATGCAGAATATGACGGTCGATATACAGTAGCGCAGAACCGTCTGCTCGCTGCTGCACCAGGTGTGCGTCCCAAAGTTTATCGTAAAGGGTTTTTCCAGCCATCTTATGCACCAGTAAAATTGATCATTGCGAGTATTTTAAGGATCGCCATCAAATAACACAAATTCATCTTTTTTATAATTTTGATTCTTATATGGAATAGGTATACTTGACATCATGGATACCCAATTACTTGAATCGTTTATAGCTGTGGCCGAGACGGGATCATTTTCAACTGCGGCCGAGCGCATTCATCTGACACAACCCGCCGTCAGCAAACGGATTGCGCTGCTTGAGGAAAAACTGAAATGCCGGTTATTTGACCGGATTGCCCGATCAGTCACCCTGACCGAGGCGGGGGAAGCACTCCTTCCCAGAGCCTCCCGTATCCTAGGGGAGGTTGCAGACACACAACAGGCCATCAGCGACCTCTCCGGAGATATTGCCGGCCGATTGCGGCTGGCCATCAGCCATCATATCGGACTGCACCGTTTGCCACCGGTTCTGAAACAATTCGCCCAACACCACCCCTCCGTGACCATGGAGGTGGATTTTATGGATTCAGAAAAAGCCTATGATGGGATTTTACAGGGCAGGTTTGAAGTGGCTGTCATCACCCTGGCGCCACAGCCCCACCCCAAGATCGAATCACGTATCATCTGGCCTGATGAGCTGGCTTTCATGGTGGCGGATGATCACAGCCTGCTGAAAGAACCCCAGGTGACACTCGAAACCCTGCGACGTTACCCGGCAATCCTTCCGGGACCGGGAACCTACACAGGCCGGATGCTTCGCAACGTGTTTGAGCAGCATGGCATACCTCTGCCAACCACCATGACCACCAACTACCTGGAGACCATCAAGATGATGGTCAGCATCAGTCTCGGCTGGAGCCTGCTACCCATCAGCATGGTAGAGCCCGGCATCCGAATCATCGAACTGCCCGGCATTACCATTGAGCGCCAACTCGGTTACATCCACCACCGCGAAAAAAGCCTGTCCAATGCCGGCAAGGCTTTTTTGCGGTTGCTGGACGCCAACCCTTAAAAGTTCGCAGTCAGCACTTGTAGACGACGATCAGAATGCGTCGATATCCAGCGCCATTACCGAGTCGGAACCCGCCTTGACCGCCGCCAGATAAGAGGCCGTTCTCGGCAGAACATGCTCTGCAAAAAAATTGGCTGTGGTCAGTTTGCTGCTATTGAAAAGCGGGTTTCCATTGTCCGCTTTTTGTAATTTAGAGGCCGCGACGGCGCTTTTTGCCAGCATGGCTCCGGCCACACAGGTGCCCATTAACATGAGCAGGTTATGCGCCATGGCACCCGGTGCAGCCCAGTTTTCATCGGCCGCACTGGCAAGAAGCACTTCGACCGCTTCTTTTAAATCAGCCAGCGACGCCGATAAAGACTCGGCGATTACCGGCAAGTCAGCATTGCCGACCTCTCGCAGCACAGGGTGGAGATCCTTGATCAACTCCATTGCGCCCAACCCCTGATCCCTGGCAATTTTACGCCCCACCAGATCCATGGCCTGAATACCATTAGTACCCTCGTAAATCGGCAGAATTCGAGCATCTCTCAGATGTTGGGCAGCGCCAGTCTCTTCCACGTAGCCCATACCACCGTGCACCTGTATGCCAAGGGACGCGACCTCCAGACTGATTTCTGTGCACCATCCCTTTACCAGCGGCGTCAAAAGATCAACCCGCCGCTGGTGATAGCGGCTCTGCTCCTGACCCTCCAGTTTATGGGCACGATCTTCGTGGGCCAATGCAGAATAGGCCATGGCACGGGCACCTTCAGTCAGGGCACGCATTTGCATCAGCATACGGCGGACATCCGGGTGATGAATGATGGCAACCCCGTTTTTACCCGGTATCGCGCCCTGAATCCGCTCTTTGGCAAAAGCCACCGCTTGCTGATAGGCACGCTCACTGACAGCGACACCCTGCAAGCCAACGGCGAGGCGTGCCTCATTCATCATGGCAAACATGTAGACCAGGCCCTGGTTTTCCTCACCGATCAGATAGCCCACTGCGCCACCGTTATCACCGAACGCAAGCGTGCAGGTGGGGCTCGCATGAATACCCATCTTGTGTTCAAGCCCAACGCAATAGACATCGTTGCGCTCACCGCGCGTGCCATCGTCCTTGAACTGATACTTGGGCACCAGAAAAAGGGAGATGCCCTTGACCCCGGCCGGGGCATCCGGAGTTCTGGCTAACACCAGATGAATAATGTTATCCGTGTACTCATGATCGCCCCAGGTGATGAAAATCTTTTGGCCACTAAGCAGATAATGGTCGCCATTGGGCGTGGCTTTGGTGCGCACTGCGGCCAGATCTGAGCCAGCCTGAGACTCCGTCAGGTTCATGGTGCCACTCCATTCACCGGAGATAAGTCGCGGCAGGTAAAAAGCCTTTTGTTCGTCGCTGCCATAAATACTCAGGGCTGTGACCACACCTTTGGTCAGCATGGGGCACAAACCGAACGCCATATTGGCAGACTGGCTCATCTCATCAACGGCGATGGACAGCACGCCAGGCATACCCTGACCACCAAAATCTACATCGGCGGCCAAACCCATCCACCCGGCTGCCAGCATCTGCTGATAAATGCCGTCCAGTACCGGTGCAGTGAGGACCGTCGTGCCATCGAGCCGGGTTCCCTGCGCGTCTGCGGGCTGGTTGGTCGGAGCGACCACTTCGCCAAAAAAGCGCGCGGCTTCAGTCAGGATAGCGTCCACCATATCCGGGGTGGCATCTTCAAAACCCGGCAATGCCGCGATCTCATTTATCGCCAAAACGTGATTGAGCAAAAAGGTCATGTCGGCTGTGGGTGCTCTGTAAACTGTCATGGTCTGAACCTTCTGAAAAATGCTTCCGAAAAATAAATACAGTGAGTCGATTCTAGCGCTTTTTAATCATATTCAATGGCAAGTTTGTGACTTATTAGTACTGCAAGAAAAACTGGAAAGAGAGCGCACATCACACTAAGAGCGGTTTGCCAAAGCTGAAAATTGTTGGGGATTCACCAAGTGTCCCGTATCGTCCAATTCAGGATAGGCGAGATCCCGCGCCCGACAAAATCTGGCAATCACTGGTTGACACCATTCAAACAATAACTGTCGGTATTGTTCATCCGGCAGACGACACTCTCGGTAGAGCCCGGAAATAGCCCTCTGGCGCTGCGCCTCAGCAAGGATGATCGCACAGGCCACCGAGACATTATACGATTCAGACATGCCCATCATCGGCACCACCACACAACCGTCCACTATATCCAGTGCCGGCCCACTGACACCGCGCTTTTCTGCGCCTAAAACCAACGCGGTTGGCCTGGTGTAATCGACGTCACGATAATCCATGGCACCCCCCTCATCACAATGGGCGGCAAAGACCTGAAAGCCCTGCCGCTGGAGCTGCTCAATGGGTACGGTAATTTTCCGGTGAACCTCGGTTTTAACCCACTTCTGGGAACCCATTGCGGTCCCCGTGTGTGGCCGAAAATAGCCGGTATCATAAACAGCGTGCACCCGATGAATGCCAACGGCATCACAAGTACGAAGGATGGCAGAAAGGTTTTGTCCCTTGTGAACCTGATCAGTAATCACCGTCAGATCCGGTTGGCGATGGTTCAGCACCTGCTGAATTTTCTCAAAGCGTTGCGGCGTCATTATTTAACATGCCTGTTTGAGGAACGGATTGATAAGCCAACAAATTGTAACTGATGCTTGCAGGCAGATTGACTCATACGCAAAATAATTTCTACGCGGCACTTTTCAGCAACGGTTTAATTTAGGAGAACCCATTGAGCAATCTTTACGGGACAGCACTCTGGCAACAAGTAAAGACGGTTACGCAGTCGGCCCTCTCATCCGGGGCACTTAAATCGATTCCCACCCGCTGTATCGAGCAACAGGTTACACTTGGCCAACACACCCTCCACCTGCAAATCAGAGTTGTGGCCAACCTTGCCCGCAAATCAAAGGCGACTAAAGATGCGGCCTCCCAGACCAAAAAACCCGAGGACTTTGACCCTTTTTTACCCTACGAACCGGCGCTTTATGTGGGTGAACTGACAGAGCATTACCGCTGCCTGTTAAATAAGTTTAACGTGATGGACCATCACATACTGATGGTAACAACGGAATTCGCCCATCAGCGTGAACCACTCAATAGCGAAGACTTTCATGCAGCGTTGATTTGCCTGCAGGCCAAACAGGGATTGGTTTTTTTTAATGGCGGCCCCGAGGCCGGTTCAAGCATTACCCACAAACACCTGCAGATGATTCCCTTTCCCAAGATCAAAAATGAGGCCGACAACAACTACCCCTTCGAGCCGTTGTTCAAACACCTGCCCTTGGCTGCAGAAGACAGCAAGCAGTCAACACTGCCATTTCCCCACAGAGTTGCAAGAACAGCATATCCCGTTGGCAACGAGTCCGATGAAATCAGACGCTGCGCCGAGCTCAACTGCCGCAATTATCATAGGATTCTCAGTGAGCTTGAGATGCACGATCTGGCTGCCAGCCTGGCACCGGCACACAATCTGCTGATGACCCGAGAACACATCTGGGTTGTTCCACGAAGCCAAAGCAGCTTTAACAACCTGGCGATAAATGCGCTGGGGTTTGCCGGCACCATCCTGGTCAAAGATGACCAGCAACTCACACAGCTGAATCAGATTGGCTGTCTCGAATTATTGAAAAATGTGACGCCGGATTGACCAATTTCATCATCGTTTCCGGGAACTTTTTCTGCTTTATCCCATCTGTAAATTTCGAGTGCTTGAATTTTTCACCCAAGCCCCAATCATGAGCAGCTGAAAGCCTGAACAGCCCGACTGGAGCCCAAAGAGCCCAACCGAAAGAATAGGAAATCCGGAAGTGATGTTTATATTCTGCGATAAAACCCTACCTCGCCCGTCAATATTGGCTCGCCCCCCTCCCCCCGAGGAAAACCGCCCCATTGCCCCCGTTATAAAACAATAAAATTACGTCAGCGTAGGAGGACACATGCTGGAAGTTACCCGGTTAACCCGCTTCTATGGCGATTTTAAAGCTGTGGATGAGGTGAATTTCAAAATCGATCACGGTGAAATCGTCGGCCTGCTCGGCCACAACGGTGCCGGAAAAACCACCATCATGAAAATGCTCAGTGGTTATCTGGAACCCAATAACGGTAGCATCACGATTGATAATATTGATTTGCAGGTTGATCCCAAAAAAGCACAGCTTGAGATCGGTTACCTTCCGGAAAACCTCCCCATCTATCCCGAAATGACCGTAGCCGATTACCTGGATTATGTCGGTGATATGAAAGGCCTTGCAGAGGAAGATAAAGTTCAGGAAATAAGACGCGTTATTCGGGAAACCGCACTGGTCGACAAGCTGCTTTCTCCCATAGCCACGCTCTCAAGGGGTTATAAGCAGCGCGTTGGCGTCGCGCAGGCAATTCTCGGCAAGCCAAGAATACTGATTCTGGACGAGCCGACCAACGGGCTTGATCCAACGCAAACCGAGCAGATGAGAATACTCATTAAAACACTTGCCAGCAAAGCGACCGTCATTCTCTCTACGCACATAATGCAGGAAGTGGACGCCATTTGTGATCGGGCATTGATTATTCGACATGGCCGACTGGCCGTCGATGCAGGGCTAGAGGAATTGCGCAGGAGCAACACATTGCTCCTGGTAGCATCCGCCGGCATAACAGCCGTGAATTCAGCATTGTCTTCATTGCAAGACGAGCTTGCTATTGAGCCACTGCCCGACCATACGGCTCAAGCCAACCAATCGCCTTTCCACTACCGCCTGCGTGTTGAGGGTGACGCCAATCCACAAAAACTGATCCCTGAAATAACCCGGCTGCTGGTGCAAGCGGACATCGATATCTATGGCATCAGCCAGGAAAAACGCGATCTTGAAACCCTTTTCAGGGAGGTCAATACCGCCCCGGTGCAGACACCAGCAGAGGAGACAAAAGATGCAGCCTGAAAAAAGACATCTGCCCCTGATTCGCCGCATTGCCGCCAAAGAAATAGCCATTTTCTTTGCTTCACCAACTGCATACCTGTTCCTCGCCGCTTTCGCGGGTATCAGTCTGTTTATTTTTTTCTGGGGCGAATCGTTCTTCTCCAGAAATATTACGGATGTCCGCCCACTTTTTGAATGGATGCCCGTATTACTGATTTTCCTGACAAGCACCCTGACAATGCGACTATGGAGTGAAGAACGGCGCACAGGCACCCTGGAACATGTGCTGACGCAACCACTCCCCCTGTGGCATTTTGTTCTGGGTAAATTCCTCGGCTGCCTGCTGTTATTGGCCATAGCATTGCTGATGACACTGCCACTTCCCTTCACCGTTGCACAGCTGGGCGAGCTCGACTGGGGGCCGGTCTGGGCAGGCTATATCGCCGCCCTGTTACTGGGCGCAGCCTATCTGTCCATTGGTTTGTTTGTATCAGCCCGAAGCGACAACCAGATTATCAGTCTGATCTGTTCTGTCGGCGTCTGTGGTTTATTTTATCTGGTGGGCACGGCCACCATTACAGATTTATTTGGCAATACAACTGGGGAATGGCTGAGAATGCTCGGGACAGGCTCTCGATTTGACTCAATTACCCGAGGGGTCATCGATATCCGGGACCTCTACTACTACTTCAGTATCATCATTGTATTTCTGACATTAAACACTTTTTTTCTCGAAAAAGAGCGCTGGGCAAACCTCAAACGCACACCTCGGCATCAGAACTGGCGTGTGATCACCGGATTACTGTTGGCCAATGCGGTGCTGGCCAATCTCTGGCTTGGGCAAGTGAACCTGCTGCGCATTGATACTACCGAGGGTGATATTTATTCCATCTCTGATGCCACCCGGCAGTACCTGGATCAGGTAGAGGAACCACTGTTAATTCGCGGGTATTTCAGCAGTAAAACTCACCCGTTGCTGGCACCTCTGGTACCCCGCATGAAAGACCTGATTCGGGAATACGAAATTGCGGGCAAAGGCAAAGTTCGCGTGGAGTTCCTCGACCCGGTTACCAACCCGGAACTGGAGGAAGAAGCAAACACCAAATACAGCATTCGGGCGACACCACTGCAGGTAGCCGACCGTTATCAGTCTGCCATCGTGAACTCCTATTTTAATATCCTGGTGCAATACGGCGACGAATTTGAAGTACTGGGTTTTCAGGATTTGATTGAAGTGAAATCACAGGGAGACAACAGCCTTGAGGTGCAACTTCGCAATCCTGAATATGATCTCACCCGCAGTTTAAAGAAAGTACTCAACAGTTATCGCAGCGGTGGCAATCTGTTCGATATGGTGGACGGCACACTCGTGCTGAACACGTATATTTCAGAAGACCAACAACTGCCGGGGGAGCTTGTCGAGTATAAAAAAGCCATCGCTGACGTCATTGATACGCTACAGCAGCAGGCTGGCGATCAACTAGTCGTCAACCATATGGCCCCCAATGCAGACGATGCTCAGGTGGTACAGGCGCTGGCTAGCAAATATGGCTTCAAGCCGATGTCCAGAAGCCTATTCAGCGATGAGCGTTTTTATTTTTATCTGACTCTGGAACAGGGCGACCAGATAAGGCAAATTCCTTTTGAGGAGCCAACCAGGGCAAGTTTCGAGCGCAACCTGAAAGCCAGCATCAAGCGCTTCGCCTCCGGCATCACTAAAAATGTAGCGCTGGTAACTCCAAAGGTGGATGAGAAAACGGAACAATACGGGATATCTACTCCCCGCTTTGTCCAGTTGGAGGAAACCCTGGGCGCCGAACTCAATGTTACCCAGGAAGACCTGAGTGACGGCAGCATATCGGCAGATGCAGATATTCTGGTGATCGCAGCACCAAACAATTTGAAAGACAAAGAACTCTTTGCCATCGATCAGTTTCTGATGAAAGGCGGCACCGTCGTCGCTTCAGCCTCGCCGTTTACTACTACCCTGACACAACAGGGGCTTGGCGTGGCAAAGCTTCAGGGTGCCTTTCAGGACTGGCTGAGCCATCACGGTTTCAACATTGAAGACAAGCTGGTTCTGGATACTCAAAATGCTTCCTTCCCGATGCCCATGATCCGTAATGTGCGCGGCCATAGGGTTCAGGAAATCCGAGTCATTGACTACCCCTATTTTATCGACGCTCGGGGGGAAGGATTAAACGAGGGAAATCCAATTTCGGCCAACGTCCCACAGGTCACAGTAGCCTGGGCCTCACCGATCACCATCGACGCTGAAAAGCAGACCGATCGGGAGATTACGGAATTGATTCGCAGCTCGGAGAGTTCCTGGATATCCGACAGCATGGACATCATGCCCGAAATTGACGAAAACGGTTTCGCAGCGTTTCCACTACCGAAAGAGGAGAAATCCTATTTACTCGGTGTTATCAGTGAAGGTCGTTTCACCTCTTACTTTGCGGGGAAAGACTCACCACTAATGGCAGAGGATGATGCGTCAAGCGACACAGAAACCAGGACATCCCTTGCAGGATTTTCCAGTGTGACCGAACACTCACCATCCTCAGCGAGAATCATCCTGTATAGCTCAAATGATTTCCTGCGCGATCAAACCATGACTATGGCGAACTCCGCAGCGGGCAGCGAATACCTGAATCCGATGCAGTTGATGGCAAATACGGTGGACTGGGCGCTGGAAGACGCCAGCATGCTCAGTATTCGAGCAAGAGGTCAGTTCAACAGAACACTGCCACCGATGGATCATGATACCCAGATTTTCTGGGAGTATCTGAACTATGCGCTGGCTATTTTGGCATTGGCGATCATTGCACTGATTCAGCGGAAACAGCAGCGTTCCCGTCAACAGCATTATCTCGATGTGTTAGCCAAATAAAGGAGCTTCAGACGATGAATACAAAAACCGCGTTGAGCGGCCTTTTGGCCATCCAGCTGATCGTAATCGCAGGTCTGTGGTGGTATGCCCAGAATCAATCAAACAGCAACCTGCCCCAGGCTCTGCTGGATATCCACTGGGAGAATGTCGATAAGGTCACGATTAGCTCTGAAACCGGCACTGTCTCACTGGGCCTGGGCCAGAGCAAGAATAGTGGCGAGTGGCAATTACTGGGAGATGGGCTGCTCGCCCAGAGCGACAAAGTGAATGCTTTACTGGAGAAGTTTGAACAACTTAAAGTGACATGGCCGGTTGCCACAAACCAGACCAGCCACTCCCGTTTCGAAGTGGATCAAGAAAATGCCCAACGTCGAATAGCCATCCACAGCGGAGAAAACCTGCTCAGTGAAATTCTGATCGGCTCATCGCCGGGACTCAAACAACTACACATAAGAAAGGCCGGGAGTAACCAGGTTTATGTGGTAGAACTGGAACTGGCCGATATACCCCCAAAAACCACTGACTGGTTGGACAGGTCTCTGTTGGCGGCTAACAACGTTGACCGTATTGAGGGAGCTGACTTTGTCTTGGTGAAAAGTGGCGAAAGCTGGCAGTTATCCCACAAAAGCCCATCCGTTCTGAAAAATCAAGCCAATCCCGTGACCAAAAATCAACAGGAAATTGAGAATTTGCTCAGCAACCTGAAAAACCTCCGTGTGACGGGTTTGGTGAAGGACAAGCCTGATCTCGCCGAGGGTCATGCCGTAAAGCTGGATGTCACATCTGGTGATAACAAATGGCGCTATACGTTCCACGAAAATAATGGACAACACTTCGTGCAGCGCAACGATAGAGATACCTTGTTTACTTTTGCAAAAAGTGACTACGAAGAGATCGCCCAATCCAGTCAGTTGATAGTTGCTTCACAGGAAGAACAAAAGGTCGAAGACAAAGAAGAGTGACGAGCAATTCCGAGAACAGCCCCACCCTGACCTACTTTCCTCCCGGAGCATCGATGCTTGGGAGGAAAGTAGTCAGCTGTGCATTAAAGTGATTATCGCAGAAAGCCAAGCAGGCAGTTTTTGCCATAGGGAAGCTGGACGATCACGAATGCCTGAACAATTGTCCACTGAGAAAAAGTGCGGAGAAGTTAGCGGTCGTCGTTTCGGCAACCTGCTGATAAGAAATACCTTTTATATCGGCGACCATCTGCGCCACTTCTATCACATGGCCGGGCAGGTTTTGCTTGCCTCGATAAGGTACCGGCGCCAGCCAGGGCGCATCCGTTTCCACCAACAACCTATCGAGCGGCACTTTCTTGACCACCTCTCTTAAGGCAGCGGCATTGCGAAAGGTAATAATTCCGGAAAAGGAAATATAAAAATTCATCGCTATGGCGGCTTCAGCCATCGCCCAGGTCTCGGTAAAGCAGTGTAAAACCCCGCCGACATCCTGATTCACATGTGCTCGCAAAATAGCCAGCGTTTGTTGCTGAGCCTGTCGTGTGTGCACAACCACGGGTTTGTTCAGTTGATCTGCCACCTTCAAATGGCGAATGAAACTTTCTTCCTGCCACGCCGCTGAGTCCGGGCTGTGATAGTTATCCAGGCCAGTTTCTCCCACTGCCACGACGGCTGGATGGCTGGCAATTCGGATCAAGTCATCGACTTCAGGCAATGCAGGCAACGTTTCCTGGAGCGGATGAACGCCCACAGAAACCAGAACATCCCGATTGGAATCCGCCAGCTCAATCAGTCTTGCCGAACTGTTCAGGTCGACACCGACGCCAAGAAAGGCACCGACGCCCCGCTGACGNGCATCGTCAAGTATTGAGGAAAGAGAACTGTGATTGTCGTCCAGATTGAGATGATCCAGATGACAGTGTGAATCCACCAGCACNGTCTAANGCCTGTTGATTGTGAAATTACATGGTATTGGTGGGCTTGCCCGCTTCCATCAAACCTGCCAGATANGTTTCAAATTTACCCTGAATGTCACCGTGTTTTTCATTCAACTGGATNCCGACACCCTCGCGACGGTTNCCGCCCATGCCTTTNGGGGTAATCCAGATNACNTTTCCGGTCAGNGGNAAACGNTCCGGTTCTTCCATNAGATCCANCAANATGAANACCTCATCACCAAGATTGTANTTTTTTCGTGTAGCAATAAATAAACCGCCATTGATAACAAACGGCATGTAAGCAGCATATANCGCCTGCTCNTCTTTGATCGAAAGGTTCAAAATACCATTTCGAACGCTACCACTAAACGCTTCCATATCCATAATCAACCCGAAAAATTTAACAGAAGTCTACTATACAAACGTTGGGGACAGCCAACNTGNCTGCCTCTTTAAACAAGNATACNNTTCGCTNCAAGCTTACCCTGCNCGTCTGGANGGAGCCAGTGATANTAGATGNTGCCAATCCAGCATCAGCTCCTCCCACAATAATGATTTATTGGGNTTNCCCCCCGNCTGAAGCCGTCNTTTTATCTGTATAAGTCGATCCAGATAGCGGTAGGCACCAGGGTGCATTTCTTTCGTCTTCAATTCCAGGGCCAGCCGACTGTATAACCAGTCGATCGCCATCANTGTGTCNANAGACTGNCATTTCTGGGCTGAGACAATAGCACTCAACTGTCCAGAAGCCAGCTCATCGAGCATTTTATCGAAGGNNCGNCNTATCTCCAGCAGNTCNGTCTGAAGAAANTCCAGCGCCANCANGGGTCGNCCTTCGGCATACNGCANTAGCTCAGCNTCANTGCTATCGNAATCCGCTATCTTCGATGACAACCANNCATGAACTTCAGCCGGNGCCGGAACGGGAAAAACAACTTTCTGGCANCGGCTCCGCACGGTCGCCGATAACCTTGAGAGCNGATGACAGACCAGTATCAACAGNGTTTTNCTGGNNGGCTCCTCAAGTGTTTTCAACAGGGCATTAGCCGCGTTAATNTTCATCGNATCTGCNGGGGAAATNATCACAATCTTCCANCCNCTCTGCTGTGCNGTCTTTTCAGTGAANTCACTCAACTGACGAATGCGGTCAATCCGGATGGCCTTACCCTCTTCCTCCGGTACTATCCGCAAAACATCCGGATGATTTTGCGAAGTAAACAACGAACATTGTTTACAGACACCACATGCCACCTGCCCTTGTTGATTGTCACAAAGAAGCNTTTGCGCCAGGGCGTAGCCAAATTGTTCTTTACCGAGATGTCGAGGNCCACAAAGAACCAGAGCATGCGGCAACTTTTCCTGGCTAATCAGCCTGTTGAGCTGCNTCCACTGATTTTGTTGCCAGGGATANGGCTCNGTTANNGGCAACATCACGCGCTACTTTCCAAAAACTGCTTGAGATGNATGGCCAGAGAGCNCTGCACATCGNCAAGCGGCAGCGANGCGTCAACAATNCGATATCGATGCNGNTCTTCACTGGCACGTTGCAGATAACAATCGCGAACNGCGTTGAAAAAAAACAGNTCTTCCNGTTCGAAACGATCNGGCTCACCACGNTCCCTTGCCCGAGCCAGNCCCTGTTTGACTGNAATGTCCAACAACAATGTCATATCNGGNCGCAACNCTCCCTGTACCAGGNTTTCCAGCTGCGCNATTTTTGCTCTGTCTATCCCNCGCCCGCCNCCCTGATAGGCATAGGTNGCATCGGTAAAACGATCACAGAGAACCCACTGGCCGCGGCGCAAGGCCGGCATAATCACTTCTGCTATATGNTGAGCGCGGGCAGCAAACATNAGNAACAANTCGGTATTCTCNGCCACNGGCTCCGCTCTAGGTTTCACCAGTAACGCTCGAATCTCTTCAGCCAGAGGGGTCCCTCCCGGCTCCCGNGTGGCAATATANGGGATATTGTGNCGCTCAAGCCATTCACCGATAAAGGCCATATTGGTGCTTTTACCNACACCNTCNCCNCCTTCCACNGTGATAAACNTGGCACTTTCAGGCTTCATCTCNTTGATATTCATTATGCTCNCTAGCGGGGNGTTGAGCGGTAATCGGAGCGCCGCTGCAACTGNAATTNTNGGACGGCTTNCAANTGTTCTTCATAACTGGCGGAAAAGTAGTGACTGCCATCGCCCTTTGCCACAAAAAANAGGCTGTCNCCCTCTTGCGGATTTAACACAGCNTGAATCGCGCCGCGTCCNGGCATCGCAATTGGCGTGGGTGGCAGTCCATCGATAATATACGTGTTATAGGGCGTCGCTTTTTGCAAATGCCGGCGCTTGATATACCCCTGATAGTCATCCCCCAATCCATAAATGATGGTGGGATCTGTCTGCANCTTCATACCACGCTTAAGTCGTCGCACAAAAACACCAGCTATCTCACCCCGCTCACTGGTTACTCCCGTCTCTTTTTCCACAATCGATGCCAGAATTAAGGCCTCATAGGGCGAGTTAAAGGGTAGGTCCGACGTCCGTTGTTGCCATTCCTCAGCCAANACNGCCTGCATNCGNTGNTGGGCCTGNGACAAAATATCACGATCACTGTCGCCATAACTATANCTGTATGTATCNGGNAAAAACCAACCCTCGGGGTGTTCAATCTCCAGCGACAGGGTTTNGATNACCTCATCACCGCTCAANCCNGNCAACAATTTAACCAANCCCGGTTGCTGATTCAGCAAATGCAGCCATTCAGCAAAACGCAANCCCTCGGGAAAGGTAATNTGATGCTGGACAACCCNGCCTTCCGTCAACATNTNGAGCANTTCTCTGGGNGTATCACCCGGCTGNAGNTTGTANTCTCCAGCCTTGATNGTGCTTTGCCCAGTCATTCTACTCCAGANAANCAGTACNTCNGGCCACTTCAANANGCCNTTNTCTGCCAGACTGNGAGATAACANGGTNAGCGAGGAACCCGAAGGAACAGTGAANACAAATTCGTCCTCACCCACCTGCATCGGAGTATCCAGGTGCCAGNTGATAACCAGGAAAACAGCGATGGCANCNAGNATNAACGNGNANNTCGCAAGCANNAAGTAACGATGNATCANCCGTAACACGGTAAAACNTCCTNGAGNCGNTGTTGAATGGATTTGACATGCTCACCCAANGGCCAATGATACCNNTCAGCNAGTGAAACCACGGGCCATATACCNACGACNGAGTTGCANAGGAATACCTCTTCGGAAGANACCAGCTTTTCCAGTGTTATTCGTGATTCTGTCACTGGAACAGNCANTNCCGGTAGAAGTACCGACATCAGGTATTCACGCATCACCCCGGCAACACCGCAGTCCGCAAGGATCGGCGTAAACCATTGGTCATCACGAAAACAAAAAAGATTACTGCTCACCCCCTCAACCACAAGCCCCTGCTGATCGAGCAACAGCCCCTCAGGGTACTCATCTCCCCACTCGGCTCTGGCCAACACCTGTTCGAGTCGGTTGAGGTGTTTCATTCCGGCCAGCGAAGGTGAAATCGCCAATTTTTGATTGCATAAAAAAAGGGGGGTTCCGGTGGAAGACCAGTCACAGCTGTACTTGGGAAACGGAAACCACTGAAACAGATAGTTGGGAGAAACCGACGCCGGTGGCCGATAACCTGCCCCACCAACCCCTGCCGTCAGGACAACTTTAACAATACCCTCATCGGGACAACGCGCTAACAGAGCATCCCGATATTCCAGCAGCATTCTCTCGTCACAGGGTATCCCCAGGCGGCTGGCACCTGCAGCCAACCGCTTACAATGTAATGGCCAAAGAGGAATAGTGCCACCGGACAGCCTTGTTGTTTCAAACAGACCGTGTCCGTAGTAAAGACCACGATCAAACGCATTGACGCAGTTGGTGTCTTCACCATTTATCTGGGTGATGGGAGAGTGGTTATTCATGGGTGCAAATTAAAACAGATAAACGTGCAAAAGACAGGTACAAAAAAACCGCTCAGTGAGAGCGGTTTTTTAGCAATCAAGATTAGTAAATTTTATTAACCGAGATTTGCGTTGATGTAATCAATCGCATTCTGAACTGTAGCAATTTTTTCAGCTTCTTCATCGGGAATTTCAGTATCAAACTCTTCCTCGAGAGCCATGATCAGCTCAACGGTATCCAGGGAGTCAGCGCCCAGATCTTCAACAAAGGAAGACTCAGGTTTTACATCTGCTTCTTTAACACCCAACTGCTCTGCGACCATTTTCGCGACACGTTCTTCGATGCTGCTCATGATATTTATTCTCTCCTTTAAATCTTATAGGCTAGTCTGTTGCTTGGCGTGTAGATTTACCCAACAACAAGAAATCTGTAATTAACGGCACATCTGGCGCGCATTTTACCTGTAAAACCCCCAGTGTGTAACCGCTTTCAGGAAAATCCTATTTTTATTTTATATTTCAAAAGGTTAAGACATGTACATGCCACCGTTTACGTGTATATTCTCGCCGGTAATGTAGTTGCCGCCATCACTAACCAAGAAATTCACGACTGCTGCAATCTCTTCAGCTGAACCCAGACGATTCAGCGGTACCTGCGACAATATTGCCTGCTTGCTGGCTTCGGGCAATTCCTTTGTCATGTCAGTATCAATAAAACCCGGGGAGACGGCATTTACTGTAATGTTGCGGGGCCCAAGCTCCTTAGCCAGGGAGCGAGTAAAACCGCCAACACCCGCTTTGGTAGCACAGTAGTTGGTTTGTCCAGCATTACCCATGGAACCGACCACAGAACTGATATTGACAATCCTGCCCCAACGGGCCTTGCTCATGCCACGGAGACAGGCCTTGGATAAGCGATAGAGTGAGTTGAGATTCGTGTCAATCACATCAAACCACTCCTCATCCTTCATCCGCATCAGAAGGTTGTCTTTGGTGATACCCGCATTGTTAACCAAAATCAACGGCGCACCATAGGATTCGATTATAGCTGTCAGCACTCCGTCGACCGACTCTTGACTGGCGACATCAAGCACCATGCCAACTCCCCTGATGTTTTTTTCGCGAAATCTGGCAGAAATCTGCTCTGCTCCAGATGCGGAAGTCGCCGTACCTACAACAATGGCACCTTGCGCACCCAAGCCATCGGCAATTGCCGCACCAATCCCCCGGGTAGCACCGGTAACCAGAGCCACTTTATCTATAACACTCATCACTACTCCTTTACTACTGGCAGGCAGTTACAACCCTGCCAGTGATTTGGTCAAATTATCACTGTCTTCTGTGGCATATGTCGTCAATGAGGGGGCGATACGCTTACACAAGCCCCCCAATACCTTGCCGGCACCACACTCCACCACGGTATCAATGCCTGAAGAAACCAGAGTATTGACGCATTCCACCCACTGTACCGGCTTAAAAATCTGCTCAATCATCAAGTGCTTGATACGATCCGGATCAGACTCGGTTTTTGCATTGACATTGTGAACTATTAGTACTTCCGGTGCGGAAAACTGGGTGGCCAGGATTTCGGTGGCCAGACGATCCGCAGCGGGCCTCATCAAACCAGTATGGAATGGAGCACTCACGGGCAGCGGCATGGCACGTTTGGCGCCAGCCAGCTTGCAATTTTCAATCGCGCGCTCAACGGCCGCCGAATTCCCCGCTATAACCACTTGGCCGGGGGAGTTGAAGTTGACTGCAGACACCTCTTGTCCCTCACAGGCCTTCGCACAGATTTCAGTGATCAAGTCGTCGTCCAGACCCAGTATGGCAGCCATAGCCCCTTCGCCTCTGGGTACAGCCTCCTGCATGTAGGCACCACGATTACGCACCAGGCGCACGGCATCTTCAAAGGCCACAACACCAGAGGAAACCAGGGCAGACCATTCGCCCAGGCTGTGGCCCGCCATCAGAGCCGGACGGGCGCCTCCTTCTTGCTGCCATATTCGCCAGACTGCGACACTGGCGGTCAAGAGCAAGGGTTGGGTGCGCTCTGTCAGCGTAATATCTTCCTGGCTACCCTTTTGCACCATATCCCAGAGATCATAATGGAGCACATCCGAAGCTTCAGCAAAAGTATCCTGTACCATTGCGTACTTCTCTGACAACTCAGAGAGCATGCCAATTTTCTGGGACCCCTGGCCCGGAAAGACAAATGCCAGATTATTTTTCATTGATTACCTCTGTATTACCACAGCTTATTGATTATTCTCGGACAGTCGCTTTTCAACCAATGTTGGCAGATCCCGCTCTGCTTCATGTAACGCCACCTCTACTGCTCTGGCAAAACCCCATTGATCAGCACTACCGTGGCTTTTAATAACAACACCCTGCAACCCAAGAAAACTGGCGCCATTATATCGTGCCGGGTCAACACGTTTAAGTAACCGTCCGAGGGCGGGTTTCAGAAACAAGGCACCCAACCGGGCCAATACAGTTTCACTCATGGCATCTTTGATCTGCTTTTGAAGCAGTTTTGCCACACCCTCGCCAGCTTTCAAAGCAATATTGCCACTGAAACCATCACAAACCACGATGTCGGCTTCTCCGTTAAAGAGTGCGTCGGCCTCAACAAATCCGATGTAATGAATATCGGGATTAGTTTTGAATAAAGCTGCGGCATCGAGGATTTCCTGTTTCCCTTTAAGTGATTCAACACCGATATTCAGCAACCCCACTGCCGGGTTGGTATTGCCATCTACCTCCGCAACCACCAAAGAGGCGATCAGCCCAAACTGGTACAGCTGCTCTGCGGTGCACTCTAAATTAGCGCCCATATCCAGCAAATAGGTAAATCCACGAGCAGTTGGAATTCTGGCTCCGATCGCTGGGCGATTGATACCGGGCAAGGCCCCCAACTGAAACAATGACATGGCCATGAGCGCACCAGTATTGCCCGCACTAACGCAGGCCGCCGCCTGTTTATTTGCAACATGCTCAATAGCAAGCCACATGGACGAATCCCTTTTATTGCGGAGGGCAAATGACGGCTTGTCATCCATAGAGACAAACTGAGGGCAATGACGGACTTTAAGACGTTCAGGAAAATGATCACCAGCAAGGCGGAGTTGTTGCTGGATCTGTTGTTCATCGCCAAAGAGAACAACCCGTAAATTGGGCTGCTGGCGAAGAATATCAAGGGTCGCAGGGACGGTTACGCGAGGACCGAAGTCCCCGCCCATGGCGTCAATGGCAAGACAGTATGAGCCAGCCAAAAATAACAAATCTAATCCAGCGGATCAGTCTTCAGCAGAAGAAACCACTTTCTTGCCGCGGTAGAAGCCGTCAGCAGTAACCTGATGCCGAAGGTGCTTTTCACCACTAACGGGATCGGTAGACAGGGTGGGGCCCGTCAGAGCATCGTGAGCACGACGCATACCGCGTTTGGATCGGGTTTTACGACTTTTTTGAACGGCCATTTTCTTTCTCCTGAAAATACTACTTGTTAATTATTGGAGCCACTGTTCTTCAGTTGTTCCAAAATACCAAAAGGGTTTTTAGCGGGTTCTTCAGCGGTAGGCTCTTCCGTAGAGTAACCGGCCACATCATTGCATTGATCCTTGGAGTGGTAGGATACAAACGGCAATGTTAAAAGCAATTCGTCCTCAAGCACTTCAGCCACATCTGCGGCTTCACTGTCGACAAGCCATGGATCCAGGTCTTTAGGTAACGACACGGCCTCTTCTTCTGACCAGACTATACCCAATCTGAACTCTGCAGACAGCACTACCGGCATCGCCTCCAGGCATCGCTGGCAAGGAATCAATACAGAGGTTGAAACGGAGCCCGTCAGTACCCTGCGACCCTGTTCAGCTGTATCAAACCTCAGTTCGACGTCAATGGGTTCGATAATATCAATGACTGCCTCTGTCAACCTGTCACAGAAAGCCTGATCCAGCTCGCCGGAAATCGCCACACCCTGATGTGCAAGACGGCGGGGCTCTAATATCCGCGGCAAGAAGCTTCTCATGGGGGGCATTGACATAGGCGCGCCATAATAGTGATATGACCTTGATCTGTCAAAGAAAAACTGGGTCCAATATCACTGGTTTTTAGTCCTGATTTTCCCCCTCTAGGACAATAAAAGATCATTTGGAGTTTTATCATGAAAAACCTCGTACTGGCCTCTTCCTCACCCTATCGGCGAGAGCTGTTGCAGCGCTTGCGTATACCATTTGAAATCATTTCGCCCGACATTGACGAACAGCCTCAACCAGCAGAATCCCCTGAAGCGCTGGTCAAACGCCTGTCGCTGGAAAAGGCCATGGCAATCTCCCATCGTTTTGATAACCACCTGATCATTGGTTCAGATCAGGTCGCAGTTAACGAAGGAAAACTGCTGACAAAACCGGGCAATTTTGACAGCGCCTTTAAGCAGCTTCGCTCAGAGTCCGGCAAAAAGGTTCATTTCCTGACTGGCTTGGCATTGCTGGATAGCGCTACCCAACAAAGTCAGGTAGACATGGTGATAACGGAGGTTGTCTTTCGCCGGTTAAGTGACACTGAAATTACTGAATACCTTGTAAATGATACCCCGTATAACTGTGCCGGCAGCTTCCGCAGTGAAGGACTGGGCATCACGCTGTTTGATGCTGTCTACAGCAGTGACCCCACCGCCCTGATTGGATTACCTCTGATCAGCCTGAATCGAATGCTAATGAACATCTTAACTTAATATTTATAAAATAATTATAACTTACTGTTTTTTATATTTTTTATAATCACTTCAACATCTGAAAATTTATCCAGACACGCCAGCGGCCGATACTGACTCAATCGCCTCGAATCATGAGCGCCGTAGCTTACCCCGATACTCGACATTCCGGCATTGGCAGCCATCGCCAAGTCATATTCTGTGTCGCCAATCATAATTGACTCCTCGGGAGAACACGCAAACTCTTTCATCAATTCAATCAGCATCAAAGGGTGAGGCTTTCCTGCCGTTTCATCGGCGCAACGGGTGCCGTCAAAAAACTGGTCCAGCTGGCGGGCCTGCAAGACCCTGTCCAGACCACGACGACTTTTACCGGTCGCAACAGCAAGCAGATAGCCCTGGTGCTTAAGACGCCACAGGGTTTCAGAAACCCCACTAAAAAAAGGTGATGGTTCACGATCTGCTTCGACAAAATGCCGGGAATAGCTGTCGCGCATGAGGTCAATCTGCTCACGCGCCATGCCGGGAAACAGGGTGGTCAATGCATCTACCATTCCCAGCCCCACTATATTGCGGGCATCCGGATCGGAGGGAGGAGGCAAACCGGCCGACTCCGCCGCACAACGAAGACAATAAACAATACGGGAAAGCGAATCACAGAGTGTGCCGTCCCAGTCAAAGATCAAAAGTTTGGGCACCGACAGTTACTCCAGGTTAGCTAACAAGGCCGCCAGCTCACCGGGCAATGGCGATCGAATTTCAACAAGCTGACCATCGGGCAAACTGACTTCCAGCCGCCCCGCATGCAGAAACATACGCCTCAGGCCCTTCTCTCGCATTTGGCGATTACACTCAACATCAGCATACTTTTCGTCCCCCGCCAGCGGGCAACCTGCGAACTGGCAATGGACACGAATTTGATGGGTACGCCCTGTTTCCAGAGCCACTTCGAGCAAAGTCGCGCCTCGGTAGCGATGCAAAACCTGAAAATGTGTGACTGACGCCTTGCCCTCCGGGTCCACCTTGACAATCCGTTCGCCCGACTTCAGCTCATTTTTACGTAGTGGCGCGTTAATCCGCTTCATCCCTTTCGGCCAATTGCCGCAGCACAGCGCCTGATAAACCTTGACTACACGACCGGCACGCATTTCCTCCTGAAGGTGACGCAGCATGGATCGCTTCTTGGCGATCATCAGGCAACCGGATGTCTCCCGATCCAGACGATGAACCAGTTCCAGAAACGGTGCAGACGGCCGAGCGGCACGCAACGACTCTATCAGGCCGAGACTGACACCACTGCCACCATGAACCGCCAGGCCAGCTGGCTTATTGACCACCAGGAACGCGGCATCTTCATAGACAATATTCTGCTCAAGTAACTGCTGCAACTTTGGACTGGGACCCGCTGGCACATCACGCCCCGCTACCCGAACAGGTGGAATTCGCACCACATCACCGACCTGCAGGCGGTATTCTGCCTTGACCCGGGAACTATTCACGCGCACTTCACCTTTGCGAAGGATTCTGTAGACTCGCGATTTCGGCACACCTTTCAACCGACCCAGCAAAAAATTATCTATTCGCTGACCGTCATGGTTCTCGTCAATTTTAACGAAGTGGACCCCTAAAGAGCCATTTTGTATCTCAGTCATAGGGTGAGCCTGGAAAAAGGAGATGAATTCTAGCAGTTAGCCCCGACAGGAGCACCCATGAAGAAGAAAAAATCACTGATAATCATGCAATTAACCCAATTTACACAGGACTGCAAATTGAAGAGAAAGACAATTGCTGATATATTAACCCCACGTTGAATCGGGCCCGAAATTAGTTCGGCAAAGACGACTGCTCTCACCCAGTCAATATGGACAGAGCAGCCCCACTCAACGCGGCGAAAGCCCTTTTGATTTATTACGCCAGTTGTCCCGTAAACCAGCGAGGACAGCTGCCACAGAAAACCGCGCTGAATGCGCAGAGGTTACCACAGGATTTTTTGAACGATATATCGTTCACCAGGCATTGCCAGCCAGACATGTGCTATTTTCGCCTGCCAGTTGCCGGTTACATTAGCAAACTTTACCGCTCGGCTTTTGCCTCTTCGAACGAATAAGTGGCACCATAGCAATCAAGTTGAACACTCGATGGGAATACCGGACAGAATCAGTGATTGATAAAACTAAAGTGTTTAAAAACAAAGGGTTATGACCTTATTTCTATCGCCTTCCTCCGTGTAGGTGGTATACACTGCTTTGCTATTTATCCAGTTATATTGCTCATTTTACAGTGGTGCTTCTGCTGCTCTTGTAAGGCGCAAGACAGTAGGATTCTTCAATGAAACGCATGCTTATCAACGCTTCCCAGCCAGAAGAGCTTCGGGTAGCACTGGTCGACGGACAACGTCTCTATGACCTCGACCTGGAAAACCGTACCAGAGAACAACGTAAAGCAAATATCTACAAAGGCAGAATAACCCGGGTTGAACCCAGCCTTGAGGCTGCCTTCGTGGATTATGGCGCAGAACGCCACGGCTTTCTTCCCCTGAAAGAAATCTCACGTGAATACTTTTCCAGAAAATCATCAGACGCCGATGGTCGCATCAAGATTCAGGATGTTATCAAGGAAGGCACTGAAGTCGTCATCCAGGTTGAAAAGGAAGAGCGCGGCAATAAAGGGGCGGCATTAACCACGTTTATCAGCCTCGCAGGTCGATATATGGTCCTTATGCCGAACAACCCCAGAGCTGGTGGGATTTCGCGACGCATAGAAGGGGAAGAACGCTCAGAACTGAAATCCGCGATGCGAGACTTGCAAATTCCAAGCGGGGTAGGCGTTATTGTCCGCACAGCTGGAATCGGGCGTTCAGCAGAGGAATTGCAATGGGATCTTGACTATCTGCTGCAACTTTGGGACACCATTCAGGTCGAGGCCAGCAACTGCAAGGCTCCTCACTTTCTGTTTCAGGAAAGCAACGTCATTATTCGTGCCGTTCGCGACTATTTGCGACAGGATATCGGCGAAGTTATCGTGGATAATCGGGAAGCCTATGAGCTGGCTTCGGCATTTATCAAGCAGGTTATGCCCAACTTTCAGAGCCGGGTGAAATACTACGAAGATCCACTGCCCCTATTCAATCGTTACCAAATTGAAAACCAGATAGAAACTGCCTTTGAGCGAGAAGTAAAGCTACCCTCCGGCGGCTCTATTGTGATTGATATCACCGAGGCACTGGTATCCATTGATATCAACTCCTCCAGAGCAACGCGCGGCAGTGATATTGAGGAAACCGCGCTCCGCACCAACCTTGAAGCCGCCGATGAGATTACGCGTCAACTGCGACTTCGCGACATTGGCGGCCTGGTGGTTATTGACTTTATCGACATGGGGTCTACCAAAAACCAGCGCGACGTAGAAAATCGTATGCGCGACGCCCTTGAACTGGACCGTGCAAGGGTTCAAGTGGGTAAAATTTCCCGTTTTGGCTTGCTTGAAATGTCCCGTCAACGGTTGCGGCCATCATTGGAAGAGACTACCTCGAAGGTCTGCCCACGCTGCCTTGGTCAGGGAACAATCCGGGGTACCCGCTCACTTGCCCTGTCCATTCTTCGCCTTGTTGAAGAAGAGGCCCAAAAAGAGTTCAGTGCTGAAATCCGGGCAATAACCCCAGTCTCAGTGGCGACCTTTCTGCTCAATGAAAAGCGTAAAGAGATTTTTGAGATTGAGAAACGCCACGGCTCGAAAATCATTATCCTTCCCAACGAGAAGCTTGAAACACCACATTTCGAAGTGCAGCGTATTCGGGAACAGGACGGTCTTGCCAGCGAGTATAGTTACCGCCTTACCGATACATTATCCGAGGATTTTGCCGCTCCGGAGAATGACCATGTCCAACCTGTCCCCCCGGCTTTACAGCCGGCGGTCAAAACGCCAACGCCCTCTCAACCGGCGCCAGTACCTCTAGAAAAAATCACAAAAATTGTCGAAAAAACTGGCAAACCCGGACTCTTGCGCCGCCTGCTCAACCTGCTCTTCGGTAAAGCTGAAAAGCCGGTTGAACACGACAAAAAACCGGGTTCAAAAGAACGCGATAAACACGATGGCCGCTCTCAGGGACGCAACCGTCGCTCTGATGCTCGCCGCAACAACCGCAATCGCAACAAACCTGGCGGCCAAAAGGCCGATCAGCGCGACAACAGCAATACGCCAGAGGGTGGAGAAAGGAAACCCCGGCAGCCACGGCAGAACCGCAAACCTCAGCAGGAAAAACAACCTGAGGCGGATACCGTAAAGACTGATCGGGAAGAAGAGACCTCAAACAGCACCCGACCACCCCGCCGGGAGGGCGATAAACGGCGCTCTCCTCGCCAACGCCGTCAACGCCAGGAAGTTCCAGCGGAACTACTTGCAGCTGTTGAGGCTCCTGTCGCTGAAACACTGCAAACGGAACCATTGACCGACCAGACAAAAACCGTGACTGACACGGAAAAAAGCCCATTGTCCAGCGATACTGACAAACCATCCAGGCAGTCAGATAAAGATTTGGCCGAGCCAACGATGGCTAATGACACAGCATTGGTGTCGGATCAGGCAGAAACTAACAACCAGGGGCCATTAAATCTATCAGTGGATTCTGACAACGCTGCGAATCACAAAAATGCTGAAATGCCCACGTCAGAAGTCACCACTGAGGTCGACGAACAGGCAGATGAGACGTTGGACATTGAAGCAATAGACAAACCTGGTCAGCCTGCTGAGACAAACACAGAGGAAGAGAAAGACGGGGAGGCAGAACAGGCCAGAAAAAATACCGAGACTCCCGATGTCAACGAGCCCCTAGCAAAAGCAGAGCCATCCTCCTCTGCTGCCCACATGGGAGCCGCCACCAGTGAAGAACCCCTCACCCCCTCGCACAATGCTGTTATTCCTGACACCGTAGATGAGGCTGTTTCTGACACCACGGAGGAATCTGCACTTGAACCCACGGAGGAATCTGCACCTGAGCTCATTGACGATGCTCAGAAGCAACCGACTCGGGCCAGCAATGACCCGAGAATTGCCCCTCGCCCCGTAGAAAAAATAGATATTGCTACTGACACACGCACCAAGCCACTTCCGCAGCCACTGGACACATCGCAGCCTTCCCCCGTCACTGTTGAGCCGGTTAATATTCCCCGGGCGATCAATGATCCTCGAACAAAAAACAGGGTTAAGGAAGCCGGATCCTCAGAAACGACAGCCATTGAAAAAGCAGTGGGGGCATCGAAAACTGAAACTGTTTAAAAGTGATGGAATAGCTGTCGACGAGTGCAGTTTGGCCTTGTCTGCGGTTGAATCCGCTGTATAATCTGCCGCTATTTTGTGGCCTGGGTCAAGTTGACTTTGTTGCTTCCCGGGCACCAAGCCACAAGAACAATCACAGGAGGGATGGCTGAGCGGTTGAAAGCACCGGTCTTGAAAACCGGCGTAGGTTAATAGCCTACCCAGGGTTCGAATCCCTGTCCCTCCGCCAATTTTATAATGCCCTTGTCTGCAGGGGCTTTTTTTTGAAACATTAATAAACAAAAGGTTATGGTGATGGAAAGACCCGATATCAATCGCGGCGACTGGATTATTCTCAAACTATCTGAAGAAACAGAAGGTGTTGAAGCGCTCGTCTATAAAGTCCGTGAAGACGGTTCGCTCTTTGTTGGCTACCACCAAGGCAGCTTCAAGACGATGAAAGCCAGCGCAATTTGGGCTGAGACATACTGGCAGGTTGTGTAAGATAGAGAATCGCTTCTTTTGAGCTGAAAACTTCTCGTGACCGGTCAATCCAGTTCATCGCCCTTCTCTCCGCCCACTGTTCGTATTCCTCCACCTCCCCTGCAATCCCCGAGTCAGAGATCATGGATCTCTGTTTCCGGGTCAACTTCTGCTATTGTCTAACAAGATTCGACCACTTTTAATAATCTGTGATACACAGAAATTATACTGGCTGCCAGAAAAATGAACTCTACCATCTACTTGTACCTGGTAATTTTCACTGCCTGTATATTTGTCGCCAGCTGCACAACTTCATCCACTGACGCCAGCGTCAGCTCAACACAACCGGGAGAGTGGCATGGCCTTTTTATCGATGATTTGGCAGAGAAACTGCCAACACCGGACTCTGTGACGGAGCTGCCGGGAGGCGGGAAAATCTATCGTTGGACCCGAACAGAGACAGTTGAAATTGCTTCCTACTCTAATTACAAACGGTCTGTACAGGCAACCTGTATTTTTCAGGTAACAACTGCAGCAGATACCACTGTCAAAAGTGTCGTTAATCGTGGTCACGAGCAAGTCTGCCAATATTTTATCGATAGATTGTAAGCCCAGGCTCTAAAAGCCGACTGGCGTAATTTGGCTTATTAAGTCCGCCCTGCGCCATCATGATTGTCATGTTTTCCAAACGATGGTTATATGGAGACTGATCGACTTTCTGGGTCATGTAAAAGGAATACAGTCTCCAGCCATGAACATCAACCCACCGCGCAAATTTTACAACCAATGCTTGCCATGGCTACTGTCGGGACTCACTCTTCTGATTGGCGGCACTGCCACTTTGGCTTACTGGCACCACTTTGAAAAACAACAACACCAAGCTGTCAATCTGAATTTCCAGGCAGAGTCTGAGCGGCTGGCAGCCACTATTTCGCAACAACTCAACAGCTATCAGGTGGTGATGCGCGGTGTACAGGGATTTTTCCAAAGTTCTGAACAAATCACCTACCCTGAATTTTTGCGCTACATTGATTCGCTGGATATTACCAAGGATTTGAGGGGGGTTCAGGGCATAGGCTTTGCTGTCCTAGTGACACGGAAGAACCTGGTGACACACCTCGCAACCGTACGCAGAGAGCTTCCAATAAATTACCAAATAACGCCTCCTGCCGGAAATCGAGACGAATTGGCCCCCATTATCTATATTGAACCATTGGAGGGTGACAACCTTGCCGCCCTCGGGTTTGATATTCTAAGCAATCCATTAGCTCGTGAAGCAGCCGAAATGGCCAGAGACACGGGTACTATCGTTATCACCAGTCCGTTGAAACTGGCTCAGGATCAGTCAAAGCAGGATGTTCCAGGCTTCGTTATGTACCTGCCGGTGTACAAGCATGATCATAAACTGGCAACTCCTGAGGAACGTCGAGCAGCCCTACTGGGTTGGGTAGATGTGCCATTTCGGGTACAAGATCTGCTAACGGGCCTTGAACATCAGATGAATCCGGATATCGACATTGAAATCCACGACTTCTCGGCCCGCAATAGCCAGACCCTGCTCTTTCATAGTGATGCCATTCCCCATCAGCAGCGAACAGTATTGGGCGAATGGCAGTATCAGCAGGAAATTAATATCGGCCACAGAAAATGGACATTGTTACTGAGCAGTACACCGGCATTTCGAGAAAGGGCCATATTTTCCACTCATCCATGGGTGATCACCACGACCGGTGTCACACTCAGCCTCGTATTGGCACTGTTGGTTCTGACACTCAGCCAAAGCCGAAATCAGAATCAACGTCGAGCTTTACGTCTTGGCCATCTCTATCACGCACTGAGCCAGNTCAATCAGGCCATTGTCAGAATGGATTCTGAGGATNANCTATTTCCNCTTGTNTGCCAGATGGCAGTCNAGTTTGGTGGGATGAAAATGGCCTGGATCGGCCTGTTGGATGAAAANACCGCGGATATCATCCCCCTNACCAGCTACGGTAGNGAGGNCGATTACANTGATACCCTTCGCGCCTCGATTTGCAAGGATGTNCCGGAGGGNCANGGCCCCACTGGCACGGCCATGCGCGAAAANCACCCTGTTGTCATTAATCACTATCTAACTGATNCAGGTACCAGGNCCTGGCATGAACGGGCCAGACAGTTTGGCTGGAAATCAGCNGCCGCTTTNCCCATACAACGACAGGGCAAGCCCTTTGCTGTGCTTAACGTCTATCACGGCAAACCTGCAGCCTTTGATGAAGATGCCATCAACNTACTCATGGAAATGAGCAGTGATATCAGTTTTGCATTGGATAATTTTGACCGGGAAANTCAAAGAACGGCCATGGAGACAGCCCTCGCTAAAAACGAGGCTACCATGAAAACCATAATGGAAAATATTGGCGCCTGCATCTATCTCAAGGATACCANGGGGCACTATACCTTCGTGAATCAACAGATACTTGAGTTNTGGANNGTTGANAAATCAGNNGTCATCGGATTTGGAGATGATANATTTTTTGACCCACACACAGTAAAGCGTATACAGGCAAATGATAGAAGGGTCTTTGAGCACGGGGAAATCATACAATGCGAAGAGACCGATACCGTTAAAACCAGTGGTGTGACCCGAATATTCTGGTCAATCAAGCTCCCCTTGCGGGATATCAACGGCCAGATCTATGCCCTGTGTGGCATATCAACAGATGTTACCGAACACCGTATAAAAGAGGAGAAAATACGCTATCTAAGTAATTACGACGCATTGACTGGCCTGCCAAACCGCACACTGCTGAATGAGAAAGCTCGTGTGGCTCTGGCAGCGGCAAAAGCGTCCGGCACGCAGGTATCGCTGCTTTTTATTGATCTCGATCGTTTCAGTATCATCAATGATTCCCTNGGCCACAGTGTTGGCGATGAGGTTCTGAAGCAANTTTCCCAGCGACTTACCGCAGAGTTGAATCTGAGTGCGACTCTCAGTAGAGCAGGAGGCGATGAGTTCTGTTTGCTATTGCCGGGTGTCGATACCAGTCAGGTCAAGAGAATTGCTCAAGAGTTACTGGATATCATTACCTACCCAGTGGATATCAAAGAACGTCGTCTTACCCTTACCGCCAGTATAGGTATTGCNTTTTTTCCTGATCACGGCAGTAATATTGAACGACTAATCCAATCCGCTGATGCCGCACTTGCCCAGGCTAAACAAAAAGGCTGCAATAACTATCAGATATTCAACGAAGTCATGCGTAGTGACGCCGACGAAACACTATTGATTGAAAATGAGTTACGGGAAGCCATTGGCAAACAACANCTGGCTNTCCACTATCAACCNCAGGTTGATATGCAATCCGGCAAAATCTTTGGNGTCGAAGCNNTGGTCAGATGGGAGCACCCTGAGATGGGCATGATCTATCCCGGTCGCTTTATCCCNATAGCAGAGGAAAGTGGTCTGATTGTTGATATCGGTAACTGGGTATTNGAAACCGCCGTCAGGCAACAGGCNNCCTGGTTATCTGAAGGGNTANCGCTCACGTCNNTTGCGGTCAACCTTTCAGCANTACAAATCTACAAGGATNACTTCTCTCAAACGGTAGATANCATACTTGAGAAATATCAANTGCCTCACGCAATGTTNGAGCTCGANTTAACGGAGCGCATCGCAATGGAGCACTCAAGCAGGACCTTGATCACNCTGCATCAGTTACAGGCNCTGGGCATCACGCTTTCNATTGATGACTTCGGCACGGGTTATTCATCACTCAGNTANCTGAAAAGCTATCCGGTAAAAAAACTCAAAATTGATAAATCGTTTGTNGACGGACTGGGCAANAACGCAGAGGATCAGGCCATTGTGGTAGCCATTATCGGCATCGCAAAAGGNTTGGGCTTTAAAACCGTGGCNGAGGGAGTGGAGACAANAGAACAGTGGNAATTTCTGAAGGATCACGGNTGCGATGAATATCAGGGCTACTTTTTCAGTAAACCCGTAGCAGCNGAANTTATTCCCGCNTTGCTCACATCCACTTTAAAATAAATGGTTATCAAGGAGATGTGGCTACTGATTTCTACCAAAGCCGTTTACTCGTGCGCTTCCTGACAATGACCGCTGTGCGAATCGGGTTTCTGCCAAACCGGGACATTTTCAGGAAATCTTCATGGGCAATAGGCAGGTGTTGACTGTCTAGGCCACTGGCACTCTGTTCATCGGGATCCGGATCGGAATCATGCACATATAGACAATCCTCATCATACCCACTCATAGTCACCCAATGAGGGGCCTTTCTACCGTCGAGGCGATAGGTACTGATCAGAATAATCGGTATGTTGCCTTTCTTGAATTCACTGATCAGATGAGAGTGATGGAAGTCTCTATACCGGACTTTTATTTTTTCCTTTTTTGCCTGCAGAACAAAATCCTGGTGGACAAGCTCCAATACCCGTTTTTTATTTTCTCCTCTCACCCCATCAACAAACAAGGTAGTTTCCTTATTAATCCAGACCTCCACTGGATAATTCCGGTGTGTGGCGGCCAAAGCCAGACCGATCGGATGGCAACCGCCATGGCCAGATGTCATGAAAATCGTGGTAGCTTCGCGCCAGATTTGCAGTTCTTCATGCTGGGTCGGTTGATAATTTTTTGACAGCCCTCGCATGGCCATCATCAATGCCGCCGGCCCACAGGTAAAAGTCGTTGTTTGCTGTATCCAGGGAATGGCCCGGTTTTCGGCAACCGGCGGCGCGAATACACTTTTGCATACGCAGTGCATCATCGCTGTTTTCGTAATAATGACGATAAATACCAAAGGGTTGGTACCCCATGGACTCGTAGAGGGCGATTCCGGCTGTATTATCCACACTCACTTCCAGGCGCAGAAATACTCTCCCGGCATCCTTGCTGATCTGTTCACCGGCTTCCATCAATGTCCTGGCAATACCACGCCCACGATAATCAGGATCAGTAGCAATTGAATAGAGTCGTGCCAGCGTTGTACCTTTAAAGAAAATAATCAGGCTGTAACCGACAATAACGTCGCCGTATTCCGCAACGATAAATGCACAGTTTTCTGCCTGTATCCAGTGCCGGAAACTACGGCGGCTTAGCTGGTCAGTAGTGAAGCATTTATTTTCCAGCCGCAGCAAGGCACTGAGATCCTCCTGTGAAACAGGGCGTATTGATAGTGGTAGCTGATTCATGAAACCCCCACAAGCGCTTGATGAAGCACCTGCCTCGCCCGAAATATCACGGCCTCACGCCAGTGATTGTCCTTAGGGTAGAAATGTGCTTTCATCTGCTCAGCCACCACTGCCTTTGAGTGGCTCGAGGCACATTCAGAACTGGACCAGGCACTGGCTTCGTCAAGGAGCGTATCAAAAAGTGCCGCAGTGCCCATTGTGCCGAATTCCAGCGTCACAAAGCAGCTCTTCGGCCCCATAACCTGATGCCATGCGTAATCGAGCAGACCCAGTTTTGGCACGGAGCTGGACTTGCCTGTCGAGGGCAGACCGCAACCCGGACCGAACCATTCAATGGCTGTCATTAAGCCATCAGTGCCCAGCGGATGGTCACAGATAACCTCACCGTACCCATAGGGCCCCAAACCGGTATGCACATCGACAACGGCCAAATACCGGTTGGCAAGAGAATAATGCCGTATCAGGGACTCAATCACTCCCCGACTGAATCCGGGGCGTTGTCCACCGTAAAATGGCCCGGCAGGATCATTAAACTGGCCACCACTGAATGCAATTTCATAGGGCCGCTGGCCCACCCGCAGACAATAGCCATCTATGGCTTTGGCTCTGGCGTCTCTATCACGGATACCAAGCAGAGGCTGCAACTCCTCATACCCCGGATTTATCGGGAGCGGCTGACTGAAATCAATAAAATTCCGATTCACATCAATGCCCTGATCGTCACAACGACGATTATTGGCATACCCCCACGGGTTAAGCGCATTTATCATCAACATCGCCGTATGATCCGGAAGCGCTATGAGGCCATTGGCAACCATTTGCATCCAGTCAACCTGTACTGCAGTCCCGGTAAAACCTTCGATACCGTGTGTACCACCGATGACAACCAACACAGCTTCGGCATCCAGATTACCAATCCACCCGGTTTGACACAGTAGGTTATCCTGTGGAGAGAGTGTGAAATCAAGCCGCGTGAACGGCAGTTTCTGGGATTCAAGCGCCCTCTCCCATAGCTCACAGCCCTGACGATAATGATCGGGGAAGCTTTGCAGCGAAAAGCATTGGAGGGTCGATTGAAACGGCATAATAGTACCTGGAACGGATCTCGATCATAGCCTCAATCCATATTATGGGTAAGTCACTCGGTCCCTTTTAGCTAAAATAAACACCGGCCAGTTTCTTCTGAACCCTGTCTACCCTCACGGGTCAAAGGAGCTTAACCGGATAGATCAACGGGCAAATCAAATGATAAAAAAAATTATTTTTCTGGTGTTATTGACTGGGGTTCCCCTCACAACCTACGCCGATACGGAAAAGGCCCTCTTTGCCGGTGGCTGCTTCTGGTGCATGGAGCCACCCTTCGACAAACTGGAGGGCGTGATCAGCACCATCTCGGGTTATACGGGAGGGAAAACCGAGAACCCCACCTACGAGGAGGTCACCCGTGGCAAAACCGGTCATTTCGAGGTGGTAGAGGTCACCTACGACCCAAAAAAGGTCAGCTATGAGGCACTGCTGAAAACTTTCTGGACAAATATTGATCCGGAAAATGGTAAAGGCCAGTTTTGTGACCGGGGAAGTCAATATCTCAGTGCTATCTTCCCCCTGAATGACGAACAAAGAACCGCCGCCCGGAACAGTAAAAGCGCATTAATCGACAGCAACATTCTGAACAACCCGATTGCCACCCGAATTCTACCGGCCAGTAAATTTTACCCCGCTGAGGAGTATCACCAGGATTACTATCTGAAAAATCCTGCGCGTTATCGTTATTACCGAAATGGATGTGGTCGTGATACGCGACTAAAGCGTCTCTGGAATAACGTGGACCTTCCCTTCTGAGAGCATTGAGCCCGGCATTTTGACTAGGTAATAAAGGTCGTCAACCGAACCTGTTGACGGCAATCACGCCTTTTTTCATCCATTTCATGATGGAGCTCATGCATCCTAACATCATAAATTTGACCCATATCATGGGGAGATTCAGTAATTCCGCTTAACCTCAGCAACTAATCCTATTGTCACCTGTGAGTCAGCCGGCAAATGCAAGTTGCGACGTTAGCCAACAACCTGTTCTGCCCTCACTCTGATATTGAGGCAGAGTTTTTCAAATCCCTGGTCAGTTGTCCCAAGGAACAACTGAGGAAGCGGCGCACGTCAATCTCACCGATTGCGCTGAACCTTTATATTCCGAGCAATGCCAATAGCGCTTATCCCGAGCTGGTCAGCAGGGAGATTGAGCTGATTCAGCCTGTCTTCAGATACCAGCCTTTGGTGAAATTCTGGCTCAGAAACAGGCCATTACAAGGCATGAACAGGGGTGAACTCACAGAACTGGTTTTTTTATCCAACAGTTATTTTAACCCCCGAAACAAGAAAGCGTGTGAATACGGTTTTGAATGCACGCTTACAGATATAACTGCCGAAAAACTGGCCTTAATGAAAGGACTGCATTTTGACTGCTTCCGACTAACCATTAATGCCGCAATACCACCCCACAAACAGCAGTTTACATCGATCCTGACAACAGCCAGTGACTTTCACTTTGGAGAGTGGCACTGCTGCCTGCAGGTCAATCAGGCCGACCCGGATACATTGGACCACTGGCTCACAGAGTTAATCCGCTATCAACCGGCAATTATTGAGTTACAGGGGCTACAAACAATGGAGGGTGCAGCAACCCTCAGCCAACTCTCGCAGAGAATGAGCAGTCAACACTATCAACTTTTGGCGGATCGTTTTTTTATCATTCAAGGGCACAAACTTCTGCAACTTCGCCAGATCAAGGCTCTCCAATATACCCCCTGGGGCATGGCCAGAGACAGCCTGATAGACTGGGTTGGTATTGGCCTTGGAGCACTGGGTAAATTTGGTGATGGCTTCTATCAGAATACCGACTCAATTCACGACTATCGACAGGCACTTGATGAAAAGCATCTTCCTGTACATTGCACAGGGCTCTTTCCAGATCATCAACCGCAAAACCTGCCACCCTGGCAACTGGTCAACCAGTTACTCTGTTTTCATCGGGTACGTCTGACCAGTTGTGACCTGACCATCAAGTTATGCCCGGAGCTCGCCAAACTTTTCCAAAATGCTCTGTCTATGGGCTGGCTCACCAGAGAGTCTGATTATTTGGTGCTGTCCACTCAGGGTCTCGACCATCTCCGATATTTCTGCGATAGTCTCCAGGCGTGTCGATGTAACGGTCATTAATGACCGTTATCATGATCGTCGCTATAATGAGACATAATAGGCTCAGAGAGATGTCTGATGGATTCGGTCTGCCCCCACAATAATACATTCCACTGCGGTGACTGCCGCATGAATGCGCTCTGCCTCCCGCTTGCACTGCAAACCAAGGAAGTAGAACGTCTGGACGAAATCATTCAGCGAGGAAAACCTCTTCAAAAGGACTACCATATCTACCATGCTGGGGAAGAATTCGATTCTGTCTTTGCGGTTCGCAGTGGCTCGATCAAAAGTTATACAATCAGCAATAGTGGCCAGGAACAGGTGACTGGATTTCACCTCCCGGGGGAGATATTCGGTATGGATGGTATAGGCCAGAATCGATACACCAATTCTGCCGTCGCGATGGAAACCTCCTCCGTCTGTGAAATCCCTTTCAACCGTCTTCAGGAACTGAGCATTGCCATCCCCACACTGCAACGCCACTTTTTCCAGTTGATGAGCCTCGAAATCACTGGGGATCAACAACTTCTTAGCCTACTCAGCAAAAATACGGCCGAGGAGCGGGTGGCAACACTGTTGATGAGTATTTCAAACCGCAATTTCCGACTTAAACTCTCTGCCACACGGTTCAGATTACCGATGTCACGTGCAGACATCGGTAATTATCTGGGACTTACTGTTGAGACGGTCAGCCGGGTATTAAGTCGCTTTCAAAAACAGGCATTGCTGAAGGTCGATAAAAAGGAAGTAGAACTGCTCAACCTGGACAAACTACGCGAGTTCGCCAACTAAGTTTTTTCAATTAACCCCCTGTTCTGGCTTTTAATTGATACAGAAACAAAAAAGCCGGTTTATGAAACCGGCTTTTGTACAACTAGCTAACCAAGTTCTTAGTTAAAACTTGTAGCCTATACCCACCATATAGACCAGTGGATCAATATCCACCTTGGTCTTCACCTCAGCACCCGGGAAATTGAATTTCGCATCGGTATCGATATCGATATACCACACTGCGGCATTGACTACCCAACGGTCGGACAACGCATAATCCATACCCAGTTCAAACGCCACACCCCAGGAGTCATCAAGTTTTAACTTGCCGCCTGCACCGACAATACCCTCAAGTTCACTGGCAACATCCTCTTCGAAAAATTTTGTGTAGTTAATACCGACCCCGGCATAGGGCTGGAAGCGGGACTCAGCTTTCATCGGAAAATATTGCAGCGTCAGGGTAGGTGGTAAATGTTTGGTCGAACCCGCATCAATCTTTCCGGGAACCAACAAATTTTTGGCTTTAATATCGTGTTTAAAGGGGGTGGCTGCCAACAGGCCTAAACCCAGGTGATCCGTCAACATATAGGTCAAGGTAAGACCGAGCTGAGTGTCGGAATCGACGTAGGCCTTGCTGTTCGGCAACCCGGCACCATTAAGTGTAAGACGGCTGCTGTCATCGTTAGGTTCAACCGTTGCGGCACCTGCACGGACAATAACATCTCCCGCCTCGTAGGCCATAACACCTGTGGTCCCGGCCAAAAGACTCCCGGCCAGGGTCATATGAATTGCCAGCGACAATGCTTTTTGCTTGAACATTTACTTTCTCCAGAAAGGTAGCACTAAAAGACAAGGCCATTAAACCAAGCGCTTCACTACCACCATTTGATCTGGGTTAAGTAAACAGAATCATCGACTTGCGCTAGATCAATACACCTTAATGATTATTGGCTCAGAAAGTACTGGAGGGTTGTGCGGAATATGAAAATGGTCTCCGAGGAGCAATTGCAGCTTGTGTTCGCCAGGAGGCAGTTCAAGACTCACCTCAGTCTGGCCACCACCAAAGTGACGGTGTTGATCGTCAGCCGGAATCGGTTTGTCCATATCAGGCAATTGCTGAACATTAATCAGTAAATGATGATGCCCTGTATGTTCCCGCTCAACACCTGCCGGCGCAACACCAATACCACTCAAACCGAATCGCACAGTCACCGGACTGCTTACGGTTTCACCATCTTTGGGAGAAATAATATAGGCACTGGCAGCACCAGCATCAGTCGTTCCACCAGCATAAATTGTCGGGGATAGAATCATCAGCATCACCAGTAAACCTTGCATCTTTTTCATGTAATACCCCTATTGTTGTCCGTGAATGATTGTCAGTGGTCCAAAACTCCGCTCAACGGTAGCGAAACCTTCAGGAACTAGCCGTTTTTCCCCATACAGTCCGGAGACGAAGGTGCACACTTTTGCTCTCGCCATTCATCTGGCGTGAAGATATGCAGTGCCAGGGCATGGACGCCACCAGCCAGCTCATCAGATAGCAGCTGGTAAACTCGCTGGTGACGCTTAACAGCTCCCATCCCTTCAAACGAACCAGAGACGATAACCAGCTTAAAATGCGTTTCTGAATCCACGGGAACCGCATGCATGTGGCTCTCGTTTAGCACTTGTAGAAAATCCGGTGTAAATGCCGCTGTCAGTTTGTTTTCAATGATATTTTGAACTTGCAATGCTACCTCGAAAGAATCTAAACCGTTTAATAATGAACGTTCTAACTACTTGCCTGTTTCGAAAATATTCACGCGAAGAAGGCTATTACCAAAAAAGCGATCTCAAATCACCCACTGTTCGAGATAATACCAACGTAATGCCGGATTACTGTCAGGCATAGACATGATCTTCGACTATACTGGCAGCCCCTTTGTCCATCAACCGCCACTACTGGCTTTTTGGATTTGGGGTACTACAATCCCGTTTTCTCTTAACAAGACACATCCTGCCCGCTTATGAGTATTAAAAACCTGATCGAACTACGTGTACGGGCTGCCATGTCAGCAGCAGACATGCCTGATGACTGCCCGGCCAATATCACCCTCAGTACCAGACCAGAGTTTGGCAATTTTCAAGCTAATGGTGCCATGGCAGCTGCCAAGCGGCTAAAGAGCCGTCCGCGGGATTTGGCCGCCGAGATTATCAAGCATCTCGATTTGACTGATATTGCTGATCATGTCGAAATTGCTGGCCCGGGATTCATCAATATTCACCTGTCAAACCAATTTATTGCAACTCAGTTACAAAAACTTATCGGGGATGAAAAACTCGGTGTACCTGTGCCGAATCAACAGAGAGTTGTCGTTGATTATTCCGGGCCTAATTTGGCCAAGGAGATGCATGTAGGGCATCTGCGCAGTACGATTATCGGTGACGCAGTGGTTCGCACCCTTGAGTTCGTGGGCCACGACGTGGTCCGTCAGAACCACATGGGGGATTGGGGCACCCAATTTGGCATGCTAATTGCCGAGCTTGAGGGGCATTTGGGTGAAGGGGAGCGACCTGAACTGGCTCTGGGGGATCTCGAGGTTTTTTATCAACAGGCCAAACAACATTTTGACCAAGATGAAAAATTTGCGCAGAAGGCGCGTCAATACGTGGTCAAACTACAATCAGGTGACCACCATTGCCGCCAGCTTTGGCAGCGTTTTATCGACATTTCAATCACACACAGTGAGGCCGTCTACCTAAACCTCAACGTCACACTGAAGCACAGTGATATCAAGGCAGAAAGCGCCTACAACGAAGATCTGGCAGGGATTATTGAATCGCTAGAGCAACAGCGACTGCTCGTTGAAGACCAGGGCGCCAAGGTCGTCTTTCTCGAAGAACTGGCAGATAAAGAAGGAAAGCCCAGCCCCGTCATTGTGCAGAAATCTGACGGAGGTTTCCTCTACGCAACAACTGATCTTGCTGCACTGCGCCACCGCAGCATGACATTACAGGCGGATCGCGTTCTATACTTTATCGACGCCAGGCAATCACTCCATATGAAACAAGTATTCACACTGGCAAAAAAGGCCGGGTTTGTGAATACAGAGATAGCACTCGAACACCTCCCCTTCGGCACCATGATGGGTAAGGACGGCAAACCGTTCAAAACCCGTACTGGCGGGACCGTCAAACTCACGGAACTACTCCAGGAAGGTATTGAGCGCGCCTGTACACTAGTGAGAGAAAAGAACCCCGAACTCGGCATTGATGAGGTTGCCGCCATTGGACGAAAAGTGGGCATTGGTGCCATCAAGTACGCAGATTTGAGTAAAACACGCACCAACGACTACATTTTTGACTGGGACAGCATGCTCAGCTTCGAGGGCAACACCGCGCCCTATCTACAATATGCCTATACCCGGATCCGCAGTATTTTCCGCCGGGCTGAGATCAACTTCGATTGTTCGACAGGAAACATTATTCTCACGACACAACAGGAAAAAGATCTGGCTCTGAAACTTCTACAGTTTGGGACGACTCTTGAACAACTGGCCCTTGATGGCTATCCCCATATTCTTTGTAATTATCTTTACGAACTAGCCAGCAGTTTCATGACATTCTATGAGCACTGTCCGATCCTCAGGCAAGATGTGGTAGAAGATACTCGATCCAGCCGACTGGCCATTTCCCAACTCACCGCCAGAGTGATGGCCAAGGGCCTGAACCTGCTCGGGATTGAGGTAATGGAGCAAATGTAAGGCTTTTCAAAAATCATTGACTGGATATCGCTTTTTGTTCTCCAAACTGTTTTTGACTTCGATCAGGATCCGACTAACCTTTATTTATGGTGACAGAAACAGGCACAGCACCTATCAAGGTGGAAAAAAAGCTCCGCTATTCCGGTACTGACTTCTGGATCAAAGTCAGGCATGCAGCAAAGACAGCTGGCCGTGAATTAATTGAGAAGTGTTTGTGGCTCCATTACGCCGCCAGACGGCCGGATACCCCGGCCTGGGCCAAGGCCACGGGATACAGTGCCTTGGCCTACTTTATTCTACCTACAGACACCATTCCGGATTTCATCCCCGGAGGCTATGTGGATGACCTTGCGGTTATCGCTAGCGCGGTTGCCACCCTTGCCGGTTATATTGATCAACAAGTGAAAGATCGCGCGCGACAACGTCTTGCACACTGGTTCGATTGAACGCAGCTTAACAAACCTACCAGAAAGTACCTGATGACCAAGTTGGGGCCTGTTAATATGCATTGAATAGCCGCGGTTGTTTATCCAACAATGCCGAATTCAGGCGCGGTGAGCGTGATTTGGTGGCTCTAAATGAGCGAGGCGCAACGCCAAGTGGACATTTTTGGGTAACAACCCGTAGGGCTGGGGCCAATTTTGCCCTCATCTGCGTTATACCCAAAGCACTCACTGCGTTCATGGGGCAGGCTCTCAGTCGCTCAAATAGAACCACTATTCTCACTTCCTCTGCCTTTGTTGAGGACAAAACTGCCCTTCAGTAGCAATGATTCAATGCGTATTAACAGGCCCTAGCGATCGACCAATACATGCTCTCTGATTAATGCATCGAAAGCCTCACCGCTGAGAATGTCCTGCTCTATCAGGACTTCACGGATAGTCTGGTCCTGTTGCTGGGCATGTTTGGCGATCTCGGCTGCCTTGTCGTACCCCAATTCAGGGGCCAATGCTGTCACGATCATCAGAGATCGCTCTACATTGTTTGCCAACTGAGCGGCGTTACAGTCCATCCCTGCTAGGCAATAGCGGCTAAAGTAATCCGCACCACTGCCCAACAGCTCAACTGAGCTCAACACGTTATGGACAATCAATGGCTTGAATACATTTAACTGCAAGTGCCCCTGGGAGCAGGCCATGGCAACGGCCGCATCATTACCGATAACCTGAGCCGCAATCATGGTCAGCGATTCTATCTGGGTTGGATTTACCTTGCCGGGCATAATCGAGCTGCCAGGTTCATTTGCCGGCAGTTGTATTTCAGAAAGCCCAGCTCTGGGGCCGCTGGCCAGCATCCGCAAATTGTTACCGATCACCATAAAATCAGCAGCAATCTGGCGCAACGCGCTGCTGACACGCAACATCGCATTATGCGTCGACAGGGCAGCAAACTTATTAGGTGCCGTCACGACAGGCATACCCGTCAAATCCCTCAACTGCATTATCACAGCCTCCTGCCAACCACCAGGCGTATTCAACCCGGTACCCACAGCTGTACCGCCAATAGCCAGTGGCAGCAAATCCTGTTTTGCCTGCTGTAGCTGCTTCAGACTGAAATCCAGCTGTGCAACATAACCACTGAACTCCTGGCCCAATGTCATCGGTGCTGCATCCATCAGATGGGTTCGCCCTACTTTCCACTGCGCTGAGAATTCGTGTTGTTTTTTGGCCAGTGCATGCCGGAAGTTTGTCAAATGTGGCAACAACTTTTCTTCCAAGACGGAGAGGACAGCCAGATGCATGGCAGTTGGAAAGACATCATTCGAGGACTGGGAGCGGTTCACATGGTCATTTGGATGAACCGGCGTTTTCTCGCCACGCATGTGACCAGCCAGCTCATTGGCACGGTTGGCAACCACCTCATTCATATTCATATTGCTCTGAGTGCCACTGCCACTTTGCCAGATGGACAACGGGAACTGCTCATCATGCCTGTGACTCAACACTTCGTCACAGGCCGCAATAATCAGAGAAGACTGCTCGGACTGCAGTTCACCAAGTTCCAGATTGGCCAGGGCAGCAGCCTTTTTTATCAGGGCAAGTGCCTGAATAACACCATGAGGCATTGAGTAGCCCAGGTTGGGAAAGTGTACTATTGCCCGTTGCGTTTGCGCGCCCCAAAGTGCGTATTCAGGGATTTGAATCTCTCCCAGAGAATCACTCTCGGTTCTGAATGTCATGTCAATTCCCCCCTTTCACTTACTAGCATGGACCAATTACGAAAGTACTGCGATATTTTCAAATTAAACATTCATAATCCAAGCGGTAACTCAGAGTAATAATACTGATATCTATGATCCCCAACAGGAGTCAGAACGTAACCAGGGTATACATGGAGTTGACCAGCCCACCAACAACTGATCAATTATTGTACACCATGATTTTTAAACGATAAGAGTTAAACACATATTGTTATTTTAAATTGAGTTTTCACTCTTAACATGCTAGAAATACTAATTATTTTTAATATATCAATCAGGCGAATAGTTCTAATGGGAGCTACCATGATTTTTACGACAGAAGACCTACGTTACTTGGTCATCAGAGAAACACTCCGTTATCTTAACGAATGGAGCGCCGCCAAAGAAAATCTTCTGGTTGGTACCGCCGCACAGGAATCCGGTCTCGGTGGATGGCACCAGGGAAAACGCGTTGGTCTCTATCGCATTACGCCAGCAAGGCATCAGGCAGTTTGGGATAAATATTTGATCCGTCACCCGCACCTGGCCAGTGAAATCCGTGGATTGGCGGGCCAGCATAGTTTCCTGAAGGATCCCCATGCAGAATTGATTACAAACCTCAAGTACGCCACTGCCATTGCCTGGATGATTTATCGTCGCTCGGAGCAGGCACTACCTGAGGCCCATGACATCAAAGCGCTGGGAGTATACTGGTTACGTCACTTCCACCCGAAATATCCAGGTTCCCCTGATGATTTCGTGACTAGTTATGCATTGTTGGTTGAAGATAGGCCGCAGGCTGCAGCCTAATTGATAAGCAATGGTCACGGATGGGAAAACGATTATTTCTTCTTGACGTGTTTCATTAACCGTCTCTTTTTCGCTAACTGCCGAGTCGTTAGTTGGTTCTTTTTCCCCGCAAACGGATTTTCTCCCGAACGAAACTCAATCTTAATCGGTGTCCCTTGTAGGTCGAGGGCCTTGCGAAACGCTTTTTCCAAGTATCGAGCATAGTGACTGGGCACATCCGCTGTCTGGTTACCATGTATGACGATCAACGGAGGATTCTGTCCACCAGCATGTGCATATCGGAGTTTGATACGACGCCCTCTCACCAGGGGAGGCTGATGCTCAGTCACAGCATCCTGCAAAATCCGGGTTAGGCGGTTAGTACCCAACTTATCAGTTGCCGAAGCGTACGCCTTCTCGATGGATTTGTAGAGATGCCCGACACCAGTCCCGTGAAAAGCTGATATAAAATGAATATCCGCAAATTCGACAAACCTCAGGCGGCGTTGTAATTCTGTTTTGATTCTGGCCTTGGCATCAGCGTCCAAACCATCCCATTTGTTTACCGCCACCACTAATGCTCTGCCTGACTCAATCGCAGTGCCCATAAGATGCATGTCCTGATCGACAAGCCCCTCATGGGCATCAATCAGCAACACCACTACATTGGCATCTTCAATCGCTTGCAGGGTCTTTACGATGGAGAATTTCTCCACCGTCTGGGAAACATTTTTACGGCGTCGGATACCCGCAGTATCAATCAGCGTATAGGATTTTCCATCCCGCTCATAGTCGATATAAATGCTGTCGCGGGTGGTGCCAGGCAAATCAAAGACAATAACGCGATCCTCACCGAGCAAGCGGTTTACCAGGGTGGATTTACCCACATTGGGACGACCGACAACGGCAATCTTGATGCGCCGCTCTATATCGGCCTGGATCGGCTCCTCTAACTCGGGAAAAGGCTCCAGCACTGTTTCCATGAGATGCCTGACACCGCGCCCATGAGTAGCTGTGGTGGGAAAAACGTCCGAAAAACCCAGTTCGTAAAATTCAGCGATGGCGACGTCGGCATTCACCCCGTCAATCTTGTTCGCCACCAGATAGACCAGGCGACCTTTTTCACGAAGATAGGTGGCTAAACGCCGGTCAACGGGAGTCAGACCATCACGGCTGTCCACAATAAGTAACACCGCATCTGCTTCATCAACAGCCAACATCGACTGTGCCGCCATCGCCGTGTCAATACCCTCTTCTTCTCCTGTTATGCCGCCAGTATCAATTAACATATATCTGCGGCCGAACATTTCCCCTTCACCATATTTACGGTCTCGGGTTAATCCCGGGTAATTGGCAACAAGGGCATCGCGGGTTTTCGTCAGACGGTTAAAAAGCGTAGATTTTCCTACATTGGGCCGTCCAACCAGAGCAATTACCGGAATCATGTATTTATACCCATTGATGGTTTCTTAGCTCGGTGAATGGCTATTGGCAACACCAGCATACAACTGGCAGGCAAGGACTGCCTATGCAGAGATATCAAAGTATCAAACAGATCAGCTGTTCAATGGCGGTTTCAGTCAAACTGATAAGCGGTCAACCCGCCACCGTTATCTTGCACATAAAGTTTTTGTCCATCAGCAATCATGGGAGCAGTAACACCATCACCATCGACTTTAACCCGTGCAACAAATCGACCATCAGTTTGTGATAGCAGATGAAGGTAACCTTCTGCATCTGCCACTGCCAGATAGGCTTCAATGGTGACCGGGCTGTTTAACTTGCGTAAACTCAACTGATCATTACTCCAGAGTGTCTGTCCGCTATTACCTCTGATTGCACGTACTTCATCGTCTTTCTGCACTGAATACACCTGCCCAAGACCATAGGCTAGGTCATGAACTGAAGAAGAATTCTGGTACCAGATACCGCGTCCTGTGGCCTTTGCAATGGCACCAATTCGCCCCTGATAAGAAGAGGCATAGATCACCTCATCCACCAGCACAGCACGTCCATCAATATCGATCAGTCGCTCAAGCTCGGTTCGGCCCTGAGGAATGGCCAGCCGATTCTCCCAAAGGAGAGAACCGGACTCAGCTGCCAACGCCACAAGTTTGCCATTTGCGAACCCGGCTATCAGCATACCGTCTGACAGAATCGGGGGACTGGTGCCTCGCAGGGTTAAAATAGGGGAGTCAATTTCATACTGCCATCGCCTTTCACCATTGGAAGCGTGCAAGCCCACCAGCTTTCCATCATGGCTTTGCACGACGACGACAGCGTTATTCACTGCCGGAGCGGCCAAAACTTCACTCGTAACCCGAACACTCCAACGTTGTTCGCCGGTTTCGGTTTCCAACGCAAAGACATCACCATCTGTGCCCGCCACAACCAGCAGGTTACCGCCGAGGCCAACGCCTCCAGCCAGCGGTGAATCGATGCTTTTTTTCCAAATTTGCTTACCGGTGCCCGCATCAACGGCAACAACATTACCACTACTATCTGCAGCATAGATAACACCAGCTGCCAATACCGGACGAATCCCGCCGTTGATAGACGCATATTCACCCAAGGTGTTGGTCGACCACAGTTTGGTTATGTTTACTTCCTGCTCAAAAGCAACGAGTGCCGCCGGGCCGGTTTTTTCTGACGCATTACCGCCACTGCCGAGATTTTTTAAGGGGCCACAACCTGAAACCAGTAATGAGGCAAGAAAAAGGCATAACAGGTTTCTCATTTATTGTTCTCCGAGAAAGCACCCATCGAATCAGACTCGTTTTCTGAAGCCGGAGCCACATGCCTCAACTTGAGTTCGATAATGGAGCGGCTTTGGTCGTCATTTTGTGCAACAGACTGCAAAGCCTGCAGGTAAGCGCTGTGAGCCGAATCCTGATCATCTTTCATCAAATAAAAATCACCCCGCGCTTCGGCATAGGCACTGGCCATTGTTTTTGCATCCTCGATATTCAGCAGTTCTATGGCAGCATCTATATTTCCCCGGACAGCTTCAATACGCGCCAATCTCAACCCTATCACCAGTGACAGCCCCTCATCAGCTCCTTTATCTGCCCACTGTAGCTGCTCAGCAGCTGTTTCAAACTCACCATCCTCGACAGCCAGTCTGGCCAATAACATAGCGGCATAACGGGCATACTGTGTTCCTGAATAATCTTTTTTCAGCTGAACAGCCAGATCACCGATTTCGTCTTTTTGGCTATCGTTGAGGCGCTTACCAGGGTCAACCAGCGCTGTGTCCATCATTTGCTGATAGATAACGGAGGCGGCCTGCGCGGTTTTCTCGCTATAGCCTTTCCAGAATTCCCACCCGAAATAACCACCGGCAGCCAATACGACAACGACAATCGTGGAGAGACCATTTTCTTTAAACCAGCGTTTAAAACTTTCAAGCTGTTCCTCATCACTGAGATGTTCTGCCACAACTAGCTCCCGTTAACCAAAAAAATACGCTTTAAAAACGCCACTGCACTATCAATGGCAATGCTTTCCTGCGGTCTATCTTCGCGCAGAAATTTAACCGTAACGCAATCGTTGACCACTTCATCCTCACCGAGGATCAGGGCTACAAGAGCACTACTCTTGTCAGCTCTCTTCATTTGTGCCTTGAAACCACCGCCGCCACAGTGGTTAAGTAGGCGCAATTGTGGACACTGACTCCGCAGCTCTTCACCCAATTGAATGGCTTTACCCTGCACGTCACCCACTGCTACCAGATAGACGTCCAGTTGCCGGGCGATACTATCCGGCACCACACCAGCCGCGTCAAGCAACAATACCAACCGCTCCAGCCCCATGGCAAAACCGACGGCAGGGGTGTGTTTGCCTCCCAATTGTTCAACCAGACCATCATAACGGCCACCGGCACAGACGGCTCCCTGCGCCCCCAGCGCATCGGTAACCCACTCAAAGACCGTCTTGCCGTAGTAATCAAGTCCTCTGACCAGGCGACTATTTATCTGATAGGGCACGCCGGCCTGATTGAGCAATACCTGCAATTGCTGAAAATGGAGCAATGATTCGTCATCTAGGAAATCATCCAGAACGGGCGCGCCATCCAGGACTGTTTGAACTGCCGGGTTTTTACTGTCGAGAATCCGCATCGGGTTGCTGTGCAACCGTCGCTGACTGTCCTCATCGAGACTGTCCTTGTGTCGCGTCAGGTACTCGACCAGCGCATCGCGATAGCGCGCTCTTGATGCAGTTGTGCCGAGAGAGTTGATCTGCAGTGCAACCTGCTGGTCAATACCGAGCTGCTGCCAAAGTCGCCATGTCATAGCCAGCAACTCGGCATCAATATCGGGGCCATCGAGGCCAAATACTTCAACACCTATCTGGTGAAATTGTCGCAGACGGCCCTTTTGCGGGCGTTCATAACGGAACATCGGTCCCTGATACCAAAGCCGTTGAGTCTGATTATAAAGCAGGCCGTGCTGTTCACAGGCACGAACACAGCCTGCTGTGCCCTCAGGACGCAGGGTCAGACTCTCACCATTGCGATCATTAAAGGTATACATTTCCTTTTCGACAATGTCAGTCACCTCCCCTATGGAACGCTTGAACAGATCGGTTGATTCGATGACCGGAAAGCGAATTTCCCGGTAACCATATCGTGCCAGTAAATCCGCAACAGAGCGTTCGAGGTATTGCCAAACAGGTGACTCTTCGGGGAGCAGATCATTCATACCCCGAATGGATTGCATTTTTTTCATCAGGATTTCGCTATGAGATTTTCTTGTTGTGCTGCTTTGAGGGCAGCTTTGTTGCGAATTAAGTTTTCGAGCTCATCCACCAAATTGTTCTGGGAAAGCTTCTGGCTTGGCTTGCCATCGATATAAACCAGGTTATTGGGCGTACCTCCAGTCAGGCCCAAGTCAACTTCCTTTGCTTCTCCCGGGCCATTCACGATACAGCCGATAACAGCCACATCTATCGGAGTCGTAATATCTTCAAGGCGCAACTCCAATTCATTCATGGTTTTAATGACGTCAAAATTTTGTCGGGAACAGCTGGGGCAGGCTATAAAGTTAACCCCTTTGCTACGCAATCTGAGACTTTTCAGCATGTCCCAGCCCACCTTAACCTCTTCTACGGGATCGGCTGCAAGCGATACGCGAATGGTATCACCGATGCCATCCATCAAAAGCAAACCGAGGCCAATAGAGGATTTGACCGTTCCACCACGCAAGCCGCCCGCTTCAGTGATCCCCAAATGTAAGGGGTTATCAATCATAGTGGCAATTTTTCGATAGGCAGCCACCGCCATGAAAATATCTGAGGCTTTCAGGCTCAGCTTGAAGTTATGAAAATTGAGCTTGTCGAGAATCTCAACGTGTCTCATCGCGGACTCAACCAGTGCGTCTGGCGTCGGCTCACCGTATTTTTTTTGTAGATCTTTTTCCAGCGAGCCAGCATTGACACCAATCCGGATCGGAATATTCAGGTCCCGCGCTTTATCGACCACAGCCTGAACACGTTTTTCACGTCCTATGTTGCCCGGATTTATGCGTAGGCAGTCCACCCCGAGATCTGCCACTCTGAGGGCAATGCGATAATCGAAGTGAATATCGGCCACCAAAGGTACCGCAACCTGTTTGCGGATAGCACCAAACGCCTCTGCTGCTTCCATAGAGGGCACGGATACCCTGACAATGTCAGCACCTGCGGCAATCAGCCGATTGATCTGTGAGACCGTGGCCGTCACGTCAGTAGTTTCTGTATTGGTCATGCTTTGAATGGTTATAGGCGCATCACCGCCCACTGGCACATTGCCCACCATAATCTGACGTGATTTTCTTCTTACAATGGGTGACAGGGATTGCATAACTTTTCAATTTTCCAGATCAGAGTCAAGACCGACGCTAACAAAAGCCGTGTTATCTGCAGCGATATTGGATACCGGCACCACTTTCCCGCCGTAATGAATTTCCACGCCCTGCGCATAACCCAAGTTCACCTTAAAAGGTGCATCACCGGTTACCTCTAGCCGTGTTCCCGGTGGCTGGAGGTCAGCAAGCAAAAGATCACCAGAGGCATCGAACACCTCTACCCAGCTCTGCTGGGTGACATTTAGCGTCATCGTCTGAGGATTATCCTGCTTATCTACTGTATCGTCTGACTCTTTGACTTCCTGATCCATTATTGAGGCCATGGCCGGTTTCATACTCAGAACAGTGGATCTGGCTGAACCGAGCAATGGTTTGCCACTGTCAAAAAAAGGTAATTTAACTCTATCAGCCACTTGAATGACCAGCAGTAATGCAATCACAATCAAAATGGTCACCACCGCCAAGGGAAGGACATTTTTTAAGAAACGGCCGATTCTATTTGGTGCAGGCGGGAATTTTATGGCGGGCTCTCGCTGGTGAATACCCAAATCACTCATCGATTGTTCGAGGTTTACAAGCAAATCCTGATCGGGGAGACCCAGTAAGGCACAGTAGGTTTTGACGTAACCTTTGACGAAAAGAGGCGATGGCAAACGGTCAAAATCATCATTTTCCAACGCATTCAGAGTCGCCTTCGTTATACCCATTCCTCCGGTGACATCCTCGATACTTAGCCCGCGCTCCCTTCTGGTCCGACGCAGGATTTCCCCGGGCGAAGTTTTTTCCGGCACAGGTTGCTGCAATGGTTCCTCGCTAGGGTTTTTGCTCATTATTCAACCAGTTTTTGTATTGCTGATTCTCCCGTGAATCAGGATAAAGGTTCCTCAACGCCAGCCCCTGGCTAGCCTCTGCATCACTATTACCCAATTTATCCGCAAGCCTGACTCCCAGCCAAAGCCCCCGGGGAGTAGGGCTGTTTCTGGTACTGTTGTATTGATTTAACCGTTGCTGTGCCCGCTGATAGTCACCCCTTCTGAAAGCCAGATCAGCCAACTCGATATGCGCCAGAGACATTCGTGAATCCAGATCTAGCGCTTTCTCAAAAGCAGCTTCAGCCTCTGACACCTTGTTGAGCTGTAGCGCCGTCACACCAACCTTGAGAAAAAGTTCAGCTCGCCTGGGGTAACCGAGGTCCTCGGAGCCTTTCAGAAACTGATCATAGGCATCTTCGAAGCGATCCATGTTCAGCAGGAACATACCGTAATTATTGCGTCCCCGGGTAAATGTCGGGTCATAGCTCAGTGCCTTACGAAAATGACTCTCTGCTTCTTCAAATTCTTTTTCCTGTTGATACAACAATGCCCAGGCGTCGTGCACAGCAGGAGAACTACTGTCTACTTCCATCGCTTTATTGAGGTGAAAGCGGGTGCGCTCATGATCCCCCCTTGTCAAATACCCCATCGCGAGATCAAGACGATTTTCCAATACCCTCTGCTTATCGACATCGGTACCAGTTTTTGTCGTCGAACAACCAACGGAGAGCAACACGGCCAGCAGCCCGACAATAAAAAATACTGAGGACAATTTCCGCTTCATACGCATGACCTCTGTGGCCCACTAAACCTTATAATCAACCTATAAACCTCACGGGCACTACTTGCTGTTCTTGTTGATAGCGTTGACTACGGCGGGTCCTGTCGTTGACCGTACCGGCAAGCTGGCCACAGGCTGCCGCAATATCGTCTCCACGAGTCGTTCGGACAGTTACGGTATATCCCTCCTGATGAAGGATATCCCTGAAACGATTTAGCGCGGTGTTGGTCACTCGCCTGTAGGATGAACCGGTAAACGGGTTAAACGGAATCAGGTTGATTTTGCAGGGGATATCTTTCAGCAATAGGGCCAACTCCCGCGCATGCTCATCGCGATCATTTATCCGGTCCATCATCGTATATTCAATAGTAATCTTGCGGCGCACGTCAGGCATCTTGTCAAGGTAACGACGGGCGGAGTCAAGCAACATGGCAATCGGGTATTTTTTATTGATCGGTACTAACTGGTCGCGCAACGCATCGTTGGGTGCGTGAAGAGAAATAGCCAGCGAGACATCCGAAACATCGCCGAGCCGATCCAGTGCCGGAACGACACCTGATGTGCTCAAGGTCACCCGGCGCTTTGACAGTCCATAGGCATTGTCATGAAGCATCAGACCCATGGCGTCGACAACGTTCTCAAAGTTGAGTAGCGGCTCGCCCATACCCATCATGACGACATTACTCACCACCCGGTCTTTTCCGACACCCAGGGAATCAAAAGATTTGGCAGCTATCCAGACCTGCCCAATAATTTCTGCGGCCGTCAGATCTCGGTTAAATCCCTGTTTCCCGGTTGCACAAAAGCTGCAGTCCAGTGAACAGCCCACCTGAGATGAGACACAGAGCGTACCTCGATCCTTTTCCGGGATGAACACTGTTTCAATGCAGCTGCCACCAGTAACGCGAATCAGCCATTTTCGAGTGCCGTCTGTGGAATCCTGTTGGGAAACCACCTCCGGAGCGCGAATCTCGGCAACCTGCTTGAGCCTCTCGCGCAGGGGCTTAGACAGATTGGTCATCTGATCAAAGTCATCCACACCCAGCTGGTGTATCCACTTCAATATTTGCGAAGCACGGAAGGGTTTTTCTGCCAGCGTATTAACAAAAAAGTCTGACAATTTTTCAGCAGAAAGCCCCAGCAGATTGGTTTTCAACCCCTGGGGCTCAACGGCGGTATTGACGTCGGCAAGAATTAGGCTCATGGCTTATTCTGCACGGCGATACCGGAAATGACAGAAACTAGCGTGGGCAAATTTCACCATCATCAAAGAAATAGGAAATTTCACGGGCGGCTGAAGCCGGTGAATCTGAACCGTGCACAGCATTGGCGTCAATCGATTCGGCAAAGTCGGCACGAATAGTGCCAGCTGCCGCTTCTTTGGGATTCGTTGCTCCCATAAGATCGCGGTTAACGATCACAGCATTTTCGCCCTCAAGCACCTGGATCATGACAGGACCAGAGGTCATAAAACCCACCAAATCGGCATAAAACGGGCGCTCTTTGTGCTCCGCATAAAAGCCACCGGCTTTTTCTTCGGAAAGGTGCATCATTTTTGCTGCAACGACTTTCAGGCCGGCCTTTTCAAACCGTGAATAGATCTGACCAATAACATTTTTGCTCACTGCATCTGGCTTGATGATGGAAAGGGTGCGTTCTATAGCCATTTAGGGTCTCCAAAAGATGGCGGCAGGTAAAGAAGCGAAAGAAAGTCGCAAAATACGACCGTACATGTCTGCTTAAAAAGGCGCCATTTTACGCTTTGGTACAAAGGGTTACAAGAAAGAGCAAAAGTAAATTCCGATTCTTCTGGAAAGTCAGGCAGCCAGCAGTTTGGTAAAACGATCACAGGAAATAGGCATACTGAAGTGGGCACCCTGATAGGAATGGCAACCCAGCTCCCGAAGTATCTCAAGGGCTTCCGGTGTCTCGACCCCCTCCGCGGTAACTTTCAAACCATACTGCTTTGACACAGCCATGATAGCTTCCACAATACCCCGACTCTCGGGGTCGCGATGAATATTTCGGATAAACTCACGATCAATCTTCAGCTGGTCAAACGGCAGACGCTTCAGGTAAATCATGGAAGAGTAGCCAATACCGAAATCATCAATTGAAAACATGGAACCCAGCGATTTGATTGCCTCCATCTTGCGAATGGCCTCATCCACATCTTCAATGACCAGATTTTCCGTGACTTCGAAATTGAGGAAGCTTGGGTCTATGTTGTAACTGCTCATGCTGTGCTGGACGATATCCAGCAATTGGGGATCGCGAAACTGGCGTGGGCTGATATTGATGCCGAGCCGCATGTGGTCTTGCCAGATACCCTGATCAATAAAATTCCGGATGTACTCACAAGAGGTGCGAATAACCCACCGGCCTACGTCTACGATCAGACCGGAAGATTCAAGTACCGGAATAAACTCCGAAGGCATGTTGGTTATTTTATCCGAATTCATCCAGCGCAATAGCGCCTCACCACCCAGTAACTGTCCTGTCTCAACAGAAATTTGCGGCTGGATATAGAGCACAAACTCGTGGTTATCCATTGCCTTGCGCAATCGGGTATTCATGCCAATCTGCCGCTGCGCTTTCTCCGAAATGCAGGGATCAAAAAAAGCGATGCTGTTGCGGCCCTTGCGCTTCGCCTCGTACATGGCTGTATCGGCAAACTGGAGTACGCGCTCGGCACTGATGCCGCTGTCTGAAATAAGTGCAATACCGACACTGGCGGTCAGTATGACTTCATGGCCATCGAGAAACAGAGGGCTCGCAACCATTTCACCCAACTTTTCGGCCAACGACTGCGCACTCCAAGCGGCTTTTGACAAGTCATCAGACAGATGGGGAATAAAAAGCACGAACTCATCGCCGCTCATACGGGCAAGCACGTTACCCCCAGTAACAAGGCGAGATAACGTCTGACCAATCTTCTTGATCACCTGATCTCCCACAGCATTGCCCCAGGAATCATTAATATCCTTGAAGTGATCAAGGTCGACAATCATCAGGGCACCACATATCGGCTGACTGTCATGGAGGGCCAGATACCGGCTGATGGACTGAATCAGCAATTGTCGATTGGGCAAACCCGTAAGACTGTCATAATAGTGATCCCTGGCAGACTCCTCCCAGGGCTTAACGCCTGGATTGCTGACATCTTCATCATCGACGACAACATCAGCACCGTCATAAATATCACTGGCGGGCAATATCACATCAGGGGAGCTAACTTCGACATTTTCGAGTGATTCAGCACCGGCGACGAATCCCGGCTCACTGACAGAAGGTGAAGCAACATCGCAGGCCAATTCCTGAGTGTGCAGCATAACCACCAGTTCTCTATTGTCGTCACCCACATAAACAATACTGACAGCCACAGTTTCGGTACGACCGGGACATGACCAGTCCAGCTTTTCAGTACGGTTCCGCAAGGCTTTTTTCAGTTGCAACTTGAGATCGACAAGCGCGGTGGATTCGTCACCGGTAATGCTGTCCACTGAAGCGCCCACCAGCTGCTTGAGGTCGCAGCCCAAAAGGGCGAGTGCATGTTTGTTGGCATCGATACAGACGCCGTAAGCAAAGAAAAGGGTGCCGTAGGGAACTGATTCAACCAGTACTTTATAAAGCTCTTCTTTTGAGCTCATTAACACCCCTTGGTAGCATATTGAAGCTGTGGTTCATTCTAATCGAGTTCTTCAATCCATGCCATCTGGATGGCTTCAAGGATTTTTTCACCACAATGGGCCGGATCATCATCAAGGCAACGGTACTACCTGTCATGCATCAGGGCTTTGCCATCCTGCGCCAAGGCAGCACTGATATCTTCAAAGAGGCCATCGCTGAATCACATCCGCAGGTCTTGAATTTGACATCTTCGATGATTCCGAGATCATTCACCTGGATCTGCAAGCACATCACCACCAGCCGGGGCACCGACCATGCCGGCCCCGACATTACTGACTTTGTCGTCTAACTAGCCAACGTTGCGGGGATTTTCGTAATAGTCCAGAACTTTTTCGCTGTATGCCATGATTCAACTTCTCAACGTTAATGTGCGGCCCATTCGACCTGACTGAGATCGACACCGTCTTTAAACATATCCCAACGCGGGGATAACTCACGCAATTTGGTAACCGCCTCACGCACCTTGGCAATCGCATAATCAATTTCTTCAGCGGTCGTAAAGCGGCCAATGGAGAAGCGAATAGAGCTATGCGCCAACTCATCGTCAAGCCCCAGCGCGCGCAATACATAGGAGGGCTCCAGGCTCGCTGAAGTACAGGCAGATCCGGAAGAAACGGCCAGGTCTTTTAGCGCCATGATCAACGACTCCCCTTCGACAAAGGCAAAACTAACATTTAAGTTACCAGCGATGCGATGCCGCATGGAACCATTGAGATGCACCTCGTCCAGGTCACGAATGCCATCCCGAAGACGATTGCGCAGCGCTAGTACCCGTTTGTTTTCCTCGGCCATTTCTTCCCTGGCTATCCGAAAAGCTTCGCCCATACCGACAATCTGATGGGTAGGCAGCGTACCAGAACGCATGCCCCGCTCATGACCACCGCCGTGAGTTTGCGCCTCAATGCGCACACGCGGTTTCCGCCGGACATAAAGGGCACCGATCCCCTTTGGACCGTAAGTTTTATGGGCGGAAAACGCCATCAAATCCACTTTCATTGCCTGCAGATCAATCGGCTGCTTGCCGGTACTCTGGGCTGCATCCACATGAAAAAATACTCTCCGGTCACGACAGATCTCACCGATAGCAGCAATATCGTTAATCGTGCCAATCTCATTATTGACATGCATTAGCGAAACCAGCGTTGTATCTTCACGAATGGCATCGGCGACGACCTGAGGCTGAATAATACCGTCGGGATCAGGATCGAGATAAGTCACCTCTAAGCCCTCACGCTCCAACTGTCGACAAGTGTCCAAAACAGCCTTGTGTTCGATTTTTGAAGTAATAATATGCTTGCCCTTTTTCTGGTTGAAGTGGGCACAACCCTTAATCGCCAGGTTATCTGCCTCAGTGGCACCAGATGTCCAGATGATTTCCCGTGGATCAGCATTAACAAGCTCTGCCACTTGAGTCCTGGCTTCTTCAACCACCGCCTCTGCCTGCCAGCCAAAAGAGTGCGAGCGCGAGGCCGGATTGCCAAAGATACCGTCATTGGTAAGGCACCCAGACATCTTGGCAGCTACCCGTGGATCAACCGGTGTGGTAGCAGAATAATCAAGATATATAGGCAATTTCATGCAAAGACTCCTAGACTTTTGCGCAGCCTGAATTGGCATCGGCCTGATCGTTCTGGCGCAACATGACAACTTGCACTTCCTGCTGATGCACCAGGCTATCCAGAGAAATGCCGCTGAGGAAACGATGAATTTGACGGCTCAAATCGTCCCAGAGGTGATGGGTCAAACATATATCACCGTTGTGGCAATTACCCTTGCCACTACAACTGGTCGCATCAATCGACTCATTCACAGCATCAATAATTTCGGCAACACTGATGGCATCACTGCTTCGGGCCAGACAATAACCGCCACCGGGGCCACGAACACTATTCACCAGATTGTTCTGACGCAATTTGGCAAACAATTGCTCCAAATAGGAAAGCGAAATTTCCTGCCGATGGGAAATGTCCGCCAGGCTAATTGGCCCACATTCGTTATTTAACGCCAAATCCAGCATGGCAGTGACCGCGTATCGACCACGAGTTGTCAGCCGCATAATGTTTTTCCCGCAATGACGAATTAAAAATCCAAGTGGGGCTATTATGTAAAAACCAAGTATTTTAATCAACTAAATAACATACTAATTTAGTAGGTTATTTTATTGCAGACTGAAACATTATGAATCGGGTTTTTTCTGTGAGGCACACTGCATGCGATGTACCGCATTCTGAATGGAGGTAAGCACACCTCGGAGAATCGACAATTCCATTTCATCCAGCCGGATTCGGCCATACAGGCGTCGCAAGCGGGTCATGGTTTGGCGGGGATTTGCACGGTCATGGAAGCCGAGATCAACCAAAGCCTGCTCCAAATGCTGAAAATATAATTCGAGATCCTCTGCCCTGGCGGGGGGCATATCCCAATCGGGCAATAGGGGCGATTCACTCTGGGCTGCGGACAATGACGCCATACGTACTTCGTAGCACAGCACCTGAACAGCCGCAGCCAGATTCAACGAACTGTATTCCGGGTTGGAGGGAATGTGCACATGATAGTTACACTTTTGCAGCTCCTCATTGGTGAGCCCTCGGTCCTCTCTACCAAAAACGACGGCCACATCATGGTGTGCCGCTTCCCGCCAGACGCGTTCACCGCACTCACGGGGGTTCAGTAACGGCCAGGGAATACGACGCTCACGGGCACTAGTGCCCACCACCAGACCGCAACCGGCAATTGCCTCGTCGAGACTATCGACGACAATCGCATTATCCAACACATCGACGGCACTGGCTGCTCGCCATACTGCCCGATCGGCGGGAAAGTCCTTGGGCGCGACCAGATACAACCGCGACAACCCCATATTTTTAATGGCGCGGGCAGCCCCGCCGATATTTCCGGGATGAGTGCTATTAACCAGCACAACACGCACGCTATCAAAATGGCTCATAGGGGTTCCAGCAGACGAGATCGAAAAACTAACTTTCCGAGTTGTTCATTAATAATGCATTACCCGACAACTGTTTGCCGGAGGCGCGAATTCTAGCAGAATTGAAGAGATGAATTCACCGCTTTTACCCTCCCCGCCTCTATCCCTCTCTGTTACAATGCCGCGCTTTACCCAGACTGGAATCTTTTACGATGGAACCTATGGTCAATATCGCCCTCCGCGCTGCACGTAAGGCCGGTGAAATGATCGCCCGTGCCACAGAACGCGTGGATTTGATCAGGATTGACGAGAAGGGCCGCAACGATTTCGTCACCGAGATCGACCATGCTGCAGAGAAGGAAATCATCTACCACCTTCGCAAAGCATTCCCGGATCACACCATCCTTGGAGAAGAGTCAGGACTGCTTGAAGGCAACGACAATGACTACCAGTGGATTATTGACCCACTGGATGGCACCACCAATTTCATTCACGGCATTCCACATTTTGCGGTATCCATTGGCTGCCGACACAAAGGTCGCCTTGAACACGGTGTGGTTTTCGATCCAATGCGCCTTGAGGAGTTTACTGCCAGTCGTGGCCATGGTGCATTTCTGAACGGTAAACGTCTGCGGGTGTCGGGTCGGGTTGGACTGGCCGGCGCAGTGGTTGCTACCGGTATACCCTTCAACCAGCCATCAATAGCGTTTATGGAACCCTATCTGGCCTGCTTGTCCGATCTGGCCAAAGAATCGTCGGGTATCAGGCGCCTCGGGGTTGCGTCGCTCGACCTGGCCTATCTGGCTGCTGGCCGTTTCGATGCTTTCTGGGAGATGAACCTGAAGCCTTGGGATATTGCGGCCGGGGTACTGTTGGTGAAAGAAGCGGGCGGACTGGTCAGCGATTTCAGGGGTGACAACGGCTTCATGGAGAGCGGAAATATTGTCTGTGCATCACCGAAACTGTTTAAGCCAACCCTGCAATTGGTACAGAAACATCTTGGATTTCTGGAAAAAACAACAACCGCCTGACACCAGACTGCAATCAGGACACAGGCGGTGAGGCACACAGGACAACGTCACTTTTCCTCGAACAACATGGCACTATCGACACCCTGTTTTTTGAGGATTTCCCGCAACCTGCGCAAAGCCTCGACCTGAATCTGACGAACCCTTTCTCGGGTTAACCCTACCTCAATACCCACTTCTTCAAGCGTTGCAGAATCGTAACCGAAAAGGCCAAAGCGACGTGCAATCACTTCCTGCTGCTTGTCGGTAAGCTGGGACAGCCATAGGGTCAGGGCATGATGTATGTCGTCATCTTCAGCTAACTCTTCGGGATCATTGGGGTGTTCATCTTTCAGTGTATCGATCAACATCCTGCCGTCGTCACCGCCCATCGGCACGTCTGTAGAGCTGGTCTTTTCATTGAGCCTGAGTATGCGCGATACCACATCGACACCTTTATCCAGTGAGCGGGCAACCTCCTCCGCTGTTGGATCATGATCCAGCTCCTGGGCAAGTTTACGGGAGGCCTTGAGGTACACATTGAGCTCTTTTACCACATGTATTGGCAAACGAATCGTACGGGTCTGATTCATCAACCCCCGCTCAATGGCCTGACGAATCCACCATGTGGCATAGGTAGAGAAACGAAAGCCCAGCTCGGGATCGAATTTTTCAACAGCCCGCATGAGCCCGAGATTGCCCTCTTCGATCAGATCCAGTAATGATAAACCCCGATTGATGTAACGGCGGGCAATCTTCACTACCAGGCGCAGATTGCTTTCAATCATTTTTTTTCGGGCAGCGTCGTCACCATTCCTCAGTGCCCGAGAATAAAAAATTTCCTCCTCAGCCGAGAGAAGGGGCGCATAGCCAATTTCTTTTAGATACAGACTCGCCGCATCCAACACTTCTTTGTTCTGACTGTGAACAGGAATCGCTTCAGCCTCAATCGCTTCTTGATCGACTTCTTCAGGGTCGAGAAAATCATCATCGTCCGACACAAGCAGGCGTCCTTATTCAACAAAAATTCTTAATACGCAACAAGCACAACAACCTACGTTTCCGCCTAGATTAATTCAAGTAGAAACAACTCAACTAGATTAACGCGTTGTCTCTCATTAGGCCACGTCATCTTATCCCGAAACAATGCCCCCAATAAATATTCAGCATACATCAGTGCTTGTTAAATCATCATTTCCGTGGAAGAAAGTTCAGTGGATTGACCGGTTTACCTTTTTGGCGAATCTCAAAATAAAGTCTTTTACTATTCGCGGGATCTCCCCCCACTTCTGCAATTTTTTCACCCCCTTTAACCATTTGCCCCTCCTTAACAAAAATTTGCCGGGAATGTGCATAAGCACTGAGAAATTCCTCACTGTGCTTGACGATAATGAGCTCCCCATAACCACGCAGACCACTGCCTGAATAAACGACCACTCCGGGTGCCGCAGCCACTACTGCCGTGCCGGAATGACTCTCTATATCAATCCCCTTGAACAACTCTGTACTATTGAAGTATCGGACCACACGTCCTTGTGTAGGCCACTGCCAGCGCCAGACTGAAGGTAACGATTCAGGGAGCTTAGGGGCTGGCTTCGTCACTTTAACCGGCGACGGAGAAGCCTTTCTTTCTGTCGAGGCAGGAATAGCCGCTTTTTTTGGTTGTTTTTTTACCGGAGGGGCAGCACTGACAACCGGCGGGAGGCGATTGGTGTCCAACGTTAGACGCTGACCACGGTAAATGGTATAGGGTGGTGACAGCCCATTGGCGCGAGCAAGTTTTTCCAGGTCTTTTTCATATCGCCAGGCAATAGCAAAAAGCGTCTCGTCACTGGACACCACATGAAAGTTGATTTTCTGGCTGGGCGGTGGCGGTCGCTGGTCCACTGGTGCAGGCGGTGGGGCATGGCAGGACGACACCAGGAAAAATCCAACACAGAGGAGAAAAAAACGCAGTCTGATTCCTCGGCAAGACGGATAGATCGAACGCTCACTTCTCCCTCTAATGTCACACCTCTCGATTCAGAGTTTTTTGCGCTGCTGGCCACCAAGATATTCCAGGCCCAGAACCAAAAGCAAGCCCGCGACCATACAGAGTGTTGCCATCAATGTCTTTGGGTCCAAACCTGTCACACGGGCAAATTCTGCCGGCAGCAGCAATCGGGACGATAATATGGTTTCACGACCACGGCTATCAATAAGCACTTCCAGTGTCTCCCGCCAGGGCCAGACAATATACAGCGAGCCAAGAAGGAATCCGGTCAACAGGGCAATGGTGCACGAATGATAATGGCGCAAAAGCCAAGACAGGAAGCGAGAAAAAGCCATCAGACCTGTCACGCACCCCAGCATGAAAATCAATATAATCTGCCATTGAAAATCGCTGATGGCGTCAATCATGATGGGATACATACCCAGCAGCAGCAGGATAAAACTACCGGAAACACCCGGCAGGATCATCGCACAAATGGCAATGGTTCCCGCCATAAAAACCATCAGCCAGTCGGTGGACCCCTGGATCGGGGGCGTCAGAGAAATACCAAGGGCCATCAGGGTTCCCACCCATAAAAAAGTCCATTCCGGCCATCGCAGACGAGGCAACTGACGAAATATATAAACAATAGACGCGACAATTAGACCAAAGAAAAAGGACCAGACCAGGATGGGCTGACTCTCCAGAAGATGGCTAACCAGCGAGGCAAAAGATGCAATACTCAGTAAAATGCCACTGAACAGTGCCAGCAGGAAATTACCATTAATGGCTCGCCAAAATGCGGTGGGGCCTTCATTTTTCAGCAACTTCAGTGAGTGGAGATTAATCGAGCGGATTGAGTTCAGTAAGTCTTCATAAATACCGCTAATGAAGGCAATCGTTCCGCCGGAAACCCCGGGCACGACATCTGCGGCTCCCATCGCCATACCTTTCAGGAAAAGCAACAGCCAGCGCTTAAATAAAACCATCAAAAAACCCGGAAACGTTAACGGCTGAGGCCACTGAGCAAGGGTACAAACCGCACCTGTTCAACTACTCGCTCTTCAAAATTTCTGCTATCCCCTTGCCGAGTTATAACCCGTAATTCCTGAACCTCTCCAGAGCCAACGGGGATAACAAGAACACCGTCGGGGGCTAATTGATGTAACAGTTCATCGGGCACCTCGTTCGGGGCCGCCGCACTGAGAATGCCATCATAAGGCGCATTTTCAGGCCAGCCAAAACCACCGTCACTATGAGATAATCGCACATTTCTAAGCCCAAGCAGGCGCAACCGAGCCCGCGCTTTATCAATCAGCGGTTTAATTCGCTCAACACCGTAAACCTGGTCGACCAGCTGGGCAAGAATCGCTGTCTGGTAGCCGGAGCCAGTGCCGATCTCAAGCACCTTGCGACGCGGTCCCAAAGATAAAAGCAATTCCGTCATCAGCGCAACGATGTAGGGCTGTGAAAGCGTTTGCCCATAACCGATAGGAAGTGCCGTATCTTCATAGGCACGATGAGACAGGGCTTCGTCGAGAAATAAATGACGGGGGGTTACACGCATCACGTCCAGGACTTTCTGATTGGATATACCCTGCTCCTTGAGTCGCTGGATAAGGCGTTCGCGAGTCCGCTGAGAGGTCATACCAATGCCACCTAACTCAATCGAATTCACCCTTGTACCCCTGATAAAAATAAAATCGAACTATACCACAGCACTCAAATGGCGCCATTGCCGCAAATCGGTCGAAGTGTCACCAGCTCTCGCAATACCGAAGTGGCAAAACAACCCGAGGGCAGCTCAAATGACAGCTCGAGGTCAGTGTGATCATTACAGTTCAGCCATCGGTATTGCATATTGGAAGGCATTAACAGCAAGGACCTTCGCTCTTGCTGCAGTCCACTGTATTCCAGTGAATTCGTCCAATCAGCCCAGGAAGAGAGAACCTGATCTTCGAGCAACTGAACTGATTGAGGCGCTGCACTCCGTCCGCGCCCCCAGAGCGGGCCTTCAGGGACAGTTTCTCCGGGCATTGTCAACTTCCAATGTCCCGACCTCACCCTTTCAGCCAGCACCAAATTAAACAGGTAGGCACGGGCCGCCGACAGATAGATCCCGTCGATGGGAGATCGTTGTCTTCTGCGGCCACTGTGCTGCTTTTTATTAGAAGGGGTATCACCCCACACCGACAACAATCGATTGGCTTCGACAAGATTGCCAGCGGCCCAACCAAAACGCTGTTCGCCAAAATAATTCGGAACACCATTCACGACTTGCTGCAGGGAATGTTCCAGCGCAGAAACGTCCCCGTCAATTTGGCGCAACCGGATAACGAACTGATTGCCTGCATGTTGCCCCCGCCGCAACTTTTTAGGGTGGCGACGCTGCGCAAGTACCTGACAACCTTCCAGTACCGGTGGTTGCTCGAGGCTTTCCGGTAATTTCCCGGGGAGATGTACACTGAACCACTGCCGGGTCACAGCATGCCGGTCTTTCATACCACAGTGGCCTACAGCCATGTCATCAACACCAAAATACTTCGCCAGTAATCCGGCTACCCAGCGTGTGTTTTGACCCCGTTTTTCTACATAAAGGCAGAGATGCTCTCCCTCTCCCGACAAGTCAAAACCCAGTTGCTCCGTCACTTGAAAATCTTCGGGGACACTGCGAAACAGCGCGCTGGCAGAGGGCGGAGCAATAGCATAAGGGAATTCGAGGGAAAACTGTCGGTTGTTCATATTGTCTCGGGACACGGTTGGAGTGGCGGCAAGTTTACAGCCCACTCCCGGCAACACAAAGATAAATGGCAACGGTTTAAACATGCCTGAAGAGCGCGCGGGCCAACGGATTTGCACCGACGCGGTAAATTGTTTTACCAGCATCAATACGTTGACCCGGGTTTCTTGCTGAAGCAGCTGGTAATAAATGATGGTCCGGTAATAAAGCTCAATACTGGCCGTCGGCCAGTCATTTCTACCTATCACCTTGCTCTATATCAATCCTGGACGGTTGATCTGCCAACACTGTCAAGCAGGACCACTGCCTGGCAGCCAATCCCTTCGCCACGCCCCTCAAAACCGAGTTGCTCTGTAGTGGTGGCCTTGATATTTAACTGATCGCGATCACAATCCAGATCCTGGGTCAGATTGACAAGCATCGCCTCAAGATATGGCGACATTTTCGGGGCCTGGGCAATCAGGGTAATATCAGCATTGATCATGCGGTAGCCTTTTTCTGCCACCAGTGATTTAACCTGTCGCAGTAATCCGCGACTATCCGCATTGCAATAGCGGGAGTCAGAGTCGGGGAAGTGCTGCCCGATATCGCCGAGCGCCGAGGCACCCAGAAGTGCATCACACAATGCGTGAATCAGCACATCACCATCTGAATGCGCAATCAGTCCATGGTCAAAGGGAATAGTCACACCACCTACAATAATATGATCGCCCACTCCAAAGGCATGAACATCATAACCCTGACCGACTCTCATATCATGGCAACTCCAATTCGCCGGACTGCCTCGGAGACTCGCCCTGAAATTTAATAATTGCCTCAGCGATGGCCAGATCTTCGCGCCGGGTAATTTTGATGTTATCACGGCTACCCTCGACGACGAGAGGAGAATGGCCCAGTTTCTCAACCGCAGCCGCCTCATCTGTGGGCTGCCATTGTTGTCGATAAGCCGAGTTTAAACTCCAGCTGAGCAGACCATAACGAAACATTTGCGGTGTCTGAGCGAGCCACAAATCAGCGCGGCTGACAGTCGCACTTATACCCGCCTGCTGATCAACCCGCTTTACAGTGTCGCTGACCGGTACCGCCAGTATTCCACCAACAGTGTGCGTTTTGAGTGCATCCATCAACTTGTTGATATCCGTGACACGGATACAGGGTCTTGCCACATCGTGCACCAGCACCCAGTCGTCCACGTGTGCCTCGCGCTGGAGGCAGTCGAGGGCCAGCCTAACGGAATCCGGACGCTCTTTTCCCCCGTGCACTGTGCGGATACGGGGGTGCGAAAAGACGGGCAATCGCCGCCACTGGCTATCGGCTGGATTAATCGCTACGACGACAACCGACTGGTCAATCTGTAGTAGGCGTTCAAGAGTATGTTCGATTACCGTTTTGCCCGCCAGCAACTGGTATTGTTTTGGGAGTATCTCACCAAAGCGTCTACCCTGCCCTGCCGCTGGCACTACAATCCAGTTAGCGCTCATTTTACTGCCCCGACAGCAGGAACATAGGCTGGAGACAAAACCATTGGGAAGAAAAAAAATAATGAATCACTGATCTTCCTTTTCAACGACCATATAAAACGTTTCACCTTCTTTAATCATGCCAAGATCTTTTCTGGCTCGCTCTTCAATACTGTCAAAACCGTCTTTCAGGTTGGCAACCTCATTTTCCAAAATACTGTTTCTCAGTTGCAGCCCCTGATTTTCCTGACGCTGTTGTTCGACTTGACGCTGCAGCATCAACTTTTTAGAGAAACCGCCCTCACCCAACCACAATTGATATTGGAGAACGGCAAGAAGACCTGTGAGAACAATTAGGAGCCAGCGCATGACGGGATTCTACAGAACAAAATAAACGGCGTCAGCGGAAAGCTGTCCCAACCCAATGACAGCGGGCCAACCGAACTATTCAACCGGTTGCCAGTATGTGCCTTTTCCAAAGGCTATCCCGGCAAAACCATCTGACACAAAACTCAAGATTAACCAGTCATGCTGAAGGATCGCTCAGTAGATTAGGACGAGTCGACCTCATCCAGACGCAATCCAACCAGCACCGATTTGTCCTACGCTAAATTTGTGGGACAAATGGCGTAATGCTGAGCATGTCGGGAGTGAACTGGTAAGCTCAGTGCGGGCTGGAGACACAAAAAAGGGGTAGCCATTGGCCACCCCTTTTTTACTCAGTGTCCACTGATTCAGACTTTGAATTCTGCACGACCATTGTAAGGAGCCAGACTGCCTAGCTCAGCCTCTATACGCAACAAGCGGTTATACTTGGCCACCCGGTCAGAACGGCACAAAGAGCCGGTTTTGATCTGACCCGCTGCCGTGGCCACAGCCAGATCGGCAATAGTTGTATCCTCAGTTTCACCCGACCGATGAGAAATAACGGCAGAATATCCAGCATTTTTAGCCATTTTTATGGCGTCCAGCGTTTCGGTGAGTGACCCGATTTGATTGAACTTAATCAAAATGGAATTTGCCACACCCAGCTCAATACCTTTCTTCAGAATTTTGGTATTGGTCACGAACAAATCATCCCCGACCAGCTGTACACGACTGCCCAGTTTTTCTGTCTGGTATTTCCAGCCATCCCAATCTGATTCATCCTGACCATCCTCAATGGAGATTATCGGGTATTGATCACAGAGCTCCGCCAGAAAATCACTGAAGCCCTCGGCACTATAGCTTTTTCCCTCACCGGACAGGTTGTACTGACCATCCCGGTAGAATTCTGACGCGGCACAGTCCAGCGCCAGCGTAACATCGACACCCAGTTTGTAGCCCGCTGCCTGCACTGCCTCCTTGATAACGGCCAATGCTTCCGCATTCGATGAAAGATTCGGCGCAAAGCCGCCTTCATCACCAACCGCCGTATTCAAACCTTTGCTACTGAGGACTCTTTTGAGCGAATGAAATATCTCTGCGCCAACACGCAATGCTTCCTTGAAGGTTTTTGCCGATACCGGCTGTATCATAAATTCCTGAATATCCACGTTGTTATCGGCATGCTCTCCACCGTTCAGGATGTTCATCATCGGCACCGGCATGCTGTAGCAGCCGGCCGAACCATTCAATTCAGCAATGTGAGCATAGAGCGGCATGCCACGGGATACTGCCACCGCTTTAGCCGCCGCAAGTGACACGGCCAGAATGGCATTTGCACCGAATGTCGACTTGTTCTCGGTGCCATCCGCATCGATCATCAATTGGTCCAGCTCCCGTTGCTGGCAGGCATCTTTGCCCAGCAGTAAAGTACGGATAGGACCGTTAACATTCTCCACCGCCTTCAGCACGCCTTTACCCAGATAACGCGACTTGTCACCATCACGCAGCTCCAGCGCCTCCCTTGAACCGGTAGAGGCGCCGGACGGTGCACAGGCACTGCCAACACTGCCATCTTCCAGGATGACATCAGCCTCGATGGTAGGGTTGCCCCTGGAATCGAGCACTTCATAGGCGCGAATGTCAGAAATTTTAGTCATAGCTGTTTCCTCAAAAGATGACAACCGTAGTCAACACGTTCGACACGGGGATTAAACACACCGGGCGGTGCTAGACGATAGTCAGTTCAGGCTGTGATTTGATCAGATCATCAATGGCTTTTATTTGTTGTAAAAAAGGTTCAAGGGCATCCAGCGGCAATGCACTGGGACCATCACAGCGAGCCCGGTCCGGATCGGGGTGTGCTTCCAGAAATAAACCAGCCAGACCAACGGCAATACCGGCCCGCGCCAACTCGACAACCTGATGGCGACGGCCACCGGACGCAGCACCCATGGGGTCACGACACTGCAGGGCGTGCGTGACGTCAAAAATAATTGGCAATCCCTTAGCCACTTCTTTCATGGTACGAAAGCCCAGCATATCCACCACCAGGTTATCGTAACCAAATGTGGAACCCCGCTCGCACAGCATTACCTTATGATTGCCACACTCCTTGAATTTCTCGACGATATTGCCCATTTGCCCGGGGCTGAGAAATTGCGGTTTTTTGATATTGATCACAGCGCCTGTTGCCGCCATGGCTTTCACCAGATCCGTCTGCCGCGCCAGAAAAGCCGGCAACTGAAGAATGTCACAAACCTCCGCCACAGGAGCCGCCTGCGCAATCTCGTGAACATCGGTAATCAGGGGCACACCAAATGTTTCTTTAATTTCCTGAAATATCTTTAGTCCCTCATCGAGGCCGGGACCACGAAACGAGTGGATTGACGAACGGTTCGCCTTGTCAAATGAAGCCTTGAACACATAGGGAATACCCAGTTTTCGGGTAACGGCTACATAGGTCTCAGCGACACGCAAAGCGAGATCGCGGGATTCCAGTACATTCATGCCCCCAAACAGAACGAAAGGCCGGTTGTTTGCAACAGGGAACCCTCCCACCTCAAGGGAAACGCTGGATATACTCACAGGTCAGTTTTCTCCAGCATGGGTCAATGCCGCTTTTACAAAACTGCTGAACAATGGGTGACCATTGCGAGGTGTGGAAGTAAATTCCGGGTGGAACTGGCAGGCAAAAAACCACGGGTGTTCTGGAATCTCTATCGTTTCCACCAGGGTCTTGTTTTCAGACCAGCCACCGACCTGCATGCCGGCTTCCTGAAGTGTTTGTACATATTTGTTATTCACCTCGTAGCGGTGCCGGTGGCGCTCAAATATCACATCCGTCCCATAAATTTCCTGCGCCATACTACCGGGCACGAGATAACTGTTCTGGGCACCGAGCCGCATTGTGCCACCCAGATCTGAATCTTCATCACGCACCTCAACTTTCCCGTCAATGTCGATCCACTCTGTGATCAGACCGATAACCGGATGAGGCGTATCACGATCAAATTCCGTGCTGTTTGCTCTGGCCAGACCGCAGACATTGCGGGCAAACTCAATCATGGCCACCTGCATACCAAGACAGATACCCAGGTAGGGAATTTTGTGCTCCCGGGCATACCTGACGGCTTTGACTTTGCCCTCAACACCACGGATTCCGAAGCCACCTGGCACCAGTATGCCATTGACACCGGTCAGCAGCTCCAGGTCATTATCGAGATCCTCGGAATCAATGTAACGAACATTGACCTTGGTCTGGTTACGAATACCCGCATGAACCAACGACTCATTGAGAGACTTATAGGCGTCCAGAAGCTCCATATATTTGCCAACCATGGCAATGGTCACCTGATGTTTTGGATTAAGCTGATTCTCTACCACCCAATCCCAGGAACTGATATCAGCCTCGCTGTATTCCAGGTGAAGTTTCTCCATCACGATTTGATCGAGGCCGCGACGCTGTAAATCCCTGGGGATGGCATAAATCGTTCGCGCATCCAGCAACGGCACCACAGCTCTCTCTTCCACATTTGTGAAGAGAGAGATCTTTTTGCGCTGTCCTTCATCCAGCTCAACCTCGCACCGACACAGTAAAATATCCGGTGACAGGCCTATGGAGCGCAATTCTTTGACGGAGTGCTGGGTCGGTTTGGTTTTTGTTTCCCCCGCCGTTGCGATATAGGGTACCAGTGTCAGATGAATAAGGATCGAACGACTGGAACCCAGCTCCAGCTTCAACTGGCGAACGGCTTCAAGGAAGGGCTGTGATTCGATATCGCCGACCGTGCCACCAATTTCCACAATGGCAACATCGACACCTTCGCCACCGGCCAGCACCCTGCGTTTAATCTCATCCGTCACATGGGGGATGACCTGAACAGTACCCCCCAGGAAGTCGCCACGGCGTTCGCGACGCAGAATTGTTTCGTAGACTTTGCCGCTCGTGAAATTGTTGCGCTTGTTCATCTTGGAGGAGAGAAAGCGCTCGTAGTGACCTAGATCGAGATCTGTTTCAGCACCATCTTCGGTGACAAAAACCTCGCCGTGCTGAAACGGACTCATAGTGCCGGGATCGACATTGAGATAGGGATCGAGCTTCAGGATAGTGACACTGAGACCATGGGCCTCCAGAATCGAGCCCAGTGATGCCGAAGCGATACCCTTCCCCAAGGAAGATACAACACCGCCGGTAACAAAAATATAACGTGTCATTTAGACCCTTCCGAACATTTTGGATACTGCGTCAAGAATGCCGAACTCATACCAAGCAGAACAGGTATGCTTATGAAAAATAGAGCGATTTTTTATTCAATCAGGAGATGATTCAGAGTGACGCCCACCGGTTTCGAGATGGGGAATCAGACTACCAGAAACCCTTGAACCGCTCAATGAAATATTACGATCTGAAGTCCCACTGCACCGAGCAACCCCGCTCATCCGGGGACACCTGAAAGCCCTCGCAAACCCACAAATCTCCAACTGCCACTAATACATCATCGCGATAGAGCAGGGGTACCCGGCCACGCAACCAGGGCTCCAGACCATACTCCTGAAACAACTTCTTGAGTGTATTGGATGCGCCGCGCCCGACCGGCTTGCAGCGTTCACTACCATTGCGAAAACGCACTTCAAAGTTATCAATATCTGCCGTCAACCTGATTCCACGTCCCTGCTCCAGGCGAAAACTCAATGTGCTCTTATCTGGCAAGTCCAACGTGCCCCTGCCATCCCATTGAAGCGAGACTGGTAAATGGTCAGGGATATCGGGGTCCCCGGGCAGCAAAAAAAGACGGCGCTGGTACCGGCGCAACTGAATGCCCGCCCAGCTTACCAGCGGTTCGGCATCAGCTTTTGCAGGCAACAACTCGTGAAGTACAGCATCAATGATTTTATGACCCGGCTGTGCCAGATCATGTCGGCTCGCCCAGTGTCGCAACAGGTTTGCCTGGCGCAACTCATCAAAAGACATCAATGCCTCGAGACTGATACTCCACCCCAACCGCTCGCTGTGTTCATAGACGGCTATCAAATCCTGTGCTGCCAGCATATCGGATAACTGATCACTCTCACGGCACAATCGGGCGCTGTGGGCGACCCTTGTGGCATAATCCGGCCAGTGCTCAGCCAGAGCCGGGATCACTTTGTGGCGCAGAAAGTTGCGGTCAAAGGACACATCTTCATTGCTCTCATCTTCTATCCAGACCAATCCTTCAGTAAGGGCATATTGCTCCAGGTCCGATCGGGAAAAAGGTAACAGTGGTCTCAATAACTCTGCATTACCCAAGTGGCGCGAGGCAGGCATTCCGGCCAGACCTCTGGGCCCACTGCCTCGCAGCAGCCGATAGAGCACTGTTTCAACCTGGTCATCGGCATGGTGACCCAGCAGCAACAGGGAATCCTGTGGGAGAAGTTTTTCAAAAGCCCTATAGCGGGCAGTTCGGGCTGCCTCCTCAACACCCTGACCGCTCACAATGACAGAAGCCTGCTCGATGCTTAAGGTCACTCCGAGCCCGTCACAAACCTTCTGACAATGCTGTTCCCAGCTTTCCGCATTTGCCGATAACTGATGATTGACATGAATGGCACTGACCGCATTTTCCCCCAAAAGCCTGACGAGCGACACGAGTAGAACATGAGAATCGAGACCACCGCTATAACCTACATAGCAATGGCTGGCCCCGCGCAGCCTGGGCAAATAGGGAACAAGGAGGTCTGGGGTATAGGTCATGGTTGATATCTGTGGAAGTCAGTTCCCCACGTTAATGGCTAGCGTCAGCCAAGGCAAGGCTACCGGATATGGTACCACTGGCAATTTCGCCACAATCCTGTCTGGCAAATGAACGCTGTCAACGATAAGCGAGCTTGCTAGTCTATACTTTTACAGAGACGTAAATTTTTATATGGTTTACGTTGGGCTAGAGGTATTTCCCCATGTCTGCCAATTATTCACAAAAAGAAGAGAGCAAGCCCTCAAAAAAAGGGCGGAAACTCTACAAAGGCGAACTAACAGTCGAAGCACTGCGGGATGAAAATGATGCATTCCGCGGCACCGGGGGCATCAGCGAAGAAAGCCAGGCCTGGGGTTTCAAACCGGCGTTTTACGATATGGAAACTGCCACGGTTCACCCTTCAAAATTTCCCAACGGCAGCGAGGCACCCATGCATGTTCTGGATGGCCTGCCCGCCGAACTGATTGTTTCCCGCCAGAAAAATGGCAAGGTCAACTCAGTGAAACGCGGTGTAATTTCCGGCTTCGTCCAGAATAATCGTTTTTATACCCGAGAGCAGGCCGCCTTGGCCACTGCACAAATGCGTGATCGCACACAGATGCTGAGCAACCCGGAACAGCACAATCAACTGTTGTCGGTCTGGGAAAAATTTGTCGTCGACCAATCTTATCCCAGTGATTTTATCAGGCCGGTGGTCGAGGATTCCTGGCGCCGTTGCCAACAATCACATATTGATCCGGAGTTACAACATGCACCCTTGATTGGCGATAACAGTCTGCTTGAATATCGTCGTTTTCTACAGACAGATCTCATGCGTGCTGCCCAACCTATCATGAAACGTGCTTCGGAAGTGCTGTTTCGCTCGAACAGCCTTATCCTTCTGGCCGATTCAGAGGGACTCATTCTCGATATTCATGCGGATGACAATGTGCTGAGTCATGCCAGCGACATCAACTTGATTCAGGGTGGGGTCTGGGATGAAAAAACGGCGGGGACCAATGCGATCGGCACGGCATTGGCGGCGGCCGAACCTGTTCAGCTGTATGGTGCAGAACACTTCTGTGCAGGTATCAAGCACTGGACCTGCTCCGCAGATGTTATCAGGGATCCACACGATGGCCGGGTGTTGGGAGCAGTCGACTTATCCGGACTGACGGACAGCTATCAGAGCAATGCCCTGGATTTTGCCATTATGGCTGCGCGACTCATTGAGTCCAATCTGGCGAAGGAGTATTTTAAATCCCGCAACCACGTTATCGAAGCGACCAAGACCATGTTCTTGGGCTGGAAAACTGAAGGGTTACTGGCCTTTGATCGCCGGGGTCGGCTGGTAAAAGCTAACAACCAGGCACATACCACGCTAAAAATACTCGGAGCAGACCTGGTTCTCACGCCTCAATGCAGATTGCCTGCACTGGATCTCGAGATGCCGGATGCCCCCGCCCATACACCTTCCTGGCTCCTCGAACAGTTACGCCTTCCGATAGAATTGAGAGGGCAAAGGGTTGGCACACTGGTTGTACTCTCCGCCCACCACAAATAAGCGATACAACGCTCGAATCCACCAAGAGAAAGTTGCCCGATATAATGCATTGTATAGCGAATAATATTTTCAGGAGTTCCCGTAACTCATCAGCCTCTCGTAGCGTTTTTCCAGAAGAGCATCTATTGGGGTCTCCAATAGTTGATCAACTTGCTGGGATAACCGCTCCCTGAGCGTATTGGCCATGGCCTCAATATCCCGATGCGCGCCACCCATTGGCTCTGGGATGGTTTCATCAATGATGCCCAATTCCTGCAACACAGAGGATGTTACACCCATCGCTTCAGCGGCATCCGGGGCCTTGGCAGACGTTTTCCAAATAATATTGGCACACCCCTCGGGCGAGATCACAAAATATGTAGCGTATTGCAGCATGTTCAGGTAATCGCCAACACCAATCGCCAACGCACCACCAGAGCTGCCTTCACCGATAACCGTGCAGATAATCGGTGTTTTAAGGCGTGACATTACTGCAAGGTTTTGAGCGATCGCCTCACTGATACCGCGTTCTTCAGAGTCTATACCGGGGTATGCCCCCGGCGTGTCAATCAATGTCAGCACAGGCATTTTAAAGCGTTCAGCCATTTCCATCAGGCGCAATGCCTTGCGATAACCTTCCGGTTTTGGCATTCCGAAATTGCGATAGACTTTCTCTGTCACACCGCGACCCTTCTCCTCGCCAATAACCATTACCGGTTTGCCGTCGAGGCGGGCAACCCCCCCGACAATGGCTCTGTCATCGCCAAAGTGCCGATCACCATGCAACTCCTCAAACTCCGTAAAAATCCGACTGATGTAGTCCAGGGTATACGGGCGCTGGGGATGACGAGCCACCTGTACAATCTGCCAGGCCGACAGGTCGGAATAGATCTTCTCTGTCAACCGCCGGCTTTTGTCACGGAGTTTGGCTACCTCGTCGGTAATATTCAGCTCGTTGTCATTGCCAACCAGCTGCAACTCTTCAATCTTTGCTTCAAGTTCTGCAATGGGTTGCTCAAAATCGAGGTAATTGAGATTCATAGATTTTTTGTCCGTGGAATTGGATTACAGCCATCTCAGGGCAGACATAAGGCAATTGTAATGGCAGCGGGAAGTTATGCATACCCGGCTAGAATCGAAGATGAATGCCATTGTTACCCAACAATTCCCTTAATTTGTGCAACAAATCGTCCTCCGGCGATACCGCCCAGTGCTCCCCCAGCATAATTTCTCCCGAGGCGGTACTCGATTGATAGTTGATTCTCACCGGGCAGTTTCCATCACTGAACGGCAACATAATGTCGGCCAGCTGATCGAGACAGGTGCTGCCAAGTTTCTCCTGATTGATATCCAGGGAAATGGCTTTGAGGTAATTGACCCGGGCTTCGAAAAGGTTTCTGACATGATCAGCCCGCATTTTCAGGCCACCGGTGTAGTCGTCTTCAGCGACCTGACCTTCGACTACCAACAAAGCATCCTTCTCAATTTTATCGCGATGGGCCTTGTAGGCATCAGCGAAGATGGCCACCTCAATACGCCCACTGCGATCATCCAGTGTAATCACAGCCATGTTGTCTCCCCGTCGGGTTTTAATGACACGCATACCGACCACCAGACCGGCCACCAATTGGCTCTTCTTATCTGGTTTAAGATCGGCTATACGGCTGTGCACAAAATGCTTCAACTCTTCCAGGTATTCATCAACCGGGTGCCCGGTAAGATAGAGTCCCAGCGTTTCTTTCTCACTCCGCAGGCGCTCCTTGGCACTCAGCCCCCGCTGCTGCTGAAAGCTCTGATAGCCAATTTCCGGGGCACTTTCCCGGGGTGTGTCACCGAATAGGTCTGTCATGCCAGAATCGGTATTACGGGAATTTTGCTCAGCCATTTTCACAGCTTCTTCACTGGCTGCCAGCATCACTGCCCGGCGATAGCCGATCTCTCCCGTTGGTCCGATAGCGTCCAGAGCCCCGCACCGTATCAAAGCCTCCAGGGCTCGCTTATTGAGCTTGTGGCCATCAACGCGGGCACAGAAATCAAACAGGTCGCTGAACGGGCCGCCCTCCTCCCGCGCAGCTATAATGCTGTTGACTGGCCCCTCACCAAGCCCCTTGATGGCACCGAGCCCGTAGATCACTTCATTGTCATCAGAGACAGTAAAGGCAAATCGGCCGCGATTGACATCCGGTGGTAACACAACGAGATCCATCGCCCGACATTCATCAATCAAGGTCACCACTTTGTCGGTATTCTGCATATCGGCTGACAACACGGCCGCCATAAATTCTGCAGGATAATGGGCTTTCAGCCACGCCGTCTGGTAGGCCAGCAAAGCATAAGCGGCGGAGTGAGATTTGTTAAAACCGTAGCCGGCAAACTTTTCAACAAGGTCAAAAATCCTCACTGCAAGCTCGGGATCTATCCCCTGTTGGCGAGCACCCTCTTCGAAAATACTGCGCTGCTTGGCCATTTCTTCGGGTTTTTTCTTACCCATAGCGCGGCGCAACATATCAGCACCACCCAGCGTGTATCCAGCCAGTACCTGAGCGATCTGCATGACCTGTTCCTGGTAGACAATCACACCATAAGTCGGGCCCAGTACCGGCTTCAGCGACTCATGCTGAAATTTTGCATCCGGGTAGGCCACCTGAGCGCGACCGTGCTTGCGATTGATGAAATCATCCACCATACCGGACTGCAGTGGACCGGGCCTGAACAACGCTACCAACGCGACAACATCCTCAAAACAGTTAGGCTCCACCCGCTTGATCAGATCTTTCATTCCCCGGGATTCAAGCTGAAACACCGCGGTCGTTTCCGCACGGCGCATCAATCCATAGGTTGCCGCGTCATCCAGCGGAATGGCGTCAATCGCAATGGGGGGGGTACCGACCTTCGCCAGACGTTGATTGACCATTTTAATGGCCCCGTCAATAATGGTCAGTGTTCGCAAACCGAGAAAGTCAAATTTCACCAGACCCGCTTTCTCCACATCATCCTTGTCAAACTGGGTTACCAACCCCTCGCCGTTTTCATCGCAATACAGAGGCGCGAAATCTGTCAGGGTGGTTGGCGCGATCACAACACCGCCGGCATGCTTNCCNACATTGCGGGTNACNCCNTCNAGCTGNAGCGCCATCTCCCAGATTTCCTGAGCTTCTTCATCACTTTCAAGAAACTCTCGCAGGACCTCCTCCTGAGCAANCGCTTTTTCCANAGTCATNCCNATATCCGGNGGAATCATTTTTGATAGNTTATCTGCCAGGCCNTAGGCCTTTCCCTGCACGCGCGCCACATCNCGAACAACTGCTTTGGCCGCCATGGTGCCAAATGTGATGATCTGGGAAACCGCATCCCTGCCATAGCGATCCGCCACATAGGCNATCACCCGATCGCGATTNTCCATACAGAAGTCAATATCAAAATCGGGCATCGATACCCGCTCGGGGTTGAGAAANCNCTCAAACAGNAGGTCGTATTCAAGCGGATCGAGATCNGTGATGCCCAGCGCGTAGGCCACCAGTGAACCAGCNCCGGATCCCCGTCCCGGGCCNACNGGAATATCGTTATCTTTGGCCCACCGGATAAAATCCATGACAATNAGGAAATAGCCGGGAAANCCCATCTGGATGATGATATCCAGTTCAAAGCGCAACCGGTCAAGATAGACTTGACGTTGAGACNGATAATCCGGAGCAGACGGGTCCAGCANTCTGCCCAGACGTTTATCCAGNCCGTCGAAGGAGACCTTTTCGAAAAAACTGTCCTNCGTCATACCCTCTGGAATCGGGTAATCCGGCAAAAAGTGCTCACCCAGTTTTAAATCCAGNGTGCAACGTTTGGCAATCTCAACACTGTTTTCCAGNGCTTCCGGNAAATCGGAAAACAANTCGGCCATNTCTTCCGGNGAACGCAGGTATTGTNGNTCACTGTAACGTCGCTCCCGNCGAGGATCACCGAGTACTCGGCCCTCNCCAATGCATACCCGNGCCTCATGGGCTTCAAANTGCTCACTGTCAAGAAAGCGGACATCNTTCGTTGCCACNACAGGACACTGGTACGTTGTGGCAATGGGTAACAATTCATGNATAAAATTTTCCTCATCCGNNCGACCGGTTCTGGTGAGCTCCAGGTAAAATCGATCCGGGAAATCGGCNAGCCANNCCTGCAGCANCTCTTTGGCATAATCCGACTTACCTGAAAGTATGGCCTGGCCCACATCGCCCNGGCNACCTGACAGAACAATCANGCCCTCACTTGCCTCACTAATCCACTGGCGTTCAACATAGGGNACNCCCCGGTGCTGCCCCTCCTGNAAGGCTCGTGAAATNAGCTTGGTCAGATTGCGGTAGCCCTGNTGATTCATTACCAGNAATGTGAGGNTNGCNGGCAANCCATCGGGAACCGGNNTGCTCATCTGCAAATCTGCTCCGCAAATGGGTTTAACNCCGACGGCCTGAGCNGCCTGATAAAACTTGACCAGTCCGTAAAAGTTGGTGACATCCGTCAATGCNATTGCGGGCATNCCCAGCTTAACCACCTGTTGCACCAGCGGCTTGATCCTGACCATTCCGTCAACCAGCGAATATTCACTGTGCAGGCGGAGGTGCACAAACGATGTTTTCACGTTGNATATTCTCTCCTNTGTTTTGATNGGCACTGACTTCGAACTCTAATCNTCTTCAGGANCCNGNTTTNCTGGNATTTGGTTTGCGCTTGGCNGTTTTGGGAATTCTGACCTTANGGATAACCTGTGCANCTGCNTCATCACACTGTTGAGTCGCCGCACANCGCAGCTCATCCAGAGANCGNTGCCAACAGTCNTCCATAAANTGGGGATCGGGCAGNATGTCCCTGTCTGACTGGAATGAGACGCTNATGCGACCNTCGTAGCTCACNGCGTTNAACATCANTGTCAGCCCTTCCANCAANGGCGCCANCGCAGACACATAGACCAGCTTCGCCCCNCGCATATAAAGTGGNCANTGTGGGCCCGGNACATTGGTCATGACACAGTTGCCGATCCCCGCCAGTNTTTTTCGCGACAAATGGCTGTGCGTNGCCATGCCAATACCCAGNGCCANGGTAAAGGATGGCATGTGCCGAGTAATGTCGGTCATATCTTTTGCTCCCTGNGCTTCCTCNAGAGCAGCNCTGGTNGACGTATCCCANTGAATCGCTTCAAGCCTCTCCAGTGGGTCAACCACCTGCGTATGTAGCGGCGGTGTCATCACCGCCATGGTTTGTTTGCCTCTGTGGTCTTTTTTGTTCTGTCTGACCGGTACTATCGCGCGCAGGGAATGATACGGCAGCTCGTCTTTGTCTTGCAGGTAATGGTGCAATGCGCCCCCGCACAAGGCCAGCAATACATCATTGACGGTGGCACCATTAACTGCACGCTTGATGGAGCGAACATCCTCAAGGGAAAAATCCACACCACCGAATACCCGGTGAGGACTAACGTGATCTCGATTGAAACGGGTTTCAGGCCTAACAACCGTTTCCTTCGGCTCCATATCCTGTCTCAGGGTTTTCGCGAGCAGTTTTTTGCCAAATGCCGGTAACATGTTGACCAAATCAAAGCTGGTTTCAAAATTATGCCGGGTATTGTTCACCAGGGTATTGACCAGCAGCGTCCCCAATTTCGGCTTTGGCTGTGGTTTCCATTGCCGCTCTACCATTTCTCTACCCGGTTCCGGTGACTTGTCATGGAACAAGCCAGCCAGATCAATGGCCGCCGCACCGTCCACAGCACAGTGATGAATTTTGGTATAGATAGCGAACGAGCCCTTGGGCATTGAGGGAATATTGTCCAGACCTTCTATAACATACATCTCCCACAAGGGCCGGGACATATCCAGGGGCCGGGAGTGCAATCGGGCAGCGAGGATGCAGAATTGTCGCCAATCCCCAGGCTTTGGTAACGCAAGATGCCGAACATGGTATTCGAGATCAAAATTTTCATCATCCACCCAGTAGGGATGATCAACATCCAACGGCATTCTCATTAAGCGGGAGCGGAAGACGTGTGATATATCCAGGTGTTCCTCGATATGTTGCAATATACTTTTGAAACGAACCGTTCCGGTTTCAGCAGTGGATTGATCATAAATATAGAGCAACCCCAGATGTCCGGGTGTAGAGGGTGTCTCAGCGTAGAGATAAACCGAATCGTGACCACTTAACTGTTTCATTGAAATTCCCGTATTAAAGCCAATATATCAACTGGGGATTGACCAGCAGCGATAGTCATAGGGATTTTGCGGGCAGACAAGCACTTCTTTTGTAGGCTATTGCCACTTTCCAACCAAATAGGTGGCGGGCGTGGGCAGGCCTGCCTGGCTCTAGAAATAAAATTACGGTGGTTACCTACTTGCGTGCTGCCCCCTAGCATAGCAAAAAATCCCGCTTCGCAGAGTCCGACAGCCGATATCGATCTGGGAAGATTCACTGACGATCAGGTCAACACGCCCTGACGGGCTGACAATAAACTTTTTACCGGTTCAAAAGATTTTCGATGAATTAGGCAAGGGCCCAGCAAAGCAATAGCCTCGCGGTGCGCTCTGGTTCCGTATCCTTTATGGGAGGCAAAGCCGTACCCCGGAAAAGCTTGCTCCGCCAGACACATTTCAGCATCGCGACAGACCTTTGCCAATATAGATGCCGCGCTGATTGCCGGAACTTTATCATCGCCGCGGACAACCGCTTCAGCTGCATAACCCCAGTCTGGGAGCCGGTTTCCATCGACGGCCACATACTCAGGTCTCAGTGTCAGACCATCGACTGCCCGCACCATGGCCATCAGGGTAGCGCGAAGAATGTTGTATTGGTCAATCTCGTCCACAGAAGCTCTGGCGACATACCAGCTGAGCGCTTTTTCCCTGATCTCCTCAGCCAACTGATTTCGACGGGTAACAGAAAGCTTCTTGGAGTCGGCCAGACCAGCCACTGGCCTGCGGGGATCGAGAATCACGGCAGCCGTAACAACATCGCCTGCCAGTGGCCCTCGACCAACCTCATCGACCCCGGCCAGCAATTTCCCCTGATAACGAAGCTGGTAGCCAGTCATCGCCCGCGTTTCTCCAACAGGTCCACTAATGCCTGTGCCGCGGCTCGGTTGCCACCGTGGCGAAGCGTTTGGTGAAGCTCAGCAAATCGGTGTTGCAGCGCTAGAACTTTTTTCTCGTCCAGGAAATACGTCAACACGGCTTCGCTTAGATTATCCACAGTGGCCTTATCCTGAAGCAGCTCTGGCACCAGTGTTTCCGACGCAAGCAAATTCGGTAACGATACCCAGGGAACTTTCAGCATTCGGGAAACCAGTGCATACGTCCATTTACCCAGACGGTAACTCACTACCATGGGCTTGTTGAGCAACATTGCTTCTAATGTCGATGTGCCGGACGATAACAGCACCACATCTGCCGCGGCCATGGCCAGATGGGATTGGCCTTCGAGCAACGTGACCGACAGCGCAGGGTAATCATTCAGCAGGGCATTTAACTGTTCCAGACGGTCATGGCTGGCGGCGGGGACAACCAGGTGCAAACCGGGCAACTGCCGACGACAGCTTTGTGCCACCTCAAGGAACAGTCGACCCAGAGAATCGACTTCAGAGGCCCGGCTACCCGGCATCAATGTCAATATACGACCGGCTTCCGGAAGATTGAGCGTCTTGCGGGCCTGTATGCTGTCTGTAACGAGAGGGATTTCCTCGGCGAGGGGGTGGCCGACAAAAACCACCGGGACATCATGCTGTTGATAGAAGTCTGCTTCAAACGGCAGAAGTGTCAGCATTAAATCCACGGCACTGGCTATTTTTTTAACCCGACTCTGACGCCAGGCCCAAACGGAAGGGCTGACATAATGTGCCGTCAACAATCCCTGTTGCCTGAGTTTTTTTTCAAGCCCCAGGTTAAAGTCCGGAGAATCGATACCCACCACCAGATCAAATCGGTTGTTGGTAAAGTGTTGATAGAGATGGCGACGTATCCCGAGTAATTCAGGCAACCGTTTCAGTGGCTCAATGAAGCCCATAACTGACAGACGATCCATAGGGTATAAAGAGCGGAAACCCTCGAACAACATCTTATCACCACCAATGCCCTCAAATTGTGCATCCGGGTAGTGTAATTTTAGAGATCTGATGAGGCCCGCACCCAATTGATCGCCGGATGACTCCCCGGCAACCAGTCCAATTTTCAGGGGTGATGACATGGGCTAACGAAGAATACCGCGTGAAGAGGCGCGAACAGAGTCAACCAGTAGTTTTACCGCAGGCTGCTCCCTGGCCAGGCTGTTCAGTAAATCAATAGCTTCCTGCAGGCCATACCCCTGCCGGTAAAGAATTTTGAAACCCTGTTTGATGGCCGCAATCGCTGCCCTGTCAAAACCGCGCCGTTTGAGTCCTTCAACATTGATGGTTCTCGCCTCAGCTGGTGAACCAGCTGCCATGACATAGGCGGGCAGATCCTGAGTTAGGTAGGCGGCAGCACCGGTAAAGCTATGGGCACCAATGGACACGAACTGATGGATCAGCGCATACCCGGAAATAATCGCCCAGTCACCCACGTGAACATGTCCCGCCAAAGACGCATTATTGACCAGGATACAGTTGTCACCTACAACACAGTCGTGACCTATATGTACATAGGCCATCAACAGGTTATTGCTTCCAATTGAGGTTAGGCCCTTGTCCTGAATGGTACCCCGATGGATAGTCACGCCCTCCCGAATGATGTTGTTATCACCAATTTTTAGACGGGTCGGTTCACCTTTGTACTTCAGGTCAGGCGTATCTTCGCCAATCGTCGAGAACTGAAAAATTCGATTGTTTTCGCCAATCGTAGTCAGACCCCGAATCACCACATGGGAATGAATCACCGTGCCAGCCCCGATAATGGTATCGGGGCCAATCAAGGTCCAGGGGCCGACCTGAACGCCTTCACCCAACACAGCGGAGGGGTCAATAATGGCGCGGGGATCAATGAGAGACATAAGCTAATAGGTTTTCAGGGCGCATAAAATCGTCGCCTCGCAGGCCAGTTCACCGTCAACTGTTGCGCGGCATTTAAATCGCCAGATTGTCCGCTTGACGGAATCAACTTGGGCCTCAAGCATCAACCTGTCCCCTGGAATCACTTGCCGTTTAAAGCGGACCCCATCAACGCCAGCGAACAAATACAGTGCGTTGTCATCCGCATATTTATCCTCAGTTACGAACCCCAACACACCGGCAGCCTGAGCCATGGCTTCAATAATCATCACACCGGGAAAAATCGGGACGTTGGGAAAATGTCCGTTAAACACTTCTTCATTGGCGGTAATATTTTTGTAGGCAAGAATCCGCTTTCCTAGATCAAGCTCTACCACCCTGTCTATCAGTAGGAAGGGGTAACGGTGCGGCAACCGCTTCTTTATTTCAGTAATATCCATCAGCTTTTCTCAATATTCTACAGGGCGACAATAACAGTGGCGGCTATAATTTTTTTTCCAGCTTCCTGACTCGCTGAGCCAGGTCATCCAATTGGTTGAACCGAACTGCATTTTTTTTCCATTCACGGGTTTTACTAAACATTGTGCCGGATGAATATGAACCTGGCTCTAGGAGCGATTTTGTCAGTATGGTTCCACCGGTTAAATGGGAGCCGTCACAGAGTGTGATATGGCCCACACAACCGGCTCTGCCGGCAAAAGTACAGTTTTTTCCGATAATTGTACTGCCTGATATGCCGGTGAAGGCTGCCATGGCAGTATTTTCGCCCACCTGAACGTTATGAGCTATCTGAACGTGGTTATCTACAATAACACCATCTTTAATAACCGTATCAGCAAGTGCACCACGATCTATGGTAGTACAGGCACCTATTTCGACATTGTTGCCAATCACAACACCACCAAGCTGATGAATTTTGATCCAGCGCCCCTGATGTTGAGCAAAACCGAAACCATCCGCACCGATAACGGCACCACTGTGAACCGTCACAAAGTTACCCAAGACAACACTGTGATAGATACTGACATTAGCGGCAATTCGACAGTTTTCGCCAATCGCGACGTTGTTATCGATAATGGTACCGGCGCCAATCCGGGTGTTGGCACCGATCTTTACGCCTTCACCAATCACCGCTAACGGGCCAATCGATGCGCTTGGATCGATATTGGCACAGTCCGCCACAACAGCGCGGGGATGGATGCCCACGGCGGCAACCGGTGCGCGATCGAATAAGGCGGTTGCCAATGCATAACCGAGATAGGGGTTAGCTACAATCAGCATTTGGCCGGAATAGCATTCCGCCATTTCCGAACTCAGGATGACGACCCCGGCCTTTGTTCTCTCCAAGTCTTGGCGATAAGCGCTGTTGGCAAGAAACGCCAATTCATTCGCACTTGCCAGACGGAGTGTGTTGATACCGGAGATGCGGAAATCATTGTCGCCGCACATGTCGGCACCAATATGCTCGGCGATATCCTTAAGAGAATAACTGACTGTCACCCTCAAGAACCCTCTATTTGATAATCAACAGACTTACTTTGTCTTTTTATTCAAGCGATCGGTAAGCTTGTCAGTGATATCCAGTGAGGGAGCCGCAGTGACCACAGCCTCAGCGTTGATCAATAATACGATCCCTTCCTCATCGACGACTTCCTGGAGAGCCTCGGCAGCTTTTGGACGCAATTCCTGAACAATACTGTTCTGTAGATCTTTTTGGTCCGCCTTGATTTTTCGGGTTATCAGCTCCAGGTCGGCACGGTAGTATTCCATTTTCTTCTGTGCCTCTTCTGCTTGCTCCTGTGACCAAGTCATGCTTTTGCTGTCAACTTCCTGTTTCAGTGACTTCATGTCGGCAACCGTACTCTCATATTTTGCTTCAAGACCGGCGTAATCCGACTCACCCTGCTTCTGTTTCAGGCGGGCCTTGGCCACATCAGTGCCAAAGATTGCCCTGCCAAAATCCACAATGGCAATATTACCCTCCGCCGCATTGCCTTCAGCCGAAAATGCAGAGACGCTACACAGGGCGACGGTGATAATGAATAACTTTTTTACTAGGCGCACATCTATTCTCCATTCGTTTTAATTAAATTATCAGAAAGTCTGGCCAAGCTGAAACTGAAAGACTTCACGCTCGTCCTCTTCGCCAGCATTCAGCGGGAAGGCGATACTGGCCGTTATGGGCCCGAAGCCACTGATCCAGGTGCCGCCGATACCCACCGAGTAACGGAGTTCACCGACATCCGGTTCCTGACAGAAATCTTCATCTCTGTCACCGCAGTCAGTATCAAAAACATTACCCGCATCAAGGAAAACAGCCGCCTGCAAAGATCGCTGGTCCTTGATAAAGGGAACAGGGAACATGACCTCTACACCGCCAGCAACCAGTACGTTACCACCAAATGGGTCATCGTCCGTTTCACAGGTACTCAGGTCATTAGCATCTGCGCAATTGAAGGGATTTACCGAGATATCTCGTGGGCCAAGTGTATTGTTCTTGTAGCCGCGCACTGAACCATTACCACCCCCATAGTAATGTTTGAAGAACGGAAATACCGAGGTGCCACCATAGCTCTCACCGTAACCTACATCGGCCCGCACTCGCATGGTAAGTGAAGAAGTCAGTGAGCGGTAATGTTGCCCTGCATAGGATGCCTTGTAATATTCCAGATCACTTCCGGGAATAGCCAGCTCTCCAGTCACCCTGTGAGAGGTCCCCGTGGTTGCGAGCCTGCCACGGTTAAGGGTGGAATAACCCCAGGATAGGCTGGTCGTAAAAGTATTAAAATCCTCGCCGTTCCGGTCAATAAATTCCTTTACCCCTTCAGAGGCAAATGCCCCCTCATCAATTTTCAGGTTTTCGAAGCCAAGGCCAAAACCGACGCTTGAAATCTCGGATATGGGGTAACCAAACGTCAGGTTGCCACCAAAGCTGTCCGTGGTGAAACTGGACAGATTCACCTCACCATAATCGGTCTTGCGGTAAAAAACCCCAAACCCCGCAGAGATTCCATCCCGGGTAAAATAGGGGTCAGTGGCACTAAAAGAGAAGTTGGTGGAATATTGACTACGGTTGACACCTATTCCGACATTGTTGCCGGTACCGAGAAAATTGCGCTCCTGAATATTGCCACCGATCACCAAACCGTAGGTTTGGGCAAAACCCAGACTCGCGCCAATACTTCCCGACGGCTGCTCTTCTACCGTGTAAACCACATCAACCTGGTCATTCGTGCCCGGTACCTGCTGGGTATCTACGGTCACTTCTTTAAAAAAGCCGGTACGGTTCAGACGGGTTTTGGACTGCTCTATTTTCCTGGTCGAGGCAGATGCACCCTCCATCTGCCGCATCTCACGACGCAAGACTTCATCCATGGTTTTAGTGTTACCACGAAACTCAATCCGTCTCACATAGGCACGCTTACCGGGATTGACAAAGAATGTCACCGTTGCGGTTTTGTCATCCTCATTAATCTCTGGAGAACCGTTAACCTCTGCAAATGTGTAGCCCTCGTTACCCAAACGCTGGGTAATGAGCTCTGATGTATTGGTCATCGACACTTGGGAAAATGTCTGTTCTTCTTTCAGCATGACGAGACGGCGAATTTCAGTCTCGGACACAATCAGGTCACCGGCCAGCCTGATTTCATCCACCGTATAAATATCACCCTCATTGATATTCACTGTAATAAAGACCGATTTGCGATCCGGACTGATGGTGACTTGCGAGGATTCAATACTAAACTTCAAATAACCGCGATCAAGATACCAGGATTCAACCCGCTCAATATCACCAGCCAGTTTTTCTCTGGAGTATTTGTCATCGCCAAACATCCAGGAAAGCCAATTCGTGGTTTTCAGTTCGAACAACCCCAGCAACTGATCTTTTTCAAAAGCACGGTTACCAACAATGTTGATTTTTTTGATTGAAGCGACCTGGCCTTCGTCCACAACAATATTGATAGCAAGACGATTTCTTGGCATTTCCTGAAGATCAGTAGTCACTTTCGCGCCATATCTACCCTGTGACACATACTGACGTTCAAGCTCTTGGGACATCCCGTCAAGAATGGATTGGCGAAATATCTGCCCCTCGGCCAGACCATTATCCCGCAGTGCTTTTAGCAGTTCTTCTGTTGGTATGGCCTTGTTGCCTTCCATCGTTATTTGAGCGACAGCGGGTCGCTCCTTGACAGAAACAATCAGAATGCCACCATCTCGCGATATACGAATATCGTCAAAATAGCCCGTGCGAAAAAGCGCCCTCGTGGCACGGCGTACCGTATCGTCATCGACCAGATCGCCTACACTGAGCGGCATAGAAGCAAACACGGTGCCGGAAGATACCCGCTGCAAACCATCGATACGAATATCTTCGACCTGAAACACTTCTGCTCGAACCGAGACAGCCAGGAAAAAAAGGCACAACAATAGATAAAAGTGTTTCATTGGAGACTGATTTTCTCTCGATTCTTGTTGGTTACAGCAGCTACAGCCGCATCAGATCATTGTAGAGGGCGAGCAACATCAACCCAATCACTAGGAACATCCCAATCCGGAAGCCAATCATCTGGATTTTTTCGGACACCGGTTTCCCTTTTATTGCTTCTATCATGTAATACATCAGGTGCCCCCCATCCAGAACCGGGATGGGGAGCAAATTCAAAACACCCAGGCTAACACTGAGAAAGGCCAAAAATCCGAGATAGGCCGTAAACCCGTATTGGGCAGAAGCGCCCGCCACTTTAGCAATGGTGATGGGCCCACTCAAGTGTTTTGAGGAAATCAGTCCTGTCAGCATCTTTTTTACCGAGTCGAGTATCAACACAGACATATTCCATGTCTGCTCGACACCCCGACCGAGCGCCCCAAACAGGCCGTAATCAGTTTTTCTGACCATATGCTCAGGCCATTCCGGCATGCGGACGGACATACCCACCTGACCTATTGCCTTACCATCATCGTCATTGACCTGATTGGGCACCAGGTTCGTTGTAAAAATGTCCTCACCTCTCTGCACACTGAGCTCAATGGCAACAGCCGGTCTGGCCCGGACATAATTTACCCAACTGATCCAGTCGCCCATGACGGTACCATCGGCCTCTAATA
>PANQ01000034.1 GCA_002707685.1 Porticoccus sp. | reverse complement strand
TCCCTGGCATATCAAAAATATTTACGTGCAGTCCTGGTATGACAATGGCTGGATCGGGTTGGGGCTGTTTTTGCTGCTCTGCCTCATTGCGGCACTGGTGCCATGCCTGCCACAGAATACATTGCCACTGTATGTCGCATTTTCTGTGGGTGTCATCGCTATCGCGGTCTTTGGTCTATTCGGTTCGCCACTGGACTCCGCCAGAGTGAGCTGGATTTTCTATCTGTATATTTTTGCCAGCCTGCTAAGACCAGCGGAAAGCGGTGATGTCGGCCAGCCAGACGAGGCACGCCTATGAGGGGGGTGGCCATATTGATGGTCTGTCGACATAACATTTGTCGCTCACCTCTGGCAGAAGGGATTTTGGTGCACGCACTCAAGGCCCATGGCATGCAGCGCATGGTCAAGGTGGATTCTGCCGGGACCCACGCCGGTATGGCCGGCCAGAGAACTGACGAGCGGGCCAGAAAGGTAGCCCGTATGTTTGGCGTTAAACTGAAACGCGGCCGTTCCAGGCGGGTTGTTGCCAAGGATTTTGAAAAATTTGATTACATCCTGGCAATGGATCAGGACAATTATCGGGACCTGCTGCAGATGTGCCCTGATGAGTTCGTGTACAAGCTGGCGTTGATTCGTTCTTTTTGCCCGGAGACTGAGCAACCGGAAATCCCCGACCCTTTTTACGGCAGTGTCAAGGGGTTTGAAAATACCTACCAGCTGCTGGACTCGGCAGTAACTGGCTTGATNGATGAACTTCNCCGGAATGTGCTTCGTTAGGTGGAGCCGTTAACAGAGGTTGTCTTTCCTGGGCCCGGAAAGTGATACAGTTCACATAATGGGTGTTAATCTNCGGGGGGGGTAATCTGTATTTATTGGTTCTGGCGTATGAGTCATGCTNACTNTGCGGTGATTNGANAAGCGGGGAGCGGGTTTTCGCTGGAAAGAGCATGTTGTGCTTTACTGTAGTGAGAAAGTACCAGTGANAGNTTGCTGNAGGATNAANAGCTGATCTGACAAGGGTCACAGGGAAGCATTATGAACGAAAGTATGTTGTCCATAGCCGAGGATTTNCAACGTTATTTCACCGTTGAATATGCTGCAACTCCCGAGCAGAAAGCGGAAGTNTATAGCATCAGATACCGTGTTTATTGCGAAGAATTCAAATACGAACCGATAGACCGCTTCCCCGCCAAAAAAGAATGGGATGCCTTTGATGATATCTCCTTGCACTGCNTGGTGAGACACAAGGCAACCAATAGGGGTGCTGCCTGTGTGAGGTTGGTGCCTGCCGGCAATAAGGGNATTTCACATCTCCCGATGGAGGCTTTTTGTGGTGATAANCTGGACAGAAAGCTTCTCGACAGCCTCCATCTCAATCGCGAGACGATTTGTGAGGTTTCCAGGCTGGCTGTTGACGGAGCTTTCAGGCGGCGTGCGGGGGAGGGNCGAACCCGTTTCGGTGATCTGGATGCAATCGATTGTTCATTTCATGAGCGCCGTACGTTTTCCCTGATTTCGGTGGCCGCATACCTGGCGGCAACTTCTCTTACAGAAATCACTGGTATGACCATGGCATTTGCGATGATGGAACCNTTTCTGCCNCGTTTGTTGGCGAAGTCCGGAATTGACTTTGAAAAGGTGGGAGGAGAGGTNGATTATCACGGNCTTAGAGCGCCCTATTTCTCAACGACNGATAAGGCAATTAAAGGAATGCTGCCCAATTTGCGTGGGNTGTATGAAGCGATTTACCCTNTGGTGAANAGNGGTTATCAGGCNTCNGTTNTGANTCNGTAGNNGACAGTNATAGCCTGTTGTCNTCGNNCNGANAGNTGNNGTCANAGATAATAAGTAGATNGAGTTTTGGCGGGGGAGNGAGGTTTGGCAGAGNCCTTTGATTATNAAACAGCATTTTCCCGCAATNTGGGATGGGTGACAGAGGCTGAGCAGCNGCTGCTCTCCGCNAGGCGAATTGCTATTGCCGGATTGGGTGGTGTAGGNGGNAGTCATCTGCTTTCCCTGGCCAGGCTNGGCGTCGGCAGCTTCCACGTGGCTGATATGGATATCTTCGAGTTGGCTAATTTTAATCGTCAGGTCGGAGCGACCATTCCCAACCTGGGAAGGGCCAAGGCTGANGTGCTGNCAGAGATGGCGGCGGCTATCAATCCCGAGCTCGACATAAAGACCTTTCCNGAGGGGGTGGCTCTCAANAACCTCGACGAGTTTCTCGCCGGTGTCGACCTCTATGTTGATGGGCTGGATTTTTTTGCTCTGNATATCAGGCAGGCAGTATTCGCTGCNTGTGCCGACAAGGGTATCCCGGCTATTACAGCGGCACCTCTCGGTATGGGGGTTGCCCTGCTTTGCTTTATGCCGGGGAAAATGACNTTCGAGCAATACTTCAGAATGANNGGGTTGTCAGAAAACGAGCAGCTCCTGCATTTTTTGCTGGGNCTGTCACCTGCCATGTTNCAGTCTGCCTANCTGGTGGATGATANCAGGGTCGACCTGGCAGCCCACAAAGGCCCGTCAACCAATATGGCCTGCGAACTCTGTGCNGGNGTTGCNGCCACCCANGCGCTCAAGGTTCTACTCAACCGCGGGNAGATTCTTGCNGCCCCCTANGGGCTTCACTTTGATGCCTACCGCAATTGCCTGAAAACAACCTGGCGACCCTGGGGAAATGCCAANCCGATACAAAAACTTGGTTTNTTCATTGCCANAAAAAGGCTCGGNATCCGGTAAGGATTGCCCGATTTTCCCNGGTTATCGGGTAGAGGTATCGGTGAAAACCTTTTCGATNGGTAATCGCAGCGAGGAGGGNGGNGNCTGNTTTTTGGGNTAGCCNANNCTGAGCAGCATNTGCAGNCTTTCTNCCNCGGANANGCCNAGTGTGCTNTNGCAGTTGTTTGCCAGCGTTGTCGCTGCGCCAACAAGATCAGAAGGGACTGTGCCGGTGGACAGTCTCGCCAGCTGGTCAGATATTACATAGTACGGGTGAGCGGCGATATGCTGGCCATTGAGATAGCTCCAGCTTCGGTTGAGCAGCATTCCGGCATCAAGTGCGCCGGTGGCATCCGGCGGGGCAATCACCGCCAGTAGTGCCGGTGCACCAGCGACAGGTGCTGAATCCACTGTTGCCAGAAACTTGTAGATGCCCAGACGGTTGAGCATTTTCATACGATTCCAGTCACCGATAAATTTCAGCAGATACGAGCCGCCGAGCGGTAGTGCCAGCGTCTTTAAATCCAGTCCGTCAGCTTCTTTTACACTGTCTTCGGAAAAGCGCAGGCTGGCCATCAGCCACTCGTGAACCTCTCTGGTCTGAAAGCGAATTTCTGAGGCCGATTTAACCAGTTGCCCAACCTGCCTGATCTGTCTGGGTTCATTGATGGTTATCAGTCTGGCGCTGCTTTCAGATAGCTCTCCCAGGCTGTCCAGAACATCCTGGGGAAGCGGCGTATTCTTGTAGGGGAAGCGATTGGTATGACGAATCGATGGGTATTGTTTGGTGCGCTCCAGCAGAGGCTTGACGGGTGATGGCTTAAAGTCCATAGCCGCGTAGTAGGCTCCGTTGGCCTCACCTTCGGGCCACCAGTGAATCTCCGTTTTCAGGTCCCTCTGCTGCGCAGCATTGACGATGTTTTCCACTGCGGCGCCCATCGATAACAGCGTTGCCTGGTTGTCGGGGGGAAAAGTGCGGCCGGTGACCCTGGCGTGATCATAACGCAATGACAGCTGTTCGCCGTTCCAGTGGAAATGCCAGGGCTGTGAATTGTCGGCGGAGGGCGCGCGATGCCCGGCATTGACCAATTGCAGGATCGTATCTTTATCTGTCATGGCCGGATTATGAGCCGCCTGCGAAGCAGGGTCAAAACTATCTGTGACAACCTTGTGGGTCTCTCACCCTGTCGCACACATTTCTTCCGGTATAGATAAGGGGTTGATCATGGGGCAACAGGCTAAGACGTTTGTTTTTAAGTCTGCCGGCACCGTCAGGTTTCTTTACAGACCGCAAGTTCTCCTCAAGCGTCTGCCTCGACCCTCACGAAGATTCCTCAATAAAATCCTTTAATATCAGTAATATAATGTTTTTTTTGGAGGGTGCTCTAATCTTGGCATGCTTTGTGCTGAATATTACGGAAAGGATAATCAGTTTTTATCTGATAATCCTCTAAACAGAGAAAGACTTTTAAAGACGTTTAGACGCAGAGTCATCTTTTCGGCAAACAATGGAACTGTAAGGTTCTAGGAGTGAATAAATGAAAACGAACAATTTTGTAAAGCAGTTAGCTATAGGCCTGGGCCTCAGTGCTGCAATGGTGGGCAGCGCTTCAGCGGCAACCATGATCACCTCCTTTGACTACACCCAAGAATTTGAGTGGGTAGAGCCAATCAACCCCGCGGGTGTTGTAAAAGAAGGTGCAACCTCTGGTGTTTCTGATGTCGATGGTTTTACCAAACTGAGTTGGGGCACAGAATCCAATGATTTTGACCGTGTCAGTAGCCTGGTAATTAACCCTACTGCGGGCGATAGCACCACCCCGAGTAATAGCCTGACCAGTGGCAGTGGTGCGACTGGTTTGATGGTTTCGACGGATGTGAATGCTACAGCCTTCGCCCTGGGCCCGGTAGTTACCCACAATAACTATGTGATTACTGGTACATCTCTATCAAGCACGGCAGCACAGGATTATGTTGTCCTGACACCAAACGGTGGCGGCCCTGACCAGATTCAGGAAGTGACTTTCGGTGTGGACTTTACCGAAACAACCAATAACCCCGGCAATCCCGGTGCCTGCCCGGCGGGTGTTCCATTCAACGGATTCGGCTGTGGTGATATTTTCGCGCTCACCAGCGACTTGATTGGTCTGGCAACGGCACAAGCCTTTAACAACGGCTCTGTATTGGCCTTCCTGATCGATTCGTTCTCGGATGGTGACTTCACCTACGATGTCTACGTTGCAGCACTGGGTCTGGCTCCTCTTTCTGAAGAGGCTTGCAATGCAGCCGGCGCTGGTGACAACTGCATTGGCTTTGTTACTGCGGAGAATGAGACTAGCAGCTTCCAGCTCGAGTTTGCGATTCTGGCCACTGAAAACATCCCTGAGCCTGCTACTTTGGGCTTGCTGGCAGCCAGCCTGTTGCTGATGGGCTTGGTTCGTCGCAGAAAAGTAAACGGTAGCCTGTCTGCCTGATCTATTCTGTAAGTAAGTGTGAGTATGAAAGCGGCGACCTTTGGTCGCCGTTTTTTTTGCTTGGCTTTTCTGCCGGGTTCTTTTTTGACTGGGCTGGGTGACTGGAATGTATAACGGGCTACTCGTCTGCTCCACTCCACAGGTTTTATTTCTTTATTTCATCTGACCGCCATCGGATCAACGACTATCTATTTGTTCGCAAACCCTGTTTGCTTTAACCTTGAACGAAGTTTTATTATCAAAAAGGCAGTTTTATTTTTCGCAATAATGCTAATCACCTTCAAGCAAGCGGTTATCTCTGGCAGGTACAAAGGGAATTTTCTATGAGCAGATTTTTTCGGGTAGGGTTTCTGATGATTGTGGCAGGTCTTGTGCTGGCCTGTTCCAGTGATATGACTGGAAATCAGGAGGTTGCCAAGGCGGAGGCCTATCTTGCGGAAGGCAGGAACAATGCTGCCGTTATCGAATTGAAAAATGCATTGCAGAAGAATAGCAACAACCAGCAGGCAAGATGGTTATTGGGTGAGTACTATTTCAGCGAAGGAGCCTACGCCAATGCTGAAAAAGAATTGAAGGCAGCTCATGAACTGGGTCAACCTGATAGTGATGTATTGCCTCTTCTTGCTCAGGCACATCTTTCACAAAACCAGTTTGAACCCCTGCAGGACCTGCCGGTAGAAACGCTCTCTGGTGCTGATCTTTCAATGGTGCTCGCATCACAGGGATTGGGTTTGCTGGCACGGGGACAGGAGGAAGAGGCTGCGGTGTTGATAGATAAAGCAATTTCAGCGGCCCCGGAACTTCCCTATGCACTGGTGGCCCAGGCCAAGTTGAAAGGTACGCAGTCTGGCGGTGACTGGACTGAAGCCCGGCGTTTGTTGGGCAATGTATTTGACCTGGCGCCGGAATACGCCCCGGCGTTAAGCCTGCTTGGTGATATCGAGCTGCAAAGTTTGAATCTGGATGCAGCAGAAACTGCCTACTCAAAAGCACTGGCCAGTGACGATGATCGCTTTGAAGACCGCTATAAACGTGCGCTGGTCAGGTTGCAAAAGGAGGACAATACCGGTGCCTCTGAGGATGTAGCGGTGTTGATCAGGCGTTCGCCAAAAAGCCCCGCGGCCAACTATGTACAGGGGATCATTCACTTCCGTGAAGGTGATTTAAAAGCTGCCGTAGCGGCTTTCGATTTGGCGCAAACGGATGGAGATCGCTACCCCATGTCGCTGTTTTACCTGGCGACGGCCCACGACAAGCTGGGTAATTCTGCACAGGCGGAAGACTTTGCCTATCGCTACCTTTCCATCGCGCCCGACAGTGCTCCTGGAAGGAAACTTCTCGCCAATATGAAACTGCGAGAGGATGAGGGTGCGGAAGCTGAAGAGTTGATGCGTGCCGTTGTCGAGGCGAATCCTGAGGATGTGGATGCGCTCAATCTGCTGGCGGGAGCCCTGATAAAACAGGGTAAAACCGAGGAGGCATTGACACTTTTGGCTAAAGTGGCTTCTTTGCAGCCCGATTCCCCGGAAGCGCAAGCCAGACTGGGCGCAGGGTTGCTTGCAAGTGGTCAGGTAGCGAGCAGTTTTGAGCACATTGAGGCAGCGCTCAAACTTGATCCGGAGTTTGAACAGGCAGACATTCTGCTGGTAACGGCCTATCTCAAAGAGGGTGATGTGGATGGGGCGCTGGCTGCAGTAGAAGCCTTTGAACAGAAAATGCCCGATAGTGCCGCACCCCACAATCTGCGTGGGCAGGTCTATCTTTCACAGGATAAATCCGCTGAGGCGAAGACCGCGTTTAATCAGGCGCTGACAGTAGCCCCTGACGATGTCACTGCCAATGACAAGCTGGCACTCCTGTCTATTCGGGAGAATGATCTTGATACTGCCCGAGGTTACTACCAGAAAATACTGGAGACTCTCCCGGATAATTTGCCAACACTCATGAAACTGGCAGCCCTGGCTGAACTGGAAAAAGATGACCAGGGTATAGAGGAAAGTCTGAAACGGGCAATGGAGGCGCACCCAAAAGCGACCCAGCCCCGGGTTGTACTGGCCCGTTATTATCTGACTAAAGGTGAGCCGCAGCGGGTACCAAATCTTCTCAACTCGCTGGACCCTGCGTCACAAAATAATCCCGAAGTCCTTAATGTAAAGGGGTTGTCGCTGCTTGCTCGAAACGATTTTTCTGCCGCCAGATCTACCTTTGAGCAGTTGATAGCCCTTCGTTCTGATGCGCCCCAGCCGCATTATCATCTGGGTATGACCTATCGTGGTCTGAATGATGTCGATAAGGAAAAAGCAGAATTTGAAAAAGCGCTTCAAATATCTCCCGGCTATATCGAACCGCGTATCGAGCTAACCCGCATATTTCTCCGAGACAAAGATCAGTCGGCGGTAGAAGAAAACCTCACCATTTTGAAAAGATTGGCGCCGGAAAATGCGGAGGTTATGCAGCTGGAGGCAGTCTATGCCCTGGAGGGTGGAGACAGGGCGCGTGCGCTGGAACTGTCGGAAAAAGTATTTGCAAAAGCGCCTACCAGCCGAAACATGTTGTTTCTTGCCCAGCAGCACTGGCTGGCTGGAGATAGAGATGCTGCAGAAGGGATGATGACGGATTGGCTCAGTGAGCATCCGAAGGATGTTGCGGTCAGGCATGAGTTGGCGAGCCTGTATGTTGGCAAGGGGGAAGAGGGCAAGGCTGTTGAACAGTATCACGCTGCCCTGCAGGACGCTCCGGAGAGCGTTGTGGTGTTGAACAATCTCGCCTGGTTGTTACGTGACTCTGATCCCGAAAAAGCACTGGATCATGCCGAGAAAGCTGTAGATCTCAGCGACCGGTCACCATCAACACTCGATACCCTGGCTATAGTGCAATTGAAAAACAATCAATTGGTCAAGGCGCAGCGCTCCATCGAGCGTGCCCTCGCCGATGGCAAGGGCAGTCCCGCGATGTATTACCACAGTGCCATGATTGACCACGCTTCGGGGAATGCTGAGGCGGCTATTCAGACCCTGCAAAGATTGTTGTCAGAGAAAAAAGACTTCTCCGAGAGAGCTGAAGCAGAAAAACTGTTGGCAACTTTAACAGCGAAAAACTAGTTGGAGCTGATAATGCGCCTGGTTCGATAGATCGTAATCAGCAGGGCGGGAAGTAACAGTAGGTCGAACAGCAGTGCGGTGAGCAAGCCGATACTGGTCAGTATGCCAAAATGTCCCATAGGGACAAAAGCGCTGGCCATCAGCAGGCTGAACTGGGCGCACAGAATGATGGTGGTTGTCATCACTGCACGGCCTGCCAGGCTGTATGTTCGTGCCAAGGCATAGACAGGGCTGTGGCCCTGTCTGATGCGGTCGATAAAACCGTGATACAGGTGGATGGTATCGTCAATCGCGATACCTACCGCTACGCTGGCAATCATCGCTGTGGCCATGTCCAGCCAGATGCCCAGAAATCCCATGATGATAAAAATAACGATGATGGGGGAGATGTTTGGAATCATGCAAATGAGCGTGTCCTGAACAGATCGCCACAGACCCAACATCAGTAATAAAATCAGTAGCAGGGCCCCGCCAAGACTGTATATCTGACCTTTGACCAGCAGGTCCTCCTGATCGGCGAACATCCTGCCGGCTCCCGCCAGCTCCCAATCCGCTCCGGCTATCGGGCTTGCCGTGAGGTAATAACCAATCCGTTCCATCAGGTCGCCAATCTCATTTGCCCCGTGCACATTGACGTTGATGGCAACCCGCGCCCGGCGGAAGTCCCGGTCGATAAAGTCATACAAATCTGTGCCGTCATAAATAAACAGGTACTGGCTGATCAAGTCGGCATTCTGCGGGATTTTCCTGAATCGGTCGTTCTCTTCGTGAAAACCCCAGTGCATTTCTTCCACGAAATCAGCTGCCGACATGCTCTTGTCCACTTCGGGTTGTCGGCTCAGCCAGTTCTGAAATCCCTTTATGTCCTGAAGTGCCTCCGGTGTTATCAGCGCGTCCGGTTGATCGGAACTGAAGAACACTTCCAGCGGTGTGGTGCCGACGAGTTTCTCCTCGATGTGTTCTGTCGCCTGACGAAGCGAATGGCTGGGAGGAAAAAACTCGAGAATGTTGGTTTCTACATCGACTTTGAATATCTGCGGGATCGTCGCTGCCAGGATCATCAGGGTAAAACCCAGCACCCATATCGGATAGCGAATGCCGGTGTGGAACAGCCCTTTCACCATGACATCCATCAGTCCGAGTCCGGCTTTATGGTGGGGCCATTGCCGGTTGTCGTAGCGGGAGAAGATCGGTGGCAGCAGGTGTATGACAATCAGATAAATCAGAAAGACCCCGGCAGCTGCGGTGAGTCCGAAAGTGCTGATGGGCGGAATCGGACTCAGCCCGAGCGAGGCGAGTCCGGCAGACGTTGTCAGGGCGCTGAACAGCGCGGGTCGGCGGATTTGTGACAGGGCGGACTGCACCCTGTCATTGCCGGACAGACCTCGCCTGGAGGCGTACTGCAGCGCATTGAAAAAATGCACCAGGGCGGCAATCGTGAGCGCGGACAGCAGCGGTGGAATAATGCCTGCAATGGAATTGAAGGGTTGCCGAAAGATGACGTAGAAGGCAATGGTGGAGCTGACCACCGCTCCGGTGACGATACCGGTAATGATGACGGCCATCCAGCGATGAAACAGCCACCAGATCAGGATCAAACCGACCAACACAGTGGTGGGAATAAAAATCATGTTGTCGCGCAGGATGGCCCGCATCTGCGCCACATCCGTGGCGATTTCGCCGGCCATTGCCGTCAGATAACTGTCCAGTCGATTTTCCTCAACCAGCGCTACAATTTCCTGCTCCAGTGCCAAGTGGCGAAAGCTGTCGTCCAATGCCTGGGGAATCACTACGAGCGCGATCGCCGAACCGTCAGCCGCGATCAGGGAGTTCATGGCAAACCGGTCCGAGAGTGCTCGTTCGCGACGCTCTGTGGGTGACGTATCTGCCAGGGTATCGATGTTGATAAGGGGCTCGACCAGAAATCCGTCAGCCGAGCCACTGATGTGATCCTGCCGGGTGATTCCGATCACGCTGTCGATCAGGGGGTGTGCAGACAGCGACTCGGACAGTTGGTGGTAGGCCAGCAGGAAGTCATCTGAAAACATCGCCAGACCTTCAAACAGCATCACGATGACTTCGTCATCGGGAAAAGTTTCGCGTATCTGCTGGTCGATTAAAACGGAGGGCGCATCAGCTGGAAGGTAAGTTCTGGGTGCGTTATTGATGTTGAGGTTGGGGAGTAACAGATTGGGCAATGCTGCGATCAGTAACAGGCCAAACAGGCAGAAATACAGCTTCCAGGGCAGTCTGAGCATGCGTCTTGACGGCGTTAGGTCGTCTGCTGTCAGCAGGTATAGCTTGACGACTTTTTCCCCGTTCAGATTGTCTTGGTGGGCATGAATTTCTGCGGGAAGGCGAGTGCCGTCATTGCGCCGCAAGGTAACTTTTGTTCGGGGAGCATCGCGGGTATTTTTATCAGTGTGGCTGGCGCTTGCCAGAAAGTCGCGGGTTTGCTCCTTGGTCAGCCCCTCCAGCAAGTCCAGTAGTGGGGTTGATTCCAGTTCTGCCGGCGATTCAAAGCCCGCGTGTCGTGCAAAAGGCTCATTGACGGCCAGCAGAATACCGTCCTGAATGAGCGCCACAGGTTGGTGCTCATTGCTTAGCTGCTGGCGATAATCCTGTAATTCTTTATTGATGTCAGTAATCCCTGATCATTTGGCCTGGTGCCAGGCTGCTCAATAATCTGCCCGCCATCCCAGGGTAAGGATGCCGTTGTCCTGATAAAACCCGCCCGGTGTACCCAAGCTGCCATCAAAAAAGTGAAACTCCAGATACACTTCCTGGGCCTCCCACCCGGTATAGGCGATTTCCGGGTTAAAATAGATGTCTTTTTTATCCAGTCCGACATTGAAGCGGAATTTGGCTCGCCAGCGATTCTGGGCAAACGGTATATTGTAGGAGCCATTCAGGGCATAGATTTCTGCACGGTCCATCACCTCTGGTGCCCTGAGCAGTTTGACGCCCGTCAACTGTAGGTTGAGCCTGGCATCGCCGTCTCCGGGGAACAGCTCCAGTGCTGCCCCCCAGCTGATGCTTTTAACCGTGGTGTAGCTGCCATCCACCCGGGTGACAGGTGTGTCGCTCAGCCAGGCCGTCTCGAACTTGACGGTGCCACCCAGGGCTTCAATGCCGAAGTCACCACCGATTATCCAGGTGCGTGGGTACTGGCCTTCAATAATATTCCGGTCGGGGTTATAGCTGAAGTAGGGCACTGTCTGACGGCCTTTCTGCACAGTCAGTGCATAGTCAAAACCGGAGCCGAGTGTGCTGAAGCGGATACCGGCACCGCCTTCTGAGTCGGGGGCGTTTTCCTTTATGGGGACATTTTTTACGATGGTTTCTGCAAGAGCGGTGGTTTTCAGGCTGAGAATTTCACCGGTGCGTTTGTTGACCGGGTACCAGATGCTGTCCCTGTCAGCCAGCTGTGTTTCACGGAAGTGGGGGTAAAGCACAAAGTCTATTTTGCTGTCGCCAAAAAAATGCTCCATACGGATAGCGGGAGAGGCGAGTCGACGATCCTCGAGGTCATCGATCACAAACCGTCGGAAATCCTGAGTACTCAGGCGATCAGTGGGGGGGAACTCATCGATTCTGCCCCATAGTACTCGCTGAGTGCCAACGGTGAAGATAGAGCTGGCTGTTTTGTAGCGTGCATAGATTTCATCGTAATCGAGGCGGAAATCACTCCAGTCGTTGCTGCCGGATTCCCTGTAGCCATCCGCACGAACCGAGGCGTGGAATTCCCACGCCGATGATGGTGACCATTCGGCCGTGGCCAGACCGTGCATGTAGCCCTGATGGTTCTTATCAGCACTTTGTTGGGTAAAGTGCCCGTACTCGACCCATAACCGGTTCAGCTTGACAGTTGGCCCCGCTGATTTTTCAGTGGTGTAACTCGTGAACCGAGGTGGCTCGGTGGGAGTGCCGTCGCCCTCATCTACAAACAATCCATTTTCATCTTCACCGGAATCAAGAATTAGTTCGTCGCCGGGAGCCTCGCTGTTATTGGGCAAATCCGTTTGATCGTCAAGGATCAACAGTTCCTCCGGTTCCTCTTCAATAATCAGCAGGTCAAAATCCTCAGCGCTGACTGGAGACGCAAGAGGGGTCAGCAGCAGGGTGGCAAAAAGCGTCGCTAATCCGCGGTCAGTTATTTTCATGTCATTCTTCCTGGCTGTCTTCGCTCTGCGGACGGAATGGTATTTCCCGGCTGTCATCAGACAGACCTCTCTGGCTGAAGAGTGTCTCGGGAATACCCTGATCGTATTTGATATCAATAGTGATTAACTTGGTGCTTCGACCAGATTGCAGGTCATACATCGTACTATCAAAAATGGTCCAGTAACCCTGGACCCGTTTGATTTTTCTCGCCTGAAGTCTTTTGGTGGGTTCTTCGCGGTTGTTCTCGTAGTAGTCAATTCGCAGGGGCACGAGAATTCCCGGATGAATACAGAGAATGCGTTTGCTGTAAACCGAGTTGGATTTATCGACCGGAATACTTTCCAGTAGGGTGCAGCCGGCACCGCCGACCTTGTCCTTGCCGATAATCCGATGGTGATCCATGGAAACTTCCCGGTCGGATAAATCTTCATAGTAGAAATCGGAACCAACGAACCGGCCGCCTTTTCTCGATGAGGCGATGCGACGAACTCGCTCCAGAGCAGGCAGATACAGCCATTGGTCACTCTCGTCGCCGGGATAATCCTTGGTCAGCAGGCCGGTCCCTGCCACATCGTTCGGTTTCACAAAGCGGAGTAGTGTCCACCGCTCGGCATTGCCCTTGTCCAGTGCATAGCTGAACAGCATGCGCTGTCTGGTCGAGCCGCTGCTTTCCAACACCATGACTACCTGTGAGCTGGCATCCTGGCCGGTAGGATTGTCATAGACAGCCTGAGCCAGTTTGAGTGCTTCACTTTGCTGATTGGCATTGGCCACAGCTGGATGATGCGGCCCGGCCCAGCCAAAGCCGGTGAGCATCAGTACTGACAGGGTTGTTACCCACTGCCTGATGTTGCTGAAGGAAATATGCACGGTCATCCCTGTGATTGTTTTCATCATTCTAACGATCTAAGCGATTCACGGGAACAGTATCGTCTACTGTAGTGACCTAAAGAAAATGCAGCTGAGGTAAGTAAGCCAGCGTGTCGGGCCTGTGTGCTTTATCCGGTACTTTTGTCCAGAACAGTTTGTACCAGTTTGGTGGTCCGTAGGTCGTTGAACGGGTTATGGGTTAGCGCAGCCAGATGTGTGGTCTGGCGTATAAAAAGTGAGTAGCTAGCACTCTATAACAGCATGGTTAAAGGTTGTGGCAACGAGCCTGCGTCAGGTTTCTTTACAGAAGCTAAATGACGGCGCTTTATTTCTGGCAACGATATATATATCTATTTGATATAAAAGAATATTATTTAATTGGCCTGCATTTTGCTTACATGTTATGTATATCAGTGTAATTCATTAAAATTATTGAAGAAGGCCAGAAGTATGTTCAACTCCAAGATCACATCGCGTTTGCGTCGTTTTGTTAGTCAGGTTGCCGTTTGTGCCGTAGCTGTTTCTTTTATGGCAGGTGCCAATGCTGGTTTGGTGGGCGTGAAAAGCGTTGAGATTTCCAATAGTATAAATGAATGGTTGCAGGTGGCTGAGTTTCAGGCCTTCGACATGAGTAATGTGAATGTTGCGCTGACGGCAACGGCCTCAGCACCCGACAGCTGGAGCGCGTCTTCCACGCCGGATAAAGCCATCGATGGGAATACGGATGGCATTTTTGCGGTACTTGTTACGAAGAACATAAGCATGAGCGTGAACTAGACGGAGTAGAAATAATTGACACCCGAAGCCAAAGTTAAACGTAAGATTACCGCAAAGCTCAAAGAAATGGGCGCGTACTACTTCTATCCTATGACAGGTGGATATGGACGCAGCGGTGTACCTGACATTATCGGCTGCTATAAGAGTAGATTTTTCGGGATAGAAGTTAAAGCAGGGAAGAATAAACCTACAGCTTTACAGATGAAGAACCTACGCGAGATAGAAGAACAAGGTGGACTGGCTCTCGTGGTCAACGAAGATAACGTGTCTCATATAGAGGAGTTTCTACGATGAATTGCTGGCATTG
>PANQ01000033.1 GCA_002707685.1 Porticoccus sp. | reverse complement strand
TCCTCGGTATAAGCCTGGTTTTTTTTGCGTGCCATGATAAGCACCTCCATATAGGTCGATCTAACTATACAGAGTGTCTACAAGTCATGGGTATCTCGGGAAGCTAATGCCGAAGAGTATAAAATGGCGGACGGAACAGAAGTTTCCCTTCCTATGGTAGCTGTATTATTTATAGAGGTGTTTTTCAGGAGTTTTTTCAATGAACAAAAAATTGCTCATAAGTAATATAAACATAAAACAGGTGAATAGATTTAATATTTTTAAAGTTTCGAGTAAATTTATTTTATACCTTAGTGTTGAATAGTTTATCGGGGTTTCTTGTGTGGGTAGTATGTTTTCCGGGTGGGATTGTCATTAGTGAGGCGGAGCTAAGCGATAGTCATATGCATGCTTGATAATTTGTAAGCGGTACAGGTGTCTGGTGCAGGTGGGACATACTTACTTATAAATGCCATTGCATCACGATGCCTAGAGCTTCGATTGATCAAAGTGCGGGCATCTAATGGCCTCAAATCACTCCATGCTGAAACAAGGCTGCGTATATTTGTAGGTAGTGCTTCGGGCAGACACTTTAATTCGGTGAGATGGTATTTGATCGCTGCATTTTCGATGTCTCCACGGGCTTGGCGCTCTCGACGATTTTTCCATGCAACAAGGCTTCGAACATGAAACCACTTTTTTTTATCACAAACCCAAGAAGCCTCAGCTGTAAGCGGAATGAATCGAAACGGATCCCAAGTGTGCATGCTGCTATCCAAACCAAACGATAAAAAAGCTCCCATTAACCCATCAACGCGATATATCCCAAGAGGAATACGAATATTACGATTTCTAATTTGTTCAAGTGCTGCTGATTTGATAGAGCAGAGGTTGCCATGAAAGCCTCCTTCGATTTGCATTTGACGTCGCAGTTTTGCAGCAGAGGCTCCGATTGTTGGTAGCCCACTGGTTCCTAGAGAAGAAGCATTGTATGCCAGAGTCCGAGATAGTGCTGAGATGGCATCTTTTGTTACACGCACATAGCCGTCAATGTAAATTGCATCCATATCTCTTTGCCATATCGCATGGATATGCTGATTCCAGGCGTTACCTTTGTCCCCAACAGGTATATTCCATATCTGCAAGTGCCTGGTTTTGTGAGGGATACTGCGTGTTGCCCAATGGTACGTCTGGTCAGCCAGATCTTTATTTCCATTAATCAATACATCAATCCTTGATCCTTCTGGAACTGCTTTTATAGCACACGATAAAGTATTCGTTATTGCTATAAAGCTTTCTCTTGAAGCAAAAACAACAAGATTAACAGGCGTATCCATCAGAGGACCTCCGTATAAAAAAATGACACTAACATGCGCAAGGAACTACTATTTTTGCATACATTTTTATACACATGGCATTTCGCCACTACTCAAGCCAGCCCAACCCTTTCCTAAATGAAGCTAGATCTTTAGTATTTTGATGACTGGTTACTTTAAGGCGATCTTTTCCAAAAATAACTGACATCATTTTTGGATTGCGTATCAGTTGCTAGTCGATTTTTTTGTTGATGTTTTTACTGGCTCATACTATTGGCGCTTCGCCAACCACATTTCCAGCACCATCAGAATCCAGATTAGTTCCCCGTAATAGGCAGCATGCTGATTTCTGTGCAGTTCTATGGTCTGGTCAATAAAGTCGGGTTTGAAAAACTGGCGTTTTTTCAGGTTCAGTAGATGGTCATAGGCCATTTCCTGAAGCGGTTTATGGGTTTCCATCCATACCCCAAACGGCAAGCCGAAGCCCTGTTTTTTCTTGTTGATGGTGTCGTCGTGCAGCCAATCCTTCAGTGCGGCTTTGTAAAAATGGCGCAGGTCGTTGCCTTTGATCTTCCAGTCGCTCGGTACCCGACATGACAGGTCAATCAGACCGTCATCCAGCATGGGATAAGCGACATCCACGCCAGCCAGTTCACACATGTGGCTGACCTTTCTGAGGTCGTTATCCGCCAGGGTATATTGCCAGTCCAGATACAGCATTTTATTGAGCGTGCTGGCGTCAGTCGCCCGATGGTAAGTTTCTCTCAGTAACTGGAGCGGCGCCTGGGTGTTGACTGTCGCCAGAAATTCATCGTCGAAAATTTCATTCGCGGCATGGCGATGCAGGAAGTTATAACTCTGAAGGCGGTCGGGCAGCGGAACATTGGCCTGCTGCAGGTAGCTTTTTGCCTTGCCAGCCAGTGGTATGGCATTGGGGAGGACATTGATGAGCGGTTCAATGAATGCGTGCCGCAGGCCTGCGGGAAACTTCTGGTAGTTTTCAAATACCCGTTGCTTGATATAGCGTTCGTTGCCACCAAACAGCTCATCGCCACCGTCGCCGGCAAGCAGGCACTGGATACCGTTTTCGGCGGCCAGTTTCGCGCAGAAGTAAGCGGGCAGGGCAGAGGAGTTGCCGAACGGTTCGTCATAACTGGCGGCGACCATTGGCAGGGCCTTCACCACATCCTCTGGCGTGACATAGTACTCGTGGAGCTGGATGCCGAAGTGTTTTGCGGTGAGGCGCGCGTAGGCCATCTCATCGTAACCCTTGGCTGAAAAGCCGATAGAGAATGCATGAGCATTGTTCGGCTTGAGTTCAGACAGCATGCCGGCAACGGAGGAACTGTCCAGCCCGCCGCTGAGAAAAGCCCCTACTTTCACGTCGGGTTTGATGCACCGTTCAACGGCACCTTTTAACTGTGTCTTGAGTTCTGCCCCGAGGCTAATGAATGAATCCTGCGATTGTTCCCTGAACACGGGTCGGAAGTAGTTGCTGACAACACACTGGTCTACTGAGCAAAGCAGCAGGTGTCCGGCGGGTAATTTTTTTAGTCCACCAAATATCGAATGTGGGCTGGGTACCATATGAAAATAGACGTAGTCATACAGGCCCTGGGCTTGCAATGCCGCCTGTGCTGCCTCGTCAGTCGGGGTTGTATTGGCAAGTACAATGGATGCCGATGAACCGAAAACCAGTCCGTGATCGATCTCGGTGTAATAAAGTGGGTAACGGCCCATCCGGTCGGTACCCAGCATCACCGTATCCGTCGAGGTATCGATAACCGCGAAGGCGAACGGGCCCCTTAATACTTGTAAAAAGCGGCTGCCGTATTCAGCGTGGGCCATTGCCAATGCTGCGCCATGGCCCTCCTCGCGGGCTTTGTTGGCCAGGTGTTCCTCGGTCCACTGCGGTTGTCCAATCATGGCAAAACTGGACCCGTTATCGGTTTGGTAAAGCTCATCGCTGCTGGCACAGGCCGATGTGCTGTTTTCGATTGAATTATTTGGCAGTGAGCTATTGGCCGCTGTCACCATTCTGACCAGCGAATTTTTTGGGCTGGATGCTGATGATGCAGAGCAGGACCAACCCGCCAGGAAGTGATTGAGCAGCGGCGGCAGGTTGCTGGTGGTCATGGCGTAAGCTCCATTTTGTTTGCGGTCCATTTATTCGGGTTTGGCGGGATGGCAATAGCAAACATTATTCGGTGGTCGGTCAGTGGTCAGTCAGTGGTCGTTGTTGGTGTTCGCAGATTTTTGATCGGGCTGATCGGTCAAATGGTTTTTCAGCCATTGCGCTGTTTGCTCGAACAGTTCCGTACGCCAGACCGTCCGGGAAAAGGTATGGTCGGCATCTGCCATGTCATTAAAAAAGATTTTCTCCTGCAGCCCGGAGCTTTTCCAGATAGCTGAGCTATACGTGAAGTCTTTGAATTCCTGGGCGATGTAGTCGTTGCCACTGGTCAGGATATACGTCTTTCCCGGAAAGCGTTGCAGACTTTTGGTTAAGCGTTCGGGCAAGGGCAGCGACGTCAGCTCTTCTGTGTCTGAAGCCTTCTTCGAATCGCCGTTGCTTTTGGAGGCGTTTTGGGCGACATGCCTGAGCAGTTGTAACCAGGCTTTCAGTGAGCGCATCAGCGAAAACTGGCCGGTCCGGATTTTCTGCCAGAAGCGGGGGTCTCGTAGCCGGTTCCAGTAGTAGTGTTTGAGGTAGGTTTTGGCTTGCCCTGCCTCTGTTCTGATCCAGGGATTGACCATAAAGATTCCCGCCACCCTGGGATCCCTGTAGGCATAAAAAGCGGCGGCCGAAGCGGACTCACACTCGCCCCAGAGCATCACGCGCTTCAGGTTGCCACATTGTGTGAAAAGCGTGTCGATGGCACTTCGAATATCGGCATCCATGTCGAGAAACCCGCGAAAAGCGCCGCCGCTGTCACCAGTTCCCCGATGATCGAAGCGCAGTACCGGAATGCCCTGTCGAGCCAGTTCCCTGCCCAGCACAACAAACTGGCGGTGGGCGCCTACCCGGTATTGAGGGCCGCCGGCCACAATGATGACCACGCCGGTGGTTCCCGCCTGGTCCGGTGCGTGAACGATGCCCAACAGTGCATCCTCTTCACAGGGGAAAACAACGGCGTGCTCATTCATGTTGGGGTACCCCGGTCAGATGACTGATGGTCTCGTTCACCAGATTGGGTGCCAGGGTCCGTTCGTGAGCTTGCCAGAAGGCGGGGCCTATACTGGTCAGATGTTCAATCTGTTTTCCCTCGGAGCGCCATTGTTCGATGGTTTTCAGATCGGCGCGGGGGGTGCTTCGCTCTTCACTGGCCAGTACTGTAAACCAGCTGATTGGTGCGTTTACGGGTGACAGGTATTGATCGAAATGAGCAGCCTGGACTCCCCTGAAAAGCGCGGGAGACACATCATAGCCGGCCACCTGAATGCTGTTCCCCCGGTTGAGTTGTTCTTCAAACTGGGCAGTGGTGCCGCCGTCCTCGTCGCGGCCAATGGCAGCGGCAATCTTGATGCGCAGAAACTGATTGAGAGCGATCTTGCCGTTGCTGACCGGTTGCCAGAAGACCAGCCGTTGCAGGTTTTTCACCTCGGGTGCGGCGGCGGCTGCCAGCAGCGCACCGAGGCGGATACCCAGCAGGGTGACAGATCGGTAGCCGAGCTGCCCGGCATAGTCTGCTGCGGTGATGATATCCCTGATCCACTGTTGCCAGTCGGCTTCTACAAACTCGCCCTGACTGTCGCCGGTCCCAAAGGGATCAACGGATAGCAGAGCGATGCCGTGGCCGGCAAGTTGCTGCGCCAGCATCGTCTGCATATAGCGACAACGGTTCATTTCCTCAGCAAAGGAGGGGGCGACAATCACGCATTCTGCACGGTCATTTCGAGCTGCAGGTGCGCAGTGGAGTGCAAACAGTTTGCCTCTGCTCCCGGCGATATACGCGGGTTCTAACCTGCAGGAGTGAGCCATCAGTCCAGCTTTTGCTCGACGACTTTTGTGAGACTGCCGATGGTGGCGAACACATCGGCATTGAGTTCGTCATCGTCGAAAGCACAGCCGAATTCTTCCTCCAGTGCCGTCACCAGCGAGACCACGGCGATAGAGTCAAATTCCGGTATGGATCCCAGCAGGCCGGTGTCACTGTCAAACTCAGTGGTTTGTCCGTCGAGCATAAGTACGTCATTGATAATTTGAATGATGTCCGCTTGCAAACTCATAGAGGGTGTTCCATTTTTGTCATGAATCCGGGGCGTTCAGCCTGCCGGATAGCATTCTGCCAGCTCAGCACAGAATTGAGTAGTGGTGAAGATTTTTTATCACCCGGAGCCGTAGTCGAGTTGGTCGGGCGATCAGACCAGAACCTCAACCGGCTCAGGGTGACTCAGAAAGTGGTGCGGGCTGGCGGTATAGCCATAGGCGCCAGATTGAAAGACCACAATTAGATCGCCTATCTGAACGGGCGGTAGTGCGTATTTGTCCCCGAGGATATCCAGTGGGGTACACAGCGGCCCCACCACATTCACCGGTGCCAGTTGTTCGCCTGCCACCCGGTTGCCGATGCACACGGGGTAGTTTTTTCTGATCACCTGACCGAAGTTTCCCGACGCGGCGAGATGATGGTGCAGCCCGCCATTGGTCACAGCATAGGTTTCACCCCTGGATTTTTTCAGGTCGATGACTTCGCAGACGTAGACGCCGGCTTCACCCACCAGGTAGCGGCCCAGCTCAACAACAATTTCTGCTTCTGGCAGATCGGCCCTGTGGCGGGCCAGAAGGGTAGCAAGATTATCCGCCACAGGGGCTAGGTCGAGTCGTTGTTCACCCGGGAAGTAGGGGATGCCAAAGCCACCACCGATATTCAGCCACTGGACAGGCGACGGGGCGTGATCGGCCAGTTTCAGTGCCAGGGCAAAGGTGTTTGTCTGGGCCTCGATGATGGCGTCCGGTCGCAGGTTCTGCGAGCCACTGAAAATGTGGAACCCTTGGAAGGCGAGATCGAGTTGCCCAAGCCGCTTCAGCACGGCGGGAACCTCTTCAGCATCAATGCCGAACGGTTTCGGGCCGCCGGCCATCTTCATGCCGGAGGTTTTCAGTTCAAAGTCGGGGTTAACCCTCACGGCGACCTTGGCCCGGTGGCCGGTCTGGTTGCAGATGGTCGCCAGCCGTTCCATTTCCCCGGCGGATTCAAGATTGATAATAATGCCCGCCGCTGCCGCCGCTTTCAGTTCGGTATCGCTTTTGCCCGGTCCGGCAAAGCTGATATTGCGTGGGTCGGTGCCCGTATCCAGTGCCACGCGAAGTTCTTTCAGGGACGCCACATCAAGTCCGTCAGTCAGTCCTGCCAAGTGTTGAACAACGGCGGGCATCGGGTTGGATTTGATGGCGTAGTGTAAATGGATATCTTCAGGGAACTGGCCTCTCAGTGCGGCTACCCGATCTGTCATGAGCTGTCGGTCATAGGCATAAAAGGGTGTTTGCCCCACCCGCTCGGCAAGTCTGTCCACAGCTACATGACCCACCTGAAGGCGGTTGTCTATCACCTTGAACTGATCCATCGGTACATGTTCCGGTAATGCTTTTTTCACGCCTGAGGCTCCTTGAAAAGGTCGCGGTATTCAGTGGCAAGATGCTTTCGGTCTATTTTGCCATTTTGATTATGAGGCATTTGCTCGAGGATAACGATTTGCTGGGGCACCATGAAATTGGGCAGCTCCTTTTTACAGTGCTGGAGGACTTCTGCTGCCGTTACTGTGCCATGTGTTGTTATCACCAGTAAAATGGCCTGCCCCAGCATTGGATGAGGCAGCCCGAGAGCGGCAGCCTGACTGATACCCTGAAGGTTGTAGACGACCTCTTCGACCTCTGAAGGGCTTACCCGATAACCGGAGGTTTTGATCATTTCATCCAGTCGGCTGATGAAATACAGGTAACCCTCCTCGTCCCTGCGCACCTGATCGCCTGACCATACTGCGGTTTCCGGCAGGGGAATCCCGGTGGGCTGGCCGGGACTTGGTTTGAAACGCTCAGCGGTTTTCTGCGGGTCGTTCCAGTAGCCCATGGCCACCAGTGAACCGCGGTGGACAAGCTCGCCCGGTTCCCCGGCGTTGCAGGGTGTGCCGTCCGGGCGAACTACCAGAACCTCGGCGTTGGGAATCGCTTTGCCAATTGAGTCGGGGCGTTGATCGATTTGCTCCGGTGGCAGAAAAGTGGACCGGAATGCTTCGGTGAGCCCATACATCAAAAAAACCTTTGTATCGGGCAGGGCAGCTCTCAGTCTGTTGGTGGTGGCCCCCGGCATGGCACCGCCGCTATTGGTGATATAGCGCAGTGAGCGAGCAGTTTCCCCGGGCCATTCCAGCTGCGCCAGCTGGTTCCACAGTGGCGGGACAGCCGCCAGACCGGTGATGTTGTAGCGCTGAATGCTGCGGATAATGTCCCGGGGCAGCAGGTAATCCATCAGGACGACCGAGGCGCCCACCGAGAATGCGGTGGTGAGTTGGCTGAGTCCGTAATCAAAGCTGAAGGGCAGGGCCGCCAGCAGCCGGTCATCCGCGTGATTATTTAAATAGGACGCAACGCTTCTGGCGCCGGTGACCATGTTTTTATGGGAGAGTACGACGCCTTTCGGGTTGCCGGTGCTGCCCGAGGTATAGAGGATGGACACCATGTCACTGTCGATATGTGGGTGGGGTGGTTGGCAGTTCTGACTGCTGAGGAAGCTGTCCCAGCCGAGCAGAGCATAATGCGTTGCTGCTACTGACGGTGGCCGGGGTTTGTCGTCGATAATCACCACAGTCCGCAGATCGGGGCACTCCTGCAGTACCGCAGCCAATTGCTCCAGCCGTTGTGCCGAGGTGATCAGTATCCGGACATTGCAGTCGCGCAGAATGTAGGCCACCTGGTTGGCCTTGAGCAGGGGATTGACCGGGACAAACACCCCTCCGGCGCGGGCGGCTCCAAACAGACCGAAAACATTTTCCGGCACTTTTGGCAGATAGGTTGCGACCCGTTCACCGCGATTCAGGCCTGCACATAGCAGGCCGCATGAGACAGCGTCGACCTGCTGTTGCAACTCACGGTAACTGAATTGACGGTCCTTGAAATACAGCGCCATCGCATCAGGTGTTCGCATGGACTGGTGACTGATGAGTTGGTGAAGAAGGTCTGACATGGTGGGCGCGATCCGTTCGTTGAGTTGTCCCGGTTTATCGGAAGATGCCCGATTATAGCGATTTTTATCAAATGCACGTAACCTGTGGCCAAAGCTCAACGCGGACGGTCGGGGATTCCAGCTCATGAGGTTATTGGTACGTTACCTGCTTTTGCTGTGCGGTTTATCGCTGATGCCGGTCGGTCAGGTTGTGGCCGGGCTGCCGGATACCATCGACAAGATCAGGGGCGGGGTGGTCGGCATCGGCACGGTCTTTCCGAACAAGGGGCCGGATGGTCGGGGGCAACTGCCGACTTTTCGGGGTACCGGCTTTGTGGTGGGTAACGGCCGACAGGTGGTGACCAATTTCCATGTCATCCAGAAACCACTCGATAATGAAAAAAAAGAGTTGCTGGCAGTGTTTAGCGGTGAAGGCAAAGCCTCCCGCGTCTATCCGGCGACCCTGATCCGGACAGATGAAGCCCACGATCTCGCGTTGCTGGAGATTGTCGGCCCCGCCCTTCCCCCATTGGTGGTGGAGAGTTCGCGCACCTTGCGTGAGGGTGAAGAGGTTGCCTTTACCGGGTTCCCCATTGGGCTGGTGCTGGGTCTGCAGCCAGTCACGCATCGGGGTATTGTGTCTGCAGTGACGCCCATCGTGATGCCAGCCATGTCCTCTGCCACGCTGACGGCCGCGCAAATCAAACGTGCCCGCCAGCCTTTTGAGGTGTATCAGCTCGATGCAACAGCCTACCCTGGCAGCAGCGGCAGCCCGGTTTACGATGTCGAGACGGGTAGAGTCGTTGCTGTGATCAATAGTGTGTTTGTTAAAGAATCAAAAGAAGCCATGCTGCACAACCCCTCTGCTATCAGCTATGCCATCCCCTCGGCGTATGTCAATGCATTGCTTGAGGCTGCTGCGGCTGCCCAATGATCGATATTATTTAAATGGAACGCTGATATGCCCTCTGGCCAGACAATAAAAAATACGGGGCCAAATCCCGTTCTCAATATCTCTGGCAAACTGGCAGGTTTGTCATTATTGCTACTGGCACTGTATCCGTTTCTGTCTTTTCCCCTGGTGGGGAACATCTTGGTTGCTGTCGCTCTGGTTTACCTGGTGTTGCTGTTTTTTGTCCCGCGCCTCTGGTTGCTGGTGCTGCCGGTTGCGACGGTCAGTCTGGACCTTGCCACTTATACGGGCAGATTTCTGTTCAATGAGCTGGATCTGTTGATGCTGACGACAATAGCGTTCTCACTATTGTCCGGGCGTTTTGATCTGCATTTGGCCCATCGCAAGGGTGCTTTGCTGCTCATCGCAGCCTATTGTGCGGTGGTGCTGGCCGGTTTTTCGGCCTGGAATGTGTTCCTGTTTCCGCCCGAGAGTGTCACCAGTAACCCGTATTATTTGCCGGAATATGGCTACAAACTGATCAGGGGCATGCTCTGGGCGCTATTGTTGACCCCTCTCTGGCTCAATGTGTTCAGTCGTGCCCGCCACCGGTCTGTTAACTGTCTGGTGGCGGGGTTCTGTACAGCAGCGTTGGTTTTGGGCGTTATTGTGCTCTGGGAGCGGGGCACACTCGGTGTGCTGTTGTCCTGGAGTGCCTGGTATCACGTGGTCAATTCGCTGCTTGATCTGGCATCGGCCTATCGCACCACTGGCATTTTTTCAGATATGCACACCGGTGGTGAGGTGATTGACGGCATTGTGCTGCTGCTTTTGCCGGTGACCCTGTACGGGATATTTCATGGTTCCGGGCGGGTGGTGAAAATCTATGCGCTGGTAGCATTTTGCGCACTGGCCTATTGCGCCACGGTGGGATTTACCCGCGCAACCTATGTGAGTTTCTTTGTTGGCTGTGTTGCTTATGCGGTGCTTTCCATGGTGTGCCGCTGGCGCGCGGGAATCAGGCAGAGTGGCTTCCCTTCTCTGTTGATCGGCGGCACGTTGATGGTGGGGATGCTTGCAGCCTGGCTGTCATTTTCACGCGGTGGCAGCTATGCCCTTGCCGCCTTTGCCGGACTGGTTGTTTTTGCGTTGATCGGTGGCTGGCTGGCGCAGCGACACAGAGCGCTGGGGGTGGTTTGCTGGGTGCTTGCCGGCAGTCTTTTTCTGTTTGTCGCCATCAGTGCCCATTTTGACAGCCGTTGGGTGGACCGTTCAGCCGGGCACGCATTGACCATTGGTCTGGCACAATTGCTGTTTTATGTACTGGCAATGGTTCTGTTTGTCCGGCTCCGGACGCAGCCATACTTCAATCAGTTTCTGGCGGTAGTGCTGTTGGTGATGTTGCCGGGCGTTTTTGCGGTGGCACTGGGTGGTTATAAATTTAACGAGCGTATGGACACGGTGGCCAGCGACCTGGACTCCCGGTTGGGTCATTGGCAAAACGTTGTGGATGCGGGTTCCGGTAGTTGGCGAGCGAGGTTGTTGGGTAACGGGGTTGGNTCATTCCCGGCGGACTACGCCTACCGCTTTCCCGAAAAGGTGAGTGCTGTCGGCAGCTTTTCCATCNAGANCGACGATGGTAATGCGNATCTTCGGCTTGGNCCCGGTGAAGATCTCGCCTTTGGTCAGCGAATTCCNGTTCNNCCNGACACTGAATACACNNTGCAGCTNNGGGTCAGGGCGCCGGATAAAGCNCGCCTNGCGGNGTTTATCTGNGAGAGAAACCTGATTTTTGCCAGTAATTTTCGNGCAAACTGCCANGCGTCTTCCATACGCTTTGNGGACANGGGCAATCATTTCNCNACGGTGTCGACCACCCTGGATTCAGCCAATGTGGGGAAGCGGTCACGGCTCTCACGCTGGCCTACGACCCTCTACCTGAAAAACTTTTCCAGGGNCACAGTAGTTGAACTGGACGACGTGACATTTGGTTCCGGTAATGAAAATTTGCTCANCAACGGTGGGTTTGCCGAAGGACTTGATNACTGGTTNTTCTACAATGATTTTGCGCATTTGCCCTGGCATATCAAAAATATTTACGTGCAGTCCTGGTATGACAATGGTTGGATCGGGTTGGGGCTGTTTTTGCTGCTCTGCCTCATTGCGGCACTGGTGCCATGCCTGCCACAGAATACATTGCCACTGTATGTCGCATTTTCTGTGGGTGTCATCGCTATCGCGGTCTTTGGTCTATTCGGTTCGCCACTGGACTCCGCCAGAGTGAGCTGGATTTTCTATCTGTATATTTTTGCCAGCCTGCTAAGACCAGCGGAAAGCGGTGATGTCGGCCAGCCAGACGAGGCACGCCTATGAGGGGGGTGGCCATATTGATGGTCTGTCGACATAACATTTGTCGCTCACCTCTGGCAGAAGGGATTTTGGTGCACGCACTCAAGGCCCATGGCATGCAGCGCATGGTCAAGGTGGATTCTGCCGGGACCCACGCCGGTATGGCCGGCCAGAGAACTGACGAGCGGGCCAGAAAGGTAGCCCGTATGTTTGGCGTTAAACTGAAACGCGGCCGTTCCAGGCGGGTTGTTGCCAAGGATTTTGAAAAATTTGATTACATCCTGGCAATGGATCAGGACAATTATCGGGACCTGCTGCAGATGTGCCCTGATGAGTTCGTGTACAAGCTGGCGTTGATTCGTTCTTTTTGCCCGGAGACTGAGCAACCGGAAATCCCCGACCCTTTTTACGGCAGTGTCAAGGGGTTTGAAAATACCTACCAGCTGCTGGACTCGGCAGTAACTGGCTTGATTGATGAACTTCCCCGGAATGTGCTTCGTTAGGTGGAGCCGTTAACAGAGGTTGTCTTTCCTGGGCCCGGAAAGTGATACAGTTCACATAATGGGTGTTAATCTCCGGGGGGGGTAATCTGTATTTATTGGTTCTGGCGTATGAGTCATGCTCACTCTGCGGTGATTAGAAAAGCGGGGAGCGGGTTTTCGCTGGAAAGAGCATGTTGTGCTTTACTGTAGTGAGAAAGTACCAGTGAAAGTTTGCTGTAGGATAAACAGCTGATCTGACAAGGGTCACAGGGAAGCATTATGAACGAAAGTATGTTGTCCATAGCCGAGGATTTCCAACGTTATTTCACCGTTGAATATGCTGCAACTCCCGAGCAGAAAGCGGAAGTCTATAGCATCAGATACCGTGTTTATTGCGAAGAATTCAAATACGAACCGATAGACCGCTTCCCCGCCAAAAAAGAATGGGATGCCTTTGATGATATCTCCTTGCACTGCTTGGTGAGACACAAGGCAACCAATAGGGGTGCTGCCTGTGTGAGGTTGGTGCCTGCCGGCAATAAGGGGATTTCACATCTCCCGATGGAGGCTTTTTGTGGTGATAAACTGGACAGAAAGCTTCTCGACAGCCTCCATCTCAATCGCGAGACGATTTGTGAGGTTTCCAGGCTGGCTGTTGACGGAGCTTTCAGGCGGCGTGCGGGGGAGGGACGAACCCGTTTCGGTGATCTGGATGCAATCGATTGTTCATTTCATGAGCGCCGTACGTTTTCCCTGATTTCGGTGGCCGCATACCTGGCGGCAACTTCTCTTACAGAAATCACTGGTATGACCATGGCATTTGCGATGATGGAACCCTTTCTGCCTCGTTTGTTGGCGAAGTCCGGAATTGACTTTGAAAAGGTGGGAGGAGAGGTGGATTATCACGGGCTTAGAGCGCCCTATTTCTCAACGACGGATAAGGCAATTAAAGGAATGCTGCCCAATTTGCGTGGGTTGTATGAAGCGATTTACCCTTTGGTGAATAGCGGTTATCAGGCATCGGTTATGAGTCGGTAGTTACTCAACTGTTGTCATGCTCAGATAGTTGGCGTCATGAAAAGTAGATTGAGTTTTGGCGGGGAGTGAGGTTTGGCAGAGACCTTTGATTATGAAACAGCATTTTCCCGCAATCTGGGATGGGTGACAGAGGCTGAGCAGCAGCTGCTCTCCGCTAGGCGAATTGCTATTGCCGGATTGGGTGGTGTAGGTGGCAGTCATCTGCTTTCCCTGGCCAGGCTGGGCGTCGGCAGCTTCCACGTGGCTGATATGGATATCTTCGAGTTGGCTAATTTTAATCGTCAGGTCGGAGCGACCATTCCCAACCTGGGAAGGGCCAAGGCTGACGTGCTGTCAGAGATGGCGGCGGCTATCAATCCCGAGCTCGACATAAAGACCTTTCCTGAGGGGGTGGCTCTCAACAACCTCGACGAGTTTCTCGCCGGTGTCGACCTCTATGTTGATGGGCTGGATTTTTTTGCTCTGGATATCAGGCAGGCAGTATTCGCTGCCTGTGCCGACAAGGGTATCCCGGCTATTACAGCGGCACCTCTCGGTATGGGGGTTGCCCTGCTTTGCTTTATGCCGGGGAAAATGACCTTCGAGCAATACTTCAGAATGACGGGGTTGTCAGAAAACGAGCAGCTCCTGCATTTTTTGCTGGGGCTGTCACCTGCCATGTTGCAGTCTGCCTACCTGGTGGATGATAACAGGGTCGACCTGGCAGCCCACAAAGGCCCGTCAACCAATATGGCCTGCGAACTCTGTGCCGGTGTTGCTGTCACCCACGCGCTCAAGGTTCTACTCAACCGCGGGGAGATTCTTGCAGCCCCCTATGGGCTTCACTTTGATGCCTACCGCAATTGCCTGAAAACAACCTGGCGACCCTGGGGAAATGCCAATCCGATACAAAAACTTGGTTTGTTCATTGCCAAAAAAAGGCTCGGGATCCGGTAAGGATTGCCCGATTTTCCCCGGTTATCGGGTAGAGGTATCGGTGAAAACCTTTTCGATAGGTAATCGCAGCGAGGAGGGTGGTGTCTGTTTTTTGGGATAGCCGACTCTGAGCAGCATGTGCAGGCTTTCTCCCTCGGACAGGCCCAGTGTGCTCTGGCAGTTGTTTGCCAGCGTTGTCGCTGCGCCAACAAGATCAGAAGGGACTGTGCCGGTGGACAGTCTCGCCAGCTGGTCAGATATTACATAGTACGGGTGAGCGGCGATATGCTGGCCATTGAGATAGCTCCAGCTTCGGTTGAGCAGCATTCCGGCATCAAGTGCGCCGGTGGCATCCGGCGGGGCAATCACCGCCAGTAGTGCCGGTGCACCAGCGACAGGTGCTGAATCCACTGTTGCCAGAAACTTGTAGATGCCCAGACGGTTGAGCATTTTCATACGATTCCAGTCACCGATAAATTTCAGCAGATACGAGCCGCCGAGCGGTAGTGCCAGCGTCTTTAAATCCAGTCCGTCAGCTTCTTTTACACTGTCTTCGGAAAAGCGCAGGCTGGCCATCAGCCACTCGTGAACCTCTCTGGTCTGAAAGCGAATTTCTGAGGCCGATTTAACCAGTTGCCCAACCTGCCTGATCTGTCTGGGTTCATTGATGGTTATCAGTCTGGCGCTGCTTTCAGATAGCTCTCCCAGGCTGTCCAGAACATCCTGGGGAAGCGGCGTATTCTTGTAGGGGAAGCGATTGGTATGACGAATCGATGGGTATTGTTTGGTGCGCTCCAGCAGAGGCTTGACGGGTGATGGCTTAAAGTCCATAGCCGCGTAGTAGGCTCCGTTGGCCTCACCTTCGGGCCACCAGTGAATCTCCGTTTTCAGGTCCCTCTGCTGCGCAGCATTGACGATGTTTTCCACTGCGGCGCCCATCGATAACAGCGTTGCCTGGTTGTCGGGGGGAAAAGTGCGGCCGGTGACCCTGGCGTGATCATAACGCAATGACAGCTGTTCGCCGTTCCAGTGGAAATGCCAGGGCTGTGAATTGTCGGCGGAGGGCGCGCGATGCCCGGCATTGACCAATTGCAGGATCGTATCTTTATCTGTCATGGCCGGATTATGAGCCGCCTGCGAAGCAGGGTCAAAACTATCTGTGACAACCTTGTGGGTCTCTCACCCTGTCGCACACATTTCTTCCGGTATAGATAAGGGGTTGATCATGGGGCAACAGGCTAAGACGTTTGTTTTTAAGTCTGCCGGCACCGTCAGGTTTCTTTACAGACCGCAAGTTCTCCTCAAGCGTCTGCCTCGACCCTCACGAAGATTCCTCAATAAAATCCTTTAATATCAGTAATATAATGTTTTTTTTGGAGGGTGCTCTAATCTTGGCATGCTTTGTGCTGAATATTACGGAAAGGATAATCAGTTTTTATCTGATAATCCTCTAAACAGAGAAAGACTTTTAAAGACGTTTAGACGCAGAGTCATCTTTTCGGCAAACAATGGAACTGTAAGGTTCTAGGAGTGAATAAATGAAAACGAACAATTTTGTAAAGCAGTTAGCTATAGGCCTGGGCCTCAGTGCTGCAATGGTGGGCAGCGCTTCAGCGGCAACCATGATCACCTCCTTTGACTACACCCAAGAATTTGAGTGGGTAGAGCCAATCAACCCCGCGGGTGTTGTAAAAGAAGGTGCAACCTCTGGTGTTTCTGATGTCGATGGTTTTACCAAACTGAGTTGGGGCACAGAATCCAATGATTTTGACCGTGTCAGTAGCCTGGTAATTAACCCTACTGCGGGCGATAGCACCACCCCGAGTAATAGCCTGACCAGTGGCAGTGGTGCGACTGGTTTGATGGTTTCGACGGATGTGAATGCTACAGCCTTCGCCCTGGGCCCGGTAGTTACCCACAATAACTATGTGATTACTGGTACATCTCTATCAAGCACGGCAGCACAGGATTATGTTGTCCTGACACCAAACGGTGGCGGCCCTGACCAGATTCAGGAAGTGACTTTCGGTGTGGACTTTACCGAAACAACCAATAACCCCGGCAATCCCGGTGCCTGCCCGGCGGGTGTTCCATTCAACGGATTCGGCTGTGGTGATATTTTCGCGCTCACCAGCGACTTGATTGGTCTGGCAACGGC
>PANQ01000032.1 GCA_002707685.1 Porticoccus sp. | reverse complement strand
CTGAAACGCACCAACCTGCCACAATTGCGTGCCGACATGAATATTGCTGAAGTGCGTACATTCGTCAAAGGGTTTGATCGTATGGCAGTGGTTCACAGCAGCGGGACAACAGGCATGCTCCGCACTGCGGCACTGGATGCAGGTATCGTTGCCGTGTCCATGGAGTCCGGGGAATCCCTGCGCATCCAGGAAAAGCAAATCAAGGCCGGGGTGAACAGCCTCAACAGCCTGATGGAAAAGCAGAACATGATTTCGAGGCTGTTTATCTGGGGTAAACCGGAACCGGTCTACTATGACTCCTACTGGATCAGGGCCGAACACGCCGGCATCTTGTTCAGCAAGAAAAAGCTGGGTGACCGCGTCATCAAAGGGCAGGTGTTGGGCGTTGTCACCGACCCGATCACCAATGCCAGCCACGCCATTCATGCACGTGATACGGGACGGATTATCGGTATGGCGGTGGATCAGGTGGTCATGGCCGGATTTGCTGCGTATCACATCGGCGCAGAAACGGAGATACCCGACGAAGAGTAGCAGGACCCGAAACAGCATCTCCGGGATTCCAACCGAAGCGGGTTACCGACAGGCCGGCGCTACCTGTTTTTGTAGAGCAGTCGGCCTCATTGACCAGCGGAGGGATGCTGCAATGGCTTGTGGCGATCGCGCCATTGCAATGCAGTGATCAGTAGACACGGCAGAAAACTGAGGGTAATCAGGGTGGAAATCAGTATCCCCGCCAGCACCACAATCCCCACTCCGCGATAGAGTTCCGTGCCGGCACCCGGAATAAATACCAGCGGTGCGAGTCCAAAAATTGTCGTGGCAGTCGACATCAGAATTGGCCGAAGGCGCGCTTCCACGGCTCCTCTCACCGCCGCCAGGATACTCTCCGCACCCTGTCGCAGATTGTGCCGGGCATGATCGACAATCAGTATCGGGTTGTTGACCACCGTACCCAGCAGTATCACAAAACCCAGCATGGTAATCATATCGAATGGTTGGTGAAAAGAAGTAAAACCCAGGATTCCCATCAACGAGCCGACACCATTGATGGCTACCAGTCCGACGATGCCACCCGCGATACCGAGCGGCACAGTGGCCAGAATCAGCAGGGGAAATCCCCAGTGAGAAAAAATGGCCACCAGCAGCAAATAGATCAGCACCACCGACACCAGTAGATTACTACTCAGAGACTCGCGGGTGGCATCCAGTTGGTCGGCGGCGCCGGAGATCGACATGCTGACTCCCTTCCGAACCTCGCCGGACGCTTGCATCGCTGGCACCATCACATCCCTGACGCGTGCCACAGCGGTCTCCAGCGCCACATCCCGGGGCGGGATAATCAATAGCGTGACCGTACGGCGGCCATCCACCCGCCGCAGACTATCGCTATCCACTGTCTGAACCAGTTCTGCCAGCGCCCCCAGCGGCAGCACCTCGCCACTGGGTGTCAGGATGGGCTGGGCTGCCAGTTGATCCAGTTTCTGGTCACGCACGGCATCGCTGAAAAGGAAAATATCGACCTTGTCATCTTCTACAAAAAACTCATCGGTGAAGGCCCCATCGCTCAACGCCGCGATGGTAAAACCAAAGTTGTCGGCCGTAAAACCCACTTCTGCCATGCGATTCCAGCGGGGACGGATTTCCACCAGCGGTTGATCGAGTGTCAGGGACGAGGGTTCCGAATCCAGTTGCGGTCGCTCGAACAGGTCGCCCGCCCGCTGAAACGCACTGGCGGCCGTTTGATAGAGGTTGTCCAGTTCGGGACCGGAGATATCCAGATTCACCGCCCGGGTACCACCCTGGTTACTGGAGATAATTGAACCGCGACCGGAAAATCCACGCATCCCCGGATAGCTGGTAAAAAGGTCCGTCAGGGCGTCCATCATCGGCTGAATATCAGCATCGCGGGTCGGTTCGCTGATAACTCTAAGGCCACCTGCCGACACTCGCAGAGAATAATATTTAAGCGAGGGAACCCGTGCTTCTCCCCGATCAAACAGGCTCGGATCGGCAGCCACGGAGTCATCGAGAATAGCCTGGACCTCTTTACCGATGACCATGATTTCTTGGAGATTGTAGCCCGGCGGCGCAAACATCGAACTGAATGCTTTGGGCTCCTCACCTTCGGGCAGGTATTCTGCCGGGGGCATCAGCCACCAGGCTGCGCCGACGGTCGAGAGCACGGTCACCATCAGGCAGGTTCTGCGGCGCAGAGAGCTGCCGGTCACCCAATACACTGCCCGGAGAATCGTACCCCGTTCAGCTGTCTCACCGGTAAGTCCGTAACCGTTGCCAAAACCCAGCCGGGCACAGGCGGCGGGAACCACAAAGACTGCCAGCAGCATGGAGGCGATAATCGCACTGGAGATAGCAATGGCAATATCCGAATAAATCTGACCCGCCTCCTCCTGCACCAGCAGGACCGGCGCGAACACCAGCACTGTCGTCATGCTGGATGCCAACACCGCCGGCCAGACTTCCCGAACCCCGGCAATGGCGGCCTCGATTCGGTCCAGTCCGCGGCGTCGCGCCTGCTCAATGCTTTCCAGCACAACGATGGTATTGTCCAAAGTCATGCCGATGGCAAAGGCAATCCCCGCCAGGGAGATCACATTGATGGTCCGGCCGAACACCAGTAACCCCAGAAACGCGGCGATGGTGCAGACAGGAATACCCATCAATCCAATAAAGGTCGCCCGGGGAGACCGCAAGAACAGGTACATGATCATTGTGGCCAGCAGCGCGCCAATCGCCAGATTTTGGACAACACCACGCACTGAAGACTGCACGTAGCGCACGTCGTCGCCAATCAGGGTTATTTCCAGACCATTGGGCTCCAGCAGTTCGCGCCTTACCTCGGCAACGGCTTGCAGCATATCGTGCTTGATCTGAATAACATTGGAACCCGACTCTCGCCTCACTGCCATACTGATGCTGCGCTCACCGTCCACATAGCTCAGATCGCGCACCTCAAAGTGATCCATTCTGACATCCGCCACGTCTTTCAGCAGAATATCGCTGCCATTGCGGTGAGCCAGAATCATATTATCCAGAGTATCCAGATCCCTGAACCGGCCCACCACCCGCATCAGATAGCGGCGCTTGCCATCATCAATGTCCCCGGCTGAAATATCCCGGTTACGACTGCGAATTGCATCCCGCACATCCACCAAGCTAAGCCCTCGCTGGGCCAGACGTGCGGGATCCACATGGACCTGCACCTGCCGCTCTGCGGCACCCCGAACCTCTACCTGCGAGACGCCGCTAACCCGTTCCAGGCGCGGTCGCACCTCGTCCTCGACAAAATCGCCGATCATATCGATATCGAGACCCAGCGGATTGCCAGATTTCGGGCGAAGGGCGAAATACATGAAAGCATTTTCTGAAAATGACGTACTGATCAGTTGTGGCTGATCGACATTTTCCGGGTAACTGGGCACCTGGCTGAGGGCATTGGCAACCCGGATCAGGGCCTCGTTGACATCGACCCCGAAGGGAAACTCCAGCTCAATAGTGGCCCGACCGGTTTCCGCGACAGATTCCATGCGCTGCAGATTGGGCAGGGAGCGCAGATAGCGCTCCTGCTCGATCAGAATCTCTTTCTCAATATCCTGCGGTGTCGCGCCGGCCCAACCAGTGACAACGCTAATTGTGCGCACACTGAGATCAGGAATCATCTGCACCGGAATACGAAATGCCGCGGCAATGCCCAGCACGCAGATAATCAACACGATAACAGCGAGCAATTTGCCATTCTTCACGCCCGCATCAAGCATTCAGAAACGCTCCTTAAGGGTTGGGGGACTCGACAACACGAAGCGTCTGCCCGTCTCTCAATACCTCATTACCCCTGACCACCACGTCATCGGTAGTTGCCAGTCCACCGGTAATGACCACGTTGTCTCGTGCTTCACGGCCGACTTCTACCAATTGACGCCGGGCAACACCCTCTTTGGCAACAAACACACTGTAGCTGCCATCCGGATGGCGAAGTAGTGCATCTCGGGGCAGTAACATATCCTGTGAACGCCCGTCTCCCAGTTCAAAAATGGCACTGGCAGACGTACCGGGCAAAAGCTGCCCCGAGTTACCTTCGGGGCGAATTCGAACCAGAAATGTCCGGGTTGAAGAATCGCTGACGGGTACCAGCGCGGCTACCGTGCCAGAGAAACATTTCACAGGATTGCTGTCGGGACAGATATTGACCGGCGTCTTATCACTGATTTCCGAAAAGCGTTCCTGGGGCATCCTGACATCCAGGCGCACCCGATCCAGGGAGACCAGCTCAAACACCGGGTCGCCCCGACTTACCCACTCCCCCCGGTCAACATGACGGGCCGCAATAACGCCATCAAAAGGTGCCGGCAAAACATGCCTCTCAACCATTTCTGCCACTGAGCGCTGATCGGCTATCGCCGCTTCAAGTGATGCCTGAGCCAGGTTGAGATTTGCGCGGCGGGTATTTACTTCGTTTGCGGATACGTGGTTGTTCTCGCGCAGACGCAGCGCATCATCCAGCAGTCTTTGCGCCTCATCGAGCGCAGCCCGCTGCTCTGCGGTAGCCGCCCTGGCCCGCTGATACTCAAGGGTGATCAGCGCAGCGTCCAGCTGCAATAACGGATCACCTTGTTTGACATGACTGCCCACATCCACCCGGAGTTCGTCAATCAGACCGTCGGCCCGGGTGGAGAGACTGGCCCGCTGCAGGGCATTGACAGAACCGGACAACTTCAATGTTTCTCCCAGTTCGGCAAGGTAGGGGCGAGTGACGGAAACGGGCACACTGTCTTCATTGGCAAGCACCATGACCGGGGTACCAATGAGCCATAGAGCAACCATCAGTATAACGAGCGGGAATTTCCCAAAGACCATCGGCAGTTACCAGAAGCTAGGGTGAGCGGGCTGAGAACCCGGTGAGAAAATTGTAGCGCGAGTATTCAACATTACGTCGATGCCAGACCTATGGATCAGCCTACACGGAAACAGAATCAGCAGCACCGGCAGACTCTCAAAACCGGATCGGGAGCCGATGCGCATAAGCGGGCGGGAACTACGGGTATGACTCATGTTCTGCCCGGGGGTCCCAGCAGTAGGTCGCCCTCCACCGGTACGTACTCGGTGGCCGCATTGATCAAAGCGAACGCAGTAAACTCAGGTACACCGTAGACCTCCACCGGAATACCAAAGTCACGGCGTACTCTGTCGATCAGCAGGGCAAAATCCCCATCGCCGGAAACCAGCACCAGCAGATCCGCATGTTTTGCGTATTCCATGGCGTCGAGAGTAATACCGACATCCCAGTCCCCCTTCGCAGAACCGTCGGCCCGTTTGATAAAGGGTTTTAACTTCACGTCAAAACCAATGGCTCGGAGGATAGTCTGGAACTGCCGCTGTTTCTCATCACCGCGGTCAACGGCGTAGGCAATGGCTTTGACAACCTGCCGGTTTGCGGTGGCCCGTTCCCAGAAACGGTTGTAATCGAAATGTCTCCCGTAGGCATCTCGGGTGGTGTAATAAATGTTCTGCACATCCACCAGCAGTACGGTTTTTTTCAAGGGATCCCCTGTTTTTTTTAGATCGGATTCACCCGGCTGGTTCAGCCGCCACGCCATTGCAACCAGGTCCTTTACAAAGGCCTCTGACATCACCCTCCCCAGTGAGCCCGATGAGTAGCTGAAAACAAGACCCTCGTCATTAAAGATATCGCCGAAGCGCTTGTTAACGTAGGTTGCCGATAAAGCCTTGCAAGCTGCCGATGGCTAACCATCCGGGTTATTTTTCTGTTTCATCAACTCCCCCAGATTACCGAAAGGATTGTGCGTCGCGGCCGTCTTTTGCGCTTGCGGCAATACATCGCCGTAACCAGCATCCTCATAGCGGGAATGCTCATTGTCGTGACAGTAGATGCATAGCAATTCCCAGTTGCTGCCGTCGGACGGGTTGTTGTCGTGGTTGTGATCCCGGTGATGAACCGTCAGTTGTTGCAGATTCTGCCGGTTGAATTCCCGGGCACAGCGCCCGCACACCCAGGGATACATTTTCAGTGCCTGTTCGCGGTAACCCTTCTCCCGCTGGTCACGTGCCATCCGGGCGTCGGCCACGGCCTTATCAAGCTTGTCCGATGACATAATTCTCTCCAGCGTCTTTATCTATCACCTGCTCAAGCCACTTCCCCTACTCTGGCAAAGCCAGTAACGTTGGGACAGCTTATCCATCCAGATTGGTTGAAACAGCATGATCCTGCCCAAAAAAGTCCGTATTGTCGAGGTCGGCCTGACGGTGAGAGACTGTCGCGTGCCCCGGTTATCCCCTCCAATAGTTGGCTATTGCAACTATTTTGTGCAGCGACCCGCACAAAATGACTGGATTCACTGGGTGTCTTCATTGGTCGTGGGTAAACAGTCCAAAATCCCGCTGTCAGACGCGTTAATCAGCTTATGAATCGGCTGCCTGTCCACGGCTTCCCAGAGACAATGTTGTTGACGCACCACGGATAAGCCATCGCAGCTCCACCCACAGTCGCAGGGACACCAACAACACTGAAACCACCAATAGCCCATTGATCAACCGCGCGGCCGGACCAACGGCATCAAGGCCAAACAGAGCAACGTGCAAGAACAATAGCACCAATATGGCTATCACCAATAATACCTTCAAGCCGACCGCAAGATAGACCCGATCCCTGCTCACCACGGCAATAACCACGCTCAGAAACAGCCCGATCCAGAAAGTGTAAAGTGGCTGCCAGGCCCAGCCGAACCAGCCGATAGCCGACAGAATCAACACCAGTGGGGCTCCCCATACAATGCCCAGCCAGGCCCGTTCCAGACGGGGGTATGGCATACCTCTCTGCCGCCGTCGCACCAGCCAGATACTGCCGCCGGCAGCAACACAGGTACAGAGCCCTGCACCCAGCAACAGGTAGAGCAATTGCACTGGCAAACCACCAAAATGGCCAAAATGCAGCCGAAACATCGAGGCGTATACCTGAACACCGGGTTCCCCATCGGACCACCCGGCGCTTTCCAACAGCCCACCCTCAGCATCCAGTGCATAAAACTCACTCCAGACCAGACGGCCCGGCACCAGAGCACCGACCTCTACCCGTTGGGCAGTTGTGCCCGGCTCGTGGACAATGATCATATTGGGCTTCATTTCGGGGCTGAGCGAGCGGACTGTCTCCAGGGCAGCCGACACATTGGCCAGTGGCGCGGCTTCACCAGTGGGTTTTGGATCGGAGAGAAACAGCGATTCTGTGGCTGCTTCGGTATTGCCCTCAAAGAACAGGGTCGCCACGACAAAGCCGAGGACCTGTGACAAGCCGATCACAGCGCCGGTAATGGCGAGAGCTAATGCAAATGGGCTGCTCCACACCCCCAGGCGATTGTGTACATCTGCCAGCCGCAACCGGGCTGATCCCGACCAGCGCAGGGAAAAGGCATCTTTCAGCAGATTGGGGTGAGCCAGGATACCGCCGATCACCAGAGCTACCAGCCCTACTCCGAGTATGCCAACCAGCGTCAACCCCCATACAGAGGGCAGGGACAGACGCAAATGCAGGTCGGTGAGAAAATGCGTCCATTCATGATTAACCGGCGCACCCAGTCGCCCGACGGGATCGACAAAAGCGCCACTTTCACCGGCATGCACCACAAAACGGGGCATATCGGTGTAGGGCAAGGCGATAAACAGGTGGTCCGGCGGCTCGTCCGTGCGCGTCGCCTCCAGCGCCATTATAGCGTCGGCTGCACGGCTGATGGCACCTGGCTGCCACTCGGTAAATTCGGGCACAGCGGGCTGCTCCCAACGCTCAAACTCCGGATAAAACACCGCAACAGAACCACTGAACACCACAATATACAGCAGTGCCGATAGTGTCAGGCCCAACCCCGAATGACCGTTTAGAGCGAGCCTGACAAATGCCGATCGGGCACCATTTCCCTTTGCCATAATCAGCCACCCACCCTGAGAAATAAGGCACAACCACCCAATATCAATGCCACGACACTGGCCAACAAGGGTCGCCACAGTCGTGGATCGACGCTGCTCCACACAATAGCCAGTGGCCACAGAATCACCAGAAATAGCGCAGCGCCCACCAGCCGGTTGGCGTCACTCCATTGCGACTGGGCAAACCAACCCATCACCAGCCCGGTTGTCGCCAGTAGACACAGGGGACCCGCCAGTAACCAGCGCAGTGACCGACGACCCCAGGGTATCTGTTCGCCCGGACGGGCTCTGCCCGTGTGAATAACGACCGGGCGCAGTCCCGCGCGCCAATTCGCCCCGCCGGCAATGAGAAGGAATGCCACCAGTGCCAACCATAGAGGGGCCACTGCAATACCACGATCAAAGCCGAACGCCTGCTGCCAGGGCCAAATGGAAACCACCATGATTCCCCAGGCAAGCCAGAGCCACACTGGACCATTTTTGCGACGCCAACGGCGATACAGTAGAACCATCCCTGCTGTGGAAAGCAGTCCCGCCAGCAGCAATGCCACCGGCGATATAGAGGCTACAAACCAGGAATTCACAAACGACCCCCGGAATCAGTAACGCCAGTTAATAGAGGCTGTGGCCGTAGTCGGCGCACCGTAATAACTTTGTGCCCAATACAAGCTGGTGAAATATTTCTCATCGGTAACATTCTTGACGTTGAGGCTCAGCCTCAGGTTATCGCTCAGGTCATAATTGGCAAACAAGTCCACCAATTTGTAACTGTCCTGGATCACTTCAGCGCCACTGTCTCTCCGCGATGTCTCATCCTGCCATTTGACACTCACCCCCATTTTTAGCGCGGGCAACCAGGGCAGGCGATAACTGCTGGCCAGCTTGAAAGTCTTGTCCGGAGTAAAGCGAATGATGTTCTCGTCAGTTTGCTGATTGGCGTCCATATCGAAGTTGGTATAGCCGGCCATGACATCCCAACCTCTGGTGATTTCGCCGACCAATTCAACTTCGAAACCCTGGCTGGAAATACCATCTGAGCTTTCATAGTATTCATCGCCGGTCATCGGGTTGAATCCGGCGGATACAGCCAGATTTTCCTGTTCGATATCAAACGCCGCCACCGATAGCAGCAGGCGGCCGGCAAGCAACTCGCTCTTCACACCCACTTCGTAACTGCGGCCCTCCAGCGGATCAAGTCGACTGCCGTTGATATCCTCCTCGGTCTGCTGGGTAAAGATGTCGGTGTAACTGGCGTAGAGAGCCACATTGTCCAGAAGCTGGTAGACCACGCCGGCGTATGGTGTTGTAACGCCGGAATATTTCGAATCCTGAGAGAGTCCATACGACTCGCCGGAGGTGTCCCAATCGCTGACCCGCGCACCCAGCAAGACTTTCAGCTTGTCGGTAATCGACAAGCGGGTAGCACCGTAGATGGATCGCTGTCGGTCCTTGTAATCGCCGCCGCCGCGCACTATGTCGCGCAGGTTCATATCGATACCAGAGCCGTTCCAGGTGCGGAAATCCGGCATGGCGGGAAAGTCATCGTCCATGTAGGAAAAGTTGTCCACCACACTTTCGGACCAACTGTACCCCAACACCAGGTCATGTTCGCGTCCGGCCAACTGGTACTGGCCACTGATATAGACATCGAACAGGTCCATGGTGTTGTGTTCGGTGTAATCGCTACCGTAGCCATACAAGCCGAGTCCGGTCTCGCGGTCCGGCGTGCCAAAGGCATAGAAGAGGTCGGCATCTTCGTTGTGCTTGATGTAGGTATAAGTGCCTTTAAGCTGCCAACCATTGCCCAGGTCGTGGACCACTTCAGCAAAGGCCTGCGCCTCTTTGGAAATCCAGCCCGCCCAGTCCGAGGCAGTACTGGTGCTGCGGTCGACACTGACCTCCGAGCCATCGCTGTACAGTAGTGGCAGCGCACCCCACATGGGGCTGTCCGACTTGTTTCTCTGCCAGGTGTAGCCAAGCGTCAGCAGGGTGGCATCGGTAATTTCCACATCCACCACACCATAGACCAGAGATTTTTCGTGAGCGTAACGGTCCAGATGAGACTCATTATCCTGCCAGGCAGTGACGAACCGGCCCCTCACTCGCTCGCCCAGGCGTCCGGAAATATCACTCTCAACACGGGTGTGGTCATAGGAACCGGCGCTCGCGGATGTCTGGATCTGCAAATCGTCAGTGGGTCGTTTTCGTACCATGTTAACCGTGGCGGAGGGATTGCCGGCACCGGTCATCAGACCATTGGGACCGCGCACCACTTCCACCCGCTCGAAGGCATAAGTGTCGATATCCCCACTGATATTGCCATCGGGTACCTGCAGCCCCATGCCATCGTATTGAAAGTTGGTAATATCAAATCCCCGCGCGGTGTAGTACGTGCGATCGGTTTCCACCGATTCCACATTGATACCGGTCGTGAGCGACAATACGTCATTCATGTTATCCAGTTCGAAATCATCGATCTGGGCACGGGTGATCACTGAAACCGATTGCGGGGTTTCGAAGGCGGACAGACCGAACTTGGTGGCGGTATTCATGGTGGGTACGCTGTAGTCACTACTGGACTGCACCGCTCTCACCTCTACCAGCTCAATGGTGGGGGATTCCCCTTCGTCCTCTTGATTCTCTGTGACGCCTTCTCCATAAGCGCCATTGATAAAGGCGATGGCGGCGGCAAGCACACATGGCTGCCAGCACCTGTTCAGTGTGGTACGCATAATCCCCCCCAAATTGTTCTACCTTGATCGGCAGAAACTCAAAAATGGGAATAATACTGGTAATGATAATGATTCGCAATCGTAAATGAATCAAGCAAAGTTTTCAGTGCCGACCGCCCTTCCCCAATGCGACCGTGGTCATAAACGCTGACGCCACATCATTTGTGCCAACAAAACAGGTCCTACTGCGTCATACCAAAGAGTTCAGCGCTTGCCGTACAATGGGCCCGCTATGCCGCCACAAAAGTCTCCTTCACCCGTTGGCAAGCGCAGACACTGGCAGACGACAACCATTGAGACAGAGGACACAGACAGCCCATGACCCTGCCGAAACAGGTCAGTATTGTCGAGGTCGGCCCGCGAGACGGCCTGCAGAATGAATCCCAACCGGTCAGCCCGGCCATCAAGATTGAACTGATCCGGCGGCTCGACGAAGCAGGGCTGCGCTACATTGAAGCCGGCAGCTTCGTCAATCCGTGCCGGGTGCCCCAAATGGCTGACAGTGCACAGGTGTTTCAGGGAATCGAACGTCAACCGGACACCATCTACGCAGCCTTGACCCCCAATCTGACCGGCTTCGAGCGCGCTCTGGCAGCAGGGGTTCGCGAAGTGGCCATCTTTGCCGCCGCGTCGGAAACGTTCAGCCAGAAAAACATCAACTGCTCCATTGACGAGAGCCTCCAGCGATTCGCCCCGGTGATGGAGGCTGCCAGGGCGGCCAATCTGCGAGTGCGCGGCTATATCTCCTGTGTCGCAGGCTGTCCATACGAAGGAAATGTGTCCGCAGAGAGAGTGATGCAGGTTGCGGAGAGGCTGTTACAGATGGGTTGTTACGAGATCTCCCTTGGGGATACTACCGGTGTCGGCACCCCCGGCAGTATCAGCCGGGTGATTGAAGCGGTCAGCAGGGTGGTGCCGATCCCGCAGTTGGCCGTGCATTGCCATGACACCTACGGTCAGGCTCTGGTCAATATCTACACGGCATTACAGCTGGGTGTGGCAGTGGTAGACAGCTCCGTGGCCGGACTGGGAGGCTGTCCTTACGCCAGAGGGGCATCGGGAAATGTGGCCACGGAAGATCTGGTCTACATGCTCAACGGCCTCGGCATTGAACACGGGGTCGACCTGGCCAAAATCATCGCCGCAGGAGCCTATATCACCCAACATCTGGGCCTGGAAACCGGTTCCAAAGTGGCCAGGGCCAGTTTGGCCAACAGCTGACCTGGTTATTTGTTGAGGGTCGAGAGTTTTTCCCGCAACGCGTCTATACCGGGTTTGTGTTCCAGCAACTCCTGCGCTGACAGCCCCGCCAGTTCGTGGGGGAACACCAGCCAACGGTCCGTCTCGTGCAGGTAATAATCCGGCACCCGGTCAGTGCGGTTATTGGCTGGCTTGAAATAGGGGGTCGCCAGACGAATTTCTGGCGGGCTCTCGCCGCAGTCCTGCCGAATATCCGACACAATCTGTTGCAGGCTCAATCCGGTATCGTACACATCATCAACAATCAGCAGTGAATCGGCCTTGCGGATATGGTCGATCACATAGCCCAGGCCATGCACCCGTACCGCCTTGGCCCGTTCGCCGTGTCCTGTGTAAAAAGACGTGCGGATGGCGATGTGATCCGTCTCCACACCGAAATAGGCCAGCAGCTCCTGAACCGCGATCCCCACGGGGGCCCCACCCCGCCAAACGCCAATGATAAAGTGCGGGCGGAAACCACTTTCCAGCACCTGCAAGCCCAACTTGAAAGAATCGTCGAGCAGTTGCTGGGCGGCGATGTACTGTTTGGCTGACACACTATTCCCCGGGCCATAAAACAACGCCTGATTATCCACTTTCACAGGCCAGACACCAGTGGGAAGATGAGTGTATGTCCAATCCATCCCTCTCTGGCCCGAGTATGAATATTGTTGATCCGGATCCCCGCGCCCTGCTGATCGAACTTTTTCATGTTGCGGTAGCAACCGCCCAACCGGCTCGGGTATTGGCTGATTTTTTACCGGCGAACCGGACTCAGTCTGCGCTGGTGATCGGCGCGGGCAAGGCCGCCTGCTCGATGGTCAGTTGTCTTGAACAACACTGGCCCGGCCCGTTGCGCGGGCTGGTGGTGACGGCCTATGGTCACAGTGAACCACTCCAACGGATTGAGGTGATCGAAGCCGGTCACCCGGTACCGGATGCCATGAGTGAGCGAGCGGCCAAACGGATACTGGCGCTGGTTGCAAGTCTGGGCGCAGATGACCTGGTCATCTGTCTGATCTCCGGTGGCGGGTCATCCCTGCTGGCCCTACCCGCCCCGGGAATCAGTTTGGCCGATAAGCAGGACATCAATCGGGCGCTTTTGAAATCCGGTGCAACAATCGATGAAATTAACCGCGTCCGCAAGCACCTCTCCGCCATCAAGGGCGGTCGTCTTGGGTTAGCCTGCACACCGGCCCGACTACTGACGCTGGCCATATCCGATGTACCCGGGGACGATCCGGCCACCATAGCCTCCGGCCCCACCGCAGCGGATCCATCCACTTCTTCAGAGGCGCTTTCGATACTGCAGAAATACCGCCTTCCGATACCCTCAGCGATTACCGCATGGCTGAAGAATCCCGTCTCGGAAACCCCGAAGCCGGGTGATTCAAGGCTTTGTAACAACGACTATCGAATCATTGCCAGTGCCAGACACTCACTCGAAGCTGCCGCCAGACAGGCACAACAGGCCGGGTTCAACACCCTGCTGCTGGGAGATGACATCAGCGGTGAATCCCGCGATGTCGCCCGCGAGCATGCGGCGCTGGCGCTGGCTATCGCAAAAGGAAGCGGCCCGGTTTCACCCCCCTGCATCATACTTTCCGGTGGCGAAACAACCGTCACTGTTCGAGGTGATGGCAAGGGAGGGCGCAATGGCGAATACCTGCTGGCGCTGGCGAATTCACTGCGGGGCACCCCCGGCATTTACGCTCTGGCGGCAGATACCGACGGCATCGACGGTGCCGGCGACAATGCCGGAGCTGTCCTCACACCAGACACCTGGCAACGCGCCCGGGAAAGGAGCTGGGATATCAGCAAGGAACTGGAAAACAACAACTGTTATCCCCTGTTCAGGGATCTTGAAGACCTGCTGATCACCGGTCCCACCCGCACCAACGTTAATGACTTCCGGGCCATACTGATACTCCCCCACACGACGAATTGATCTGGTGCAATGCGTTTCCCGTTCGAGTTGAGCTAGACTGTGATCACGTTAACCCATTGATCAACTGAACCATTATCGCGGAGCGCACCCTTGAGCGACATGCGGAAACTGACCCACCTGGACGACCAGGGCAATGCCCACATGGTGGATGTGGCTGGCAAGGCCATTACCCAGCGCGAAGCCACTGCCGAAACACGGGTCCGGATGCAGCCGGAAACCCTGGTATTAATTGGCAGCAACGGCCACAAAAAAGGCGATGTTCTGGCGGTGGCGCGTATCGCCGGCATTCAGGCCGCCAAGAAATGTGCCGACCTGATTCCCCTCTGCCACCCCCTGATGCTCACGTCCATCAAGGTGGAATTCGAGCTGCTGCAGGACAGCAACCAACTGCGCATCATCGCCAGTTGCGGCCTGGACGGCAAAACCGGGGTGGAAATGGAGGCGCTCACTGCTGCTTCGGTGGCGGCGCTGACCGTCTACGATATGTGCAAGGCGGTGGACCGCGGTATGGTGATCGAATCCACCCGCCTGCTGGAAAAGGCCGGCGGCAAATCCGGCCACTGGAAAGTAAACCCATGAAAATTCTTTTTTTTGGCAACCTACGGGAGCAATTGGGTACAGGCGAAATTGAGGTACCGCTGGCACCCGGGACAAATAATATTGCTGACTTACTGGAAGCTCTCAAACAGCGCGGATCAGAATGGCAGCAGGCACTCAGTACAGGCTCATTGCTATATGCCGTCAACCAGACCATGGCCACTCAAAGCACATTGCTGAAGGACAGCGACGAAGTGGCGCTGTTCCCCCCGGTGACCGGCGGATGATAACCATTGCTGTACAGGCCGCAGACTTTGATACTGGCCAGGAAATTCGTCAATTACAGGCCGATAGAACTGACGTGGGTGGTATCGCAATATTTGCCGGTCAGGTGCGCGACACCGGCGATAAGCCGCTGGGCTTCATGCACCTGGAGCATTATCCCGGTATGACTGAGGCCTCCCTGCAACAGACGGCCGAACAGGCCGAACAACGCTGGGCATTGATCGATATCCGCATTGTGCACCGTATCGGCGACCTGTTGCCCGGTGATCAGATTGTTTTCGTGGGTGTCAGTAGCATCCATCGCGAAGCGGCTTTCAATGCCTGTGAATTTATTATGGATCACCTGAAAACCCACGCGCCGTTCTGGAAGAAAGAATACTACCGGGATGGCAGCACGAAGTGGGTTGATGCAAAACAGACTGACCAACAGCGCTATGCGCGCTGGCACCAGCACAACTGAATCAGAGACCGTTTATGCAACCACTACCCCATCAATACCAGGCAACGACCTACGGCATAGCCCGGGGCAACTTTGCTACCACGCTGAGAAATGACTGCACACTGGAGGTCGCTGCGCCATTGAATTTTGATGGGCCCGGCAACACCTGGACCCCGGAAGAAATGCTGCTGGGTGCCGTGGCCAACTGCCTGGCGCTGACCTTCAGGTCCATCGCCCGTGCAGCCGGTCTGGACTGGCTGGAAATTCAATGCACCAGTGAAGGTGTTCTGGACAAGGTGGAAAAGACAGTACTGTTTACCCGGATCAGCACCCTCGCCCAATTGACGATTGCTGACGGGGAAGATCGGGAAAAAGCCGAGAAATTGTTGCACAAGGCAGAGCAAAACTGCTTTGTCAGCAACTCCCTGTCAAGCGAGAAGCAATTCACTGCGGACGTGCAGGTCAGTCAGGCCTGATTACAATTTCACCTTGTCGCCCATGTCCGGGACACAGGCATCCCAGCCCAGCTCTTCGCCGAGACTGATACGAAACTGGTCGGCTGCCTCTTCATCACCGTGGGTGACAAAACAGCGTTTTGGCGCGGCGGGCATTTGCTGCAACCAATGCAACAATTCCAGCCGGTCGGCATGGGCGGAGAGAAAATCCAGGCATTCCACCCGCGCTTTCACCTCATGGTAGCGATTGAAGATCTTGATTTTTTTCTCGCCGCCCACCAGGCGGGCCCCCCGGGTACCCGGTGCCTGATAACCGGCAAACATTACGGTATTGCGATGGTCACCGAGCATTCGCTGCAGGTGATGCAATACCCGTCCGCCCGTTGCCATACCGCTGGCCGAGAGAATAATGGCCGGCACATGCACCCGGTTGATGGCAATGGAATCCTCCACCGTTCGGGCAAAGGTGACATCCCGTGACAGCTGCTGGCAGGAAGCCTTGTTCAGCCGGTGATAGCGATGGTGCCGAAGCATGACCTCCGTGGCACTGATCGCCATGGGGCTGTCCAGAAAGACCGGTAAATAGGGGATTCGTCCCTGCTGCCGCAGCTCGGTTATCAGGTAGAGCATCGCCTGGGCGCGCCCCACGGCAAAGGTCGGGATCAGCACAGAGCCACCCGCAGACACCGTGTCATTAATGATTTCAGACACCACGTCCCAGACGTCGCGATTATCGTGGAGACGATTACCATAGGTGGATTCAACCACCAGATAATCACAGTAGACTGGCAGTTCCGGAGCCCGCATTATCAGGTCATTGCTGCGGCCCATATCGCCGCTGAAAAGAATATGTCGGCCGCCTGCATGCACATCCAGAAACGCGGAGCCGAGAATATGGCCATTGGCATAAAAACTTGCCTCGATATCACCCATGGTGACCGTCGCAGTCGACTCGCCTGAGCGTGCATCTGCCACGGAGCTGAATCCCACCACTTCAAATTGCTTCATCGCCTTTTCCGCATCCTGCCGGGTATAGAGCGGCAGCGCTGGCTGATGCTTGCTGTACTGATGGCGATTGCGGTATTCCGCCTCCTCCTCCTGCAGATGTGCAGAATCGGCCAACAGAATCTTGCAAAGGTCGCGTGTTGCCTGGGTACAGTATATCGGCCCATTAAAACCGTCTTTGACCAATCTCGGCAGGTAGCCGCTGTGATCCAGATGGGCATGGGTAAGGAACACCGCCTCAATGGTGCCGGGATCCACCGGAAAGGGTTTCCAGTTGCGTTCCCGCAAGTGCTTGTAGCCCTGAAACAGCCCGCAATCCACCAACACCCGCCGTTCATCCACCTCTATCAGATAGCGGGAACCGGTTACCGTATTGGCAGCACCCAGAAACGCCAGAGTCACCCGATTACCCATAGAGCCCTCTCCTTATATTTGCGCCCCGGCACTTCGCCGGGACTGCTTTACTTTCGATTATAGAAGCCGCCTCCCCGGCTTCATAGAATTCAGATCAAGTCAGTAGGGAATGGCTGGAGGCGGTTGCTAGAAAAGCAGATCGGAAAATGACAGAAACGGTACAGCATCGCCGACTTCAATACTTTCCCCAAGACGGTGCACCACAAAGCCATTGCCTTGTGAAACACTGGAAAGCACACCGCTGCTCTGGCTGCCAGCCAGTTGAGCTCGCACATTCCCCTGTGCATCCTGGGCCAATCGTGCGCGCAGGTATTCCTGGCGTTTCGCCGCATGCGGTCGACTGAACCCGGCAATCACGGGAATTGGCGTGGGCAGGTAATCGCTGGCCCCCTGGATTTTCAACAAATAGGGACGTGCGGCAATGGCGAAGGTGACAAATACCGAGGCGGGATTGCCGGGCAGGCCGATAAAGGGTGTGCCCTGCACCTGGCCAAACGCCAGCGGCTTGCCGGGTTTGATCGCCATGCGCCAAAGGTCCAGGCTGCCCAGCTTCTCGACACAGCCTTTGACGTGATCCTCATCACCCACAGAGACTCCACCACTGCTGATAATACAGTCGGCCTCGGTAGCGGCCCTGCGCAACGCCTGCTCGGTAGCCTCTGGCGTATCTGCCACCCTGCCCAGATCGACATAATCGAAACCCAGTGCCTGCAACTGACCCATCAGGGTAAAGCGGTTGGAGTTGTAAATATGTCCCGGCGGCAACGGCTCGCCGGGTTCCACCAGTTCATCGCCGGTACACAACAAAGCGACCTTGAGGCGCCGGTATACTGGTACCTCGGCAATACCGACCGAGGCCAGCAGACCGAGGTCCTGGGGTTTGAGGCGGTGGCCCCGGACCAACACCGTGGCGCCGCGGTGAATATCCTGTCCGATGGGGCGTATGTTGGTGCCGGACTTGATATCGGCAGCCAGGGTCACCCGGGCATCGTCCCAACGACACTGCTCCTGCATCACCACCGTATCGGCACCGGGAGGCACTTCCGCACCCGTAAAGATACGAGCGGCACTTCCCGGCTGTAGCGGCTCTGGCACGGCACCGGCCGGAATGCGCTGACTGATCGGCAAGGTGGTTTCTTCACCAGCATGACAGTCGGCAAAGCGCAGGGCGAAACCATCCATGGCACTGTTGTCCGCCGGCGGCACATCTACCGGCGANTGCTGGTCAGCAGCCAACACTCGNCCGAGAGCCTGCATCAAGGATACGGTTTCGGTATCCGACAGTGGTTGTGCCGCGGCCAACAGCCGCTCCAGCGCCTGTTCGACGGTCATTAATCCAGGTTGGTCACAACCGTTCATGAGCGGCCCTCGCATTCAGCAACCCGCGCCACATGAGGAATGAAATTGCAGGGGCGGGTGCGGGCATCCAGTTGCTCGCCGAGGATCCTGTCCCAGGCGGTGCGGCAGGCATTGGTGGAACCGGGCATACAGAACACCAGCGTGCGGTTGGCCAGGCCCGCCACAGCGCGGGACTGCACAGTAGAAGTGCCGATCTCGGTAAAGGAGATTTGCCGGAACAGCTCGCCAAAGCCTTCCACCTGTTTGTCGAACAGTGGCAACAGCGCCTCCGGGGTGGAATCCCGATCAGTGAAACCCGTGCCGCCGGTCACGAGCACTACCTGGAGTTGCGGGTCGGCAATCCAACGGGATACCTCAGCACGCAAACGGTAGATATCGTCGGGAATCAGCGCCCGGTCGGCCAGTACGTGGCCAGCTTCGGTAAGACGGTCCACCAGCAACTGGCCGGAGCTGTCCTGCTCCAGCGTGCGGGTGTCGGAAACCGTGAGGACGGCGATGTGCAGGGGGACAAATTCTTTAGCGGCGTGGGACATAAATTCTCTCTTTTCTTCACTTCGAAAGTAAGGTTGGCATTAAAGGGGCCAGGTCTGCCTTTGCCTATCTGCAAAACCGACTGGCGGTTATTGCCCCTTTGATCCACGATCCAAGGTATTTCAGCCGAAGGGTATCGTGGTGATCAAGCTATCGTTGCGCCCTTGAACACAACCGCCGGGGGCGACACTGACATTTCCCGGTCGACAGTCCTCTCTGGGCGTACCTTGCCATGAAAAAGGATATAACGTTTAATCCAGCGAGGGTACGATTGAACAGTGCGGTGCCTTGTAGCGTTTGACTAGCATGTACTCTTTTTAATGGATCCAAGGAACGGTGACACAGCCATGATCGAATTCCCTTTCAAACATACTGTTTATATGAACAGCATGCCGCTTTTTTATCAAAATCAATGGCCATCCGTACATTCCAGGCCAGCCTTTTTGAATACTCGCCAGGTCAAAAAATTAAACATCAAAGATAACAATGGGTTAGGGCTATCATGATCGCCACCCTAATATATTACAGTGGCCGCCTTTTAATAATTATTATGAGGCCGAAGGCCTCATTAACAGACTGTTATGTTTTTAAGAGAGTGCAATGAAATTAGCTATTTATCAAATTGATGCATTTGCGGAAAAGCAGTTCGAAGGGAACCCGGCAGCGGTTGTTCCATTAGAAAAGTGGCTGCCCGACTCTGTAATGCAGGCAATAGCGGAAGAAAACAATCTTGCTGAAACGGCCTTTTTTGTTTCATCGGATAGTAGCTATCACATTCGTTGGTTTACTCCTAATAAGGAAGTAAAATTATGCGGCCATGCAACTCTGGCAAGTGCTTACGTCTTATTCAATATACTGGCCTGTAAAGAAGATGTGCTGACGTTTGAGTCGTTGTCTGGGAAATTACTTGTTTCCAAAACTGATAATTTTTTAACCTTAGATTTTCCGGCTCAGCCGCCCACTGTATGCAACACACCTGCTTCACTTGTAACAGGGCTGGGGCTCACACCTTCGGAGTGCCTAAAACATGATGATTATATTGCTGTTTTCGAAAATGAAGAGGATGTTTTAAGTATTACACCAGATCATGAATCCCTAAAGCAGCTTGATCTTCGCGGTGTCATTGCAACAGCTCCATCTTCAAAGTTTGATTTTATTGCCCGCTTTTTTGCACCAAAGTTTGGTATTCCTGAAGATTCAGTAACAGGTTCTGCATATACACAGCTTATGCCGTACTGGTCTGAAAAATTTAACAAGTCGAAACTACATGCAAAGCAAGTATCCGAACGTGGTGGCAAGCTTATTTGTGAGATTAAAGGTACTAGGGTGTTAATATCAGGCAGCGCCGTTACTTACATGGAAGGCAGTATTGAAATAAAAACATAACAAACGGCTTAAATTCGCTCCGTTTCACTCCGCCGGACGCTCACTGCGTTCGCGCCGTTTAGCCGGGCGTTAAGTTTCCGAGATACCCATGACTTGTAGACACTCTGTATAGTTAGATCGACCTATATGGAGGTGCTTATCATGGCACGCAAAAAAAACCAGGCTTATACCGAGGAATTCCGTCGTGAGGCGGTAAAGCGAGCCGAAAAAGAAGGAAACACAACAGTCTCTGTCGCTAGAGAATTGGGTGTCAGTGCACAGCAAATCTACAACTGGCGCCGTCAGTTCAACCGGTTATCTGACAAGCAATTCAATTCCTTGAATGGTGTTGATTACGCCAAGAAGGAAAGCGAAGAGATTCGCAAACTCAGGCGAGAGAAAGCGACCCTGGAGAAAGAGGTCGATTTTCTAAAAAAGGCAGCGGCGTACTTCGCGAATCACCAAGAGTGAAGTACGCCCTTATCCGTGAACACAGGGGTGCGTTTACCATTGCCCTCATGTGCCGGGTATTGGATGTTTCCAGAGCTGGTTATTATCGCTGGCTGGGGCGCCCGGTGAGCACAAGAGCGTTGCGACGCAAGCACATGGAAGATCAAGTGACGGATACCTATGCCACGTTCAAAGCCCGCTATGGGGCACCCCGCATTGCCAGGGAACTGAAAGAACTCGGCATGCCCTGTTCGGTCAATTACGTTGCCGACATCTTGAACAAGCAAGGTCTCAAAGCGCGCAACGGCAAAGCCTTCAACTACGGTAGCCATGCCCTGACAATGCATAATGTCTCCGGCAACCTTCTGTGGCGAAAATTTGGAGCGAGTCGCCCCAACCAAAAATGGACAACGGATATCACCTACATCTGGGTGGGTGACCAATGGCTTTATCTGGCGACAGTGATGGATTTATTCTCCCGAGCGATAGTTGGCTGGTCATTGAATGACTCGATGACAGAACAACTGGTAACAGATGCCTTGTCCATGGCCTTCACACGCAGAGATATTGAACCAGGTCTGATTGTTCATTCCGATCGTGGTGTTCAATATCGTTCTCAGAAGTACATCGACTATATGGCGCGGAAGGGCTGTGTCCCCAGCATGAGCCGCAAAGGTAATTGCTGGGATAATGCACCGATGGAATCGTTCTTCAGCCGCCTCAAAGTCGAGCTTATTTATGCGGAACAATATGACTCGATCAGTGAAGCAAGGTCCGGTATCTTTGAGTACATCGAAGTTTTTTATAACCGACTGCGCAGGCACTCTGCCAATGGCTATGTCAGCCCGGCAGAGTTTGAAAGGATTGCGGCAGTAGCCGCATAGTTAGAGTGTCTACTTTTTTTGGGTATGACCACT
>PANQ01000031.1 GCA_002707685.1 Porticoccus sp. | reverse complement strand
TTCTGGATCTTCCGCCGACAAGCGCTGGTCCCCTGGACTTTACCGCGTTGTGGCACGAAGGACTTCATGCCCACCGGCGCTATCTGGAATTCCGTGACAACGCCTATCGATCGCACGAGCTCACCCGGCAGGGCCTACCGATCACAGCCATCTGGAAGGGTGAAAATCAATCAACGCCGGTGCTCACCGTGTTCAGACATTTCGACAGTGCTTCTGTGTCGGAGGGTTTGATTGGCGAGGATCCCAATACCGTTTGGGTCATTGATTACCCGACACTGGAGCGCATTTACTACGACCTGGTGGTGAACTTCGATGTGTTCGGCAGTGTGTCACACCAAATATTGACTCGCATGTACATGGATTATCTGCGCATGGAAAGTGAGGGATTGTTTCTCTCCTTCCTACCCATTGCCGATAGAGAACCCATTCTGAAACGCTGGTATCGGGGGGCGCTGGCACAGGCCAAGGTATTTTACGGCCATTCCAAGTTGTTGATTGATACCCCGGCAGCCATCCGATATGCCGGTCATGATGTCAAAAGCGAACTGGTCGAGATGATCCGTGATCGATCTTCATTCACGCGGGATAAAGCCGTTCCCATCGGTGATCGCGTGCCCAACGCGCTTAAACCTCTGGATCACCTGTCGGCAAAGCAGTCAGCCTGGATACGCAACCTGCCCGAACTGAGTTATTTGGTGATTCATAACGAAGACGGTGAGATTGAGCAGGTGGTGTCGATGATTATCAATAAGGCTCACGCGAATGTGTCATTTATTTTCGGCGAGGAAGATCGTCGTATACCTGATGAAGATATGTTGATGTTGGTGGACGGGGCTATCGGCAGTTATCCGAATTTTATTTTTTGGGTAGAGCGCAGCGAGCTTGATAAATTTACCAGCCAAGCAAACAAAATCACCGACCCGGTGACTATGGATCGATGGGTCGAGCGTTATGGTGTCCGCAGGACAGACCGCCGAATTTGGTTGATCCTGGATAAGCTTCATCACTATCGAGGCCGTATGGGTGGTGGCGAAGGTCTGCTCGATGTGAGTCGTTATGACAATCTTTGAGACAGCAATGAAACCACGCTACAGGGAATTCAGCTTTGTTTTTTAACCTGACATTGTTTTTAACCGCATCACTGTTGATGGTCGCCTGTGATGGGGTGTCTGAGCGATTTAGGTTGCCGCAGGCGGCGGTGGTTATTGTCGTTGGCGTGCTGCTGGGGCCGGCGGGTTTCAGCCTGATTCGGATTGGTGAGGCTGAGCACGTTCTATCGGAACTGGCGGTTATCCTGATCCTGTTCTCAGCGGGTTACGATATTCAATGGTCACATTTTGCCGCTGCAATCAAGCCGGGAATCCTGGTGGGGTTGGCGGGAATAATCTTAAGTCTGCTGTCGGGATTTGCAGCCGCTTATATCGTATCGCAGGACATTGATGAAGCCCTGTATGTGGGTATCGCGTTGTCAGCCACGAGTATCGGACTCAGTGTCGCCCTGATGCATCATGCTGCGGTGCTTGAGAGCAAGGTGGGCCAAATATTATTGGCGGCAGCGATCGTCGATGACATTTTGGTGTTGTATTTGTTATCTGCCACCCATGCGGGGCTGAGCAGTGACAATGGTCTGGGCCTCATCTTGTTTTCGCTGTTAATGAGTTTGCTCGTCTTGTCCGGACTCAGTGTTCTTCTGTGGCTGTTGAATACCTTGCTGGTGCGCTCATCGCTAAGACGACTAACACTTTTGCGCAGGGTTTTTGCCGTTTTGACGGCGCTGCTGGCTGCATGGGTGACGGCAAGTTTTGAACTCTCACCGGTGGTCGGTGGTTTTGCGGCGGGTGCGGTTGCCGCCGTATTTAAAACGCGATTCGCACAATCAACAAAAGCGGCCAAAACAACGGACAGTGAATTTTTTGCCAGCGTCAGCAGGTTTTTTTCGCCGCTGTTTTTTTTGGCCATCGGTATGCAGATTACGGAGCTCGCTCTGGCGGACGATGAGTTGATTGGGTACGTGCTATTGGTCATCGCGGCGACGGTTATCGGTAAGTTGCTTGCGCCCTGGGTAATGGGTTCTTTCCTGTCACTGCGTGAACGATGGTTGCTTGGGTTTGCGCTATTGCCTCGGGCAGAGGTTGCGCTGGTTGTTGCCAGTGTAGGGCTTCAACAAGGGCATTTGTCCCACCACGCCATGATCGCGCTGGTACTGATGACGCTGGCGACCGCCATTATCGCCTCCAGTGTCATACCGGTGCTGGCGAATCATCTCGATCCCCGGAGTGAAAACGGTCAATGATGGATATGCAATACACTTACTTCGTCTGGAGCCTTATCCTGTTGCTGATTTGGCTGGTCGTTTTTATTGCGCAAAAGAGCCAGCGTGTAAAGATGATGACGATGAGTATCGGGACGGCACCGCTGGGACTGTCTGAACCGCTGTTTTACCCGGACTATTGGTTTCCACCGACCTTGTTTCGTTTGGGCGAAGCCACTGGCTTCGATATCGAAAGCCTGATTTTTTCCTTCGCGGTCGGTGGTTTGGCAAGTAGTCTCTTTGGGGTGTCGGATAAATACGTGCTCAAGCCGCTGGCTGATTGCGAGAAATCCAGCAAACGTCACCGCTACCATAAATTCTTGCTCAGCTCGCCGGTGTGGCTGTTTCTCGGGCTTGAGGGACTTACCAGCTGGAATGCCATCTATACCGCCTCACTGGGTTTGCTGGGAGGTGCAATGACAACGGTAGTTTGCCGGCCGGATTTGTTATCGCAGGCAATAAAAGGTGCTCTGATGTTTACGGGATTGTATTTTCTGTTTTTTAGCGCCATGGCAGCTTCTCATCCGGGTTTTGTGGCGCTGTATTGGAATCATGCCAATATCAGCGGTATACAGGTTGCCGGGATTCCGGTCGAGGAGTTGTTATTTGCCTTTTCCCTTGGCGCGATGTGGAGCGCGTTTTATGAACACCGACACTGGTTGCGTGTAAAAACATCCTAACCCTGGTTATTTTCGATAAGGTAATGTGATGGTTCTGATAATTTTATTTCCTTTTCTACTGGTATTAACCGTGACGGTGCATTATGGGTTTTTGACGCGGTTGATGGCTATATTGGATACCGGATGGGCGCAGTCGATTAAATTGATTGCCATCATTTGCGGATTGTTTGTTGCCCATGTCGTCGAAGTAGTGGTCTATGCCTTTGTTTATTATTTTTCGCATCTGATTCCGGGGTTTGGCGAACTGCCGGGCACCAGCTTCGAAGATTGGATTAATGCCCTGTATTTTTCATTTGTGGCCTACAGCTCGTTGGGGGCCGGTGAATTGTCCGCCTCGGGATGGTTTAAAATTCTCTATGGGCTGGAGGCCATTAACGGACTGGTGCTGATCACCTGGTCGGCCTCTTTTTCGTTGCTGGCGATGAACCGGATGAAATTTTGTCAGCCCTGTTCAGAGAGCGATTCCATAGAGTGAGAATTAGCATGGTGGTCTATGGCGCCCTGATACGAGGGCTATTGCTCGACTGAGTTGATGTGCGAACCAAGGAAAAAAGATGAAAAATCCATCCTGGATCTGGTCGTTAGCGGTGATAGTCCTGGTTGCCGTTGTTTCTTACGGGCTCTTTTGGCTCACCCAGGGTAAACCGCTACCCGAGGGCTTCGTTTATGGTAACGGGTATATCGAGGGGCGTGATGTAAAGCTTGCCGCTGAACGCGGTGGCCGGGTGCTGCGACATCGCCTGTTGGAAGGCGAAGCGGTCTCTACGGGTGACGTACTTGTCGAGATCGATCCGGTGGATGCCGACGAACAGATCCGTGGTGCCCAGGGCGAACTTGAGTCACTTAAGGAGAACATCGCCGTAATTGACAGTGAACGTGATACCTGGCGCCACCACGCCGCGACTGCAAAGCGCCAATTGGAACGTGTACGCGCCCTGCAGACAAAGAAACTGGGTACGCAGCAGGATGTCGATACGGCAGAAAATGCTGTTAAAGAAGCAATGGGGCGCTTGCAGGCGTTGCAGAAGCAGCGCGACGCGCTCAACGCACAGATGGAAGCCGCGGGTGCTACGTTGGCGTTGGCCGAATCCCAACGCAACAAACTGGAGGTGGCAGCCCCCTTGTCGGGCACAGTGTTGATTCGTGCAGTGGAGACCGGCGAGGTGGTCGCCGCCGGCCAGCCGCTGGCGTTGATTGTCGATCTCAACCGTCTGGAGTTGAAAGTCTATGTCTCCGCCAACCACCTGAACCGCCTGCACCTGGGTGATGAGGCGCGTATTCGCGTCGATGGTGTCGATCGAGAGTTTGTCGCCAATGTCAGCCGTATTGATGATTTTGCTCAATTCACCCCGCGGGATGTACATATGCCGGATGAACGCCAGCGCATGGTTTACGGGGTTACCCTGGCACTGGACAATCCTGATGGCCTGTTGAAACCGGGGATGCCGGCCGATGCCTGGATTCGCTGGGACGCCACCCAACAATGGCCGGCTTCGCTACCGGTTCCGGCAAGTTGATACAACATGCCTGACGCCATTGTTGAACAGCCCCAGGCACTTATCTTACAGACTGAACAACTTTCGCGGCGGTTCGGGGAGACGGTTGCAGTGGGTGATATCAGCTTTGCCGTGCGACGGGGAGAGCGTGTCGGTGTCGTCGGCGCAGACGGTGCCGGGAAAACCACGCTGTTGCAAATGCTGGCGGGCATCCTCGACCCCAGCAGCGGTGACTGTCGGGTGTTTGGCCTTGATACACGCCGCGAGTCCAAAATCATTGCCGCTCGCATCGGCTATATGTCGCAGGGCTTTACCCTCTATGATCGCTTGAGCGTGGATGAAAACCTCGCGTTTTCCGCTCGCATCCGCGACGTACCTCAAGATCAATACCTTGCGCGACGCAACAGCTTGCTACAGATGGCCGGCCTCACGACCTTTACGCAGCGGCCGGCGGGCAAGCTTTCCGGTGGCATGCGCAAAAAGCTCTCCCTTTGTACCAACCTGATTCATGAGCCTGAACTGCTCATTCTGGACGAGCCGGGTCTGGGCGTCGATCCACTGTCGCGTCGCCAGTTATGGGAAATGCTGGATCGTTTTCAGCAGCGGCAAGTCACCAGCGTTATTGCGACTTCCTATATGGATGAGGCCATGCGCTGCGACCGTGTGGTTCTGTTGCGGGAAGGTCAAGTGCTGGCGGATGGGACACCCGGGGCACTGCTGGAACAGCTCAGGGGGCGGGTGTTCAGTGTAACATTTTCGACATCGCCCGAGCCGCTTGACGATGTCTCGGTAAAGCTGCGTCGACTGCAAGGGATGCGCGCCATACAGCGGCTGCCGGATCGTCTGCGCTGCGTCACTGATGCCGACGATTTCAAACAACTAGCCATGCGCGAGCTGCCAGCCAATACCGTGGTTACGCCAGCTGAACCACAGCTTGAAGATCTGTTCGTGCTGGATAGCCGTACGGAGGTTGAAATGGACTGTGTTGAACCACCTGCTATGGGGAATGGTGAACAGGCCAGTAGATTCCCTGTAGCAGCAGCCAAACTTGATGCGGATAAAGATCGCAACGGCGTGCAAACGCAAAACCTCAGTATCCGTTTTGGCGAATTCACCGCCGTCGATCGCATTAATCTGACGATTGAGAGAGGGGAGTTGCTGGCGCTGTTGGGACCCAACGGCGCGGGCAAAACCACGTTGATCCGGGCCATCTGTGGTCTGACGGCAATTGCCGAGGGCGGGGCGGTTGTCGGTGGCGAAGCAGTGAGTTTGAAAAATCGCAATCTGCGACGGCAAATCGGCTATATGTCGCAAAAATTTTCGCTCTATCTGGATATGACGGCGGGGGAGAATCTGGCGTTTTTTGCCAACCTCTACGGATTGTCGGGCAATACCGCGCGTGCCGCCGTGGCATGGGCCAGTGCAGTAACAGGGTTGACGGTGCCTCTTCGGACCATGGTCGGGGATTTGTCCGGCGCCATCCGACAGCGGCTGGCGCTCGCTGGCAGTATTCTGCATCGGCCGGCAGTACTGTTTCTCGATGAACCGACATCCGGTATTGACCCCGCCTCGCGCTACCGCTTTTGGGAGGTCATCCGGGTATTGGCGTCACAAGGCATGACCGTGGCCGTGACCACCCATTATCTTGACGAAGCCGCTTACTGCGATCGATTGGCGCTGATGATGAACGGTCGCCTGATCGCACATGGTAGCCGCGATGCACTCATTGAATCTCTCGCCTTGTCGCCCGATACCGATATGGAAACGCTTTTTCTCACCGCAGTTGCACGGGCCGATAGCGCATCATTGAGCGAAGGTGAGGGATGAACGCGCGTCGCATTGTTGCCTTGCTGCTCAAGGAAACTCGGGAACTGGTGCGGGACCCAGTGACGCTGGCGCTGGCCGTGGTGATGCCGCTGGTCATGCTTTTTTTGTTTGGCTATGCCATCAATATGGATGTTGATGAGCTGGCGTTGGGTCTTTACGATCAGGACAATACGCCTGCCAGTCGTGCGCTGGTGGCGCGCTTTGCTGGTTCTCCCTATTTCGACATCATCGAATACCGTCACAATACTCGCGACCTTGACCGCAGCCTGCAGCAATCCCGTATCCGCGCAGGCATTGTGATTCCTCCCGGTTTTGGCCGGGCGCTGCTAAGGGATCAGCCGGCGCCGGTGCAGGTGATCGTCGATGGCGGCTATCCAATGGTTGCCGGGTTGGGGATGGCGTATATCGACGCCGTCATCGCTTATTTTCCCGCGCCGCGGCCCGAGCCCGTTGAGATGCAGACCCGCGTTTGGTACAACCCGTCCCTGAACAGTATCAACTTTGTCATTCCCGGGTTGTTTGCGGTGATTTTGATGGCTTTTCCGCCGTTGCTGACCACCTTGGCCATCGTCAGGGAAAAAGAAACAGGCACCGTGGAACAGATTTATGCCTCGCCATTGCGCTCCGCTGAGTATGTGTTGGGAAAGCTGCTGCCCTATGCCCTGGTGGCTTTTCTCGAAATCCTGATGGTCATCCTGGTCGGCTTTGTCTGGTTCGAGATTCCTATCGCCGGTAGCCTGCCGTTGTTGTTTGTCGCCTCACTGGTTTATGTGTTTACCACGGTGGGCATCGGGTTGCTGGTTTCGTCCCTGGCGCGAACGCAGCTTGCCGCCATGCTGATTACCCTGATCGTCACCCTGATGCCGTCTTTCCTGTTTTCCGGATTTTTGTTCCCCATTTTTACAATGCCTTACAGCCTGCAGCTCTACAGTCGGTTATTCCCCGCCGGTTATTTTATGGAGGTGTCGCGAGGGATTTTATTAAAAGGGCTGGGTGTTGAGGCAGTGTTGCCCAATCTGCTGCTGTTGATAGGGTACACCCTGGTGGTATTCGTGTTTGCTGTCTGGCGTATGAAGCAGAAGGTGGCCTGATATGTCCATAGCGATGATTGGCCTGCTGCGCAAGGAAGTTATCCAGTTTTTTCGCGATCGAGTGATCCTGGTGTTGATTTTGTGGTTATACACCGTCGAAGCGGTGTTTTGCACCCTCGCGCTTAGCTTTGACGTGGAAGATGTGCCGCTGGCCATTGTTGACCAGGACCGCAGTACTATCAGTCGCGAGTTGGTGCAAAAATTTGCCCTGAGTGAATCCTTTGACCTTCAGTATCAGGAAAGCGCGGTATCGGTTGCGGAAACGCACTTAGCGCACGGCAAGGTGACTGCCATCCTCGTGATACCGCCGGGATTTGAGCGGTCGATTCGTTCCAGTGAGCAGACGACACTACAATTGTTATTGGACGGCACCGATTCCAATATTGCCGCTAACTCGCTGTATAACGCGAGAGGTGTTCTTGCCAGGCTGGTCCGCGAACAACTGCCGTTTGCAGCGAACACCGGTGCAATCGCGGTGACACGCGTCTGGTACAATCCGCAACTGACCACATCGAGCTTCATGGTACTGTCGATGATTGCCCTGGCCGGTATGATGGTGGGCGTCATTCATCCCGCCGCCTCGATTGTGCGTGAGAAGGAACGTGGTACCCTAGAGCAACTGTTAGTTGCGCCGATTTCCACGTTCCAGCTGTTCCTCGCCAAAATTGCCCCGACCATGATCATAGGCCTATTGGCCGTGTTTCCCAGCCTGTTGATTGTGCGTGCCTTTGACGTGCCAATGCGTGGCAGCCTCGCGTTGTTTCTGATCCTTACGGGATTCTTCCTGCTCAGTGCCGTTGCTCTTGGGGTGCTGATCGCCGCCTATAGCCGAACCCTGCAACAAGCCCTGTTATTGTCTTTTTTTGGGTTGTTTCCGGTGATGTTCCTATCGGGTACCCTGACGCCCGTGGAGGCGATGCCAGACGTTCTCCAGGCGTTATCCCGCCTGAGTCCGTTGCGCTATTACATGGATATTATTATCGGTGTGTTTTTAAAAGGTGTCGGCTGGAGGGATCTGTGGGATGAAAGCTTATGCCTGATCGCCATCGCAATTCCAATGTTGATTTTGTCATTGGGTATATTTCGACGTCGGTTGCAGTAACAATTCCCGAAGCTCCTTTAATATTCTAGCGAGTAATGAAATCCTCATGTGTGGCCAATTGGTGATGTATTTTTCCGATACCAACTATTTTTGACTTCTATGATGCTGGTTATGGCTCGGTAGTGGCGGCAGTAACTGACCACTACAAGTTAAGCTTTAGGCTTGAGATCTTCTGTTTCATTCTCGATAAATTACCTGCTAAATTGGAATACGACTTTAGCATCTGCTTTCGTCAAATGTTGATCTTTGTCAGGGCAATCAACAATAGACAATAAATGCCGTATGACATTCAAGCGGGCGCGCCTTTTGTTATCGGCTTTGACAATATACCAGGGGGCATGCTCGCTATGGCTGTGTTGTAACATGTCGTCGCGGGCGGCCGAGTAATCATCCCAATGTTTGATAGCGGTATCGTCGATAGGGCTGATTTTCCATTGTTTCAGGGGGTTTACTCTTCGATCCTCCAGTCTCCGTTGCTGTTCCTCTTTCGATATGTCGAGATAGTATTTAATGATTTGTATGCCGGAATCACAGAGCATTTTTTCGAAAGGGACGACTGTTTTTTGAAACTGATCGTATTCCGCTTCTGTACAAAACTGCATAACTTTTTCGACGCCTGCACGGTTATACCAGCTGCGATTCATGAGTACCATTTCCTGGCGGCTCGGCAAAAAGGCTGCATAGCGTTGGAAGTACCAGCTGTTGGTATCTTTCTCTGAGGGTTTACCCAACGCGACCACTCGCGTCTCTCGCGGACTTAAATGTTCGGTGATCCGCTTTATCATGCCGTCTTTACCAGCTGCATCCCTTCCCTCGAAAATGACCAGTAGCTGCAGATCGTTCTTGATAATGTGGCGCTGCAACCTGACGAGCTGAATTTGCAGATTTTTAAGCTGTGTTTTATAGGGCTGTTTTGTCTTCTCTGATTTGGTCATGGTTTTACCTTATTGGTAGGCCGTTTTCAAAATTTCATTCAGGTTGAATTTCTGGTTACACATTCACTAAAGCCACTTGCTCTTTGGACAACGAGGTCTCCAGGAGAATGGCTCCTATAATCAGGAGGATGCCCAGTCATTGTATCCACGATAGTGTTTCACAAAAATAGGCGTAACCAAAATAGAGTCCAAACACTGGCGTTAAAAGCTATATACATTGAATTTGTAAAGCGGGGCCTTGTAGGTGATCGATAACGTCTATCAATCCCACGCGTTCACCTGTCAGGGCCTACCGATCAAAGCCCTCTGGAAGCGTGATAATCAATCGATGCTGATTCTCATTGTATTCAGTCATTTCGAAAGCGCTTCTGTGTCCGACGGGTTGATTGGCGAGGGTGCCAATACCCTAAAGCGAGGCTCCCTACCGTATTTGGCTGGCCATACAGCTGCCGTAGCGGGACGAGGTTGTGGAGGCAACCTTTAGCCACGATCACAAATCCCAATGAAGGCGGTTCGGATTGGCTAGTTGTCGCACTTCTGCACGGGACATTCCTCCGGAGCGGTTGGATGAATTTCTTCCTCTTCCCGGCGCTCCGCGTCCCGCTCGGATTCCCGCATTAGTAATTGTTCAATCCGGGTGTGGAGCAATTGGTCCTTTTCCTCCCGCCGCCTGATCTCCGCCGCGAGGTCTTTGTGAAGGGAGAATGCCATCAGCAGCATCAACAACATAAAGGGGAAAGCGGCGATAATGGATACGGTTCGCAGCCCGTTCAGCCCACCGGTTAGCAAGAGGACGGACGCCATCAGTAGCTGAAGACCTCCCCAGAGGATGCGAACAAACCGTGTTGGAGTCAGAACCCCCTTGGAGGTGAACATGCCCAGCACAAAGGTGGCGGAATCCGCAGAAGTCACCACGAACATGGAGACCAGCGCCACGGTCAGTATGGCCGCGAACTCGCCCCAGGGTAACTGATCGAGAAGTACGTAAAGTCCGGCCGGCACTTCCTCCGACACGGCATCTGCAATGGCGACGCCATCGAACAAATCGAAGTAGATGGCGGAGCCACCGAAGGTGGCGAACCACAACATGCTTAAAGCCACGGGGACGATCATCACGCCCAGGACGAACTCGCGGACAGTTCTGCCCCTTGAGATTCTTGCTATGAAACTGCCTACGAAGGGGGCCCAGCTCAACCCCCATGCCCAGTAGAACATGGTCCACTGCTCCACCCAGTGTTCGTGGGAATAGGGAGTAGTTACCAGGCTCATCTCTATGATATTGCCAAGGTACTCACCCGCTGTCTGGGTGAGTTCGCTGAAGATAAAACCGCTCGGTCCCGTGGCGAGCACAAAAAATAACAGTCCGGCGGCGAGCACCATATTGGCATTGCTGAGATAGCGAATTCCCATGTCGAGGGGCGTCATTGCCGAAATGATGAACAAGGTTGCGAGTCCCGCGAGAATGTAGAATTGTGATGTCGTCGAGTAGGCAGCCAATCCCAGATTGGCCAGGCCGCTGTTGACCTGTAACACTCCAAGGCCCAGAGTCGTTGCGACGCCGAATACGGTGGAGACCACGGCCAGGATATCGACGATATTGCCCCAGCCGCGGTCCACCCGATCGCCCAGTAACGGGCGGAAGCTTTCGCTGATCAAGCCGCGACTGCTGTGACGAAAACGTACATAGGCAATGGCCAGCCCCACCAGTGTGAAATTGGCCCATTGGTGGAATCCCCAATGGAAAAACGCGTAGCGCATGCCCAGTTGCGCCGCATCTGAGGTACGGGGTTCGGCGAGGCCAAGGGGCGGATCATTGAAATGCATCATCGGCTCGGCCACGCCCCAGAAAACCAGACCGACACCCATTCCACCTGAAAATATCATCGCCAGCCAGCTGTTGAACGAGAACTCCGGCGGTTCATTCTCCGCGCCCAGGCGAATGCTTCCAAATTTGGAAAGGGCGAGAAACAGGACAAACAACACAAAGCCGGTGGTTGCCACCAGATACATCCAGCCGAGTTTCCGGGCGGTGATATCGAGAATTTGCTGGGCTGTGGATTCCACCGCATCGGGATAAAGCACGGAGGTGGTGACGAAGGCAGTGATAATCACTACGGAGGTGTAAAACACCACTCCCACATNGCCCAGATATTCCCGCAGAAATTTCGTTAACCTGTTCATAAACGATTCATTTGAAGCTATTCGCGTTAAGCTTCATAGGCATAAATAATAAAGTTTGAAAATTCGCCAACAGCCTGCGAATAATGGTCGAAGGTTCTCAAACGGTTCGTTCGACCTATGNCGGGTGTGATGCCGTCAATGGCCATTTCTGGAGAACAGCCGGTACAAGGGTACGAATAAAACCGCGATATACCAACCGTACAAATAGGCTTCGACTAAGCCAATGAAAAAGCCCGTCCACGTAAGCCATTCGAAACCGGGCAACAATGGCGCCCAAGCCTCATACATGCGCATCTGTTCCGGTGCAAGCAGGCCAAAGCCCACGCAGAGCAGGTAGCTGATTGCCAGTAGCAGTGACAAGGTGTTGCCTAACGGGACGATACGTAAACGAACATCAGGTGCGCTCGAATTGTGCATATATTATTTCCTCTCTAAATTGTGGNAGAAAACTGAATTGAACCTTGTCGATAGCGTGCTTCATTAGTCTGCCTGACGCGCGCTAGAGCATTTACCTGGTTTGGCCTCCAATATTGCGAGGCGGTTCGCCAGAGCCGTAGGAGCGAAAAGCGTTGTGGCTGAGCATGTGTCGGCGCGTCAGCCACATTATCAATGGTGGCAACAATAGCCACTGCAGCAGCGGGGNAAGGCCCACGCCCAGCAGCGGGATCATCGGCATGGAGTCCGTGTATGCCCACCGCTCCAGCGGGCCAGTCGCCAGCCATTCCAGAATGATGGTAACGACGAGAGCCGTGATAATTAGGATGCCGGCTGGCTTTTGCTCACCCTTCAGGAGCCATTGTCGATGTCCGCAGATGATCGATGACAACCAGAAGCTGGCCAGCAGAATCAGGATGTCACCGCCCGTGGCGCGTATACACAATCCGATCACCGAGCCNTGAGATGCCTCCGCCATCCCCGTGAACCAGGGCACCTGAAGAATCTCCCAAACAAAATTCGTCAAAAAACCGAAACCCGCCAGTGGCAATTCTGGAAATCGTGGATCGCGCCTNNANTCCGTGTCGCTGAAGATNCCTCGGCCTATCCGTTCGGTCATGCATTNCNCCGTTTGTTAGTNTCTCCCATCAGTCTANTCACTGCGANTATCGATTGCAGTNATCAACAAGGTGCCTCTCTATTATCAGCTATCAGCCTCAATGACAGNATTTCGCCCTTGCATGAGGGCGATGCCGAAGGTGACTACGAGGATGCCCAGCGCCTGGGCAAGTTGCAGCCTTTCATCAAAGAACAAAAACCCAATCAGGAGCCCAAACACCGGGGTCAGAAAGCTGAAGACGTTCAGTTGGTTCAAGGGGGCGCGGGCGAGCAGCCTAAACCAGAGAAATATCATCGCGGCAGTTGCCAGCGCGGAGAGAACGAGCAGGGAACCGGTGAACCGGGCTGTCCAGTCAACCTTCCAGTGCTCACCGGCCATCGCTGAGGCGAACAACAGCATTCCGCCACCGAACAGAAGTTGGATCGCCATGGGTGCAGCGATGGAGCCGCCCGCTTCCTTTTTTAGCAGAATATTGCCTATCGCCGTTCCGATAGCCGCCATCAGTACCCAGGTAATTCCCCAGAGATAGCCGTCATTGTTCCCGCCGAATCCCGGCCACGACAATAAGCCTACACCCAAAAAACCGGTGACCAACCCGGCTATACCCTTGGCCTTCAGGGTTTCACCAAGCCAGATGGCGGCGATCGCCGCGGCAATCAGGGGCTGGGTGCCCGCCAGCACGGTTGCCAGGCCCGGTGACAAGTGCCCGGCGCCCAGGAACATGCCGCCAAAGCCCAAAGCCGTGTACGATAAGCCGATCAGTCCCAGGTGTAGCAGGTTTCGGGGATTGAGCTGATATGTCCCCCGATGCCGCTGTGCCGTGCACACAAAGACGAGCAGCCCACCGGCAAGAAAGGCACGCAAGGCGGCAAACAAAAGAGGTGGGGCGTCGGGCAGGCCAATCACAATAAATGGGAAGCAAATGGCCCAGAGCAGCGCCACCATTACCATCCACGCAATATCGGTGGGCATGGGGTGCTCGCTCATGTTGACGCCTCGGGGAGGTACTGGTGCCAATAAAGGTGTTCGTAGAGAGAGCACCACATCAGGCCGAGAGTGCCGGCAAACAGCAGCTCCTCCTCCATCGAGACACCGGCCAACAGCCAGCCGCTACGGTACTTTGGTCGCCAGATATGATCAATATAGGCCGGATAAAATACCACGAGGCAGGAAAAGTAGATAAAATTGAGAAAAGTGAAGATGGCGGCCCCGGACATCATGGGCTGCCAGCGATCAGGACGACATTGACCGTTGGCGATACAGGCGGACAACATGGCGAGCGAAACTGTGTAAATTGGATGCCGGGCCATAACTGTTTCAAGGAAATGAAAGAGCACAATAGTAGCCCAAAGCACCACTTGCCAGGATGGACTTCAAAGCGTCCTCAAAGGTGTGCAAATGTCTCTCCTCGTACTGTTTGATGGTTGTGGGGTGATCTACCGCAGGATGCCCTGAGATACTTCGTCAGTGACCNTGNCCNTCCGAGTCTTGCCCNCGNGCGGTGAGTATCTGGTATTGGTCGGGAGACANTTCCGGCAANCGCTTCAGGAACGCCACCATGTTCCAGATACGTTCATCGTCATGCCCCGGTCCCCAGGCGGGCATGCCCGAAGCCTTGATGCCGTGTTTAATAATCCAGAATTGTCGCTTAATGGCCTCGTCGTCATTTTCGGTGTCGCCGGTATGTTCGTGCCCATGTTCATCGCCGGCTAGAGTTAGATTAGGGGGAGCGGGATACAGTCCCAGGGTGAAATCACTTTCGGTTTTGCCCGGCTTCAAATGGCACCCCGCACACATATCATTGTAGTCGGCGCCACCCGCCAGTAACCGCTCCGGTGCGTTTAGGTCGCCAGGAACCTTAATGTCACTGGCAGCACGTGCAACTGAACGTTCACGCAAGGTTTCCAGCAGCCAGTAGGTCAGCCGATTGTGTGGTACATCGGCGCCCATGGGGTAGAGACCTGAATAGAGAAACAGCCCACCACCCACCAGCGCGATGACAGCGGTAATGACCAGACTCTTGATAAAGGTGGTGAGCGCCGACATGAAAACTCCTTGGGTTGATCAGTGTTGGTGTTCTGAATGTTGCTCGCCTGAGCTTTTTTCGTTGTCCTGATGATCAGCCTGCGCTTGATCCTTTTCAGAGTCGTTATGATGCATGTCATTCATGCATTGTTTCATCATGGCTTGCATCACAGGATCATTCATATCCATCTTGCTGTGATCCATATTTGTCATGGCTGCACAATCCGGCTTTTCAGCGTCTTTCATATGTTCTTTAGGATCATGGGCCTGTGCAGAGAAAGCGATGCCCAGTGTGGAGAACACGATGACAGTGGCTAGTGTTTTCATATTCATAAAGGTGTTCCTCATAGGTGTTTGAAAAGTTTCCGTATCAACTTGGTTATTGTTAAAACCAGAATCGCAGTCCTGCGACGAATTGGGTGCCTGACGTATCTTCGCCTGCCGCACGGCGGTAATCAGCTGTGTCGCCATAGGTGTCTGTCCATTCCACACCGATGTAGGGAGAAAATTGACGGCTGAATTCGTAACGCAGGCGCAAGCCCAAGGCGAGATCCGAGAGGCCCGACCCCAATCTATTATCAAGATCATCCTTGCCATACAGATTCAGTTCCGCGCGGGGCTGTAAAATGAGCCGCTGTGTCAGCAGCAACTCGTACTCGGCCTCGGCAGAGAGTGCGGTCCGACCGTCGTCGCCAACATAGGCAGTCACATCCAGCTCAAACCAGTAGGGCGCCAGGCCTTGCATACCAATTGCCAGCCACTGGCGATCCTTACCTTCGTCATATTGGTCAAGTCGAACGCCGAATTGGGTGTCGAAATAGGCGTTGAGCGCATGGCCCCACAACAGCTCGGTAGAACTTTCTTCCAGCGTGCCGTCTGCGATATCACCCTCCGCTTTGATGACAAAGCGGTTGTAGGTGGTGCCATACCAGGCCTGTATATCGTAAACCGTGCTATCGCTGTCTTCCTGATACTCCAGGCGATCGCCCAGAACGGACCAGAAGGCGTGCTCGTCCGCCAGTTTCAGTTGCCGTGGCCCCGGCTGTGCATAGGGGCCTTCGGTCAAGGTGTAACCGTCGGAATAAGCGTGGGGATCGCGGGCATCGGCTGGCGCACTACCACCCTGCATTTGCATATCGCCGTGATCCATTTGCGCCAGGGCCGTATTTACTTGAAGGGCACCGACAATAACAACCAGTGTTGTGAGATATTTCACCGTATTAAGTCTCATGACACCACCACCTCGCGGAACATGCCCGCATCCATATGGAACAGCAAATGACAATGCCAGGCCCAGCGGCCCAGATCATGGGGTGTGGTCAGGTAGCTGATGCGTTGCGCTGGTTGCACGGGAATGGTATGGCGGCGCACTCGCAATTCACCCTGGTCAGTTTCCAGTTCGCTCCACATACCATGTAAGTGCATGGGGTGGGTCATCATGGTGTCATTTTGCAAAATGATTCTAACGCGTTCGTTATGACGCAAGGAGACTGGTGTGCTTTTGCCGAATTCAAGCCCGTCGAAGGACCAGCTATAGCGTTCCATATTGCCGGTAAGGTGTAGTTCCAGCTCTCTTGCGGGCGGGCGGCGGTCATCCAGCACACCATCGATGGATTTCAGGTCGGCCAGCGTCAGCACGCGGTGGCCCTGTGGGCGCAGCCCACGCTGGCTTAAGTTACGCAGGCCAATACCGGGGTCGTCGAGATTGGTACTTGGCGTATCCACCCGTTGGTCAACCGAAGCCCCGTATTCGGTTCGGGCGTGGCGTATGGTAGATGAAGGTTTGGCAAGCGGGTTGTCAGAACCCTGCTGCATGCCGTGCATACTGTGGTCCATGGCCATACCGCCGGACATTTGGGAATGATCCATCTTGGTTTGGCCCATGGAGTCCATTTTCATCATGTCGTGGCCCATGGCGCCACCACCCATTGCTCCCATCATATCCTTCATGGTTAACCACTCGGGGGGATCGGGCTCTGGCACCGGTGCGATCAAGCCCTGTTGCACGGCCAGAGTGCCGCGGGCATAGCCGCTGCGTTCCATGCTCTGGGCGAAGATCGTATAAGCGTCGTCCTGGGGCTCGACCATGACATCGTAGGTTTCGCCGGGGCCAAAGCGGAATTCATCCACAGTGACCGGCTCGACATCCTGGCCATCGGCCTGGATCACCGTTAACTTCAAACCGGGAATGCGAACATCATAAAAGCTGTTGCTGGCGGCATTGATAAACCGCAGCCGTA
>PANQ01000030.1 GCA_002707685.1 Porticoccus sp. | reverse complement strand
CCTGTAATCCACAAAGTCAGCGAGGGGATTCCTAGACGCATCAATATGATTTGCAGTCGACTTTTTTTACATGCCTGCGTTGAAGAATTGCATAAAATCAGCATTAACGACGCCAAGATTGTATTGGGTGAAATCAATCAGGAGCAGCTGACATCAAAGACCATGCTTCCCGATCTCGATTTTGCTGTTGAGGACACCTACGATGCACCGCCCCAGGTGGCACCTGCAGCCGTTAGCGACACTAAAAAAAAAGTAGTTGATATCTCGGATACCGTTCGTAAGGCTCCACCGGCCCCGACACCTCAAGCGGGGCTGGCTATCCAGCCAAAACCCGAGGAAGTCCCGCCAAGCAAAGAGAGCCTCTTTCAGGCAAAAGAATTAACCCAAACTGAGGTATATCGCGGGCCCGACTCAAGAAAAGGTGAAAGACGCTCTTTCACAGATCCTCGCCAGGAGGTCCGATACGAACCGGGAAAAAAAGACCGACGCCAAAACCCCGGACGCCGCAAGGAAGACAAAGAAGTACAAAAACGTCCCTGGCAGTTCTGGATTTAATGGCCTGGCGCTCCATTATTCCATCCCACCGAGTGTTATGTTTTTCGTATAATCACTCGAGCTACGCGAATGTATCTATTCTGCAGCACACAAAACTTCACTTCAACCCCGTCAAGAGGAATCCCCGTGTACGTTGAACAAGCAGACCGTCAACAGTTGCAACGCTGGCAAGAAGCGCTTTCTGCCAACCATCGGAGCTTTGTCTCCAGCAAGCTTAATCTCGATCTGACCCGGGGCAAGCCATCCGCCAACCAATTATCATTGGCCGATGCGCTGGATGGCATCCTGCAGGGAAATTATGTTTCGGACGAGGGCGTGGATACCCGCAATTACGGCGGACTGGACGGTTTGCCGGCCATGCGCCAACTGGCGGCAGAGATCCTCGGCGTAAAATCTGACGAAATCATGGTGGGGGGCAACAGCAGCCTGACCCTGATGTATTTCAGTGTCCTGTTTGCCTGGCAGTTTGGTTTGAACGGACCGGACTCGGCCTGGCGACATGAAGAAAACGTCAAGTTTCTCTGCCCCGTGCCCGGTTATGACCGTCACTTTGCCATCTGCGAGGAATTTGGCATTGAAATGGTCAACGTGCCGATGAATGAAGACGGCCCGGATATGGACGTAGTGGAGGCCCTGCTCCGCAATGACAGCAGTATCAAGGGAATCTGGTGTGTACCCAAATACTCCAACCCCACCGGCTGTATTTACAGCGCCGCGACCATCGAACGGCTGGCCGGACTGGGGACTATCGCGACCACGAACTTCAGGGTCTTCTATGACAACGCCTACGCAGTTCACGACCTGGTGGATAAACCTGTCGAACTGGCCAATATACGGGATTCCTGTGAGAAACATGGCACCGAAGATAGCGTACTGCAGTTCGGATCGACCTCCAAGGTGACTTTCGCCGGTGCAGGGGTGGCCTTCATGGCGGGCAGCAAAACGAATTTGGGTGCTATGAAAAAACACCTGGGGATTGCCACTATCGGGCCGGACAAGGTCAACCAGCTCCGGCACCTGAAGATGATTGGTACTATGGCGGAACTGCGCAACCATATGGCCCGACACGCCGAGCTGCTGCGACCGCGCTTTGCCTGCGTGCTGAAGCACCTTGAGGAAAACTTCCGCGATTCTGACCTGGGAGAATGGAGTTCACCCGATGGCGGTTACTTTATTTCTTTTGATACCCGCCCCGGACTGGCTAACGCTGTTATCCAGCTGGCTGCAGAAGCGGGGGTCAAACTCACCCCGGCGGGCGCCACCTTCCCCTATGGAAAAGACCCGGACGATAAAAATATCCGTCTGGCACCGTCATTCCCTACCGTTGAGGATATTGATCACGCCATGGCCGTATTCTGTAATGCCGTGAAACTGGCCTCTGTGAACCAACAACTCAAGGCCTAGGCTCCCGACCTCAAAAAAGGGCAGCACAAGCTGCCCTTTTTATTCAGCCAAACAGGCGACTGTTAACTAGCGATCACTTTTTGGTTTGGGTGCAAGACCCGCATAGGGGAAAGGGGTGACATTACCGGCACCGCCCTTCGCCTCAATAATTTTGCAGGAACCTTCTTTTTCCACTTCATCAATGCGCACGACAGAATGCAGCGGAATAAAGCTCCGTTTGACCGAGGAAAACTCATTCTTCAGTTTTTCTTCGGAAGGGTCGACTATCATCTGGGAGCGTTCACCAAACACAAACTCCTCGACTTCCAGAAACCCCCACAAATCACTTTGGTAGACTTGCCGGGCATAGATTTCGTACACCTGACCCTGATTGAAAAATACAATTTTGTAAATGGGGGTTGATGCCATACAGGTTGCCTGTTCACCGGTTTATCAAGGGCGCGAAAGAATACCACAATCTGCACAAATTTCACCCGATCAGACCACACCCTGTGGGATTAACCACTGACGACCGTTATACTGTGCGGCCGCGCCAAGTGTATCCATAACCAGTAATTTATGTCCGAGCCAAAAATCAAAAAATTGCACATTGTCACCCATGGCTGCCAGATGAATGAATACGATTCATCACGCATGCGTGATCTGCTGGGCGACAGCCACCAGATGGTGGCAACAGACAACCCGGAAGAAGCCGACGTATTGTTACTGAACACCTGCTCAATCCGGGAAAAAGCCCAGGAAAAGGTTTTTCACCAGCTCGGCCGATGGAAACACCTCAAAGCCCGCAATCCGGAACTGATCATCGGGGTTGGCGGCTGTGTCGCCAGTCAGGAGGGAGACGCCATTGCCCAGCGCGCACCTTTTGTGGATCTGGTGTTTGGCCCGCAGACATTGCATCGGTTGCCGGAAATGCTGGCCGAAAGAAAGCAGCGAGACGGCACCACCATCGTCGATATCAGCTTCCCGGAGATTGAGAAATTTGACCGGCTGCCTCAGCCGGACGCCGATGGCGTCACTGCCTTCGTTTCGATTATGGAAGGCTGCTCCAAATACTGCACCTTCTGTGTTGTGCCCTATACAAGAGGTGAGGAAGTCAGCCGCCCGGCTGCAGATGTACTCGCGGAAGTGGCTCACCTCGCCGGCCAGGGCGTGCGGGAAGTCAATTTGCTGGGACAGAATGTCAACGCCTACCGCGGCAGCATGCCCGACGGTAGCCTCTGCGACCTGGCGGAACTCATTGGCTATGTGGCGGGAATTGAAGGCATTGACCGCATTCGCTATACCACCTCCCACCCAGTGGAATTTTCAGACAGCCTCATTGCGGCCTACGCTGAAGTACCCGAACTGGTCAGCCACCTCCACCTACCGGTGCAAAGTGGCTCGGACCGAATTCTGGCGGCAATGAAACGTGGCCACACCGTACTGGAATACAAATCAAAAATTCGCAAGCTGCGCCGGATCAGACCGGATATCAGCATTTCATCGGACTTCATCATTGGTTTTCCCGGTGAGACCGAGAAGGATTTCGAGGATACCCTCAAGCTGATTCAGGATATCGGCTTTGATCACAGCTTCAGCTTTGTGTACAGCGCCCGACCGGGCACACCGGCAGCCGATCTGCCCGATAGCACGCCCGAAAACCTCAAGAAACAACGACTGCAAATCCTGCAAAGCCGGATCAGCCAGCATGCCACGAGTATCAGTGAGCAAATGGTCGGTACTGAACAGACCATCCTGATCACCGGCATTTCAAAGAAAGATCCCGGCCAGTTGCAGGGCCGCACCGAAAACAACCGGGTCGTCAATTTCCCAGCCACCGACCATCAACTGATAGGTACGTTTGCCAGGGTGAGCATTATCGAGGCGTTGCCCAATTCACTGCGCGGACGCCTGATCGCTGCAACGGAGAACACTGCAGCATAAATGACGGCGCTGGCAAATACCTATAAACCTCACTCAAAACTGTTTTCAGACCCTAATAAAGGTTATATGCTTGCCCTACATGCGTAGCCGCAGAGGGCGGCCTATTGGAAAATTTGAATATTCAGACTGCAACACAAACCATCACGCTGGAACCCAGCGACACACGTCGCCTAGCAACACTCTGCGGACAATTCGACGAACACCTCAGACACATCGAACAGCGGCTGAAAATCGAGATTCGCAACCGAGGCAATACCTTCGCACTGATTGGCGACCATGCCGCAGCTGACGTGGCTGGGCAACTTCTCCATCACCTCTATCAGGAAACCGGTCGCAGCCGTGAGCTGACACCCGACCACATTCATCTTGCCATTCAACAATCCACTGCCGGAATGCCTATGGAACACTATGCGACCACGACTACAGCTGACAGCAATGTCACCGAGACAGAGAACGCTATAACGCAGACGGTCATCCGCACCAAAAAAGGCAATATCAAACCCAGAGGACTCAGCCAGCAACGCTATGTGCGGGCCGTACAGACCCACGATATCAATTTTGGGGTGGGACCTGCCGGTACCGGCAAAACCTATCTGGCAGTAGCCTGCGCGGTGGAAGCGCTACTGAGAGACGAAGTGGAGCGCATTCTGCTGGTGCGCCCTGCTGTTGAAGCCGGCGAAAAACTCGGTTTTTTGCCTGGAGATCTGAGCCAGAAGGTGGACCCCTATCTGCGTCCACTCTACGATGCGCTGTATGAAATGCTCGGCGTTGAAACGGTAGCAAAACTCATTGACCGGAGTGTTATTGAAGTAGCACCGCTGGCTTACATGCGCGGCCGCACCCTGAACAACTCTTTCATTATTCTCGATGAGAGCCAGAACACCACCAGGGAACAAATGAAGATGTTCCTCACTAGAATCGGTTTCAGCTCCACCGCGGTAATTACCGGGGATACCTCCCAGATCGACCTGCCCCGACCCAGTCACTCCGGACTGCTTCACGTCTGCAAGGTGCTCAAGGACGTCGAAGATATCAGCTTTACGTTTTTCGGCTCGAAGGATGTGGTTCGCCACCCGCTGGTACAACAGATTGTCGATGCCTATGATGCCTTCGAGCAGGACGAGGCCAAAGACCCGCCGCAATGAAGCTTCAGCTCGATATCGACAATACCTATGGTAAAACGGGCTGGATACCGAGCAGAAAACAGCTACGCTGCTGGGCTACCGCAGCACTGTCCAGCACCCGGCAAACGGCCGAGCTGAGCGTAAGAATTGTCGGTGAAGCAGAGTGTGCCGAACTGAACCAACGCTATCGCCACAAACCGGGTCCCACCAATGTGTTGTCTTTCCCGGCCGATTTGCCACCGGATTTAGAACTTCCGCTACTCGGGGATCTGGTCATTTGTGCACCGGTGGTCGAGCGCGAAGCGGCCGAGCAGGGCAAACCCATTGAGGCGCATTGGGCGCACATACTGGTTCACGGCTGCCTGCATTTGATCGGCTACGACCATATTGAAGATAATGATGCGGATGTAATGGAAGCCCTTGAAACCCGTATACTGACGAAGCTGGGTTTTTCACCACCCTACCAACAGGATGATGCTCCGGAGCAGCAGATATTTCATGACTGATGACGACTTGAATGGCACACAGGAGAAATCCTGGTTAGGCAAACTGGCCACGGCCTTTTCCTCGGAGCCACAATCGCGAGAGGAGCTGGCGAACACCCTCCGCTCCGCCTACGATAACGGCATTATTGATCACGATGCGCTGGAAATTATTGAGGGGGCACTGCATGTCTCCGACCAGCAGGTGCGGGAAATCATGATCCCCCGCACTCAAATGGTCGTGATTCAGCAAAATACCAGCCTTGAAGACCTTCTCGAGCTGGTTATCGAATCCAGCCACTCCCGCTTCCCGGTGATCGGTGACAATGCTGATGATATTGTCGGCATTCTGTTGGCCAAGGAGCTATTACCGCTACTACTGAGCGGTCGTGAAAATTTCGAAATTGCCAATGTGATCAGGCCCGCCACGATCATCCCCGAGAGCAAACGGTTGAATGTGCTGTTGCGGGAGTTCCGCGAACAGCGCTATCACATGGCTATCGTCATTGACGAATATGGCGGCATTGCCGGGCTGATCACCATTGAGGATATTCTCGAGGAAATTGTCGGCGACATCGAAGATGAGACCGATGAGGACGAAGACACCATGATTCGCCCCCAGCAGGACAACAGCTATCTGGTGGATGCCCTGACACCCATCGAGGATTTCAATGAATTCTTCGATGTCGGGATCAGTGATGAGGAATTCGACACCATAGGCGGCATTATCGTCCAGGCCTTTGGCCGCATGCCCAAGGTCGATGAAACCATCGAAGTGGACAACTTTGATTTTCGCGTTGCGGAGGGCGACAACCGGCAGGTCAAATTGCTCGAGTTGCGGATTAAAGCCTAGTCCAGCCGTCTGCCCGGGACCACAATCCAATGATGGGATCAATCGCTTCTCACCCCAAATTCAGGGGACATCTGCTCGGGGTAATGTTGGGCGCCGTGCTGCCGCTGTCGCTGGCGCCGTGGAGCTGGTGGCCAATCGGCTTGATAGCTGTTGCCGGCCTGGTTTTGCTACTCAAGGAGTTGCGCCCGGTTGACTGCTTCTGGCGCACCTTCTGGTTTGGACTCGGCATGTTTGGCGTTGGGGTATCCTGGGTCTTCATCAGTATCCACGACCACGGTCACGCCTCCGTACCACTCGCCCTGATTCTGACATCCCTGTTTGTGATTCTGCTGGCGGTACTTTTTGCCCTGCCATTTATGCTATATGGCACAGGGTTAAACCGTACGGCGGGCACCATGGCCCTCGCCTTCCCCAGTATCTGGGTTCTGGGAGAATGGACTCGCAGCTGGTTATTTAGCGGCTTCCCATGGATGTATCTCGGCTATGGCCACATTGACACCTGGCTGGCGGGGTGGGCACCCATCACCGGGGTACTGGGGATCAGCTGGATTTGCGCATTATCCGGCACGGTGATCGGCATCGCTGCCATCACCAGAGCATCCTTTGTGCTCGGTAATCTCGCATTGCTGGCGGCAGTGGGCTGGGCGAGCGGCTGGTATCTGCAGTCTGCTGAATGGACGACCTCTGCAGGCGACCCATTGCGCATTGGCATCATGCAGCCCGCGCTTCCCGTCGCCGCAAAGTGGGACAGCACACAACTTGCCGCTATTCTTGAGCAGAACCGCCTGATGACCCGTGAACTACTGGGCAACGACCTGGTGATCTGGCCAGAATCCGCGGTGCCGACTCTGGAAGAGCGGGTAAAACCCTTTCTTGCCGCAATGGCAAAAAGNGCGCTGGATACCAATACCGCCCTGCTCACGGGAATTCCCACNCGCAATACNACNACGCGGCAATACCACAATTCCGTGATGGCTCTCGGCACAGCAAGCGGCATTTACCACAAGCAACACCTGGTACCCTTTGGGGAATATGTNCCCTTTGAGCGCTGGCTTGGCGGNACNATGGCCTTTTTGAACCTGCCCATGTCGGTCTTNAGCCCCGGGCCCNCCTTACAACAACCCATTCGTGCCAACGATNTCCGTATTGGCACAGCCATTTGCTACGAAATTGTTTTTCCTGACCTGGTGGCANCTACTGCCAACCGTTCAAACCTGCTTCTGACCGTCAGCAACGATAGCTGGTTCGGCCGATCCATCGGTCCAAAACAGCACTTTCAGATGGCCAGAATGCGGGCNGCAGAAAACCGCAAACCGCTGATTCGCGCCACCAATGATGGCATTACGGCNCTGATCAACCANCATGGCAAGGTCGTCGCNACGACACCNCCTTTCATTCGCAGCACCCTCACAGGCCANCTGACGCCCTATCGGGGCCAGACNCCCTTCGGCCGATGGGGCTCGAATCCGGTCTTGCTGTGCTCNCTGATCATGCTGCTAGNCGCTTTCTGGAAATNCCGGGCCAACTGNCGCAAACCNCAACGGNAGGAGCAATGANCCGCCAATAGTCACATCNCGGGCTGTGTCTGCNCNCNCCTTTAGCCTATAATTNGCGGCTTTTCTGGCCTANCNCCCAACNNCACAATACAGAGTGTCGATGAAAGACCAATATCACCCCAGTGAAATAGAAACTGTCGNCCAGCAANACTGGCAGGAAACCGCCGCCTTTGAAGTCAGCGAAATTCCCGGCAGNGAAAAGTACTACTGTCTGGCGATGTTCCCCTATCCAAGTGGCAAGCTGCACATGGGCCACGTGCGCAACTATACGATCGGGGATGTGATTGCCCGCTACCAGCGGATGCTCGGCAAGAATGTATTGCAACCCATGGGCTGGGATGCNTTTGGCCTGCCNGCTGAAAATGCAGCGATCAANCACCATACNGCCCCGGCGAAATGGACCTACGAAAATATCGAGTACATGAAAGCCCANNTGAAACGATTGGGCTTCGGTTATGACTGGTCGCGNGAACTGGCCACCTGCAAACCNGATTATTACCGCTGGGAACANTGGTTCTTCACCAGNCTCCACGAAAAGGGATTGGTATACAGGAAAACAGCGGGGGTTAACTGGTGCCCCAACGACCAGACCGTACTGGCCAACGAACAGGTTATAGACGGTGGCTGCTGGCGCTGCGATACGCCGGTCGANCGCAAGGAAATACCCCAGTGGTTTATCAGGATTACCGACTACGCNGAAGANCTCCTGGCCGATCTCGACAAACTGGATGGCTGGCCGGAACAGGTGCGCACCATGCAACGCAACTGGATCGGCAANAGCCGCGGAGTNCAGTTCCGCTTCCAGCTGGAACAGGGCGTGAGTGGCATCGACCACTTTGAGGTGTACACCACCCGCCCCGACACGCTAATGGGCATCACCTACGCCAGTATAGCGGCAGAACACCCTATCGCTCTGGCGCTGGCCAAAACGAACCCTGAGCTGGCTACCTTTATCCAACACTGCAAGACTCAGTCCATGNCGGAATCCGACATGGCCACCATGGAAAAAAAGGGCATGGCCACCGGCCTCAATGCCATCCATCCGATCAGTGGCGAAACAGTTCCGATATGGGTGGCCAACTACGTGCTGATGGACTATGGCACTGGCGCAATAATGGCGGTGCCCGCCCACGANGAGCGCGACTTCGAGTTTGCCAATAAACACGGACTCCCCATCAAACAGGTATTTGAGCGCACNCCCTCTTCCGACAAAGACGGCAGAAAAGACACCGAAAACGCACCTNCAAAAGANGACTACAATTATTTTGATCCCGACNTATGGAAAGACTGGTACTCGTCAAAGTNNGCNGATGAGGTCGTATCCATCAACTCCGGTGANTTNGATGGCTTGAGNCCTGAAAAGGCTTTCGACGCGATCGCCGCCAAATTGACCGAACTGGGCTGCGGCGAAATAAAGACCAATTACCGTTTGCGCGACTGGGGCGTTTCCCGTCAACGCTACTGGGGCNCCCCCATTCCCATNCTGAATCTTCCAGATGGTAGCGATATTGCCGTTCCCGCCGATCGCCTGCCTGTGCTGTTGCCAGAGGATGTGGTGATGGACGGAGTGCACTCGCCGATCAAAGCGGATCCGGAGTGGTGCAAAGTCGAGCTCAACGGCCAGATGGTCGAGCGGGAAACAGACACCTTTGATACCTTTATGGAATCGAGCTGGTACTACGCCCGCTATACCTCCCCGAACTTCACCGATGGGATGCTCGACAGCAAAGCCGCCAACTACTGGCTGCCCGTTGACCAATATATAGGGGGTATCGAACATGCGATTCTGCACTTGCTGTACGCAAGGTTTTTCCACAAGTTGATGCGCGACGAGGGCCTGCTGAATTCCGATGAACCCTTCACCCGGCTGCTGTGCCAGGGCATGGTACTTAAAGACGGCACCAAAATGTCCAAGTCCAAGGGCAACACAGTGGACCCGCAACAACTGATTGATCGTTACGGTGCAGATACTGTCCGGCTGTTCACCATGTTTGCCGCGCCACCGGAACAGTCACTGGAGTGGAATGACAGCGGGGTTGAGGGGGCCCATCGGTTTTTGCGAAAACTCTGGAAAATGGTTCATGCCCACCTGGAGGCAGGCACACCCGGCGAACTGGATAGCGAGTCACTTGATCAGACGCAGCGGGATCTCCGCCGTAAAACCCACGAAACAATCGTTAAGGTCAGTGATGACTTCGGCCGCCGCCAGACCTTCAATACTGCTATTGCCGCCGTGATGGAGCTGCTCAATGAGCTGGCCAGGTCTGCCGATCGCAGCTCAGTTAATGGCCTTGCTGTAGAGCGGGAGGCATTGACCATTACCGTACAGGTACTGGCACCGATTGTACCCCACATCTGCCACGCACTCTGGCAGGCGCTGGGTCACACTGACAGCCTGCTGGACACACCATGGCCGGTTCCCGACCAGGTTGCACTGACAAAAAGCACTCTTCAAATGGTGGTTCAGGTCAACGGCAAGCTTCGTGCACAGATCGATGTGGCCGTCGACGCAGACCGGCAGAGCATCGAGGACAGTGCGCTGGCCCATGAAAATGTTCTTCGCTTTACGGCAGGCCAAACCATCCGTAAAGTAATCGTGGTGCCCGGCAAACTGGTCAATATCGTTGCCAACTGACTACCCGCAATTGCACGCTGAAAAAGTGACAACCTAAGGAATAACCATGAAACGATTTTTTTGTCTGGTCATAACCGGTTTGCTGGTGACCACCCTCACCGCTGGCTGTGGGTGGCATTTGCGGGGCACGGGATCGGTTGACAATGTATCCAGTGTACATATCAGCAGTCAGGGCCGGTTTAATGACTTTTATGAGGCCCTTTCGAGATCACTGCAGGCCAACGATATTACCGTGGTGAAAAATGCCACTGACGCACAATACAACATTGTGATTCTCGACCAGAAATACTCCCGCAAGACCGCCACCGTCAGCGTCACCGTGCGGGTCTCTGAATACCAGCTCACCGAAGAAGTGACGATCATGATATTGGCGGCCAACGGACAGCCGCTATTGCAGCGCACCACCCTCAGCACAGAAAGATTCTTTGATTTCGATGAAAATGATGTTCAGTCGAAAGAAGACGAAGCCAACCTGCTGCGGCGTGAAATGCGAAGTGACCTGATCCGCCAGATCATCAGCCGTCTCAATGCTGTTGCCAACCGCTCGACGACCGTACCGGGTCCCGATGCGACTGAAGGCTGAACAACTCGGTTCTCACCTCTCTCAAGGCAATCTGGCCCCTCTTTATCTGGTCAGCGGAGATGAGACACTGCTGGTCCAGGAGGCAGCAGATGCTATCCGGGCTGCTGCCTTCCTGCAGGGCTACACTGAGCGAGAAATCCTCCATGCCGAAAGCAGTTTCGACTGGAATACCGTACTGACCGAAGCCAACAGCCTGTCATTGTTCGCTGAAAAGAAAATTATCGAGATTCGAATTGCCAACGGCAAACCGGGGGACAAGGGTTCAAAGGTGCTTCAGGAATGCGCTGGCAAACCCACTGACGACACGCTGTTGCTGATCATCACACCGAAACTGGAAGCTGCCACCGTGCGCAGCAAATGGGTTAAGGCCATAGAGGCCCACGGCGCCCTGATACAGACGTGGCCCGTACCCCCTGATCAGCTTCCCGGCTGGATCGGAAAACGCCTTCAGCAAGCCGGCATCAGCGCAGATCGCCAGGCCGTTGAAATTCTTGCCGATCGGGTAGAGGGCAACCTGCTGGCGGCGGTTCAGGAAATTGAAAAGCTCAAGTTGCTGCTACCCGACGGCGAAGTAGATGGTCAAACCATGTCAACAGTGGTTGCCGACAGTGCCCGCTTCAATGTCTTCACACTCGCGGACAAGATTCTGGAGGGCGATCCCCAAGCTGCCTGTCGCACCCTCAGGGGCCTTCGCGATGAGGGCGCCGAACCCGCCATTATTCTTTGGGCACTGACCCGGGAGTTGCGCACGCTGATCAGAGCCGGCGAAGCGCTGGAAAACGGGGATCACCTCGATTGGGTTTTAAAAGACCTGGGGGTTTGGGAAAAACGTAAACCGTTATTCAAGCAAACCCTGAGGAGGCTGAAACTGACCCGGTTAAAACAGATGCTTCGATTGGCCGCAGGCATCGACCGAGCTATCAAAGGAATACGTATTGCAGACCCCTGGGATGATCTGACAACACTGCTGTTGATGTTCTGTGGCACCCCCACATTACAGTCGGGAAACCTGAAGCTTGCGTTGAGCTTTCCGGATTGACAGAACAACCAGATGCCCCACCATCAGGCCCAGTAAATCGGCCAACAAGTCCGCTCCTTCCATGTGGCGATAACCTGTGAACCCCTGCAGCACCTCCATCAGAATCCCGTAACCCATCAGCCCCGGGTAAATCAGCCAGATAGAAGCACCCGCTGGCAGACTCTGCTTTGACAACAGAAACAGAACCGCAAAAGTGATGCCATGCGCCAGTTTATCCTGCCCGGAAAACACCATCTGGTCCCCGGTGGGCAATAGAGCCAGCAGCAGCACCGCGATCAAACCAAATAGCAAAGTAGCTCGCCAGAATGTCACATTCATCATGGCTCTGGCACCGGCCACTAGCGCAATTTAAGTTGCGACTTTTTTCCCGGACTGACCTCCCGGCCTGAAACCAGGAGGTTCAGCGCCTGCAACCTTTCAAGTGTCCCCACATCCCACCAGGTACCACAAAAAACCTCCCCCGTGACATAACCACCGCGGATGCCCGCGGCGAGCACATCTCTCAGCGGAAAGCGTTCACTGGCGGAAGAAAACATGGCAAACGTCTCCGGTCTCATGACACTGATACCACTGAAGGTAAAAGTTTGTTCCCCCGCCAGGGGATAACCAACGCAATGATCCGCATTCAGGGCAAAATCGCCGCTGGCGTGATGCAGAGGGTTGGGCACCAGTACCAAATGCGCATCCATATCCTCGGACCAGCTTTGCTCGACCAGCGACTGAAGGGGGTAATCGGTCCACACGTCGCCATTAATCACAATAAAGGGCTGATTGCCGAGAAGCGGCAGAGCCCGGCGAATACCACCACCGGTTTCCAGGGGTTCCGTCTCGCGGGACCAGGCAATACTCACACCAAAACGCGAGCCATCACCGAGAAAAGACTCTATTTGCTCACCCAGCCAGGAGGTATTGATCACTATTTCGCGCACACCCGCTTCAACCAATCGTTCCACATGGTATTGAATCAGGGGCTTATTACCGATATGCAGCAAGGGCTTGGGTGTCTCATCTGTGAGGGGACGAAGCCTTTCACCATACCCCGCCGCGAGAATCATTGCTTTCATAGGATCTATCCTTAACTTGCCATCAACGGCACGGCCTATTTTTCTGATACCAATGCTGCATTTTCACCAGAGGCATCACTCGTCTTTCAAACCAGGACTTGAAGTCATGCAGTTCAGGATACGGCGTCAACTGCTCAAGGGTGTAATCGAGAACAAGTGGTAAGTCCGCCAGATAGCCCGGCTTTCCATCACGCAACCAGAGCCTGGCAAAAATACCCAGCACTTTGATGTGCCGCTGCAACCCCATCAGGTCAAACCAGCGTAGGAACTGGCTGTCCGGCACCGTATCAGCGACACCTGTCGCTACAACCCGCCGGTAATAGTTGAGTGCCCGCCGCGAAACATACTCAGCGGGCCATCGAATATAACAGTCCCGGAGCAGCGAAACCAAGTCATACGTCAGCGGGCCTCTGACGGCGTCCTGAAAATCAATCACTCCCATATCGCCATCAGCGAGCAACATCAGGTTACGGGAATGGAAATCCCGGTGGACGATCACTTCCGGTTGGGAAAGCGCACTCGTCACTAATTGCTCAAAAGTCTGTTCAATGAGCCGATTGTCTTCAGTCGTGATATCCAGCCCAAGCAGCTGCTTTAAAAACCACTCCGGAAAGAGCCTCATCTCATCCCGCAAACGCTGACGGTCGTAAACTGCCAAACCACTATCAGCGAGTGGAACACCCTGCAATACCAACAGCGTATCTTCTGCTTTACGGTAGAACCGATCCGCTGTTTCAGAGGACAGGAGCGGCAACAGTAACTGGTCTCCAAAATCCTCAAGCAACAGAAATCCCTGCGGGTAATCGACGGCATAAATACGGGGTGTGCGGACACCACCGCGCTTGAGCAACGCCGCAATACGAACAAAAGCCTCGTTATTTTCGTGTTCCGGCGGCGCGGAAACAGCGAGCAGTGATGGCGTACAATTCACCCGAAAATAGCGCCGAAAGCCGGCATCGCCACTCAGCGGATAAAGCTGTGGCGCCGCCGATGTCAAAAATTGCCGGGGCAGGGAACGCTCTACCCACTGCTGAAGATTTTGGTGATCAGACATGTTTGAGGAAAGCATATGGAAAAAAGGTTAGCCATTCTAGCCCAAACCCTCGCATGCTGTCCCAGAATCGGTAAAATGTACCGTCGCATTAAAGACACCGCCTGCCCAGAGAGAACACGGAAAATCAGAATGCCCATAAAAACGAGTCATATCCGTACCAGGCTCTACCACGCCTTGCGCTCACAGTATTCCCGGACATCGGGATTATTGCTCTTTGGCTTGCTTGTTTCGGCACCAGTAGCCGCTGAGAACCAGGATTCCTACAGCCAATGGGAGTGCCGGGCAGCGGCCGATGGTAGCTGGGCATGCGGTGAAAAAAATATGTCCGGCAGGGCTTTTCCCAGACCCAAACACCCTGAACCGGTAATCCCACCGCAAGACAGTGGTCCCGATGTTCGGGTGGCCAACAACCTGGACTGGGTTGAAGAGCAAGCGCTTACCGATGAAGAGCGCGAAAAGATGGCTACGGGTTGCTGTGGGGCCTATATAGAACCCAAAAGAGACTATGAAGACGCCGAGATGGATCCGGCTGACGCCCCCATGCGGGTTGCCTCAGCATCTACAGAAGTGGAGCAGGAAAACATTGCCCGCCTGCGTGGCGACGTCCAACTGACCCAGGGTTACCGTCAGGTTAGAAGCGATAGCGCCACAGCAGACCAGAATACACGTATCGTGAATCTTGAAGGCAATGTACAGTTCCGCGAACCGGGGTTACTGGTGACGGGCGACAGCGCTCAGATCAACATGGACTCCAAGGACATGCAAATTGAACAGGCCGGTTACCTGTTCCACGAATCCGGAGTGCGCGGTACGGCGACGCAGGCCAAGCGAGTCGATGATGTTTTCTACATCGATAATGCCACGTACACCACCTGCGAACCGGGCAGCAAAGCCTGGCGCCTGGTCAGTAGTAAACTTAACATCAATCCTGAAACCGGAATCGCCAATGCCAAACACGTGCGACTGGAGGTCCAGGATATACCGATACTCTATGCTCCCTGGATACGGTTCCCGATTGATGATCGACGAGCCTCTGGTCTATTGTTCCCCAGTTTTGACATCGGTGATGAAAACGGCATCGATTATGCGCAACCCATCTACCTGAATCTGGCACCCAACTACGACGCCACCATTACACCGCGCTACATTCAGGAACGCGGACCTATGGCTGAGGTCGAAGTCAGACATATGTCGAAACTGACCAACACTATCCTGAGCGGCGCCTTTTTGTCGGACGATGACGGTGGCGATGACCGCGATGACGACCCGACCGAAGTCTTCAACACAAGAGACTTCGAGGGCGAAGATCGCTGGCTGGTCAACCTGAATCACCTGGGGGGTATCGGCAAACGCTGGCAAACCCGCGTCGATTACACCAAAGTCAGTGACAGTGAATACTTCCGGGATCTGGACAATGCCACACTGGAGGTCAACAGTCAGACCTATCTCCGCCAGCTGGTTTCGGCCAATTACCGAACGGATCACTGGCTGTTTGGTATCAAGGGGCAGGAATTCCAGACGATCACCGATGATCCCAACCGGATTGACCAGTACCAGATGCTGCCCCGCCTGGAAGCCACGGGCAACTATCGCCTCGGGGACTTTGTCTTTAATCTGCAGAACCAGTTCACCGCTTTTGACCACGATGACGAGAACGACACCCTGCCCGGCTATCTCCAGGGTGAAACCTTTTTTGAAGATGAAAAGGGCACCTTCGTGACCGGCGACCGGCTGCGCCTCGATTACGGTTTAACCTGGGACAAACAGTGGGCATGGGGCTACTTCCGGCCCTCGGTCACCCTCAAGCACCTGTCCTACAACCTGGACAATCCAGTACTGGGACAGACGGACGACAGCCCCTCGGTCACCGTACCGGTTGGCGTTATCGATACCGGCCTGTTTATGGAGCGCGACACTACCATGCTGACGGGGTTTACCCAGACGTTTGAGCCGCGTTTGTACATGGTTCATACCAAGTACGAAGATCAAACTGATTTGCCGGACTTCGACACATCGCAGATGACATTTACCTATAACCAGTTGTTTCGGGAAGACCGTTTTATCGGCGGTGACCGCATTGGCGATACTGAGCAAGTTTCCCTGGGGTTAACCAGCCGTCTGGTTGAGCAATCCACCGGGATTGAGTGGTTGCGAGCCAGCATCGGCCAGATCTTCTACCTGAGTGATCGCTACGTCTCCCTGAACCCCAACCTGAGCAAGTCTTTCCTGAAAGGCCTGGATGACCCCGATGATTTGAATCGCCTACAACGAGATATCGCCGCCGACCTATTGCGTGATGATTCCGCGTACGCGGCGGAATTTGCCCTGCGGCTCAGCGAACACCTCCGCTTCCAGGCTGACGTGCTATACGATGAAGACGACAGTGAACTCGACCGCGGCAACGCCAGCCTTCGTTATAACGATCGCAACAACAAGATATTCAATTTGAGCTATCGGTATAATCGCAGGGTGCCCCGCCTTTCTGACATAGGAAATCAATTCATTGAAATTGATAGCGATATTGAACAGGCAGACTTTTCCACCTTTCTGCCGATTTCCCGAAGCTGGAGCCTGATCGGACGGTACAATTACGATCTGACCAATAGCCGGGACCTGGAAACCCTGTTCGGGTTCCAGTATGAGAGCTGCTGCTGGAAAATGAGCATTATCAGTCGTCGCTGGCTCGACCGGAATGACTACATCCGGCTACCGGATGAAGATCTGGAACACGACAATGGTGTGTTCTTCCAGATCCAGTTCAAAGGCCTCGCCGGCAGTGGCAGCAAAGTGGAATCCATCCTGCAGGATGGTATTTACGGATATGAACCACAAAGCAATTACTAATGCAGATGAGCCGGATTATGAGCACATGCAGTCAAACGAATATTTTCTTCAGCCTGCTCCTGCTGGGGCTTGCCTGGGCATTGCCGGCAAGCTCAGAAGAAATACCACTCGACCACATCGTCGCCGTGGTTGACGATGACGTAGTCATGGCCAGCGAGCTGGAGAAGCGGGTAGCTGATATCTATGCACGACTGGAAAACAGTGAAACCGAAATTCCTGCAGAGTCGGTGCTGGTCCCACAGGTTCTTGAGCGCCTTATTCTGGAGCGCCTGCAGCTCAGTCGGGCACAACGCATGGGGATACGCATCAGCGACGAAGAAGTCACCCAGGCCATGGAGAGGATGGCGGAGAGCCGGGAACAGACGGTTGCTCAAATGGTCGAGGACGCCCGTCAGAGCGGAATCGACCTGACGTCGTTGAGGCAACAGCTACGCAATGAGATTACTATAAACCGGGTTCAGGAAAGAGCCGTTAATCGCCGTATTTACATCAGCGAGCAGGAAGTGGATAACTTCCTGGCCTCCGAAGAGGGCCAACAGTGGTCATCGCCCGATGTCAACCTCGGTCATATCCTGCTGCCCCTATCCTCGGGCGCATCCCGCGAGGACGTTGGCAAGGTAGAACAGAAGGTTCGGGAACTCTACGAGCAACTGCAAAATGGTGCAGACTTCAAAAGCCTGGCCATCGCCCATTCCGGCGCTCAGGATGCACTTCAGGGAGGCGACCTGGGCTGGCGAAAAACAACCCAGTTACCCAGTATTTTTGTCAGCGCCGTGGATAAACTGTCCCCGGGCGAGGTCAGCATGCCGATTCGCAGTGATGCCGGTTATCACTTACTCAAACTTTATGATCGCCGGGGTGGCGGCGAACAAATTGTGCAGCAACACAAAGTCCGCCACATTCTGCTAAAACCTAACGAGATTCGCAGTGAAGACGATACCAGAACCATGCTCGAAGGAATGCGCGCCGATATCCTCGGCGGTGCCGACTTTGCCGAATTAGCCAGAAAACACTCCGAGGATATTGGTACTGCTCTGGGCGGCGGTGATCTCGGCTGGTCCCTGCCGGGACAGTTTGTACCGGAATTTGAGCAGATCATGGGCAGTATTGACACAATGGCGATCAGTGAGCCTTTCCGCACCCAGTTCGGCTGGCATATTCTGCAGGTAACCGAACGTCGTCGTCAGGATTTCAGTGACGAGATACAACGGCGTCAGGCTGAAAACATCATCCGGAGACGCAAGTTTGATGAAGAACAGGAAATCTGGCTGCGGGAAATACGCGACGAGGCATTTGTAGACATTAAACTGTGATTCGACTTGCCATTACACCAGGCGAACCAGCCGGTATTGGTCCCGACCTGATTATCAAGCTGGCTCAGCGCCCAAATGCTGCAGAACTGGTGGTGTACGCTGACCCTGAATTGCTCCTGGCCCGAGCCAGGGAATTAAATCTTCCCCTGCGGCTACGCCAGCTCTCGACCGAAATACCTCCCTCCCCTTTGGCGGCTGGCGAACTCGCTATCAGGCCGATTGAACTGAGTATGCCCGCCAGGCCCGGCTTACTCGACTCGCACAATGCCACGTATGTACTGAAGACCTTATCCACTGCGCTTGCAGACTGCCAATCAAATGTTTGTCGGGCACTGGTAACCGGCCCTGTGCACAAGGGCATCATCAATGATGCAGGCATTCCCTTCACGGGGCACACCGAATTTCTTGCGGCGAAAACCCATACAGAAAAGGTAGTCATGATGCTGGCTACCGAAGGGCTTCGGGTTGCACTGGCCACAACACACCTGCCGCTTAGCCAGGTGCCGGCTCAGATTACGCAAGCAGGTTTGACCGAGACAATTAATATTCTGCATACGGATTTACAGCAGAAATTTGGTCTACAGGCGCCAAGGATATTGGTGTGTGGGCTCAATCCCCACGCAGGCGAGAACGGCCATCTGGGTATGGAGGAAATTCAGGTGATAGAACCCGTACTGACGCGGCTGCGCGGTCTGGGGATGCACATCGAGGGTCCCCTGCCAGCAGACACACTGTTCACGCCAAAGTATCTGAAGCGATGTGATGCGGTATTGGCCATGTATCATGATCAGGGTTTACCCGTACTCAAATACATGGGGTTTGGCAAAGCCGTCAATATTACGCTCGGCCTACCCATTATCCGCACCTCAGTTGACCATGGCACCGCACTGGATCTGGCGGGAACGGGGCTTGCCAGCACAGGCAGCCTGATAGCAGCCATCACCACAGCCACCTGTATGGCAAAGGCAAACACCTATTCATGAACCAGGAAGATTCGCACCAACACAGGGCCCGCAAACGATTTGGCCAGAATTTTCTGATCGACCACCATGTAATCGACAAAATTATTGCGGCCATCGCCCCAAAACCAGGGCAAAACATCATCGAAATTGGACCCGGCCGGGGCGCCATCACCGAGCCCATACTGGCCAAATGCCCCTCCCTCAAAGTGGTGGAGCTGGATCGTGATCTTATCCCTCTACTCAGAGAAAAACTCGCCGGTTACCCGGATTTTCAGATTCATCAGGGTGACGCATTGAAAATCGATTTCAGCCAATTTTATAAAGCTGGTCGGGCAATGCGCATTATTGGCAATCTGCCGTACAACATCTCAACACCACTAATTTTTCACCTGCTGGGTTTCAGTCAGCAGATACAAGATATGCACTTTATGCTGCAAAAAGAAGTGGTGGACCGATTGGCCGCCTCACCCGGTGACAAAAACTATGGCAGACTCAGTGTGATGGTCCAGTATTACAGTAGCGTGCAGCCATTGTTTAGCGTTCCGTCGACAGCATTCAGACCGGCACCCAAAGTAGAGTCCGCTATTGTTCGACTGCTACCGTACAACCAACCACCCCACCCCGCGAACGACCTGAAATTACTGACCAGACTGGTGAGTGCCAGTTTCCAGCAACGGCGGAAAACGATGCGCAATACACTGAAATATATGCTTGATGCCACCCAGCTTGAACAACTTGATATTGATATATCACTTCGCCCTCAAAATCTCAGCGTGGTGGACTTTGTCCACCTCAGCAACCAGATAGGAGCCCTGCAATGAACCGGATCGTCGTTGAGGTCACACCAGAGTATCTCCCCGGCCAATCCGAACCGGACAATAATAAATTTACGTTTGCCTACCATATCGCGATACGCAATTTGGGCGATACAACAGCCCAACTGATCAGCCGTCATTGGATCATCACGGATGGCAATGCCAAGATTAAAGAAATTCAGGGCCCCGGGGTGGTAGGCGAAAAACCGCTGATTGCCCCTGGTCAGTCTTTCCGATACAGCAGCGGAGTCGTCCTGGATACTGAGGTGGGTACAATGGAGGGCAGCTATCAAATGGTCAGTGACCACGGAGAAACGTTTGATGCTCAAATACCTGCCTTTCTGCTCTCCGTACCAGGAACAGTGCATTGACCACTTATGCAGTAGGTGATTTGCAAGGCTGCCTGAAGCCTCTGCAGCAGTTGCTGGAGAAAGTCCACTTTGAGCCCGGCAAGGATTGCCTATGGTCGGTGGGAGACATCGTTAACCGTGGCCCGGACTCCCTAGAAGCCTTGCGCTTCTGCCACCAGCTAGGAAATTCCTTGCAAATGGTGCTGGGCAATCACGACCTGCATTTACTGGCCATCGCTCACGGCGTGCGCGCACCCAGCCGCAACGATACCCTGGAAGCTATCCTGAAAGCCCCGGACCGGAATCAATTGCTTAACTGGTTGCAATTACAACCGCTGATGGTCTCACGGGGCGACTGGTTGATGGTTCATGCAGGAATCCCGCCACAGTGGACGCGCGATGAAGCCCTGATACGGGCAAGAGAGATCAGTAACGTTTTGCAAGACCCGGAACAGGCCAACGCGTTCTTTCAAGGCATGTATGGCGATCAACCCGACCAGTGGAACGACCAACTCACCGGCTCGGTACGCTGGCGTATGATTACCAACTATTTCACACGAATGCGTTTTTGTTCGGCCACGGGGAAGCTGGAGCTCCGCAGCAAGTCCACACCGAATGAGCCACCGGCGGGCTATGCCCCCTGGTACAGTCACCCGCATCGGAAAACCCGTCAGTGGAAAATCATTTTTGGCCACTGGGCGGCATTACAGGGACAACCCTGTGGCAGCAACCTGTTTCCGCTGGATACCGGATGTGTCTGGGGCGGCCCCATGCGATTGATGAACCTGGACACCGGCACCTGCTTTCACCAACATTTGTAAGTACCGCCTTACGGTATCCCGTTTCGAATCAACCATGAAGCCGATAGAATAACGCCTTAATTTTGCAACCAACCCATAATTGATAATTACAAGGTGACGCAAAAATGATTCGCTCTCTGTCTAACCTGTTTACCCGTATTATGCAGCGCTGGATGCCTGACGCCTTTATCTTTGCCATCCTACTGACCTTCATTGTGCTGCTGGCGGGTATCCTTGGGGAGACACAGCGCCCGACTGATATGGTTCGCTTTTGGGGGGATGGCGTATGGAACCTGCTGGTATTTTCCATGCAGGTCACCGTGACACTGGTAACCGGCAGTGTGCTGGCGCAAACAGCACCGGTAAAAAAACTGTTGCGATCGCTGGCCTGTCTTGCCAAAACACCGGGCCAGGCCATCATTCTTATGACCACAATCGCACTGGTTTGTGGTTGGATCAGCTGGGGGTTCGGACTGATCACCAGCGCCCTGATGGCTCGAGAAATTGCACGCCATGTCAAGGGGGTTCACTACCCACTTCTGGTGGCTTCGGCTTACTCGGGAATGGTTATCTGGCACGCGGGATTATCTGGCTCCATTCCACTGAAGATTGCCGTAGCCGACGGTGACATCATCAGCAACTTGATGGGCGATATCACCATTCCACTGACAGAGACAATTTTCAGCTGGGAAGTTTTGCTCATCTGTTTTGTGATGCTAGTGACATTACCCGTTATTTTTCGATTGATGATGCCACCACCCGACGCCGTCCGGGAAGTCACCCCACAACAAATGGGTATCACCGAAGAGGTTCCCATCAGAATCGATACGCCGGCAGACCGGATTGAACACAGCCGACTGCCAACCCTGATGCTCGGCCTATTGGGTTGCGCCTACCTGTTTGAGTTTTTCAGTGACGGCGGCCGTATCGGGCTGAACACCGTAAATTTCGTTTTTTTGGTGACGGGCCTACTCCTGCACCGCTCTGCCCGCAACTACCTCTCTGCTGTCAACGAGGCGGTAAAAGGTCTGTCCGGCATTGTCCTGCAGTTCCCCCTCTATGCCGGAATCATGGGCATGATGGCACAATCCGGGCTGGCAGCATCCGTATCCGAGTGGTTCATCAGCATTTCCAATGAACACACGTTTAATCTGTTTACATTCCTCAGTGCCGGGATAGTCAATTTCTTTATCCCTTCCGGGGGCGGACAGTGGGCAATCCAGGCACCAATCGTCATTCCCGCCGCACAATCACTGGGGATACCCCTGAACCAGGCCGCCATGGCTGTCGCCATGGGTGATGCCTGGACCAATATGATTCAGCCATTCTGGGCTCTTCCCTTACTGGGCATAGCCAGGTTGGGCATCAAGGATATTATGGGTTACTGCACGGTGGCGCTACTCTGGTCAGGCCTCGTCTACGGTGTCGCACTATTGCTGCTATTCTGACTGGCTTGATGTGAAGTTCTCCGCCGTTCAAATAGATAGTAAGGTCAGACATACCCGTGTATTTCCATTCAGGGCCAGTTAGCAGACAATAAGTAAATCAAAAATAGGGGCGGGTTGCTGCTTATCAGGTTGATTCGCCGCATATCCTGCAACACATTGTCAGTTGAAAGACCAGTAGAAACGAATGCTCCTCCCGGGAATAACGCTGACAGACAAGGAATCAAACTATCGCTTTGATGATTTCAACAACCCGTTGTTCGTTCACTGGTATCATATAGCCCGGTTTCCACTCAGCGCACATTAATCTCTGCAAGAGCACTATCGAACATTATGAAGATTTACGCGACCGCGCTTTTTTTTATGCTGGCAAGCTGTCCCGCCACAGCCAGCATAATCCCTTATTTCAGACTGGAAGATGGTCACACCAACTGGCAGTACGTTGCCAATTGGTCAAGTGGTATTTTTATCATTCTCCTTTCCATCACCGTCGTGACACTTTTTTTCAGTCGCAGGCAGGCACACCGTGCGAACAAGGCGCTGGAAGTCATCCGCCAGGAGCTTGAGCAACGCGTCAAGGAGCGCACAGCGACGCTGGATGAGTCAAACCGCTTACTGCAAAAGGCCAATGTCTTACTACAGGGTGAAATTGTCCAGCACCGGGAAACAACCAGTCGACTTCGATCCTCTGAAGCCTACATAAAAGATGTGTTGAGCTCGATGCCTTTGATGCTAATCGGTTTGACTGAAACGGGCAGTATCACACAATGGAACCGCCGCGCAGAAGAAATTACCGGTATCCCGGCAGCACAGGCGCTGACAAAAAACCTGTGGCAAACCTACCCGACGATCACATTGTCGAGGGACCAGGTAAAGAAGGCGTTAAGCGATAAAAAACCAGTAACTATCAAACACAGCCAACGGGGCCAATACCACTTTGATATAACCATTTATCCATTGCGTAATCAGGCAGAAACCGATGCAGTCATCCTGATAGACGATGTCACACAGCACATTCTTACATCCAACATGCTTATTCAGCGCGACAAGATGTCTTCCATGGGCGAGCTGGCAGCGACCATGGCCCACGATATTAATGCCCCGTTGCAGATTATTCTAAATGACCTTCAGGCCGCGTACCGACTATTACAAACAAATAGGGCGGACTCGCCGTGGGCAGACGACGTAACCAGCGTGCTGGAAGAGGCAGATCATCAGGGACAGCAGGCACTGGCTGTTATCAACAACTTGCTGGACTTCTCGAAAAGTCGCGGTGGCGAGAAACGACTGGCAAACATCACTGGACTTATCGAGCACACGATCGAACTGGCCAATGATGTGCTTTCGGTACCGTCCGGGTTGCGCTTCCGGGAGATCAAAATAGAAAGACACTACAGCCGAAATCTCCCGGATATTCCCTGCTACGCATCAGAATTACAGCAGGTGTTTCTCAGCTTGTTCCGCCATGCCTGTCACGCACTCGGTCAGGTGAACAGGTCGGGACACCTACCGATTATTCGCATTCAGGTCATTGTTTGTTATGACATGCTCTGGATCAAGGTTCAGCACAATGGCCTGGGCATCAGCTATGATGAGCAACAATATATATTTGAGCCCTTCTTCACCAATAAAGCAGGCAAATCATCCGAAGAAGACTATGATGCAGGTAAGCGCCTATCATTCTCACACTTCATCATCACGGAACAACACAAAGGGCAGCTCGCAGTTACCTCTGACATGAATGTCGGCACCACCTTCCATATCCAGCTGCCCCTGGCATAGGTATAGACATAACCCCCAGTGTCATCTGCGATAGCCACGGGGATTACACTGCTGCCAGCGCCAGCTGTCTTCCATCATCTCAGACAGGCCTCGCGATGCTATCCAGCCGAGCTCATTCTCGGCTTTGGATGTGTCCGCCCAACAGGCCGCAATATCTCCCGGCCTGCGCGGAGCCATTTTGAAGGCCACAGTCTTTCCACTGGCAGATTCAAATGCCCTTATCATCTCCAGCACTGAATAGCCTTTACCGGTACCGAGGTTCCAGGTGTGACATCCCGATGCACTTTTACCCTGGGCAAGGTAGTCCAATGCCCGGACATGGCCTTCGGCCAGATCCATCACGTGAAGATAGTCTCGAACACCCGTCCCATCGATAGTCGGGTAGTCCGAACCAAATACCGATAAGGCAGGTAATCGACCGATTGCTACCTGGGAAATGTAAGGTAATAAATTGTTTGGAATACCGTTGGGATCTTCACCTATCAAGCCACTGGAGTGGGCACCCACCGGGTTAAAGTAGCGCATTAGACCAATTTGCCAGGCCCCCGATCCTGCAAGCTGTTCAGCACTCACTAAATCGCGCAGAATTTCCTCCACCATCAGCTTGGAACGACCGTAGGGGTTTGTGGCGGTAAGCGGGAAATTCTCTTTGATGGGCACTGTGGGCGGATCGCCATAAACGGTAGCTGACGAACTGAAAATCAGCAGAGTGACCTTATGCTGCTGCATGGCTTCACACAGGGTCAAGGTGCCGGCAACGTTGTTGCGATAATAGAGAAGTGGCTTTTCACAGGACTCACCGACCGCTTTATAGCCTGCAAAGTGCATCACTGCATCGATATTATTGCTGGTAAAAATACTGTCCAGAGCCTGGGAGTCGTTGACATCTCCTTCCACCACCGGAAACTCCTTTCCCGTGATTTGTTTCACCCGATTCAGTGACGTCATACAACTGTTTGCAAAGTTATCTAGCACAACAATGTCGTGGCCTGCTTCAAGTAGCGCGACACAGGCATGACTCCCGATATAACCTGCACCTCCGGTGACCAGTACTTTCATTGCGATACCCTGTATCTAAGATTATCAGTAATTATTCAGTAGCCAAAAAAAGCTATCACGCACTTTTTAGTTTGCCGGGAAAAAAGGGCATAAAAAAGCCGGACATTCGTCCGGCTCTTATCTGACCAAATCACCGTGGTCAATTATTCATCATCGTCAACATCAACCGGCTCAACATCTGGACGGTCTACCAGTTCTACGTATGCCATCGGCGCGGCATCGCCAGAGCGCAGCCCACATTTAAGAATGCGGATATAGCCACCGGGGCGACTTTCATAGCGCGGGCCGAGTTCGGCAAACAATTTACCGACAGCTGACTTGCAGCGCAAACGGTCAAATGCCAGGCGGCGATTGGCAACGCTGTCCTGTTTTGACAAGGTAATCAGCGGTTCGGCAAAACGCCGCAACTCTTTTGCTTTTGGCAGCGTAGTCCTGATCAATTCATGCTCAACCAGGGAGGTCGTCATATTGCGAAACATGGCGCGACGGTGGGCACCTGTACGACTTAATTTGCGGCCACTAAGACGATGACGCATGATTTTATACTTCCTTTCAAATAGTGTTGCTGTTAACTCAGCAAGTATTCTATGCAACAGTGGCAGACAAAATCTGCAACCCTAATCAATTAAACCTGTTCAGTGTCAGAACGCAGGCTGGCAGGTGGCCAGTTTTCTAGGCGCATACCCAGGGAAAGTCCACGGGATGCCAGCACGTCCTTAATTTCAGTGAGTGACTTTTTGCCAAGATTTGGCGTCTTGAGCAGCTCAACTTCTGTACGCTGGATAAGATCACCAATGTAATAGATGCTCTCTGCCTTCAGACAGTTTGCCGATCGGACTGTCAGCTCCAGGTCATCAACAGGACGCAAGAGGATCGGATCCACTTCTTCCTCTCTCTCTACCGGCTCGGCAAGATTTTCGCTTTCGAGATCGACAAATACGGCCAGTTGCTGTTGCAGAATGGTAGCTGCCCGACGAATGGCCTCTTCAGGATCAATGGTGCCATTAGTCTCAAGATCCAGCACAAGTTTGTCTAGGTCAGTACGCTGCTCAACCCGGGCACTCTCAACAACATAGGCAACACGGCGAACAGGACTGAAGGTGGCATCCAACTGGAGACGGCCAATAGAGCGAGTCTCATCTTCATCATTACCACGGCTATCAACAGGCTGATAACCACGCCCTGTCGTAATGTGTAACTGCATATTCAGAGCCGTATCGCCCGTGATCGTGGCAATCAGGTGCTCGGGGTTTTTAATTTCTACAGAGTTATCTACCTGAATATCACCTGCAGTCACAACCCCTTTACCTTTTTTGCTGAGGGTCAGAGTAACCTCGTCCTTATCATGCAGAACGATAGCAACTTCTTTGAGGTTCAGGAGTATTTCAATAACATCTTCCTGAACGCCTTCGATACTGCTGTATTCATGTAGGACACCGTCAATCTCGACCTCTACAATGGCTGCACCACCCATTGATGACAACAGAATGCGGCGCAGCGCATTACCCAGTGTATGACCAAATCCACGCTCCAATGGTTCTAAAACGACCTTGGCGCGAGTTGGACCGAGCTCAGTTACGTCGATGTTGCGTGGTGTCAAAAACTCATTTACTGATGTCTGCATATCTGTACCTGTTAGATGGGGTCGCTTAACTGGTTTTCAGCCTTCAGTTCTTTACTTCGAGTAAAGTTCAACAATGAGGTTTTCATTGATTTCAGCAGGGAGATCGCTGCGCACCGGATTGCGCTTGAACACACCTTCCAGTTTGTTCGCATCTATTTCCATCCAGTCAACCAATCCTCGCTGCGAAGCAATTTGCATCGCAGACTGAATACGCAACTGTTTTTTGCATTTTTCACGAATGCTCACTACGTCGCCATCCATCACTCTGTATGAAGGGATATTGACCTTTTTGCCATTCACTTGAATAGAGTTGTGAGCAACAAGTTGACGAGCCTCTGCACGCGTGGAACCAAAGCCCATGCGGTAGACAACATTATCCAAACGGCGCTCAAGCAGCTGGAGCAGGTTTTCACCCGTTGCGCCTTTTATGCGGGCCGCTTCCTTGTAGTAATTGCGGAATTGCTTTTCCAATACGCCATAAAGTCGACGCACTTTTTGCTTTTCGCGCAACTGAACCCCATAGTCAGAAAGACGACCACGACGTTGACCGTGTTGGCCGGGTGCACTCTCTGCGCGACACTTTGACTCCAGTGGACGAATACCACTCTTGAGAAAAAGATCCGTGCCTTCGCGTCGAGAAAGCTTACAAGTCGGTCCAAGATATCTTGCCATTAGTTAACTATCCTCTTATACCCGACGCTTTTTCGGCGGACGACAGCCGTTGTGCGGGATCGGTGTCACGTCGGTGATATTGGTAATTTTGAAGCCTGCATTGTTCAGTGCACGCACGGCAGACTCACGTCCGGGACCGGGGCCTTTCACCTGAACATCCAGATTTTTCAATCCGTATTCCTGTGCTGCAAGGCCAGCACGCTCCGCAGCTACCTGAGCAGCGAAGGGGGTGCTTTTCCGTGAACCACGGAAGCCAGAACCACCAGAGGTGGCCCAGCTCAGGGTATTACCCTGACGATCACTAATCGTTACGATCGTATTATTGAATGAAGCGTGAATATGCGCCACACCATCAACAACCGTCTTTTTGACTTTTTTCCGAGTCGTTTTTTGTCCAGGCTTTGCCATTTGTCTTTCCTATCGCTTGATGGGCTTGCGAGGGCCTTTACGGGTACGCGCATTCGTTTTGGTGCGTTGACCGCGCAGCGGCAGACCACGGCGGTGACGGAGACCTCTATAACAGGCCAGATCCATCAAACGCTTGATGCTCATGCTGACTTCGCGGCGCAGATCACCTTCAACCGTATGATCGCCAACAGCATTACGGACAGCGTCCATCTGCTCATCGCTCAAATCAGAAATCTTAACATCCTGGGCAATACCAACCTGGGCACAAATGGCACGGGCTGAACTGCGACCAATCCCAAAAACATAGGTAAGTGAAATCACCGCATGTTTATTATCTGGGATGTTGACACCGGCAATACGGGCCATCACTTTACTCCACTTTTATGTTTAACTGCCGTCAACTTGCTTTAACAGCCCACAGGGCTGGCCAAAAAGGCGCAAAAGGATAGCGCTGAAGGCACAAAAAATCAATAACTGTCTACGACTAACCCTGCCGTTGTTTATGGCGGGGTTCTGCACTACAAATCACCCTCACAACACTCTTGCGTTTTACAACCTTACAGTTGCGGCACATTTTTTTTACCGAAGCACGCACTTTCATAGGAACACCTCAACTTCAACTAGCGAATTCCGCTGCCAAAACCTTTCAGATTCGATTTTTTCATTAGCGATTCATACTGACGTGACATCAAATGAGATTGGACCTGAGCCATGAAATCCATGGTAACAACGACAACAATCAGCAATGAGGTACCGCCCAGATAGAAGGGCACATTAAAATAAATATTCAAAAATTGCGGCAGTAAACACACTGCCGCCACATACAAACCACCGACCAGAGTCAACTTTGTCATAACACCATCGATATAACGCGCAGTTTGTTCGCCGGGACGAATACCGGGTAAGAACGCGCCACCCCGCTTGAGGTTATCCGCCATCTCTTTCGGGTTAAACATCAATGCCGAATAGAAAAAGCAGAAGAAAATTATTAACCCGGCAAACAGCAGCACATGCAATGGTTGGCCTGGTCCGAGAAATAACGCCACGTCCTGCAACCAATCCGGACTGTCTGCTCCCTGGCCGAACCATTGCGCTATAGACGCCGGGAACAACAAAATACTACTTGCGAAAATTGCCGGTATGACACCTGCCATGTTCACTTTCAGGGGTAGGTGGCTGGTTTGTGCCGGCCCTCTACCCGGTTGTCTTTGCGCATAGTTCACAGTGATGCGGCGTTGCCCACGCTCAACAAATACAACAAAATAAACCACGGCGATTGCCAAAACACCCACGACCAACAAGGCGAGAATATGCAATTCACCCTGCCGCGATGACTCAAACGCCTGACCAATTGCAGAGGGAATACCCGCTGCAATACCGGCAAAAATCAGCATTGATATACCGTTACCAACGCCGCGCTCTGTGATCTGCTCACCCAACCACATCATGAACACGGCACCAGTGACCAGCGAGACTACAGCAATAAAATAAAAGCTGAAGTCAGCGGAAAACGCCAACCCTTGGCCCGCCAGACCTACTGACATACCGATAGCCTGAACAGTGGCAAGTAGTACGGTGCCGTAACGCGTGTACTGGTTAATTTTGCGTCGGCCCGCATCACCCTCTTTTTTAAGCTGCTCCAGCGACGGTGTTACCGCTGTCAACAGCTGCATGATAATTGATGCCGAAATATAGGGCATGATGCCAAGCGCCAGGATACTCATTCTCTCCAGGGCACCACCGGAAAACATGTTAAACATGCCGATGATCGTTCCCTGGTTCTGACTGAAAAGGTCAGCCAGACGATCCGGGTCTATACCCGGCACCGGGATATGGGTCCCGATACGGTAAATGACCAGCGCTACAAACAAAAAGCGAAGGCGAGCCCAAAGCTCGCCCAAACCTTTAGTATTGCCCTGCGGCATGTTTCCGGGTTTTGCCATCAGGCTTTACTCTTCAACTTTGCCGCCAGCCGCTTCAATCGCAGCACGAGCACCTTTGGTTACACGCAAGCCTTTAACAGTAACGGGCCGATCCACTTCACCGGACATGAAAACTTTGGCGCGGGTAATTGATGCATTAATCAAACCTGCAGCACGCAATGTTGCGATGTCGATCAGATCACCGGAGACGCTGTTCAATTCACTCAAACGGATTTCAGCCGTAACGCGGGAAATACGGGAAGTGAAGCCATACTTCGGCAAACGTTTCTGCAGGGGCATCTGCCCGCCTTCAAAACCCGGCCGAACGCTTCCACCGGAACGTGCTTTCTGGCCCTTGTGGCCACGACCAGCCGTTTTGCCCAGGCCGCTGCCAATACCCCGGCCAACACGTTTGCCTTCCTTGATTCTGCCTGGTGCGGGACTTAGCGTATTCAGACGCATGTCTATACTCCCTCAACCTTAACCATATAGTGAACTTTATTAATCATGCCACGAACTGAAGGGGTGTCTTCGACCTCTACAGTGTGGTTGATGCGGCGCAAACCCAGACCTGCGACACACGCCTTATGGGCTGCAAGTCGGCCATGTACGCTGCGCACCTGAGTAACCTTGATTTTCTTAGCTTTTGTCATGGTAAAGCTTCCGTTTTGTACTTAACGCGGCAACCGCCGTACTTAATTCAGTATCTCTTCTACGCTCTTACCGCGCTTTGCTGCCACTGTTTCTGGTGAACTCATTTCTTGCAGCGCTTTAAATGTTGCGCGAACAACATTGACCGGGTTGGTAGAGCCGTAGCATTTTGCCAATACGTTTTGCACACCGGCAATTTCCAGCACCGCGCGCATAGCACCACCAGCAATGACACCGGTACCATCAGAGGCCGGCTGCATATAGACTTTGGATGCACCATGGTTGGCCTTGGTGGGGTACTGAATAGTCGTGCCTTTCAAATCCACCTGGATCATATTGCGACGAGCAGCCTCCATGGCTTTCTGGATGGCCTGGGGCACTTCGCGCGCCTTACCGCGACCAAATCCAACTTTGCCGTTACCATCACCAACGACAGTCAGGGCGGTAAAACCAAATATCCGACCACCTTTTACAGTTTTGGCAACCCGATTAACCTCAACCAGTTTTTCCTGCAGCCCTTCTTCACCGGCTGATGTATCTCTCTGATCTCTAGACATAACAATAAACCTTTAGAATTCCAGACCGGCTTCACGAGCGGCATCGGCTAATGCTTTAACGCGTCCGTGATACTTGAAACCACTCCGGTCAAATGCAACCTGAGTGACACCTGCCTGCTTGGCACGCTCTGCAATAAGAGCGCCGACACCCTTGGCCGCATCCGTATTGCCGGTTTTACCGGCACGCAGTGACTTGTCCAGCGTTGAAGCACTGGCCAGAATCAGGCCGCCGCAAGGCGATATAACTTGCGCATAAATGTGACGCGGCGTTCTATTCACACAGAGACGATTCGCGCCCAGTTCTTGTATCTTGCAGCGGGCACGACGTGCACGACGCAAACGTGATTGTTTCTTGTCGCTCATGATCTTGACCTACTTCTTCTTCGCTTCTTTACGACGTACCTGCTCATCCGCATAGCGAACTCCTTTGCCTTTGTAGGGCTCAGGTGGACGGAAAGCACGTATTTCTGATGCTACCTGTCCAAGCAGCTGCTTATCTGCCGACTTCAGTAAAATTTCTGTCTGACTCGGTGTCTCTACTGAAACGCCATCAGGCAGTTGATATTCAACGGGGTGGGAAAAGCCCAGCGTTAAATTGATTTTGCCACCCTGCGCTTGGGCACGATAACCGACACCAATTAGCTGTAGTTTTTTGACAAAACCCTCACCGACACCCAGAACCATATTGTTGACCAATGAACGGGTCGTTCCGGCCATGGCATTCGCCTGCTTACTTCCATCACGCGCAGTAAAGGTCAGCAGGTTGTCGTCCTGTTTGATTTCTACCTGTTGATTAACAGCCAACGAGAGGGCATTCGAACCACTCTTGACCGAAATCTCATTAGTGCCGAGTTTTACTTCCACACCAGCCGGTATGGTAACCGGGTTTTTTGCAACTCTAGACATCTCGACTATCCCATTAGAAAACTGTGCAGAGAACCTCACCGCCAATACCGGCAGCACGGGCAGCACGATCAGTCATCACACCTTTACTTGTGGAGACGATAGCAACACCCAAGCCAGCTCGAATACTTGGCAGCTTGTCTGAACCTGAATACTGGCGAAGGCCCGGCCTACTGTAACGGGTAATCGATTCGATCACCGGTTTACCTTCAAAGTATTTCAGCACCAAGGTCAATTCCGGCTTGGCACCATCCGCAACACTGAAATCAGTAATGTAACCTTCGTCCTTCAAAACCTGGGCAACAGCCACTTTCAATTTGGCGGACGGCATAGTGACAGATTTTTTTGCCGACATCTGCGCGTTGCGGATGCGGGTCAACATATCTGCCAGGGTATCTTGCATACTCATCTGATTAATTCCTTAATTCGCGACGCTGCTTACCAACTGGCCTTAACCAGGCCTGGAACATCTCCGCGCATGGCAGCTTCACGAAGCTTGTTGCGGCACAGACCAAATTTACGATAGACACCATGGGGGCGACCGGTTTGACGACAACGGCGCTGTTGACGGCAAGGGCTGGCATTACGTGGCAATTGTTGGAATTTCACCTGAGCATCCCAACGCTCTTCATCAGAAAGCGTCGTATTGGAAATAATTGCTTTCAACTCGGCACGCTTTTCAGCGTATTGCGCAACAATACGTGCACGTTTTTTCTCGCGCTCGATCATGGATGTCTTTGCCATATAACTTACCTCAACCTTTCAGCGGAAAACTGAATGCACGGAGCAGAGCCCGGCCTTCATCGTCATTGCGGGCGGTGGTGGTAATGGTGATATCCAGTCCACGCAACGTATCCACTTTGTCGTACTCAATCTCAGGGAAAATAATTTGCTCGGTGACACCCATGGAGAAATTCCCATGACCGTCAAAGGATTTCGGACTTATACCCCGGAAATCTCTGATTCTTGGAATCGCCAGAGAAATCAGACGCTCGAGAAACTCGTACATACGATCACTCCGCAAAGTCACTTTGCAACCGATGGGCCAACCCTCACGAACTTTGAACCCGGCGATTGACTTGCGTGCTTTGGTGACGACCGGCTTTTGGCCAGCGATCAACGTCATATCCGCTACCGCATTTTCAAGGGCTTTTTTGTCGCCCAGCGCTTCACCCACACCCATATTAAGTGTGATTTTAGTGATCTTAGGCACCTGCATTACATTTGCCAGTCCCAGCTCTTCTTTAAGCTTGGAAGCAATTTCACTCTTGTAGACTTCTCTCAGCCTTGCCATGTCAGTTTCCTGTCAAATTAGGCGTCAACGGCTTCGCCGTTGGATTTAAAAATACGAACTTTCTTACCATCTTCTAACACTTTGAAGCCCACACGGTCCGCCTTACTGGTTGCACGATTATAAATTGCAACATTGGAGGACTGAATCGGTGCCTCTTTCTCAATGATTCCACCAGGAATATTCATCTGAGGATTTGGTTTCTGATGTTTTTTGATGATATTCACACCGGAGATCAACAAACGACCATCGGCCTGTACCTTGAGCACCTTGCCACGTTTGCCTTTATCTTTACCGGCTGTCACGATGATTTCATCATCACGTTTAATCTTGCGCATAACCCTTTCCTCGCCCCCGGCCTTACAGAACTTCAGGCGCCAGTGAGATAATTTTCATGAAACGTTCGCCGCGCAGCTCACGTGTAACCGGCCCAAAAATGCGGGTACCAATCGGCGCGAGCTGCTGGTTCAACAGAACAGCTGCATTGTCATCAAACTTGATCAGGCTGCCATCCTGGCGACGGACACCCTTACGGGTACGCACCACAACTGCATTCATAACCTGACCTTTTTTTACTTTGCCACGGGGTATGGCTTCTTTGACAGTTACCTTGATAATGTCACCCACGCTGGCGTAGCGGCGGTGTGAACCACCCAAAACCTTGATACACATCACCCGACGAGCACCACTGTTATCAGCCACATCCAGATAGCTTTCTGTCTGAATCATTGTCTCTCTCCGAACCCGTTACTGCTGCGCGCCGATTAGACTTCGGCCGCACGCTCATCAATCTTGACCAGCGTCCAGGATTTTGTTTTGGACAGTGGACGAGTTTCCGCAATGGTCACCAGATCACCCTGACGACAATCGTTACTTTCATCGTGAGCTTTAACCTTGGTGGATTTGCTCACGATTTTTCCATAAACCGGGTGCTTAACCCGGCGCTCGATCAGCACAGTGACTGATTTATTCATCTTGTCACTAACAACTCGACCAGTGAGCGTGCGAGCATTTTTTTCTGCTTCACTCATCTTAGTTACCCGCTTTTTCGTTCAGCACAGTCTTGATACGCGCAACATTGACACGCGCCTCTTTGACCTTGTGGCTCTGACCCAACTGACCAGTGGCAGCCTGCATGCGCAACTTGAATTGCTGCTCTAGCTGCTTGCTCAATTCCTGATTCAGTTCTTCAACTGTTTTTTCACGCAATTCGATGGCTTTCATTACATTACCGACCGTCTAACAAAGGTAGTTTGAACCGGCAACTTGGCTGCCGCGAGAGCAAAGGCCTCGCGAGCGATTACTTCAGAAACACCTTCCATTTCATAAAGCACTCTGCCGGGCTGAATTTGAGCGACCCAGTATTCAACGCTCCCCTTACCTTTACCCATCCGCACTTCAAGTGGTTTATTGGTAATCGGCTTATCGGGAAAAACCCGAATCCAGATCTTGCCACCACGTTTAATGTGACGGGTCATGGCACGACGGGCAGATTCAATCTGACGCGCAGTCAGCCGACCACGACCTATGGCCTTCAGACCAAATTCGCCAAAGCTTACCTTGCTACCGCGCAATGCCAGACCACGGTTGCGGCCTTTGTGTTGCTTACGGAATTTTGTACGTTTCGGTTGCAGCATCTCGCTTGACCCTTAACTCGCAAACTTACTTCTTTTTAGTCGGTGTTTTCTTGGCGGGCGCTTGCGCCGCCTCTTCACCACCAATCACTTCGCCCTTAAAGATCCACACTTTTACGCCAATAATGCCGTAAGTTGTTGACCCTTCTGCAGTGCCATAATCAATATCGGCCCGCAGGGTGTGTAGGGGAACACGACCTTCACGATACCATTCTGAGCGCGCTATCTCAGCACCGCCGAGACGTCCGCCGACCTGGATCTTGATACCTTTGGCACCCTGCCGAATGGCATTCTGTACCGCCCGCTTCATGGCACGACGAAACATAACGCGACGCTCCAGCTGCTGAGCGACATTCTGGGCCACCAGGGTTGCATCAAGGTCGGGCTTGCGAACTTCCTCAATGTTGATATGCACAGGAACACCCATTTGGGCAGAAACCTCGTTGCGCAGCGCCTCAACATCTTCACCCTTCTTACCGATCACAATGCCTGGACGGGCAGTATGGATAGTAATTCTCGCTGTTTGTGCGGGGCGCTCGATTTCAATTCGGCTGACAGAGGCATGGGCAAGTTTTTTATTGATAAACTCGCGAACGCTTAGGTCAGCATTCAGTTTGTCTGCATAATCTTTCTGTCCGGCGTACCAGATAGAGGTATGTTTTTTAACAATACCCAGACGAATGCCTGTTGGATGTACTTTCTGACCCATTAAACGGTCTCCTCATCGGCAACTTTCACGGTAATGTGACAAGAGCGTTTGAATATGCGGTCATCACGACCCTTGGCACGCGGTTTGATGCGTTTCATGGTGGTGCCCTCGTCGACAAAGATTGTCGATACACGAAGCTCATCAACATCCGCGCCTTCATTATGCTCAGCATTTGCAATAGCAGACTCAAGCACCTTTTTGATAATCGCCGCACCTTTTTTGGCGCTAAAAGCCAATATATCCAGCGCTTCCTCTACAGGTTTGCCACGTACCTGATCAGCCACCAGACGCGCCTTTTGCGCCGACAATCTGGCTCCGCGTAATTTTGCTGCTACTTCCACAGTCATCTACCTCTTAAACACCAGCTTAACGCTTGGCCTTTTTGTCCGCTACGTGGCCGCGATAAGTCCGAGTAGGGGCAAATTCACCTAATTTGTGCCCCACCATTTCCTCATTAACCAACACTGGTACGTGTTGACGACCATTGTGTATGGCAATAGTCAAGCCGACCATATCCGGGCTGACCATCGAACGGCGCGACCAGGTTTTGATCGGACGTCTGTCATTTTTTTCTTGCGCCTCATCAACCTTTTTCACAAGGTGAAGGTCGATAAAAGGTCCTTTCTTGAGAGAGCGTGGCACTATATTTTCCTCTTCTCTATCAATTACTTGCCGCGACGGCGCACGATCATATTGGTTGTGCGCTTGTTTTTTCTGGTCTTGTAACCTTTAGTCGGTATACCCCATGGGGTCACCGGATGACGCCCGCCGGATGTACGACCTTCACCGCCACCATGGGGGTGATCAACCGGGTTCATAACCACACCGCGAACAGTGGGGCGAACACCACGCCAGCGAGATGCGCCGGCCTTACCCAGTGAGCGCAAGCTGTGCTCACTGTTGGAAACTTCACCAATGGTCGCACGACAATCCACCGGCACTTTACGCATTTCACCGCTACGCAGGCGCAAGGTGGCGTATTGCCCCTCGCGGGCAACCAGCTGAACTGAAGTACCTGCACTGCGCGCCAACTGTGCACCCTTACCGGGCTTCATCTCGACGCAATGGATAACACTACCCACTGGTATGTTTCTGAGAGGGAGTGTATTCCCCAGTTTGATCGGCGCACTGACGCCGGACTGGATCATGTCGCCGTCTTTCAGACCTTTCGGAGCAATAATATAGCGGCGCTCACCATCGGTATAACAAACCAGCGCGATATAAGGTGTACGGTTCGGATCGTATTCCAGGCGCTCGACTTTTGCCGGGATACCGTCCTTGCTACGCTTAAAATCGATCAGTCGGTAATGCTGTTTATGGCCACCACCAATATGGCGTGTTGTGATACGACCATTGTTATTGCGCCCACCCGTTCTGGTTTTCTTCTCGAGCAGCGGTGCATAGGGTTCCCCCTTATGCAGATTCGGGTTGACGACACTGACAACAAATCGGCGACCGGGAGACGTTGGCTTTCTCTTTACGACTGGCATCTCAACAACCCCTTATTCAGCAGCTACTGCAAAGTCAATGTCCTGACCTTGCGCTAGACGAACATACGCTTTTTTCCAGTCGGAGCGCTTACCCAAACCAAAGCGAGTGCGTTTGGTTTTACCCTTGACCTTGGCGACACGAACATCCATTACCACGACATCAAACAGCTTCTCAACAGCCGCCTTTATTTCAAGTTTGGTCGCATTTGTAGCAACCTTGAAAGCGACTTGATTTTGACTATCGGCGGCAAGCGATGTCTTCTCCGTAATATGCGGCCCCAACAATACTTTAAAGATGCGCTCTTGATTCATACCAGCATCTCCTCAATCTTTTTCAGTGCAGGCACTGTGACCAACACTTTTTCAAAATGGATCAGACTGACAGGATCAACACCAACTGCATCGCGCACATCGACTTTGTGCAAATTACGCGAGGACAGGTACAGATTTTCTGTCACCTCTTCAGTCACAATCAGCACATCCTGAATGCCAAACTCACCGAGCTTCTGAATCAAGACTTTGGTTTTTGGCTGATCCACATCAAAAGATTCCACCACCACTAAGCGATCCTGACGGGCCAGCTCTGAAAGTATGGATCTGAGCGCAGCACGATACATCTTGCGGTTCAGCTTTTGCGAGTGATCCTGGGGCTTGGCAGCGAATGTCACACCACCGGTACGCCAAATTGGCGAACGAATGGTACCGGCACGAGCACGACCCGTACCTTTTTGCCGCCAGGGTTTTTTGCCACCACCGCTGACTTCAGCGCGGGTTTTTTGCGCCCGCGTACCCTGACGGGCACCCGCCAGGTAGCTAGTCACTGCCTGATGTACCAGATCCTGATTAAATTCTTTACCAAACGCGACCTCAGAAACCTCTATGGTTCCTGCGCTGCCTTTGGGAGTAGCTATCGTTAATTCCATCGGCGATCCCCTCAGCCCTTCACAGCAGCACGAATGATCACGTCACCACCTGGCGCACCAGGTACAGCGCCCTTGATAAGGAGCAGGTTACGTTCAGCGTCTATACGGACAATTTCGAGATTCTGCGTGGTAACACGCTCGGCACCCATGTGCCCAGACATTTTCTTGCCTTTGAATACTCGGCCAGGCGTCTGACACTGGCCGATTGAACCAGGAGCACGGTGCGACAATGAGTTACCGTGCGTAGCATCCTGCATGCTGAAGTTCCAGCGCTTGATGACACCCTGAAACCCCTTGCCTTTAGATGTGCCGGTGGCATCGACTTTCTGGCCTGCTTCGAATTGCTCAACCGTGATATTGCCGCCAACCTGCAAGTCTTCGGGCAAACCATCGACACGCAACTCCCAAGAGCCCCTACCCGCCTCAACACCAGCTTTGGCGAAATGACCAACCTGAGATTTACTGACACGGGAAGCCCTACGGGCACCAGTAGTCACCTGCACGGCAATATAACCGTCAGTATCCTCGGTTTTGATTTGAGTAATGCGATTGGGCTCTGCCTCGATCACAGTGACCGGAATAGAGGCGCCATCCTCAGTGAACACACGTGTCATGCCGCATTTGCGGCCGACTATACCAATAGTCATTTGTCTAACCTCATAGTGTACGGGGCTATTACCCGCTATGGCCGCCCATTTCAGAGCGTTACACACGCCCTGCTCTGGCAGGACATGGGTTTTCAGTACCGTTTATGTCAGGCTAATTTGAACCTCAACACCTGCGGCCAGATCCAGCTTCATCAGGGCATCAACAGTTTTCTCTGTCGGCTCAACAATATCCAGCAACCGCTTGTGGGTACGGATCTCATATTGATCACGCGCATCTTTGTTAACATGCGGTGAAATCAAAATAGTAAAACGTTCTTTGCGAGTTGGCAGGGGAATCGGTCCACGAATCTGGGCCCCGGTACGCTTTGCCGTCTCAACAATTTCTTGCGTGGAAGCATCAATCAGCTTGTGATCAAAAGCCTTCAGGCGAATACGAATGCGCTGATCCTGCATGGAATCAAACTCCAACTGTCTAAAGAGCCATCGAATCCCGCACATCGGGACCCGGAAAAATGGAGGCGAGATTCTAAGTCTGCACCCAACCCCTGTCAAGCAAAAACCTGTTACACCAGGCGATTTTTATCGGCTAGCGATCAACAGCATCGCGATAAAAAGGGGGTCACAGTGACCCCCGCAAACAAGACAGGCGCTTTATTACTATTACTCAATAATTTTAGCGACCACGCCAGCACCGACCGTGCGGCCACCTTCACGAATCGCAAAACGCAGCCCGTCTTCCATCGCAATCGGCGCAATCAGCGTCACGGTCATCTGGACGTTATCTCCAGGCATAACCATCTCCACACCCTCAGGCAGCTCACAGGCGCCTGTCACATCCGTGGTACGGAAGTAGAACTGTGGACGGTAGCCTTTGAAAAACGGCGTGTGACGCCCTCCCTCGTCCTTCGACAGCACGTAAACCTCTGCCTCAAACTTGGTGTGCGGCTTGATGCTGCCCGGCTTACACAAAACCTGACCGCGCTCAACGTCATCGCGCTTGGTGCCGCGAAGCAGAACACCAACGTTCTCACCAGCACGACCTTCGTCCAGCAGCTTCCGGAACATCTCAACACCGGTGCAGACCGTCTTGGTGGTATCCCGG
>PANQ01000029.1 GCA_002707685.1 Porticoccus sp. | reverse complement strand
GCGTCTCAGAAAAACGGGACTTCCGCATGTGAACCTCCTAGCAGTATTATTCCAGAAAGCTCTACTTATTACCTGTCCAGCTATTGGGGAAGCTTACGACAGCCCCACGTACCCTGCTACTCCCCCTCGAACTGTTGGACGAGTCTGACCGTGTTCAGGAAGATACGGCCTTTGGCGCTCTCTTTCTGATATCCGGCAAGAACGAAACCTTGCGGGTCAATGGTCGCGTGCAATCCATAGACAGCGGCCTAGCGCTGATACAGGTGGAGGAATGCTACCTGCACTGTGCCAAGGCCTTTATGCGATCCGGGTTCTGGGACACGCCCCCACCGGACGATATTCCAACGGAAACATACCGATTTCTGGCGGTCAGCCGTTTTATGGCACTGGCCACCAGCCACGACGGCGGTGCGGACCTGAGCCCCAAAGGCGACCCCGCCGGCGCCCTGTTGAGCCCGTATGATGGGGCCATCTGGTACCCGGACCGCCCGGGAAACCGGCGCATCGACAGCTTTCGTAACATCCTCTCCCAGCCCAACGTGGCGCTGCTGGCATTGATTCCCGGCTGCGAGCAAGTGGTGGAGGTCAGCGGCAGGGCAGAAATCACCACCGATGACACGATGAGACAGGTCTTTGCCGTACAGGGCAATGTCCCCAAACTGGTCACCCGGGTGATTCCTCAAGGCGCCACGCTCAAACACAGTCCCGCGCTGGCCCGGGCCCGCCTATGGCCGGCGGCTACGCCACCTGAAGATCTTGAAGCTCCGGCAATTTTCAAGGCGCATCTGAAGCTCAATCAAACCAAAGGGTTATCCGCCACACTCACCCGGGCTGCCACCTCCATTCCGGGGGCCATGGAGAAAGGGCTGGCTTACGACTACAAAAAGAATCTTTATTGATGATAGCCCATTCAATCATCAACAAGGGGTCAACCCGTTGAAAGCAAAGGACTAAAAATGGCTAATTTCAAGTCTTAACGTCAGAATCACGGCCTCTTAATTTCCGCAGGTGGAGCGGATATAGCGTCACTTCAGCGTGCAGCGAATGGCGAGCAGAGCCAAGTGTTCGTGAAACAGGGATTTCTGCTATTGTATATTCGAAGCCAAAATCGTGGCCTGCTTTTTCGATCAGCGTTCGCTTGAGAGCATCCATGAGGTTATTGGCTCCATACCGAATCGAATAGTGGTCGAGTTGGCTCAAGCTTTTCTGGCAAGCCACCATGACACACCAGCCCCAGATAAGTCGCTGCGCGGGTCGCTCCTACATAAAGGTACCGGTCGAACAAATCTGGTTCATCGTGTGCCAGCGTATCAATGCCGGCAAAAAAGACTGCTTCGAATTCAAGACCTTTAATATGCTGAATATCAAACACCCGCACGTCGGTACCCTCACCCAGGGCTTTACCCTCTTCGCAGGCAACAGCGCTTAGGCTTACTGCTTCCAGGTAGCGTGAAAGCCGCTCGGCAGTTGGCTTAACCTCCTCCTCAGAGTTCACCAGTACTGCAATAGTTGGCAACTGTTGCACAGAGCGCTCTACCTCTTTGATACGCTCGGCAATCCATCGGTTGCCAGCATCGTCGCTTGCACCTTCAAACAAAACAGGATTAACGCCGTCATGGTTGCTTTCGTCTGGTACTTGGCCCAGGGCACTCAAATCTCCACTCTGTAAGCGCAACAGCTCTGCCGCAAATGCATTCAGCTTTCGGCTCTGGCGGTAAACAAGTTGCACTGTTCTGACTGAGAGCGAAGGTAAAATCCATTTCAGCTGATCCCTTTGTCGAATGCCAGTTGTCGTAATACGCTGATTAAAATCCCCGCAAGCAAAGAATGACTGGCTGTCCAAACTTGTCAGGCTCGCCATACAGGCGAGTTCCAACATCGAAAAATCAGTGGCTTCGTCGACCATGACCTGATTTCGGAACATCTCAGCGATGTTAACCAGATAGCCGAATCGGGCTTCCTCAGATGATCTGGCCACGAATGCTTGTGATAACAGCTGTCGGGTATTTTTCAGCATCAACAGCACAATGAGATCCAGTTCGATACCCGATAGCTGAGTCGCATTGATTGCCTCACCTGTATAAAAAGCGGCTGCCTGTGATTTATCCTTGCGGAACTGCTGGTAGCTGGACGGAATACCCGTTACCAAGCGCCTATGACTATTGATAAAACGCCGCAGGCCATTCTGGAAGCTGATATACCGACCAATTTCGATCAATACTTCATTGCTGGGTATCGCTTCCCCCAGAAACTGTACAACGGCAGCAGAGCGCGACGTTTTTGACAGGCTGCGCTTCAAATACCGGGTTCTCGCCAGAGCTTTAATGGCCGATAAATAGGCATTCACCGCTTCCTGTATCGCACTGTGGTTGGGTGAGGTTGATTCTTCCTGTTCATCGCTATCGAATTGCTCTTCGTCATCCGGCTCATTGTCCTGCTGCAGAGTCTCAAGGAGCTTCGCCAGTTGCTGGAATACCTCTTTATTATTGTTATAGAGGCGATTGCGCTCTCGTTTCAATAAATCGTCCGCAACCGCCTTGGTATCAACCAACGTTTGTCTTACTACGTTTTCTGCACCGTCCAAGGCACGATAAACTTCAATCAGAGAACTGTACTCCAACGTATCAGACAGGACTTGAAGAGACTGCAAAACGCCCTGTCCGCCTGCAGGAGCCGCAGTTGAGACAATCGCGAGGCCATCCAGCAACTGCTGGCGCAGCCGAGCTTCATGAAACTCTTGAAAGGCCTCATACCAGGTACTGGCATCTTGCACCACTGCCGAGCTGACGAATAGTTGATCGCTTCTAAATGTGAATCGGCCGCCGTTAGCGCTGCGCAAAATACCCAGCGTATTGCGGGCAATATCATTACGGAAGCTGACCCAGGTGCGTATGTGCGTATCGGATGCGGGCACCTGTTCTCGATTAAAGGCTTCCTTCAGATAGTGCTTCAGAAGCTCTGAAGGGGTAAACATGAGCCAGTTTGTCTGGTGGGGGCGCTGAGCGTCCGACGCTATTAGGCGACGCTCATCAACATCAAGGCTGCCCACATCCAGTTTTTGTCCCAGGCGCTTAATCAGCGTGGTGGTTTTACCGGTGCCCGGTGGCCCGAGAATCATCAACTGACTATCCAGCGGCAGCCGGAATATTTCACCTTGAAACTGATCGAGAATCGGCTGGTCGCGCAAACCCATGGCTGTACGCACCTGATGACTGATACCTGCTATAACGCCGCTTTGCGCTTCAGCCTGCTCCAGCAGGCGATCCAGCTCATCTGCCTCGTCGATTCCTTCTGCCTGTAACAGGGCGCGCAAGGATTCAATAGACCAGGTTCCGCGATCATAGTGGCGATACCGGGTTTGTCTTGAATCCCAGCCCTCGGCACCTTTCTCGGGTTGGTAGCTGGTTTTCTCGACGACCCAATAGCTCCTTAGCTGACCAGCCATTTCGATGCCGGCTTCTTCCCCGAGAGGAAGCTCCGCGAAGCGCCCTAAAGGGGAACGGTAGCTGGCAAACTCCTGGCCAGAAGACAATGGCAAATTGCCGCTGGTGCGAGCGATGTAGAGGGTGCGCTGATTTTGATCATCATCTTCCAGTACCAGTCGGACGATAGCCGGCTCTTGGCATAATTTCTCCAACACATCACGCTGACCGCGTTGGATACCGTCTAAATTTTGGTAGGCTTTACTTCCGGTCAGGGTATTGCCAGTGGCAAAACTGTCGGTGCCTGCCGCTTGACCCTCGCTGAGTTTGCTACCAGCGGTGTTAGCAATTTCAGCAAAGGTATCGAGCGTTTCTTCAGCCAACGATGAAAAGTCTATATCTTGCATCAAAATTGTCCCCCAATGTCTACCCTGTTCTTATCTCTAGCCTACCGAAAGGAGATTCATTCAATTGCGACTAACAGCCGATCCAGCAAAAGATGTTTCGTTGTCGGCGACAATCATGCAGCCCCTTTCAAGCTCCCTTGTTTTTCTTTCTCTCTCAGCCAGATGTTACCCGAACGCGACAGCCTACGTGCGCGCATTGATGGGGTATGCTATTCGATTGCCGCCCTCAGGTCTTCGTGGTCAAAAGCAGAGGCCACGCGGTCGATCTCCGTCGGCGTTAGACCAACAGCGGCGGCCACGTTGCGCCAGTCCGCCACCGCCCGCCCCACTTCTCCGGCGATCGCACGCGCTTCTGTGTCCGTCAGCTCGAAATACTCCGCAACCGCCAGGGCAAGGTCGAGAGAGGCGGTGCCGTCATCCAGATCGATCGCGGTCGTAAGGATACGGGGCTTGATGTCCGTCGGTACGGGGTTGACGTCATAAGCCGGGGCGAGGCGCCAACCGTCGGGACCGGCATAGAGGAAGCCGTGATTGCGCAGGTGATCGTCGGTGTTGGAAATCAGCACGCTGAAGACAATCCGCCGCCACAGCATGTGCATGTCCTTCTTGGGGGCGGCGCCGTGCTGGCGCAGCACGTCGACGAATTCGAGATAGCTGCGCGCCTCATTGTCGTTCGCACCGAGCATACTCATAGCCGAAAGGAAGGGAATGCGTACCTGCCCTTCGCGGTCAAAGCGGCGCACCAGCAACATGGCCCTGCCGGAGATCATTTCGATCCGCCAGGGCGCGACCGGAATCCCCGCCTTCTCAGCGAGGCTTAGCGCGACAGCCTCCCACAGGACCACGTTGTAATCATCATCCCTGTGGGGGAACTTCGCGATGGCGAGATGCCCGTCCTTATCGCGCACCGAAGCCTTGGGCCGCGCACCGCCGAGCGAGGAACCCGGCGCGAGCAGGAGGCGCAGATCCTCATCACTCTCGGAGTCGCCGATAACGTGCTCGGCCGCCGAAAGCAACCTCGGCAGCTCAATCAGCGGCGGAATCGGTATAGCATCATTCGCCGCGAGAAACAGTCCCTCGTGGTCTCCGGCAAAACGCAACGCACCCTGCCGGGCTTCGTCATTGACCATGAGCAGATAGTCGATCTCGCGCAGCGTGCGGGGCGTCTCGCCGGCTTTTCCCGCCCGCCTGCGCTCGGCGCGACGCATGAGTACGCGCCCCCAACGATCGGGTGCGGAATCGCCAATGGCACCGAACAGCGGCTTGTTGGCCGGCGTGTGAAACGGACCGGGACCGAGTTGCAAAGCGGGTTCCAGGGAAAATCGGATAGGATTGGCAAGCCAGTCCTTGTCGTATTCGAAGGTGGCACTGTCCCTGCCCTTACGCATGCGCGCCCACAGCCGACCAGCAAGATGCGGCTCGCCATCAAGGTCGACATAGACAAGGACCTCGGTGTCCATTTAACGACTTCCGTCCCGACCCGATGGTACGGACTTTGTCCTGCTCGGACGGCGGATGCGCTGCGGCAAATGCTCTTCCTCAAGTTCGAGGCCTACGGCATCGGTACTGGCGTCGGCGAGGCCAGCGAGCCGGTCGGCAAGGCCTAGCGCAAAGAGCACCGTCGCGTAAGTGCCGATAGACACACCGGGCTCGCCCTTTTCGACCTTGTTCAGCGTCGTGCGGCTGATCGAAGCCCGCTCGGCCATGATCGCAACCGGGATTCTCCGTCGGCGCCTTGCGTCACGGATATCCTCGCCCAGCTTACGCAGGGCGCGCCTGACCGGAATCGGCAGGGCCTGAGCTATTCGGGGCGTAGCCATTTATAAAGTTCAACTTTGCTTACCATATATGGTATAGCGTACAGAATATTAGACTTAATATCAACCGCATTGAGGATGACACCGGAACATGACTCTTAAATAACGAACATTATGGTATACGTAAAATCATTTAGCGTACAGAATATTAGTCATTATTCTGAGTGGCTGAATTCAAGTTGACTGGGGGAAACGCAACTGAGCGTCCTGCATATTCCATTTAGAAAACACACACGAAGTGGCACACACCCCGGTCAGCAGGGATACAGTCCCGCGCTGGCCCGGGCCCGCCTATGGCCGACGGCTACGCCACCTGAGGACCTTGATGCCCAGGCAATTTTCAAGGCGCTGGACCTGAAGCTCAATCAAACCAAAGGGTTATCCGCCACACTCACCCGGGCTGCCACCTCCATTCCGGGGGCCATGGAGAAAGGTCTGGCTTACGACTATAAAAAGAATCTTTACTGATAGGGTTTGACACATGAGGTAGCCACACCCGATCACGGTGGTCTACCTCAGAGGCAAATATCAACAGTATCTTTTTGGTGAGATAAACCCATCGTGACTATTCCGCCCTATTTAGGGGTGCCAGTCAGGAGCTGGCAACTATATGAACGGAATTCAAGCAACTTTAGGGAGTAAATTCAGCGCAGACTGAGGAACAGAAATACAATCTGGGTGAATAAGTATTTCCTGCCCTTTGCGACTTTCATAAGCACTATATGAAAGATCAAAAGGTGTCTGATTAAACTCTCGGTAAAGAGATCGAATAGCCTCAACATTGTCATAGGTCATAATCCATGGAAATCTTTTGCTATTCCTCAAATATTCCGCCAATCGCTTGTGCTGTGTATGCGTAAAAGTATTCAGGTATAAGTCTCCACCTTTTACGTAATAAGGAGGATCGAGGTACACGAAGGCTCCAGCTGCTCTTATTGGCGATTTATTTATAGTTTTAAGTAGAGAAAGGCCATCCGCTGATGAGACATCAATCCGATCTGCATATACACCAATACGACGAATCCGCCTGACTAACGCCGTACGATTAAACCTCGCATCTATTTTGTAATTTCCTTTCTGATCGTAACCACCTATAGGACCTCCATTATGAATAATGCCTGATCGAGCAGTTCTATTAAGATAAAATGTCGCAAAACCCAATTCGAAGAATTTTGTTACATTGCCATCTTGATAGATCTTCCGCTGGCGGTGCCACTCATCAACGGAAACATCTATTGATTCCAGTCGCTCAATAAAATTATCGTTATGTTCTGTAATAGCCCGCCAAAAAGAGTAAATTCTGGGATCGGCGTCATTGATTGTGATAGATTCAACATATTCCTGAACAAGCAAGGAAAGAGCTGCACCGGCACCTCCAGCGTAAGGTTCAACATAATGAGGATCTGAAATATCGTTTAGCTCAATAACTTTAGCTAAAAAATCGGTAATTTTCGCTTTACCACCCGGATAACGTAATGGGCTATATGGCTCTGCCACCAGTCTCTTCCTTTGTATTAGTTTAAAATAATCTCAAGCATTGGCTGTGCACGCTGCCACAGCTCTCGAAGCTCTACTTCAGTTGGAGTAACATGAGGGTTGTGTGTAAACGCGTTAAAACCTTCCAAACTAAGGAGATCAGAACCACCTTTAGCGGTTAATAAACGAACCGCTTTGTATCCAGCAGCATCCATACCTTCAAACTGCTTTTTATCGCACATATAATTTATCAATTCTCTCAGTGGAGGAGTCCATGTGTGGTCGAAATTACGCTTTTTCCCTGATTTATCCACATGGTCTCTCACTGCTTCTGCTAATCCCTTATCAACGATGTATAACCACAACGCGATATCAAGCAGCACCCGTAACATTACTCCTGTTGAGTTCCGTTGACTCTCTATTTTCATTGATTTCAACTCTCCAAACACTGCACGCACTCGGTCATGTTTTGATGTGCACGGGAAAGCAACGGGAACAACACTTGAAGATTTTTTGGGCTTTGCCTTTTTGGGGGCGCTAGAAGGACGGGCTTCCTCGTCATCTGTGGCTGGCTTTTCTCCGACGAGGGTTTTGGGGTCAAATCTTCCTCGCTTCGGGGTAGAGGGGATATTGACTTCAATTTCCTGAAAATATTTCTCGAAATCCGATTCTTTGTTAACTTTTCGAGATGAAACCTTATCATCAACAATATCTACTACAACTTTCCTGAGCACGGCCTTAAATCGGTCTTCGTGGACGGCGCCTCGTATTTCGCCATTTTCACCAATCTTTATCCCTAGACCTTCTCTACCTTTTTTATAATCGATAAAGCGTGAGAGGGTGGTGAGCGGAAAACGTGGGTGCTCTATTTTACTGCGCAGCTCTGGTGTGTAATCGAGCGTAAGTGCAATCCGGTGAAGCAACTCACTTCGAAGAAAGTCTCTGATCTGTGAGACAGGGACACCCAATTCATCAGCGATTTCTTCCGGCGACTGCCCTTGATCTACAAGTTCTTTGTAAAAATGGGCCTGTTGCAAGTTTGACCACCCTTTCTTAGCCTGACCAATATGCAAAGCTGCTATGATAGGAGCAGCAGCTATACGGCTTGCAACTACAACCACATCCAACTTGCTCAGCGCCTGTAAATCAGCTTTTTCCGACAATTTTCGAAACGCCTTAACTTGTCTGGAAGTAGGGGCAAGGTCGGGATTGAGTAGTAACTTAACAGCGGCTAACCGCCTATTGCCCTCAAGCACATAGTACAATCGACCTTCTTGCATGACCACAAGGCGCTCGTTAGGAAAGATGCCAAGATGTGCAATAGATTTTGCCAATGCCTCAACATCTTCTGTCTCTAGTAGAGCATGCAGTAGTGCGCGTTGATTGTCAGAACGTCTATCTGAGGGTAATCGCGCATTCTTGGGGTCCAACCTCAAACTGCCCGTACGAAGTGATATGGCTTTATAGTCCGTGGTCATTATTCCTCCATGGGGAAGCCGGCTTGAGTTAGCCTATAGTCTACGTTCATTTTCTATGAAAATTAATCTGTTGCGCCTTCTCTCAAAGGTTTCCTCGTATCCAAGGATCTTCAGCTTTGTTAAAGGATCAATTGTTCAGCCAATAACCACTAAACCAGTAGAGTAAGAGCCAATACCGTTGTCCACTTCGGTGGGAAGGAGACATCTTATGTCTACCGACAAACCCCATCCTAAAATTAGGATGACGTGGTTCCAGAGACCGAAAGTACCGCTGCTCTCGATGTGATTCTTCTCATTCCATCAGCCCAAAATCCGGTCAGCCAGTAGTTCACTTTGTCGGCTGATTCAGTTCTGGTTTCCTGCGATGTTATTACAATACCGATCGCGGGAACTATCGTATGCCAGTCATCCGTAATTGTATCACTATCAGAGACCTTCCCCTTATGGCAGGATTGCTCTCCGTTGTCCTGCTCAATGGATGCACTACGCCATCAGTTGCATCAACTTCCCTGGAAATCGAAGCTAAACTGACACCACCAGTTCCCAGCGACTGGATTCCTGTGGCCAGATATGGGCGCTATACCCTAGTAGAACTAACCCCGCAGGCCGCCCAACACAATCTACTGCTACAAACCGTTGATGCCTCCATTCCGGCTAAAGTCACGAATGTGGGTGAAGCCTTGCAACACGTTCTACAGTCCTCCGGCTACACCCTTTGCAAAGATGGCGCCGATGTAGCGGCACTCTATGACCTTCCCCTGCCCGCACCCCATCGACAGTTGGGTCCAATCCTTTTACATGACGCGCTACTTACCCTAGCAGGGCCCGTATGGACACTGGACATTGATAACGCCACTCGACAGGTGTGCTTCACACGGAAAGGAGAGCCGATAACATGACCGGTTCCATTCTCTCTATCCTGACATTCCGAACATATTCACCGCAACTACTTTTGCTTTGCGTCTTGGTGATCACTCCCATATTCGTCCTTGCTCAGGGCACACCAGTGACAGACTCTCACGTCTCGCATAACCGACGGCAAGCGCTTGGCAAAGCCGATACGCATGAACACCTATCCCGGGAATGGGGCCTGAACCCAGCGGAATGGGCACGTTACCAGCGATTGATGAAGGGGCCATTGGGCGTCTATTCGACAAACCTGGACCCTCTCACGGCATTGGGTATTGAAGCCCGAACTGAGATAGAACGGCGTCGTTATGCCGAATTGCAGGTTCTGGCAGAGGCGCGACGAGTTGAGAAGCTATTGGTGTACCAGCGCGCCTATGACGCGGCCTGGCAACGGCTCTTCCCTGGCCTTCAGCCAGTTATGAGTCCCGCCGCCATCACAACCACTCCGATCACCAACTCACCACAACGTCTGGCCGTTTTCGTCAGGGACGATTGCCCCCCCTGCGAGAAGCGAGTCCAACGATTACAGGATGACGGCACGGGCTTTGACCTCTACATGGTCGGCAGCGGGCAGGATGACTCGCAGCTCCGGCAGTGGGCGACACAGGCAGGCGTTGATCCGAACAAGGTACGCTCAGGCGCTATTAGCCTCAACCACGATGGCGGACGCTGGCAAAGCCTGGGCCTGGCTGGCGACCTGCCCGCGGTCATCCAAAAGGTGAATGGCCAATGGCAGCGTCAGTGAACCCCGGCATCTTCCTCTGCCTGCTGTGGATCATATTCCAGTCCGGGTTCGCCCGCGCTGAACCCGCAATCCCGCCGGCCTATCAGGAGGCGGGGCTGCAGGCTGGTGTACCGCCGGTCGTACTGTTCGCCATCGCCCTTCAGGAAAGCGGTATCAACTTCCGGGGGCGGCATATTCCCTGGCCATGGTCGCTGAATATCGCCGGTCGTGCCTATCGCTTTTCATCACGCAGGGAGAGTTGCCGGCAACTGCAGGACGCGCTTCGCACGCTACCCGCGACCCGTGTCGACGCCGGCCTGGGACAGATCAATTTCGGCTATCACGGGCATCGTGTGAAGCATCCCTGCCATCTGCTTGATCCCTATAAAAACCTTCGTATTGCCGCAACAATACTGCTGGAACAGCACACGCCGGGGCAACCCTGGATACAGGCCGTGGGCCGCTATCACCGACCGGCCGGTGGAGCGCCGGCGGCGCGCTATCGGCACCGGGTGTCACAGCATCTGTCACAACTGAATAAGGGGCAGCATTACGTCATGGTGAGCAGGGGGCCATCCCCATGAAGAGGTTGCATCCTCCCCTGCTGTTGATGGTCCTACTCTCAAGCGCCCTGTGTCTCGCCAATCAGCCGTTGATCGTGGTTGAAGACCGTGGCGGCACACCGGCTCTACCCTACTATCAGGCTCTAAACCTTGGCCACAATATCTCCCGTAGTAAGCAGCAAACACCCCTCGCCAGGCAACAATATAAATCCGACCCGTACAGCGAAGCGGACATGCTCCCGGCACGGACGCCGTCATTGACGCCGGGCAAGGTCACGCCACGGGCGATTCGGTCACCGGGCATGACACCGTTCTTCCTGGTCGGCAACGACCCGCTCTCCCGCGCCTGGTTGCGCCAGCAGGCGGACGTATTGCGTAACCTTGACGCCATGGGGTTGGTGGTGAATGTGGATACGCTGGACGAGCTGGAACAGCTGCGTGATTCCGTGCCGGGGCTGACCCTGTCACCCGTCTCCGCCGACGAACTGGCCGGACGACTGGGTTTGAAACACTACCCCGTGCTGATCACGGCCACGGAAATCCGGCAATAATGTCCCAGGCGCAGGCCATGGAGGTGCTGTTACGCCCTGCCGTGGAGCTTTATACGGTGGCGGCCTGCGTCGGCGCTGCTTTTCTCTGTATCGCCGCACCTTGGTCTCTGGCACTCAGTCCGTTACTGGGCATTGGCAGCGCATTGGCGTTTCTGACCTTTGGCGCGGTACGACTGCGGCAGGCATGGGCCATATTGCGCTACCGCCGCAACCTGCGCCGATTGCCCCGCTATGTCATAAACAGCCGGCGCGTGCCCACCAGCCGACAACGGTTGTTTATCGGCCGGGGATTCCGCTGGGACCAGCGCCATACCCATCGGCTGTACCAAACCTACCGCCCGGAATTTCGCCGCTATGTCGAACCCACCCTGGCTTACCGTCTCGCTCGGCACTGGGAGACCCGACTCCAGTTGTCGAGACTGCCGCTGGCGCCACTCGCCCGCCTCACCACCTGGGACCACCCCCTCAACCCGGTGCGCCCGCTGCCACCGGTGGGGGGCATGCCGCGCCTGCACGGTATCGAACCCCGTGAATGCGATGTCACCCTGCCGTTGGATGAGCGCGTCGGCCATACCCTGGTGCTGGGCACCACCCGCGTGGGCAAGACCCGTCTCGCGGAACTGCTGATCACCCAGGATATCCGTCGCGGCGAGGTCTGCATCGTGTTCGACCCGAAGGGCGATGCCGACCTGCTGAAACGGATGTATGTGGAAGCGAGGCGGTCGGGGCGTGAGGGAGAGTTCTATGTGTTTCATCTGGGATGGCCCGACATATCCGCCCGCTACAACGCGGTCGGGCGGTTCGGACGGATTTCCGAAGTGGCCACCCGTATCGCCGGTCAGTTGTCAGGTGAAGGGGACAGCGCAGCCTTCCGGGAATTCGCCTGGCGGTTCGTCAATATCATTGCCCGCGCCCTGGTGGAGCTTGGCCAGCGGCCCGATTACCTGTTGATCCAGCGGCACGTGATCAATATCGATGCTCTGTTTATTGAGTACGCGGCGCACTTCTTCGCGCAGCATGACCCCAAAGCCTGGGAGAGCATTGTCCAGCTGGAATCCAGGCTTAATGACAAAACCATACCCCGCAACATGGTGGGGCGCGAAAAGCGTGTGGTCGCCATCGAGCAATACCTATCCCAGGCACGGGTATACGATTCCGTGCTGGATGGACTACGCAGCGCCGTGCGCTACGACCGCACCTACTTCGATAAAATCGTCGCCTCATTGCTGCCGTTATTGGAAAAGCTCACCACCGGCAAAATCGCCCAATTGTTGGCGCCCAACTACTCCGACCTCAACGATCCCCGCCCCATCTTCGATTGGCTGCAGATCATCCGCAAACGGGCTGTGGTGTATGTTGGACTGGATGCCCTGTCCGATCCGGAAGTGGCCGCAGCGGTGGGCAACAGCATGTTCTCCGATCTGACTTCCGTGGCCGGCCATCTGTATAAGCACGGCGTGGACGATGGTCTGCCGTCTACTCATTCCCACGACAAACCGGCCATCAATGTCCATGCCGACGAGTTCAACGAGCTGATGGGGGATGAGTTTATCCCGATGATCAACAAAGGGGGCGGCGCGGGCATTCAGGTCACCGCCTATACACAGACGCTCAGCGATATCGAGGCTCGGATTGGCAGCCGCGCCAAAGCCGGCCAGGTCATCGGCAACTTCAACAACCTGTTTATGCTGCGGGTGCGCGAGACCGCCACCGCGGAATTGTTGACCAAGCAGTTGCCCAAGGTGGAGGTCTACTCCACCGCAGTCGTCAGCGGCGCGACCGACAGCTCCGACATTCACGGGCCCACGGATTTCACTTCCAATACCCAGGACAGACTCACCCCCACCGAAGTCCCTTTGATCGAGCCGGCCCATATCCTCGGTCTGCCCAAGGGGCAAGCCTTCGGACTTATCGAAGGCGGGAACCTGTGGAAAATCCGCATGCCCCTGCCCGCACCAGATCGCGACGAAGCGATGCCCGAGAGTCTCCAGGCACTCGCCGACTATATGCGGCAGCAGTATACGAATTCCGGTAATGCATGGTGGAGCAGCCCCCAGGCTCCCAGCGAACCGATTCTGTCTCCGGATCTCTTTGAAACAACAGATCCATCTTCGGGTAGTGGTTAGAGAGGTGCACGATGGCAGATCCGGCCAATGTGGCCGCGCGGCAACAAACCCGGCAACAGGGCCTGCTCCTCAGGCTAATCACACTGCCGTTCCGGTTTCTCGGAGTGCTGTGCGGCTCCCTGCTCCTGTTCATTCTGATTGAGTGTGCAGGTATGTACCTGTTCTGGGAGAACCAGAGCTGGCACCACGCCCGGGGTATGCTGCATCGCGAACTCGACAATCTCGACCGTCGGTTTACCCGCAGCATTGTGGTTCAGGAGCCGGGACGGACGATCACCCAATGGGTGAATACTGGCCACGATTTTCTTTTCGTGAGAACCGGCCTGTTGCAAACGGCAAAGCAGTCCGCGCAGTCGTCCCACGACACCAAAAACCACTCGGCACGGGATTTTCGCTATTATCTGACGCAAGCATATATCCACATGCAGCGCTGCCTGATCGCAGCCGCGTACGCCACGCTCGTGTTTGGAGTCCGGTTATGTGTGCTGAGCTTGATGATCCCGCTACTGCTTATGGCGATGTTTGTCGGCCTGGTGGACGGCCTGGTCCGCCGCGACCTCCGACGCTTCGAAGCCGGGCGTGAATCCGGGTTCGTTTATCATAGGGCAAAGGCGACCCTAATACCGTTGCTCGTATTGCCCTGGGTGATTTATCTAACACTACCCATCAGCGTTAACCCGCTGTTTGTGCTTCTGCCCAGCGCAGTGCTTCTGGGAGTGGCCGTTGATATTGTGGCGGGGAGTTTCAAGAAGTACCTGTAACTCATCAGCCTAAGCCGTAGCCTTTGGCCACACGGCATTGCCTCGGCCGATTCTCACTGCATCGACCACCGTGCAACCAGCCTCTAACTTACACATCCAGAGGCTGGGAGTAACATCTTGTATAGGCTTCTTAAAGCGAGCGATTCTTAGATAGTCCGGCGTGACCAGCCAAGTTGCCAGATCGTCCTCGTCGATCTCTATCCGATAGATGCCAGGCGGTGGTGCGGCCACTTCGTTGGGCAACTCAAGCGCCCGCTTCCATTCATTAATCGCCCAGGCCTGAACACTCTCGGTCAACATGCTCACCCGAAAACGTTGCCACAACGCCGCCGTCTCGACGGTTGGCCAGTCACCCTGGGCGGTCAATCTCCACATATCGTCGCTGGCCAGCCACTGTCTCATTTCCGCAGGTGTCAAAAAAATAGGTTGCGTCTCCTCAATGGCAGCCATGGCGGCAATTCGAGACGGGAGACCGGCTCGAATGAGCATAGACATCATGAGTTGCGGAACCCCCGTCTCCAAAGCGGCCGCTCCGCCACCTGCAACGACCTCCGGCTCCCAACCTTGGCTGAGCCTACGCGTACGAATAGCTTCCAACGCCCATACCAGACGGTACATGAAAGCATCCTCGACAATGCGCATGTTTGCCGTACTTATCTCGTCCACATCGGTACCCGAGACCCATTTCACCAACAGGTCTCGCCAGTTCGCAGGAAGTGCGTTCTTCTTGTCCGGGACGAATGGTCGTATGACCAGCAACCGCTGGGCGAGCTCCGCCAATGCTTCGGATAACGGAGCCACATCGCCTGCAAGTGCCGCCAAGTCGGCACAATCAATCAATTCTTCGAGTTCCTCTGCCATGGCGTCTATTTGCAAGCCCGCCTCAAGGCCGACTCCCATCGCGAAGTGCCCTTTCCGCGCTCTCACGTTAGTGTGCTGCCAGATCAGTTTCGCACGTGCCTGGATGATTGCTTTGTGTTCCACCTCAGTGCCTTCTTCCTCCCTTTGGATTTGGCGCGCCCACAGTGATCCCATCAGCGCTTCGTCAAGCAAGCGGGGCAAGTCATCGCTGTCAGCATCAAGAGCTTCCACCAGGCCGAACACGGTCGCGTCAAGTCTTTCCACCAGTTGAGACAGTGGTTCTTCCTCAATCTTGTCCTCCTCATCGTCTTCGTCAGTGCCTTCGGCAACCAATGCGGCCACCTCTTCTGCCTGGGATTTCCATCCATCGCGGGAATTGGCCAGGTATTCAAGGGCATCGGCGCGCGCCCATACACCTTCACGTGCAAGACGTTGCATGATCTCGTCAACAATCTGGATCAGCCCACTTTTTAACGATCGTGCTTTGATCGATTCGACAAGCCGCCGCCAGTTGCGAAGTCGTCGCGGGTGCTTGTCGAACATCAGATGGACGATCAAACCCTCTGTATCCACGAAGGCCCGGCCTGCGCGCCCGGCGACATTGGCGAATTCTTCGCCTGAAACTAACATACCGGCGCGAACCAGATATGGCACCAGTAGTACCGCAGCATTTAGATTAAGTCCCTGGGATAGGGTTGGTGACGCGACAATGACTTTCAGCGTCCCTTCGGCGAGAAGGCTTTCAAGCTCGCGCAGAAACGGGCTAGGTAAACGGCCATGATGAATCGCGACACCAACCCGTAGAGACGCCACCGCTGGGTGATCCGACCCAAGCCATTCGCGACCAACTTCTAGTGCTCGCTCTATAGCACCTTGATCGTCAAGCAGCGTAGGCAAGTAACCTTTTTCCACAAACCGGACGATTTTCTTGCCGTATCCTTCAACCCAATTTGCCTGGGTTGAGAAGATAAGAGTGCGCTTGCCTTGACCTGCAAACTCCCAAGCAGCCTGAATGGCAAAGTCTCCGACATCTCTCGGAAATGGGTTTTGATCCCGACCTCGCGGCTCCATTGCGGAGACAAACCCCGTCAGAAACGGACCATCATTGTTGAGGTCGTAGTTCAGTCGGGCCGAATCTCGTGTCCATGCCAATGTCCCGAACCGCTGACGTGTGGGTCGCCAATCCGAACGAACCGCTTCTCCAGGCTCGTCGCCCCGAATCCAAGCGGTGAGATCATCCAGCTCTTCACCACCGGGCAGAATTGCGGAAAGACAGACAATCCTTCTTTCCGCAGCGTCACCGCGTCGTAGCAGTCGTTGTACCAAGGTCTCGTAGCGGATCTCCCTCTCGGTCGGACCGATCATGTGTCCTTCGTCCAGCACGATCAGCCCCACATCGTTGATCAGATCGACATCGTTGCGAAGAGCGAAATCAAGTTTCTCGGGTGTGGCAATCACGATGTGGCGGCTGCGTAGCGCGTCTTCATCCCCAGACGAAATGCCACTCGCGCCGTAAAGCGACGAAACCGTGAAGCCTAGCGGCGCGAAAGTCTTTCGAAACGAGCGCTCGGTTTGCGCTGAGAGTGCCCGCAATGGCGTGACGATGAGAACACGTTTTTTTGTTGCTAACGTCATGAGTGCGGCGATCTCCGCAACACGGGTCTTTCCAGCACTCGTAGGCAGGGAAACAACGAGGTCGTCAGCAAGATCGGTGGCGCGAGCTGCTGCCTCAAGTTGCGACGGCCATAATTCCACTTCGGACGTTTTTCTTGCGTACAAGGAAGTAATGAACATTCTCCGCAGTCGCGGGTAGTTTTCATCACCGCCCCCAGGTCCGTCGCGCGGCAGTCGCTCATGTAGAGAATGCCCCCATAGATCATCTATCAGCGATTGGCTGATTCGACAAACCCACCATAATGGAACGTTGTTAGCATTACCTGCTAGCCTGACTGCCGTCGCAAGCAACGCTTTGGCTTGCTCTTGGAGAACACTCTCACCGGTTTGCAGCGCGAAGTCGAAATACGCCAATGCACGGAAAATAGTGGTATTCAGCACCGTCGCAATAGCCTCGTCAGGCTCTATTTCATATGCCACCAACGCCTGTGATAGTTCCTCATCACTGTGTTTGTTATCCCTGAGCCAGTTGCGGACATACTCACGCAGTCGGTCCATATCTCGAAGGATCAGCAGCGCGATAGCGATTTCAGCAGGGCTACTGTTTAAATCTCTGTCATGCTCGTTGAATAGAGAGAAGGCGACCGCCGAGAAGCTCGCCAAGTGGTAAGAAGCCGCAGCCAGCGCCCGATAGAACCCGCGTTCTACTGCATCCGACGGCCCATTTCGGACCAATGATTCGAAGGCGTTCGCTGCTCGCTCAAAGCCTTTTGTAGTCAGCGGAGTGGGGCCTACCTCATCACGCAGGTTGAGCGCAGCTCGCAGAAGAGCGAATCCATGTTCCGCCAAATCGACATCTATGGTGTCACCAAATGGCGGGGCATCGTCCGGAAGTTTGCCGTCAACACGCATGAGAGCCCACGCCGCCCCCCGGTCCAAGAGCCGTCCCCAAACTGCATCTTCAGTTGCTGAGGTCAAAAAGTCCCGAAGTTCATCAATCGCTTCCAAGATCTTTCACCTCGTCGTAGATCGTTTTTATAAACTCCCCGTGATCTTCTACGTGAAGGTTGGCGACATAGTGGTTCCGATTGGTACTCGCAGCTTCCAGGTCCTTCATCATGGCACTCGGCACACCATTCCCGGACAGAGTAAAGAACATATGGTCGATCCGATTCGGTCTTAGCGTCGCTCTCCCAACCTCATCACGAATGGTTCTACCCAATTTCCGCTCTTCATCGTCATCGCTATCAAGTAGCCTGTCGGCCACAAACAGCAGGGAGTCTGGCGTGCAACGGCCATGGTTTCGATTGAGCACCTCACGAGCTTCAGTGATAGTTGTTTTCCCAAGCTTTTTTCGACTCTTAGATTCCCCCTTCAGCAGCCATAGTCGTTCTTCGTCGTCGTAGGCAATACCGATGAAATCGTCGCCGCGTAGTGCCATATCCCTACCATCTTTATAGCGAAGCCTGCGAATAGGCACGTTGAACCCAGTTGTCTCATCGACAAGTTCAGTGGCCAGAATCTCGCCTATGTCACCAGATCGAGATTTCGGGTTCTGTGGCAATACAGCCCCAAGAATGTTGGCAGCATCCGAGTAACCAAGCCTGGCAATATCTTCGGCAATGCGCTCTAACCGCTGATAATGAGAGCGAATAATTTGAACAAGTTCTCCGTGTATTTCATCGCGCCCACCATCCCTCTCCGTAAGCTTCCACAGGCGCTTACGCTTGTCCTTTTCTTTCTTTAATGTGCACCAAGCGTCAAACAGCGCCATGCTTCCTCCAAACTCGGTTCGTTGAAGATCAATACCAATTCCTTTTTAACGCCTCTCTCACCATCCAGCTATGGACTACTGTTTCAACAACGCAACCGCCATATCCATCTGCTCATGCTCAAAGGCCGACGCAAAATCTTCCAAATCCTCCCGCCGCATGCCCACTTCCGGGCCGACAGCAATGTCCCGCCAGTTCGCTACCACCGCCCGTACTTCCGCCAGAACGGCCAGGGCCTTGTCTTTATCCAGTGAGAAATAGGCACTCCGGGCCAACAGCATCTCCAGGTCGGTGATGGGCCCGTCTTGTTCCGACAGCCAGGTCTTGGATTCTCGCTCCTTGTCCGGGAAGGGGTTGATGTCGAAGGCCGGCGACAAGCGCCAGAGTCCGCGTTCTACGTGCAGGAAACCATGATTCTGCAGGTGGTCGTCCACATTGGTGATCAACAGGTTGAATACCAGTCGGCGCCAGAGCTGCTGCAAGTCTTGCGTAGGTGCGTGGCCATAACTGCGGATGGCGTCGGCGATTTCGGTGTAGCTGCGCTCCTCCTCGCGTGAGGCCTGCAACAGAGAAGCCGCCGACTGGTAGGGAATCCGGCCATCAGTGCCGCTACGGTCAAAACGGCGGATCATCGCCACTGGCACATCCTCCAATTGAACGATACGCGCGATGGCGGCCTCAATGCCGGCGCACCGCGCCAGCTGCAGGGCCAATACCTCCCCTCGGGTGACGCTTCGGGTGTCACCCACACTCGGAAACTTGCCGATAGCGAGCCAGCCGTCTTCGTCGATCACCGTGCATTTGGGGCGCAGACCGCCCAACGACGTCCCCTTGCCCTGCAGGTAACGTAGATCCTCCGAAGTTTCCTGGCCCCGCTCCAGTGCCTGGCTGGCGTGGAAAATTTTCCCGAGTTCGATCAATGGTGGTGTGCTGCGCCGCCCCTCCTCCACCGACCGGTGGTACCACCCGTCCCCGTCACGCAGGCGCAAGGCCCCGACCCGGCTGAAATCATCGACCGCCAATAAGTAATCCATTTCAGTGAGTGCGGAAAGATGCGGGTTCTCCTTTCGACGCTTGGCATGATCGCGGGCGATGACCCGCCTTCCCCAGACATCCGGTGCCGTATCGGCAATAGCGCCATGGAAGACCGAATCGTGAGGAGAGGTCGCTTTGTGGGGCTGGTATCCCGTCCCCAGGCGCAAATCGGCGGAGACGTTGAACCGTTCCGGGTTGGACAACCATGGTTCGTCATAGGCGATGGCGCTGTTCTCACGTCGCCCCTGCTTTACGTACACGAGCTGGCCTACCGGTGTTCCGGCCTTGCCGATGCATAACTGAACCTGTTTGCGTATCGATGTGGTGGCAGTTCTCACGCGATGCGCCCTTTGTTTTTAGGATTTCTCATGACGCATTCATTCTCATAGTGCTTTTGGCGTGCCGCGCTTACTGCGCACGCGCTTGGGCAGGTTCTCATCCATCAGGGTCAGCCCAATCTCGTCGCTCGCGGTGTCCAGCAAGTGTTCCAGAGCCTGTATTTCTCCAAACACGTGCAGGGCACGGGCAAAAAAGTGGATCGGTATACGGGCATCACCCTTCTCCATACGCTGAACGGTGGAGATCGACGCACCCATGCGCTCCGCCAGCGAGGCCTGGGTGATATGGCGCCGCCGGCGTGCCAGGGATATATCGCTACCCAGCTTGAGAATGGCTCGCTCGACCGGCAGGGGAATCGGGGATTCCATTTAAAACTCCCAGCAGACAGAAATTCTGCCTTTAAACTTCTGACGGGAATGATTATACAGAACCTTAGGCCAATATCAACTATCGGCCCAGCCAGACCCATTAGCTCTAATAAAACATCCAATAAGATATTTTATTATCCATCACTACTTACTGCCTGTTGTCATCTTGCTTACTCAGGGTATCCCTAACGTTGAGGATGCTTCAGTCTCAATGCAAAATCGCCGCCTTCCGGCGGTGTGCTCTCCCAGTGGAAACTACCAAAGCAGCTCTCCTGCGGATTAAATGTCTTCGTTTCCGAAGATATCACCCTGAGCCCCCGACCTTCGCCGGAATTGTGCTCGGCTTGCAGTGAAAGAGATAAGCCATCAAAAATATCTTCATGGCGATGTCGAATACCGGACGGCCTGTTCGACTATGAGGTGCAATACTATTCGGCGACAATTAACCTCTTTAATATTCCGTAAAAGTAATCTGCCGGCATGTTCCGGATTATTGTTGTACAGCCACTCAGAACCACTATGACGATTTGACAAGGTGACACCCGTGCAAAAAATCATTCCCCATCTATGGTTTGACAAGGAAGCCAAAGAAGCCGCTGAATTCTATACAGAGATATTTGAAGATTCAGAAGTTACCGATGTAACAACCCTGCACGATACCCCCTCTGGCGACTGTGAGGTTGTGTCATTCAATCTGCTGGGCTGTCCTTTCATGGCAATCAGCGCAGGTCCGTTGTTTACGCCTAACCCGTCGATTTCATTTTTCATCAACTTTGATCCGTCCCGCGATCCGGACGCAGCGAAAAAGATTGATAAAGTCTGGGAGAAACTTGCCATATACGGCACAACACTTATGCCGCTTGATCAATATCCGTTTAGTCAGCGCTATGGCTGGATTCAGGACCGGTACGGAATATCGTGGCAGTTAACCCTGACGGCGACCCCAGACCGCCCATTGTGCCGTGCCTTATGTTCGTCGGCGAGAACTGCGGCAAGGCCGAGGACGCTATTACGTATTACACATCCATCTTCAAAGATTCGAAACAGGGTTTAATGGCCCGCTACCCCGCAGGCATGGAACCCGACAGGGAAGGAACAGTGATGTTTGCCGACTTTATGATTGGCGGCACCTGGATGGCAGCCATGGACTCCGCACATGAACACGGGTTTTCCTTCAATGAGGCAATATCCCTCATGATCAATTGTGATACGCAGGAAGAGATTGATTATTTCTGGGAAAAGCTTTCCGCCATGCCAGAAGCCGAACAATGTGGGTGGGTAAGAGACCAATACGGTTTATCATGGCAAATCTCTCCCACCATTATGGGAGACCTTTTAGGCGGCAGTGACCGGGAGAAATTAGCGCGGGTCACGCAAGTGATGCTGCAAATGAAAAAACTGGATATCGAAAAACTCAAAAGCGCATAGGTTCACCCCATGAGAATGTACAGTCTTATCGCTATTATAATGCTGTGTATCACCTTTCCGGTGCAGGCAGAAAACACAACCGATCTTCCTTCAGGCACTTACACGCTGGATAAGAGTCATGCGAGCCTGGTGTTCAGTGTGAGTCATCTCGGCTTCACCGACTACACGATGACTTTCGATTCATTTGACGCCACACTTGAGCTTGATCCGGCGCAATTGGAGAAGTCATCCCTAAGAGCGACGATCAACCCTCTTTCCCTTGACCTTCCGAGCCCACCGGAAGGATTTACCGATACTATCCTGAATGATGAGCATTGGCTGAATGCCAAGGTGTTTCCCGAGATCACTTTCACATCCCGCCGGGTGGAGTTAACCGACGAGAAAACCGTCAACGTCCACGGTGATCTGGAGATATTGGGCATCAGGAAACCTGTCGTTCTTGAAGCGGTTTTCAACGGAGGCTACAAAGGGCATCCCATGGACCCGAACGCCCGGATCGGATTTTCGGCAACCGGCACGTTCAAACGATCCGATTTCGGGATGACATACGGTCTCCCGGAACCTGGCACGACGATGGGCGTCGGCGATGACATCAACGTAATGATCGAAGCGGAGTTCACTGGTCCGCCGCTACAGGAAACTGAGTAGTCCCGTCCAGGCTACGGATCATATTCCACCGACCGACTTCTCCGTTCGGATGTCTTTACGAACAAAGAGTACCAAACGATAGTCCACTAATTCATAGCCTTGTTCCTTGGCGATGCGTTTCTGTTGTTCAATAATTTGTTGATCCCTGAATTCGATGATCTCGCCACTGTCCATACAGACCATATGGTCGTGACGGTCATCGCCCGCCAACTCGTACCGCGCCTGTCCCGTATCGAAGTTGTGTCGAACGACCAGCCCGGCCATTTCCAATTGTGCGAGCACACGATAAATCGTCCCCACTGACATGCTGTCACCGGTCGACATCAGGCATTTGTAAATTTCTTCGGCCCGAAGGTGACGGCTCTCGGTTTGAGCGGAAGCCAAAACGTCCAATACTTTGATGCGGGACATGGTGACCGTCAGTCCGACTTTTCTCAGCTCTCGTTTTGGTGAAACCATCCTGGAATAAACCCTACCCATACCCAGGGACCGGCAAGCGCCGGACCTGAATAAATATTGTTTCCATTACAGGTAACGAACGAGGCCGATAAAAATTCAAGAAAGCTGATAGATCTCGCTGACTCTCATATCGCCAATACGGTTAACAACCAATCCTCTTTGTTTGCGGCGCGCCCCTGGGGAATAACGCAGCATCCCACCCGTACCGACTGATAGCGGACAAGTGTGATGGCCTTGTGTTCCAAGACAGTGTTCTCGACTTATTGCGTTGTGCTGGCGATTGGCATTGCCTCAAGCCATGCCGTGGCCAATGAACAAGCGCCAGCCAGCATCGATGAGCGCGCCCGCCTGGCGGCCATACTACGCCAGCTAAATACTGTTGAACGTCTGGTAGCCCGCCGAAGCGAGTCCGTGCGACCTGATGCGGCGCGCTACTACTTTGATTACCCCCGACTACTTGAGGATATCGACAGCATTCGTCGGGGTATTGACGCGTATCTGGTACCAGAACGGGCACAACCCCGGGAACCAGCACGTTTGATCGGCGATTACCAACGCGAATCGGTGCCGATGCCATGAGCCTGTCCGCCGACCAAGTCGCCGCCTTTCAGGCCAATGCCGGTTACTCACCCGACACCATGGCCACCGTGCTTATCAGCGCGGTCTTTGCCGTTTTGCTGCTGTGGGGAGTCTGGGCACTGCGCACCGCGTATGTGGGCTGGGCCGAACACAGCATCAACCAACGTCAGTTCCTCGCCGTGGCGATACGGTTTGTCGCTATGTATGTGGTGCTGACGTTCCTTTTACTTTCCTGACCGTTTGAAAGGTGTTGCCATGACACAACGAGCTTTCTCTTTTTTTCCCCTCCCGGTCGGCAGTCTGCTGGCCGCCATGCTACCGCTGCCGGTATTCGCGCAGTTGCCTACCATGGAAGACCCGTCCCGTGGTGCCGGCAGCGGCATCATGGAAACCCTGCAGAATTACGGCTACGACATCGTGATGCTGATTGCCCTGCTGGTGGTGGCCTCCATGTTTGTCGGGGTGTGCTACCACGCCTACACCCGTTATGCGGAAATTCATACCGGCCGTGCCACCTGGGGGCAATTCGGATTGACCGTGGCGGTGGGAGCGATTCTGCTGGTTGTGGGTATCTGGCTGCTCACCGAAGCCACCGGCATTCTGTAGGGCAGAACGATGTCCCCCGATCTGGCCAACAAGGAGGATGGCACCATCCTTTTTCTGCCTCACCGCCTGAATCGCCAGCCGGTGGTGGTTCGCGGGCTGACCGCCGATGAACTTTGGCTTTGCGCGGGTGGCTCGGCAGCCATCGGCCTGACATTGGGCCTGCCGCTGGCCTGGCTGCTCGGCAGTATCGCCGTGGTTCCCAGTTTGATAGTCGGTACCAGCGCCATTGGAATCTTTTCCTGTGGCGGTGTGTTGCGACGACTGAAACGGGGCCGGCCCGAAACCTGGCTGTACCGCCAACTGCAGTGGCATCTGGCCCTGCGCTACCCACTGCTGGGCGATCACTTGGGAGCCGGAGATCTGATAACCCGCTCCGGTTACTGGGCCACACGCCGCACCCCGAAACGGAGCGCGCCATGAGCCGGTTCAAAAACGAAGTGACCCACCTCCGCGCCCATGTCAACACACTGCGCCTTGGGCTCGCCGCCCTGTTCGTCCTCGCCATGGGGCTGGGTATTGGCTGGTGGAGCGCGCCGCGCGACCTGACCATCCATATTCCCCCGGACCTGCGTTCGGGCAGCGTGCGCAAATGGTGGGAGGTGCCGCCCGCCTCGGTGTATGCCTTCACTTTTTATATCTTTCAGCAGCTCAATCGTTGGCCCAGCAACGGCGAGAAGGATTACCTCCGAAATATACACACCTTGTCCGCCTACCTAACCCCCAACTGTCGAGTGTTCTTGCAACAGGACTACGAGGAACGCCGTCAGGCTGGCGAACTTCGGCAACGGGTACGCGGTCTCTACGAAATCCCCGGTCGTGGTTATGGCGACAAGCCCGGCGCCCGCGTCGAAGCCATCTCGAACCGGGATTGGATCGTCACGCTGGATGTCGCCATCGATGAGTACTACGGCTCGGAACAGGTCAAGCGCGCCCTGGTGCGCTTCCCCCTGAAAGTGCTGCGCAGCGATGTCGATCCGGAGCAAAACCCCTTTGGCCTGGTACTGGACTGCTACAAAGAGACACCTCAACGGATTATGCCGCCGGACACCGGCTCCCAAGCCAATCCAGATACGCAGTCTCTGCCGGGGGGCACACCATGAGCCGCTCGAATCGCCTGGTGTCAGGCTGCTTCTGGCTGATCCTGTCACTCGCTGGCAACAGCCACGCCGTAGAAATCCTGCATTGGCAGCGCCTGCCCCTTACCGTTCCTCTGCACGTTGATGAAGAGCGGGTTATCTTCGTCAACCGCGCTGTGCGGGTGGGAGTACCCGCCTCACTGAATTCACGCCTGCGGGTACAAAGTGCGGGCGGCGCGATCTACCTACGAGCGAATGAACCCCTGGAAGCCACCCGGCTGCAATTACAGGATACCGACACGGGCGATCTGATTCTGCTCGATGTGGTGGCCACCCCGGCCGATGGCAACGAGGCCCCGCTCGAGTCCGTTCGCATCGTGACCGACTCTGCCGGAGGCAGCGATTCCGCCTCCGCTGCCGATGCGGGTGATATCCAGAACAAGCACCGCAATACTCCGATCCCCGTGGCCTTGACCCGTTATGCCGCACAAAGTCTGTATGCCCCGCTGCGCACGGTGGAACCCGTGCCAGGGCTATCCCGGGTCACTCTCAGCAGCTCGCTGAAGCTGGACAACCTGGCACCCGTTTTGCCCCTACGTGCCAGAGCCCTGGCAGCCTGGCGATTGGATAACTATTGGCTCACCGCGGTCCTGCTGACCAATACCACCGATCACTGGCTGGCGTTAGATCCCCGTATATTGCAGGGTGATTTCGTGGCGGCGACGTTTCAGCATACGACGCTGGGTCCCCGCGGCGAGCCCACCGATACCACCGTCCTGTACCTGGTGACCCGGGGGCACGGCCTGGCGGACGCCCTGTTGCCGATGATCAGCCCGGTGGATGCGGCCACCAACCTGCCCAGAGGACAGGGAGCCGACAATGCGGAGTAATGGCCTGCTCAAATGGTTGATGATTCCGCTGGTGTGCCTGCTGGTCTTTGTCGGCCTGCGGCTGTCGTCCGACCAACAGCCGTCGCCAAGAACCGCGGATCGGCCCGGTAACCCGCTGACCCCCGAGGAAATGCAAGCCCTTGGCATCGAGGGGGACACCCCGCGGGACACCGTCGCCACACTGGTGGCTCAGGTCAAACAGCTGCGCGGTGAGCTGCAAACTGCGCTGGACGACAACGAGCGCCAGGCCGAGGAAAACCGCCGCCTGCGCCAACGGGAAAGCACCATTGATCAACGGGTTCAGAGGGCGCTGGCGGAGGAGCGAAGCCGCTTTCAGCAGACCCGCAATGAAGTTGCCTCCGACACCCGGCAAACCCGAAGCCTGCTCAACGACCTTGAGCGTCGGCTCGACGATTTGGGCGGTACGGAATTGCCGGTCGGGTTGGGACTGGAGGGTGGCGACATACCGGCAGTGAGCGGTATTCGCTGGATTGAACCGGACGATCAACCACCATCGGAGAGCGCGGAAGAAACCACCGGAGGAAACCACCTGGGCATCACCAGCCCCTTCGCCTCGGCACCATCGGCTTCAAGGGCAGCGTCTGGGCCAACCGATACGGAATCAAAAACGCCGGTTATTAATGTTGCCGAACCTGTCTACACCGTCCCCGCCAACGCCACCTTGATGGGATCGATTTCGATGACCGCGTTGATCGGTCGCATTCCCATCGACGGTACCGTCAATGACCCCTACCCTTTCAAAGTCCTGATCGGCCCGGACAACCTGACCGCCAACGGCATTGATCTGCCGGAGGTGACCGGCGCAGTGGTCAGTGGTACTGCCTCGGGGGACTGGACTCTCTCCTGCGTGCGCGGCCAGATTCAGTCCATTACCTTTGTCTTTCAGGACGGCACCATCCGTACCGTCCCGGAGATCACGACGGATGAGAACCGAACGACTGGCAATCGCAATACCCTGGGCTGGATCAGCGATCCCTACGGAATTCCTTGCGTCAGTGGCGACCGGCGCAGTAATGCCCAGCAATACCTGAGCTCCCGCGCATTGATCACCGCTGCGGGCGCTGGGGCCGCCTCGTTTATCGACTCGGACAGCGGCAATGTCGCCTACGTCAGCAACAGCAACGGGACACTGGGCACGGTCGGCATCTCGGGGGATGAAGCCATGGGCCGTATTCTTGCCGGCGGGGTGCAGGATATGTCCGCCTGGGTCAACAAGCTGTATGGCGAAGCTTTTGCCGCGGTCTATGTCCCGCCCGGTGCCGATGTCGCTGTGCATATTGAGAAACCCCTTGAGATCGACTTCGACCCCAACGGTCGCCGTGTCAACCATCGCCTGGGAGGTGCCGACCATGTGTCACCGCTGGACTAACACTGCCATCTGCCTGGTCGCCACCGCGCTCCTGGCCGGCTGTGCCACCCACAAGGAAGCGCTGCTGCCGCACAACGGCGAATCCATGCTGGACATCTGGCAGCGGGGAACCGGTGGCAGCCCTGGCCAAAGCCAATTAACGCAGCAACTGCTGGAAGCCCGGCTGGTGTTGCGCCGACCGTTGAGGGGCACAGAACTGGAAAATCCATCGGTGCATACGCTCTATACCCGCACCGCGGAGAACGAGATCAAAAGCCAGTTTCACCGCCTCCCCAATCCCGACCTGGTGATGTATGTCTTTCCCCACCTGGCCGGTTCGGAGCCGGTACCTGTGCCTGGCTACAGCACGGTCTTCCCGTTTTACCGGCAGTTGCAGTACGCCCTACCGGGAGAACGGGTAGAGGATTACTGATGGACTGGCGGTTACCCTGGCAACAGAGGGCGGCACCCGCCGAAGCTGGCCATTCCGGGAGCGATGCCTGGCAGCGCCACGTGGACCGTCTGGCCGCAGCGGGAATACCCGAACCCGGTACCGGCGAGGCGGCAACAGATCGCACAGCCACCCGAGCCGACGAAGCCACCCTGTACCACGTCAACCCCTCCTTTGCCGATCTCCTGCCCTGGGCGGAATACCTGCCCGATGCCCGCTGTATGCTGCTGGAGGACGGACGGTCCGTAGCGGCATTCTACGAACTCACCCCCATCGGTACCGAAGGACGGGATAACGCCTGGTTGTGGCAGGCCCGTGACGCCCTGGAAAACGCCCTGCAAGACAGTTTCGACGAACTCGACGACANCCCCTGGGTGGTACAACTGTACGCCCAGGACGAAACCCACTGGGATCGCTACCTGGCATCACTGCGGCGCTATCTCCACCCCCGCGCGCAGGGCACCGCGTTCAGCGATTTCTATCTCCGTTTTTTCACCCACCACCTGGAAGCCATCGCCAAGCCCGGCGGACTGTTTACCGATGAGACCGTGACCCGGCTGCCCTGGCGCGGCCAGACCCGTCGAGTTCGGCTGGTGGTCTACCGGCACGCCGGCGCCGCCCGGCGGACACTGTCACCGGAACAGGCCCTGACGATCACCTGCAACCGGCTGGAGGGAGGCCTGCATAATGCCGGGGTTCGTGCGCACCGCTTGTCCGCCGCCGACATCCACGATTGGCTGTTGCGCTGGTTCAACCCCCAACCGGATTTTTTGGGGGACTCCCTCGCCGACCGCGAGCGCTTTTACCAGCTCGCGGGCTATCCCGAAGAGGGGGAGAGCGATGAGATCGAATTGGCCAGTGGTCGGGATTTCGCGCAACGACTGTTCTTCGAACAACCCCGATCGGATGTCGCCAACGGTTTGTGGTGGTTCAACCGGATGCCCCACCGGGCCGTCGCCCTGGATCGCTTGCGTATGCCCCCCGCGACGGGTCATCTGACCGGGGAGACCCGCAAAGGCGGCGATGCGCTCAATGCGCTGTTCGACCAGATGCCGGAGGACACCATCCTGTGCCTGACCCTGGTGGCCACNCCGCAAGACAGCCTGGAATCCCGCCTCAATCATCTGGGCCGCAAGGCCGTGGGCGATACCCTGTCTTCGGAGCATACCCGGCAGGATGTGCAGCAGGCGCGGACCATTATTGGCCGGGCCCACAAACTCTACCAGGGGGCGATGGCTTTCTATCTCCGCGGACGGGACCAAGCCGAACTCGAGGCCCGTGGAGTGCAGCTCAACAACGTCATGCTCAATGCGGGACTGCAGCCNGTGCGGGAGGAGGACGAGGTCGCCCCCCTCAACAGTTATCTGCGCTGGCTGCCCGCGGTGTTCAACCCCGCCCAGGACAAACGCCAGTGGTATACCCAACTGATGTTTGCCCAGCACGCCGCCAATCTGGTGCCGCTCTGGGGCCGCGGCCAGGGTACCGGCCACCCCGGCATCACTTTCTTCAATCGCGGCGGCGAAACCGTCACCTTCGACCCACTGAACCGGCTGGATCGACAGATGAACGCCCANCTGTTTCTTTTCGGCCCCACCGGTTCGGGTAAAAGTGCGACGCTGAACAATATCCTGAACCAGGTGACCGCCATTTACCGGCCACGGCTGTTTATCGTCGAGGCCGGCAATTCCTTCGGACTGTTTGGCGACTTCGCCCAACGCCTGGGACTTTCCGTCCACCGGGTCAAACTCGCGCCCGGCGCCGNCGTGAGTCTGGCGCCCTTTGTAGATGCCAAGCGCCTGGTCGACACGCCCAGCCAGGTCTGGACCCTGGACGCGGATGCCATTGACGACAACCGGAACACCGATAACGACCAGGGTGATGAACAGCGGGATGTACTGGGCGAATTGGAAATCACCGCCCGGCTGATGATTACCGGGGGCGAGGACAAGGAGGAGGCGCGAATGACCCGCGCCGACCGCAGCCTGATCCGCCAGTGCATTCTGGATGCCGCCCACCGTTGCGCCACTGATGGGCGACCCGTGCTGACNGAGGATGTACGCGATGCCCTGCGGGAACGCAGCCNGGGCACCGCATTACCCGAAATCCGGCAGGCTCGCTTACTGGAAATGGCCGACGCGCTGGAACTGTTTTGCCAGGGCATCGATGGCCAGATGTTCAACCGCCCNGGCACCCCCTGGCCCGAGGCGGACATNACCATTGTGGATCTGGCCACCTTCGCCCGCGAAGGCTACAACGCCCAGCTCTCCATCGCCTATATCTCACTAATCAATACCGTCAACAACATCGCCGAGCGGGATCAGTTTCTGGGGCGTCCCATCATCAACGTGACCGACGAAGGCCATATCATTACCAAGAACCCGCTCCTCGCACCCTATGTGGTAAAGATCACCAAGATGTGGCGGAAGCTGGGCGCCTGGTTCTGGCTGGCGACCCAAAATCTGGACGACCTGCCGAAAGAAGCCGAAACCATGCTCAACATGATCGAGTGGTGGATCTGCCTGTCGATGCCCCCGGACGAGGTCGAGAAAATCGCCCGCTTCCGCGAACTCACCCCCTCCCAGAAAGCGCTGATGCTGTCCGCCCGCAAGGAAGCTGGCAAGTTTTCGGAAGGCGTGATCCTGTCCAAATCCATGGAGCTCCTGTTTCGGGCGGTGCCACCCAGCCTGTACCTGGCCATGGCGATGACCGAACCGGAGGAGAAGGCCGAACGCTACCAACTGATGCAGGCACACGGCATCAGTGAACTGGACGCCGCCCTGCGGGTGGCGAAAAAAATTGACGAGGCTCGGGGCATCGCCCCATTGCCCCTGGATGACCTGACACCGAATGCCGGCTGACTCTGGTCAGCGACATGCCAAACAGCCGCGATCTGCAAGGCTGTGATGCGGACACACCGCATTGATCAACCCCGCTCGCACCGCATCCGATCCAGCGAGCGACTACTGCTCAAGCGGTAGTGGATGCCATTGATCCCATGTCCCGGAGGGCCCAGCCCTTTGGGAGGGAACCCTCCATCACTTTTCCGGAGGTTCCCATGACCACATCCTTAGCAATCACTGATCCCATTGACGCAACACCCCATTGTTTATCCGACACCCGTCGGCGGGAAGAGCGCATCATTGAGCAAGCCATTGCCCTACTGGAACAACGCCTGTTCCAACGGGAGACCGCACTGCAGAATCCCAACGCGGTGCGGGAGTACCTGCGCCTTAAACTGGCCGGCAAGCCCCACGAGGTCTTTGCCGCCATCTTCCTCGACACGCAACATCGGGTGATCGCCTTTGAATGCCTGTTCACCGGCACCCTCGACGGGGCTTCCGTGTATCCTCGCGAGGTACTCAAGCGCACACTTCTGTTGAACGCCGGTGCGTTGATCCTGGCCCACAATCATCCGTCGGGAGTCTGCGAGCCCAGCAGTGCCGACAGAGCCATCACCACACGACTGAAGGAAGCCCTGGCTTACATTGATGTGCGGGTGCTGGATCATTTTATCATTGGTGACGGTGTGCCCTTCTCGTTTGCCGAGTCGGGTTTGCTTTGACATCGACTATTCAATACTCGTTGATTAATCCAACGTCTACCATTCTCGGAACCGGGGCAACCTGTTATTCAAGTTGCCCAGGTATAGAATGTCCGGTTGCGTATGGACTACGAAATCACCAGACGCCAAGGTTGCCCATCAATTACAGTAACAGCCTTATCGATTATTTGAGAATACGCGGTTTTTCTCATTACTTCCTGAATGATTCATCTACCTGAGCCGAAAACCACCGGATCAGAAAAACGACCCGCATTAAGGAACGCTTAACTTCGCTCGCAACTTCCAATCAGCGAAAAGATACCCAATCTCCAAAGCTCATTACATCCTGATACTACGCAGACCATCTCAAGCGCTTTCATTGCGCACCAATGATACTATCGTGCCCTCGAAAAACAGCAGGAACAGCTTTAAATGCGCGAACAACTGGAGCGATATCAGGTCTGGATTTATCTGGTTGCCATCCTGGCCGGCATGGCCATCGGCTGGGTATCACCAAAACAGACCCGTCATTGGGAGATGTTGTTTTGGCCAGCCCTGGGTGTTCTTCTGTATACCACTTTCACTCAGGTACCACTGATACATCTCAGGTCGGCATTTCGTGATCGCCGCTTTCTGGCCGCTTTGCTGACGGGCAATTTTATTCTGATACCGGTGCTCGTTGGTCTTCTGTTGTGGCTGTTACCGGATGATCCCGCTATTCGTCTCGGCGTGCTGCTGGTACTGCTGATTGTGCAGCTCATTTTGCTACCCGTTTATATCTGGCTTTTCATGGGCAATATCGCCATTGAGCTGGCGGTCGGCAGCCACTTGCTGCCAGCCTTCTTCGGATTGATTGTCACCCCGCTGATCCTGGCCTGGTTAACCGAACGGTTGACGGAA
>PANQ01000028.1 GCA_002707685.1 Porticoccus sp. | reverse complement strand
TGCGTCTCAGAAAAACGGGACTTCCGCATGTGAACCTCCTAGCAGTATTATTCCAGAAAGCTCTACTTATTACCTGTCCAGCTATTGGGGAAGCTTACGGTTTAAATGCTTGAATGATGCAAGTTCTCATAAAAAGTATAAACATCATGATCCTTCATATACTCCATTCCAAACAGGTTGTGCCCGATAGTTACCGAGATATTTTCGTCTTTTCGGATATCCTTTGCAGAAAAAGCTATTGCGATTGCTAAACAGGCGTACTGATTAGTTGTTTGAGTGAGACGATAACTGCCCTGCCAAAATATCGCGATGGTTCTGATTATTTCAGGCGCTTTTTTTGCGGATATCCTTGATGACATCATAGGCGTGGCTGATTTCCTGGGTGCGCTCTTCCGCCATTTCGCGCATGCTCTCAGGCAGGCCCTTGCCAGCCAGTTTGTCGGGATGGTTCTCACTCATCAGTTTGCGGAACGCCTTCTTGATCTCGGCATCGTCGGCCGAGGGCGATACACCCAGTACCTTGTAGGCATCATCAATCTGCTGTGTGGTGGGGCGCTGCCCCGGGCCGGCGCCGGTGTGTCCGGTATGGGCTCCACGCAACATGGCTTCCAGCTGATCGACCTGGCTTTCAGGCAGCCCCAGTATTCGGGCGGTTCGAACCAGCATTTCATGTTCTGCAGGGTGGATAACTCCGTCGGCGGCGACGGCGGAAACCTGCACCTGAAGAAACATCTTCAGTAAAGCCGGTTGCCGACCGCTGATCTGCAGGAAATGGTTGAGCTCCGCGTCCAAGTCAAAGTCCGGTTCTTTGCCTCGGTTGAAGGCAGCCCTGGCTTTGGCTTTCTGGTCTTCATTCAGGTGGAAGCGCGCGAACATGGTTTCAGCCATTTGTATCTCGTCTCTGGATATCACACCGTCTGCTTTGCACAGCGCACCCATGACGGCAAAGACAGATTCAAAGAAGCCAGACTGTATTTTCTGAAGTTTGCCGATAAGCTGGCTTTTCATCAGGTTAAAAAGGAAAGCACCGATCGCAGCACCAATGAAAAAGCCGGGAAGTTTGCCAAAGGCGTAGCCGATCAGGCCGCCAACAATAAGTGCAAAGAGCATCAAGATGTCCTTAGTCGGGGATGAAAAAGACTTGGGAATATACGTGTTTTTGAATAGACATTCACGAACAGGCTTTCATTCACCTCCTGAACCTGTGCCAGTTGAAGGTGTTCGCCGGCATGTTTGTGATGGTTGCCGTATTGGATAAAGCGTTCGAAAATTCCATGATAAAAATGGTGAGCGATGCCACCTAATGTGATGTGTTAAATGACCTGACCGCTTAGCCTAACTTTACAATGTAAATAATCCTTGGGCCATAGTATGTTCGTATGCATAGCCACATCATTCCGTAAGATGTCCAGCTCTTGGAGGTTGATGAGCTGGAGGGAGAGGTAGTTCAGCAATCATTTAACAAAGTGTCGCACCGGCAAGCCGTTAAACGTTGCGTTATAACCTGAAAGGATAAGAACAATGGATAAAAAATTCAGATTGTTCTAATAAGTTTATTACTGTTAATAGGATGTGGAGGTGTGATGCCTAAATTAGGAATTGAGAAGGGTCAGCTGGCCCAATGTCCAACCACGCCAAACTGTGTGAATAGTCAGGCAACAGATAGTAAACATTATATTGAGCCCATTTTGACCACGCGCACACCATTAGAAGTAAAAGCACGTATTTTGGAAATACTTATTGACTTGAAAAATTCAAAGATCACGGTAGCTGAAGATAATTATATTAGAGCTGAGTTTACTTCAAAAGTATTCGGGTTCGTTGATGATATAGAATTTTATTTTCCCGATACTAAATCAAACGAAATGACGATACATGTTCGATCAGCTTCTAGAGTTGGATATTCAGATCTTGGTGTGAATCGAAAACGTGTTGAAAAAATTACAAGTAAGTTCCAAGAAGGTAAGTAAGAAAAAATAGTTATAGCCAGTCATTACATTGGTTTCGCTCCCGCTCGCTGCTGATTCAATGACCAATACGATTAGTGCGGTGAGCTATGTATTTTCATTTTCGGATCCGCAGATATGTGTAACCTAGGGTAGCCCTCTTGGGCCACAGTATTTGCCTTGCCGGGGACAGGAAACGCTATGGCAGTAGAGGAAGTGAGTGCAGCCTTGTTCTCAAAGAGGAGCGTTTCGACGTGCGTGAATTAACTGCATATTGTCGCTGCGACCATAGTAGATGGTGACTTTGAGAGAGCTGTGAACTTTTCTTGTTTGCTGCGGACTAATCTATTACAGCAACAATGCTTCTCCCAAAGCATACCCCGGTCATCCCCCATGATCGGGGTTTTTGTGATTTTGAAAATGAACTTTTTTGTTATCTCGGGAATTACCTAGAGAGCGGCTTAGGTGGACATAAAAAAAGGGCTGTATTGCTACAGCCCTATATTGGGGCTAATTCCAATTGTCCGTACTCAGATTACTTAATAAACAACATTTCACGGTATTTTGGCAGAGGCCATAGTTCGTCAGATACTATGCTTTCTAGTGCATCAGCGTGACTTCGAACGGCTAGCATCAAGGTACATAATGCCTCTGCGCAATAGTCCATATGCGCTTCGATAGAACCGAAGTCATGCTTTTCAAGGGCTGTACTGAGCTTTTTAACTTCCGCCATCATTGCGTTTGCTTCCGTTGCTGTCGATTCAACGACGGAGTCATCAAGTGTGATGCCTGTGTTCGCTAATCCAGATGAGGCGGTGGAGAGTTGAGAAATGTAGTTAACCGCAGCGGGGTAGATAATAGTGCTGGCCATTTCACAGACAAGTTTGGCTTCCAGCTCAATCGACAGGATATATTGCTCTGCGTAAACTTCAAAGCGGCTCTCCAGTTCAACCGGGCTAAGCACGTCAGTTGTTTCAAAAAGGCTGATGACGGATTTGTCCTTGAGCGCTGGCAGAGCGTCTGCTGTGGTGGGAATGTTCTTCAGCCCGCGTACCTCAACTGCTTCTTTATGCCATTGTGTTGAATAGCCGTCGCCACCGAAAATCACATTGCTGTGTAACTCCATCAGTTCTTTGAGAACACTAATGACAGCCGTTGCCTGATCTGCGCCACTAGCTAGAGTTTGTTCTAGTCTGTCCGCAATCCAATTTAGGGAATCGGCCAGCATGGTATTCATTGCAACCAGTGGCCCTGATACCGACTGCGATGAGCCTACTGCACGGAACTCAAAGCGGTTACCGGTAAATGCAAAAGGAGAGGTCCTGTTGCGATCACCCGGGTCGCGTTCGAACTTCAGTATCTGTGATAAACCCAGGTCCATAACACCACCAGATTTCGCCTTTTCGAGTAGTTTGCCTGCCTTTATGTCTTCGAAAACGCTTTCCAATTGCTCGCCAAGATAGACGGAGAGAATTGCCGGCGGTGCCTCATTGGCACCTAAGCGATGGTCGTTAGCCGCAGAGGCTATGGCAGCACGCAATAGGGGGCCGTACAAGTGCACGCCGCGAATAACAGCGCCACAAAAAAGCAGAAAGTTCAGGTTGTCGTGCGGTGTGTTACCCGGGTCCAGTAAGTTGCCTTGGGTGGCGTTGCCGACAGACCAGTTAACGTGTTTACCCGAGCCGTTAACTCCTGCAAATGGTTTCTCATGCAGCAGACAAAGGAAGCCATGTTCTTTGGCCGTAGCCTTCATCAAGGTCATCAGTAATTGCTGATGATCGGCCGCAACGTTGGCTGCCTCAAAATAAGGTGCTATCTCAAACTGCCCCGGGGCTACTTCGTTGTGATGTGTCTTGGCAGGGATGCCCAATCGGTATAACTTATCTTCGAAATCTTGCATAAATACCTGCACGCGGACAGGTATAGCGCCAAAGTAATGATCGTCAAACTGCTGACCTTTGGCCGGCGCCGCACCAAACAATGTGCGGCCTGCCAACAAAAGATCCGGACGACTGTTAGCAAAATTCTCGTCGACCAGGAAGTATTCCTGTTCTGCGCCACAGCTCGAATTAAGTGGGGCGATCTCTGTTTCACCCATTAGCGACAAAACCTTGCGGGCCGCTTTATCCATGGCTGTGTTGGAGCGCAGGAGAGGAATTTTCTTATCCAGGGATTCGCCTGTCCAGGACATGAAGACACTTGGGATAGTGAGTGTCGTGCCGTTGGCGGTACGCATTATATAGGCAGGGCTGGTTGGGTCCCACGCCGTGTAACCTCGCGCAGCATTGGTCATCCGCAGGCTGCCGTTCGGGAATGAAGAACCGTCTGGTTCGCCTTTGATAAGCAGGCTGCCAGTAAATTCAGTAATGGCGCCACCTTCAGAGTTGGTTACGATAAAACCGTCGTGCTTTTCCGCGGTAACATTGGTCATGGGATAGAAAATATGGGAGAAAAACTTGGCGCCTTTTGCCATTGCCCAATCTTTCATTGCGGCAGCAACTATGTCGGCGGTACCTGGATCGAGCGCTGCACCCGTCAATACGGTTTTTTTCATCGCTTTAAACGCATTTTTTGATAGAGCTTCTTCCATCGTTGCGAGGTTAAAAACATCCGTCGCCCAGATTTTGCTCAAAGGATCAGGCGTTTCGCCCTGTTTTGGGTAGCTATTCGTAATGTTGGCGATAGCTTGCCTACGGGATTCGTTTCCACTCATAAATAGTCCTCTGCCCATGAATAGGGCTAGTTTAGATACGAAATTAATCATTATCTGGGGTTAAATAAACGGAACAGCAATAGATAGTTTGCAATAATTAGGCCATTAGAAAATTTCCTGCTTGGCAGAGGCCGGATTATTAAAAGTGGACATGATCGTCGTGCCCAAAAAAATTATTTTCAGGCCTGCCGGTCACGCGATCGGTACGAATCACTTCCGGGCTAAAGAGGTGTTGAAAATCTGCGGGCGGATCAAGGTGTCACGGGGGGCGATGAGTCGATCTGTCTCTGATGCAACCAGTTTGGTTTTGAAGTGATGGGCCCCGTTGTTTCCCGGTATAAAGCTTTAAGACGTTGGTGACCCCAAAGTCACAGGTCCTTCGCCCAGCTCGTGCGTCCGAGCTCCATCACGAGCGCTACTTCTTCGTCCGGTACCGCATCGGTATCACCGAGCTCCAGCGGGTCGTAGTGATACACGTACATCCGTGACGCAAATTCAGCAATAGGCAGAGATGCTTCACCGTTCAGTTCGTCCTTGCCCTGAATGGAGCAGACAATGCCCTGCCCCCAATCCTGACCACCGTCGTTATTGGGGTTGAAGAAGTAAACCCGCATCTGAGCATGAGCATCCAGAGCTACCCGCAATATGGTGATGGCATGTCGGCCTACATAGCGGCCGCCGCTGTCGGTAGAAGCGATGCCCGCCGGTTGCGGGTGGATCACTGGCATATTGCCGTTGTAATAAGGGTGGTAACTGGCATAGAACTGCCGAATGAAGCCTTCGTAGTCATCGAGTTTACCGGTATGGATGTCGGTCACTACCCGAAAACCATGGCCTACCCACCAGCCATAGAATTCCGGGTTAATCCAGCGGTGTAAGTCATCGTCGCGGTCACCGCAAAGGCGGCCCATTTCTATATAGAGGCGATCAAGGTGCGGCACCAACATCAGCGAGACCACATCCACATCCAGCGGCAATTCTTTGGCAAGGCCGTCCTCAAGCCCCTTGGATGATATCTGCTCACCCTCAAATCGGGTCAGGATTTCGTTGTCGCGAGCGGCCCAGGCAACTAACTGTAAAAGATAGTCGGCGTCGTTATCTGCCCACATTGAGAGTCCGATGACCGACTGGCAAGTTGGATTGTTGCCTTGGCCAACTCCCAGAGGCAAGCCAAGTATGCTCAACACCCCCGCCAGCAGGAAGACCCGAGGCGGCTGTGCCTCACCGAACACCGAGGTCAGCAATTCCGTCGTTTCGTCCGATAGCTTCAGTTCAATCTGTCGCCAGAGGCCGGCCGCTACCGGCGGGTGAAAGAGCGTACCACGCTCGAGCAGCATGGCCAGACCGTAGGTTGCCTGACTGGTTTCCGGAAAAATGGCGTCGTCAATCAGCCGAAAGACAAGCTGCCTGTAACAGTGCAGTGCATCAATGCCAGTGGCGCTCAGTCCCAGTGCAATCGGAATCAGATCGTCCCGATGGTTGCGAATAAAACGTAAAAAGAGGGGTTGGTAAGCAGAGACTAGCCCGGTCTCGTCCATGGCCTTTGCAAAGGCTGTAGCTTCCCCCATGAGAGCGGTCCCGTCCATGGTAGCGAGCCGCTGGTTGTAGACCTCTAGGCCGGGGTCCTCCCGGCAGCCCTTGGTGGGACTAAACAAGGCCCTGACCAAGCGGGCGGCGTCCTCACTGCCGGTGGTATCAAGCTCGGGATCAAACAGGCACTTGGCGATCTGGCTGATCATTTTCTTGATGCTGTCGGTCTGGATCGGCCGCTGGGCAAGCAGGCGCTTGACCTCGCCCACCAGGCTGGCAAGGATGCTTTCGTAACCCAGATGTTCGAGCAGATACTGGTACAGCGACTGCACGATGGCACCCAGTTCCTGCGGACGCTCGCGGTCGGCTTCGCTCATTTGGCCGGACAGCAGGTCAAGGTTCAGCGCCATAACCTGGGTCAGGAAGTTGCGGGCCTGCTCGGTGGCAATTCCAGGGTGAAAATAGTCACGCGAGGCAATGGCCAGCATTCGGATCTCACTGAGGGCTTCGATGACCGTGATGTCGGCGTTGCTCTGGCGCAATGAACGTACTGCCAGACCCGGTTGCAGGATGGCCGGTTTTGCCCAGTCCCGCCCGGCGAAAACCCCGGCATTTTCCACCGCGGCGACGCGCTCATAGAGGGCGTTCAGGCCTTCGTGCGTGGTCATGACCACTCTGGCCGATTCCAGTACTTCGGCACTGGATGCTTTCGGGTCGACTTTCCGGTTCTGGGCAAATCGTGCCAGTGTGGTATCGAACTCAATAACTGCCGGGTGGGTGCTGTTGGCCGAGTATTTCATATTCGTTGCGTTGTGGTTCCTTTTGCCGTGACCCTGTTGCTAAACCATTCCACGCTGAAGCGCATGCCAAAGCTTTGTGCGTCGCTGGGTATGTAGCCTGGACGTTGATTCAGCAGTGGCAGCATTGGCTTCATGATGTGGATCTCAAAAAATACGGGTTGGCGAATCTTGTCCCAGACGTCGCGGCTTATCTTACGCTCACTGGAGCAGTGAACGACTTTTAAAGGGGGAGGGTAGAAAGCTGGCTGGTATCAGATGGTGTTAATCCCGGTACAGTTTGGTCAGCTGGTTGTAGTGATCAACGCGACGATCCCTCAGGTAGGGCCATATTCTGCGTACAGTCTCACTACGGCTCAGGTCGATCTGTGCCACTGAGAACGCCTCCCTGCCACTCTCTGCCTGCCAGATAATCTCTCCCTGCGGCCCTGCGACGAAGCTGGATCCCCAAAACAGTGCCCCGGGCCCGCCTTTCGGGTCAGCTTCATGGCCAATGCGATTGACGCTAATCACTGGCAGGCCATTGGCGACGGCGTGGGAGCGTTGAATGGTTATCCAGGCGTCGCGCTGACGTTGCTGTTCCACATGATTATCCTCGGGACTCCAGCCGATCGCCGTGGGGTAGATCAGCAGATCTGCGCCAGCCATTGCCATCAGCCGGGCGGCCTCCGGAAACCATTGGTCCCAGCAAACCAGCACGCCCAGTTTGCCAAGTGATGTCTGAACCGGGTTGAAGCCCAGATCGCCGGGGGTGAAATAGAATTTTTCATAGTAACCGGGGTCATCGGGGATGTGCATTTTGCGATACATTCCGGCGATGCTGCCGTCATTGTCCAGCACGACTGCTGTGTTGTGATAGAGCCCCGGCGCGCGTCGCTCAAATAACGATGCGACAATGACAACACCCAGCTCTCTGGCCAGCGCGCCCAGCCGGTCGGTAGTGGGGCCGGGGATGGTTTCCGCCAGATCGAACATGGCCGTATCTTCCTGCTGGCAAAAATACAGGCTGCGATGCAACTCCTGCAATACCACCAGTTGGGCTCCGTTAGCAGCTGTCTCGCGGATGCCGGTCATGGTCTTTTCCAGATTTTCGGCCACGTCTTCACTGCAAGCGTGTTGGACAATGCCAATCGTTAGTTCAGCCATGGAAGCGTTACCTCGGGTCATGGATTAATGAGCATTCAGTGTGCCCTTGGGCAATTGCATGGTAATACAGTGAAGGCTGCCATGCTGTTGGATAACCGGCAGGCAATCAACCCCCTCGACCTGGTATCCCGGGAACGCCTTTGCCAGTTGCGCCAATGCCTCGCTGTCTTTTGTATCCCGGTAAGTGGGTACAATAACCAGGTGGTTGAAAACCAGAAAGTTGGCGTAGGTGGCAGGTAGTCGCTGGCCCGTTTGATCGTATTTTGCAGAGGGCCAGGGCAGTGGAATCAGGCGGTAGCTGCTGCCGTCGGCACTGGTCATGTCCTGCAGTTCGTCTGCCATGAGCTGTAATTCCGGATAGTGACTGTCGGTTATGTCATCGCAAGCCTGGTAGGCAATCACGTTATTGGGGCAGAGTCTTGCCAGGGTGTCGATATGACTGTCAGTGTCGTCCCCTTGCAGAGCGCCGTGCTGCAGCCAGTTGATTTTTTTTACCCCCAGATCTTTGCAGAGCTGTTGTTCTATCTCTGTCTGGTTAAATGACGGATTGCGGTTTGGGTTCAGCAGACACTGGGCTGTTGTCAGCAGGGTGCCATTGCCATCGGTTTCAATGGATCCGCCTTCCAGAACTAACGTGCGCTTTTGAACACTCGCTCCCGGATAGGCCCCCAGCTCGAAAAGCGCTGAAGTGAGGGCGTTATCCAGCTCACAGGGGTGTTTGTTCCCCCAGGCATTGAACTGATAATCCAGTAGGTAGAGTCCGTGGTCTGTCTCGACCGTGACAGGACCGTAGTCGCGTACCCATGTGTCATTGGTTTCAACCGGGAATAACTGCAATTTGTCCGCTGAGATACCGAGTTGAGACATCCGTTTTGACAGCGAGTTAAGTCCTGTTGGCAGGACTGTGATGATTACTTCGCCAGCGCCGGTGAGGAGCCTGACCAGTGTTTCATACACCGGAATAATTTCATTCAGGATCGGCTTCCAGTCTGTTCCGGCATGGGGCCAGGTGAGCTGAATGGCATCCTGTGGCTCCCATTCAGCGGGAAGCCGCACTTGGTAGTTGGTCATTGTGGATTGCCCTGTTGGGTGCTGTTTAACATCATTTTCCGGGCTTTTAGAAACCTATCAAAGCTTTCAGGGGCAGTCATAGGCGATGTAGGTGCCTTTGCCATTGATAATTGATTGGCGAACAATGGTGTTGGCTCCCATTTGGAGGGCCTGCTGGCGGGCGAGGTTGTCCAGTTCGTTGCGCACCTTGTCGGCATTGCGGGCAATGGAACCTATTAAATTTGCTCTCACATTACTGTTGATCTGGCCAACGCGGCGGCACTGATTGACCCGGTCCGCTGGCAATAGCACCACCTGCTCTGCCTCAGGGGGTATTTTTACCCAAGTGCAGGCGTTCATTAGTGTGAAGGAAGCCGAAATGATCAGGGTGATGGCCAGGGTTTTTGTGGCGGGTATCAAGCAGTTCTCCGTCTGTAATTAAGCTGGGGTATAAATATTAAGCCTTTCATTAGTTTTTTGGCAGCGGTATGTTGATGCAACAGTGGAAGGAAAACGAATATTGTTCGGATCTGATCAGACCCGATAATAGAAGTCGATGAATAAACGGGAGAGCGCTGATTGCCAGCACCGTTATAACGCTTTTTTGATATCTTTTGAAACCCTGCGCTCGGCCGTTTGAGTAGAGGATCTTTCGGTCCCTATGACGTCACTGTAACGTTGGAGTGATTTGGCATTGAGCGGATCGCCTATCCAGCGGGGCAGCTGCTGAAAGTTCTGGGAAATCAAACTTTCCCTGTCATCCATTTCCGCAAAGTTCAGCCCGACCATGTCGGCAAAGGTGTGGATGAAATGGGCAGTAGAGTAGGGTCGATCTGTGGCGCTGCGCCATTGGTCGATATCTCGAGTTTGCTTGAATTTCGGGGATGTCCAGACCACGAATGGTACCGTGTACATGGCTGATGTGGGGGCGGCTTCACTGCGTCCCGCAAACAGATTATCCGGGTAGTCGTATACTTCCTCGCCGTGATCAGCGAAGTACACCAATAGGCTGTTATCGTGCTTGCTGTCTATCGCCTTAATCAGGGATGACACGACTTCATCATTGTAGAGTATGGCGTTGTCGTAGTTGTTGTAATCTTCAATAAGATTTGGTGTTACCCACTCCGGGACACCACTGCTGTCAGTAAAGTGATTGTAGGTCTCGGGAAAACGGTGTTCATAAGCACGGTGTGTGCCAAGCAAGTGAACAATAATCAATTTCTTGACCGCATTTGACTCTAGGGCCTCTGCAAAAGGTGGTAGTACAACTTCGTCGTACTGATTGGCATTCTGTTCCCGATTATTGTTCAGGTAGACCTGATGGTCAGCCAACTGTGAGAACGTGGTTAGCATGGTGTTGCGGCGAGTTTGGGTTTGCTGGTTGGTGATCCAGGTAATCTCATAGCCAGCCTGCTGCATCATGTTTAGCAGGTTTGGTTTGGTATAAAAAAGATCCGGGTTTTTAGAGTCGGCAAATGACAGGATCTGTTGGAGTGCTTCTATGGTATAGGGCCTGGGTGTTATTACATCAGTGAAAACCATAAGCTCATTTTTTGCCTGCAAAGCATCTAAATGGGGCGTTGTCGGTCTGTGATAGCCGTATAGGCTTATGCGCTGTCGATTGGTCGATTCACCGAGCACCAGGATTACTGTATCGGGCAAGGTGGCAACTTTCGCCTTTAGGTTTTTGAGAGGTTGTACCTGACGATTTTTTTCCAATAGGGCCGTCATGCTCGCCATCTGCTGCTGATATTTTGCGTAACCGACAATCAGGTTCCAGGGTGCTGCGGGTTCCATCCGCTTCATTTGGTGGTGAACCGCGTCGTTGAGGGTGGTGTCTTCCTCGGTCAACGCCGTGCTGATAAATGGAAAGAAGGAAATGAGTGTAAAAAGAGTGGCATAAGCTACGCGTTTGCGATGACCCAGGACCACTGGTCGAGTTTGTCTCCATATCCATATTGGTACAACTGTGAACAGTATAAGTACGGGTATAAACCACCATTGCCAATAAGAGGCAACAAACTCACTGCCCTCGGCGACATTCGATTCAAAAACGATAAAAATCGCACTCTGGGAAAATTCCTGCCCATATATAATGAAATAGAACACCGAGATGACCGCTGCCGGCCATAATATCAGGCCACTGGCTGCCAATAATTGCCGGGTATATCTGGGAACCAATAGTATCGGGATCAGCCATATCAGACTCATCAAAATGGTTTCGCGCAATCCGATGAACCCGGACATGCCCGTCGCATAAATGGGAATGTGATAGGACAGCGAAAAGTACGCCGCAAAAAGATAGGCCCAAAGCAGCGGATGTTTTTTCGGAAAGTCAGTCATTTGGCGGCAATTTTTTGAATGTGGAAGTGTAACTGTACGACCCTAATATTAAGTGGGGCTTAACTGGTGCGGTCTGCTGCAGTACCCCTCCAGCTGTTGAACGTTTTTTTCCTGGGCAAGAGATTCTGTGGTTGCAGGTCAATGTCGCTGCCCGGCAATTCAGCCATACCTGGAAGGTGTCGGTTTGATGTGAAAGCTCCTTGCGGGGAAATCAGCAGGGAGCACAACAAAGCCGTGTTTCCCCCTTGACCCTATGGTGTGTCACCCCTATAATTCACGGCCCTTGAAGCAGTCACTTGACAGCTTGGGGCTTGCCAGAGGTTATGAGCTGGCAAGGTAAAGGAGGCATGCTCAGTCTCCTGGCCGTTAAGGTCAGCGTTTTTTGATGCGGGGTGGAGCAGCCTGGTAGCTCGTCGGGCTCATAACCCGAAGGTCGTAGGTTCAAATCCTGCCCCCGCTACCAAATTCTGGTATCGGTACTGCTGGTACCATGCGTCAGGACAAGGCGCAGCCGAAGGGCCCCTTTTTAGGGGCTTTTTGCTAAGTGGTTTTGATGAAGTGGGCTGTGTGCCCATTTTTTGATTGGGAAACCGAGAGATTACAGTGGCGACAAAAGAGGAGACCCTCCGCGCGATGATTGCACCCATAGTGGATGCAATGGGTTGTGAACTTTGGGGGTTGGAGTATTTGTCATCAGGTCGCAATGCGATGCTACGTATTTACATTGAGCGTGAGAGTGACGGTGTGACTGTGGAGGACTGCGAAAAAGTCAGCCGCCAGGTCAGCAGTCAGTTGGATGTGGAGGATCCGATTACCGGGGAGTACACTCTGGAGGTTTCCTCTCCGGGCATGGACCGGCCTTTATATACGCTGGATCAGTTTGAAAAGTATATTGGGGAAGATGTGGCTTTGCGGCTGAGATTTCCCCATGAAGGCAGACGGAATTTCAAGGGCCGTCTGAATGGCGTGGAGGGCGAGGATGTTCTGTTGATTGTTGACGATCATGAATATCTCTTTCCCCTGGATAGCATTGAAAAGGCGAATATCGTTCCCCGGTTTTGAGGGCGATTGCGAGGCTGAATGAATGAATAAAGAAATCTTGATGGTGGTGGAAGCCGTTTCTAATGAAAAGGGTGTGTCCAAAGAGGTTATTTTTGAGGCCATTGAGCAGGCCCTGGCCACGGCGACCAAGAAACGCTATGACGAGGATTCCAACATTCGAGTAACCATTGATCGCGCCACCGGTGACTATGAAACGTTCCGCTGGTGGGAAGTGGTCGCTGATGATGTGCTGGCGGAGCTCGGCACTCAGTTCACGCTCGAAGAAGCCCATGAGAAAGACGCGGGTCTTAAAGCGGGTGATACCTTTGAAGAACAGGTGGAAAATATCGGTTTTGGTCGTATTGCTGCCCAAACGGCCAAACAGGTCATTGTCCAGAAAGTACGTGATGCTGAACGCGCATTGGTGGTAGAGCAATACCGTGATCAGCTCGGTGAGCTGGTAAGTGGCAGTGTCAAAAAAGTGACCCGCGAAAGTATTATCGTTGATTTGGGTAACAATGCTGAAGCCGTTATGCCGAGAGAAGAACTGGTAGGGCGGGAAGTTTTTCGAATCAACGATCGGGTGCGTGCCATTCTTCAGGAAATTAATTCTGAAAGCCGTGGTCCCCAGCTTTTTCTGAGCCGTAAATGCAATGAGATGCTGGTTGAGCTGTTCCGTATTGAAGTGCCGGAAATTGCCGAGGAGGTGATAGAAATCCGTGCCGCGGCGCGAGACCCCGGATCGCGTGCGAAAATTGCCGTGAAGACCAACGACGGTCGAATCGACCCGATTGGCGCCTGTGTCGGTATGCGTGGTGCGCGTGTTCAGGCAGTATCCAATGAGCTGGATGGCGAGCGTATCGATATCGTATTGTGGGATGACAATCCCGCCCAGCTGGCGATAAATGCCATGGCTCCTGCAGAAGTGGAGTCGATCATCGTTGATGAGGAGACGCACTCAATGGATGTGGCTGTGGCCGGAGAGACTCTGGCAATGGCCATTGGTCGTAATGGGCAGAATGTCCGTCTTGCCTCTGAGCTGACTGGCTGGAAAATCAACGTAATGTCTGTCGAAGAGGCGGAGGTTAAGCAGCAGGAAGAGTCCAGCTCGCTGGTGGAAACCTTTATGAACCGCCTGGACATTGATGAAGATGTCGCCATGGTATTGGTCGATGAGGGGTTCACCTCAATCGAAGAAGTTGCCTATGTTCCCTTGGATGAGATGGCTGGCATTGATGGTTTTGATGAAGAGGTGGCCGAAGAATTGCGTGCCCGTGCCAAGGACGCGTTACTGACGATGGCGCTGGCCTCAGAGGAGGGGATGTCAGGTCCCGCAACTGATTTGCTGGAAATGGAAGGTATGGACGATCAGTTGGCGCATACATTGGCCAAGCATGGCATTGCCAGCATGGAGGATCTCGCTGAGCAGGCCGTGGAAGACTTGCTGGATATTGAGAACATGGACGCAGAACGGGCAGCCAAGCTGATTATGACTGCACGTGCCCCCTGGTTCGCCGATGAGAGCGACAGTTAAACGAACAGGCGATGAATTGAGGAATACAGATGGCTGAAGTTACTGTTAGCGAACTTGCCAAGGTTGTCGGAGCATCCGTCGACCGCCTGCTGAGTCAAATGCAGGAGGCCGGTTTGCCTCACAACTCTGCTGACGCAAGTGTCAGTGATGAGGAAAAGCAGACGCTGCTGGCCTACTTGAAAGGCTTGCACGGTGAGCAGTCCCGCGACCCCAAAAAAATCACATTGAAACGCAAGACGGTCAGTACACTCAAAACGGGTGCCGGCCGTAAAACAGTTAATGTGGAGGTTCGTAAAACCCGAACCTATGTCAAACGGGCAAATGAAGAAGAGACTGCAGTTCCATCTGAGCAGGAAGAGTCAATTGCAGCTGAGTCTGTTGTTGAGCAGGTTTCTCCCGTTGTTGATGATCCGGAAGTGAAGCGGCAGGCTGCCATTGAGGCACGCCGTAAGGCAGAAGAGGAAGCTCGCCTGGAGCAGGAAAATCAGCGCAAGGCTGAAGAAGAGCGCAAGTCTGCGCCCTCAACCGTCGAGCCGTTGCCTCCTGAGCTGGTCGATCAGCCCGCCGACGCCCCAAAACATGTGAAAAAACATGTCAGGGACGATGACGAAGCCGATGATTCTGAAGAGGCACCGAAAAAAGCGAAAAAACGGGGTGCCATCAAAGATCCGAAGCGCAAGAAAGAAGACTTACTGAAAGCGGTTGTTGAGGAGGTTGAGGAAGTCGCTGGGGAGAAAAAACCCCGGTTGCGTTCGGGTATATCGGTTCCCATCAAGGTTGAGAACAAGCACAAATTTAAAAAACCCACCAATAAGATCATCCATGATGTGGAGATTCCCGAACAAATCACGGTCAGTGATCTGGCCCAGGCAATGTCAGTAAAGGCTGCCGTCGTGATCAAGGAGTTGATGAAAATGGGGACCATGGTTTCCATCAATCAACCCATCGATCAGGATACTGCCACATTGGTGGTGGAGGAGCTTGGGCACAACCCGGTGCCGGTTTCAGACGATGAGATAGAACAAAAGTTGATCCGGGCGCTGCAGGCCGATGTGTCAGAGGAGCTGGAACCCCGTGCGCCGGTTGTTACGGTGATGGGCCATGTTGACCACGGCAAAACCTCGCTACTGGACCATATCCGAAAAACCCGTGTCGCTTCCGGTGAAGCTGGGGGAATTACCCAGCATATCGGCGCCTATCATGTCGATACGCCCAAGGGCATGGTCACCTTTCTGGATACACCTGGTCACGCAGCCTTCACGGCAATGCGCGCCCGTGGTGCGCACAGTACCGATGTGGTGATTCTGGTGGTGGCTGCGGATGATGGCGTGATGCCGCAAACCGTGGAAGCCATTCAGCACGCTCGCGCTGCGGGTGTGCCTATCGTGGTTGCCATTAACAAGATGGACAAGGAAGGCGCGGATCCGGACAGGGTCACGAATGAACTGTCTGCCAAGGATGTCATTCCGGAAGAGTGGGGTGGTGATACGCAGTTTGTGAAAGTCTCGGCCCACACCGGCGATGGCATCGATGATTTGTTGGACGCCGTATTGCTCCAGGCCGAACTGTTGGAGTTACAGGCATCCCGGAACGCCCCGGCCAAAGGTGTCATCGTTGAATCGCGACTGGAAAAAGGTCGAGGCGTGGTGGCGACGGCATTGGTGCAGTCGGGGACCTTGCGCAAGGGCGATTTGCTGCTGGCTGGTGAAAGTGTCGGCAAAATCCGTGCGATGGTCGATGAGGCGGGTAAGCCAATTGTCGAAGCGGGGCCATCAATACCGGTAGAGATTCTCGGTCTTGATATGCCACCGGCGGCCGGTGAAGAGTTTCTGGTGGTAGAAGATGAACGCAAGGCCCGCGAATTGGCGGAAATGCGTCANGATAAAACCCGTCAGGANCGTGTGAACCGNCAACAGGCCGCCAAACTGGAAAANATGTTTGCGACNTTTGAGTCACAGGACAAAAAGGGTGTTCTCCCTGTGATGGTGAAGGCCGACGTNCGNGGTTCGCTGGAAGCAATNCTTTCCGCNATGGCGGATATTGGCACTGACGAGGTCGAAGTGAATGTTGTGGCTTCCGGTGTCGGTGGCATCAACGANTCCGATATTAACCTGGCCATTACNACCGGTGCCGTGGTGTTTGGTTTTAACGTTCGTGCCGATACGGCCGCCCGTCANCTGGTGGAGCAGGAACAGGTCGATCTGCGTTANTACAGCATCATTTACAACCTGNTGGATGATGTGAAACAGGCNTTGAGTGGTTTGTTGACACCGGAGCGCAGTGAAGTCATCACCGGTATTGCTGANGTGCGCGATGTTTTCCGTTCTCCCAAGTTTGGCGCGGTAGCGGGTTGTATGGTGATTGAAGGTACAGTCCATCGCAACAAGCGTATTCGGGTGTTGCGNGACAATATCGTCATTTATGAGGGTGAGCTGGAATCGCTGCGACGTTTCAAGGATGACGTCAACGAAGTNCGCAACGGTGTTGAGTGTGGTATCGGNGTGAAAGACTATAACGATATCAANCCCGGCGATCAGATTGAGGTGTANGAGATCAGGGAAGTCGCGCGCCAGCTCTGATTGTGCTGATGCCAAACCGATATGCCTAGAGAATTTACCCGCAATGANCGAGTCGCAGATGCGTTGCANCGCGAGCTGGCACANCTGATTCGCGACGAGGTCAGGGACCCGCGTTTGGGGCTGGTCAATATTACTGCCGTAGAGGTTTCNCGNGATCTCTCCAGTGCCAAGGTGTTCGTTAACCTGGTNGGGGCCGAGTCTGCTGANGAGAGTCGTGANGCTGCCGANGTTCTGAATGGTGCGGCCGGATTTTTGCGGACGNTNCTGGCCAAACGCATGTTGCTGCGNATTGTGCCAAAATTGCGNTTTATTTTTGATCTCACNGGCAGGCGTGCCCAGGAGCTGTCTTCGCTCATTGATTACGCGGTCAACCGGGACAAGGCGCGGCATACGGATACAGACTCCTCCGGGGAGGACTGAGCTTGGCGCGTCGTCGCAAGGGCAGGTCGGTCAACGGCATACTGCTGCTCGATAAACCGCTGGGGATNTCCTCAAACGGCGCTTTACAGAAGGTGAAACACCTTTTTGAGGCCGCCAAGGCCGGGCACACNGGCAGTCTGGACCCNCTTGCGNCGGGCGTATTGNCGGTATGCCTNGGCGAGGCAACCAAGTTTACCCAGTTTTTGTTGGATGCGGATAAATGCTACCGCGCCACTTTTCGCTTTGGTATGGCGACTGTCAGNGGTGATGCNGATGGAGAGGTNACCCNTGACNGCGGTGCNCCTNANCTAACTGAANCTCAGGTGCTNGANGTTCTGNACGGGTTCAGGGGTGATATCGATCAGGTGCCCCCGATGTTTTCGGCATTGAAGCACCAGGGTCAACCGCTCTACAAGCTGGCTCGTGAAGGGTTGGAANTTGAACGAAAAGCCCGGCCGGTCACAATTCACTCGCTGGCATTGGTTGAGTTTCGCNGNGGTGAGTNCCCGGAGGNTGATCTGNTNGTCCACTGNAGNAAGGGAACCTACATTCGCACGCTGGCGGAAGACATTGGTNAGCGGCTNGGNTGTGGNGCTTATCTATCNGNTTTGCGNCGNACCGCNGCNGGGCCTTTTAAAGAAGATCAGTCGGTGACGTTGGGTGAGTTGCAATCACTCAGNGAANAANGTGGTCTGGATCAGCTCGACCAACTTTTGTTACCGATGGATGCCGGGATGACACATCTGGCNGCACTGCAGTTAGAGGAAGACTNGGCNTTCTATTTTTGNCGGGGACAGGCGGTGATGGTGCCGCAGGTCTATCGTCAAAGTGAAGAAGGCGATATAGTGCGTGTCTTTGAAATGAGCCAGCCCCTGCCGCAGTTGCTTGGGGTTGGCGAAGTCACAGAAGATGGACGGGTAGCCCCGAAACGTCTTGTTGTGAGATAGGGAGTCCTGTCCTGTGTGACAGAATCCCGGATTGGACCCNCCANGTGGTGNCGGTCGAATTCACTGTTAGGGTTCCTGTAAATATGCGCGGGCGCCCCGAATCTAACCCGCATATTGGAGAAATAACCATGTTAAATGTAACTGAAAAAGAAGCTATTGTTAAAGAGTACGCGCAGTCCGTGGGTGATACCGGTTCGCCGGAAGTGCAGGTAGCCCTGCTCACCGCCAACATCAANAAACTGCAGGGTCATTTCAGTGACCACAACAAGGATCACCATTCAAGACGTGGTTTGATCCGNATGGTAAACCAGCGACGCAAATTGCTGGACTACCTNAAAGCTAAAGACGCGAAGCGCTATATGACGCTGATTGGACAGCTTGGCCTGCGTCGCTAATAGAATTGCTGACGGCTCCCCTGGGAGCCGTTCACGCTTATGGAGAGGTAATATAATTGTGAATCCTGTAATAAAATCATTTAAATATGGCAATCATACCGTCACGCTAGAGACCGGTCGCATTGCTCGTCAGGCGACCGGTGCCGTGATGTGTACCATGGACAAAACGGCAGTACTGTGTACGGTCGTCGCGGCAAAAAACGTGAAAGAAGGTATGGATTTTTTCCCCCTCGGTGTCCACTACCAGGAAAAGGCATACGCTGCTGGCAAGATCCCCGGTGGATTTTTCAAGCGTGAAGGCCGTCCCAGTGAAAAAGAAACACTGACATCCCGCCTGATTGACCGGCCCATCCGTCCGCTGTTTCCCAACGGCTTCAAAAATGAAGTGCAAGTGGTCTGTACGGTAATGTCCTCTGAAAAAAATGTGGATCCCGATATCGCTGCACTGATTGGGACTTCTGCCGCGCTGGCGATTTCCGGTGTCCCTTTTAATGGCCCAATTGGTGGCGCCCGAGTGGGTTATCACCGCGAAAAAGGCTATCTGTTAAACCCAACCTATTCGGAACTGGCGGAGTCGGAACTGGATATGGTTGTTGCTGGGACGCGTGATGCTGTCCTGATGGTTGAATCAGAGGCGAAAGAATTACCGGAAGACATCATGCTCGGCGCGGTACTGTTTGGTCACCAGGAAATGCAGGGGGCTATTCAGGTGATCGAGGAGCTGGCCAGGGAAACCGGTAAGCCGCGCTGGGACTGGCAAGCCCCTCCCGTCAATGAAACCCTGACTGACAGTCTCAAAGCCTTGGTGGGTGAGGGTCTGGATGCGGCATACCGTATCACTGACAAGCAGCAGCGCGTTGTCGAAATTGACGGCCTGCGCAATCAGGCGGTCGCAGCTCTGTCGAATGCTGAAGCGGGTATTGCGGAAGAGGATATTCGTGATGCCTTTAAAAAGCTGGAGAAGAAAATCGTCCGTGGTCGTATCATTCGCGGGGAACCCCGCATTGATGGCCGCGACAGCAAGACAGTTCGCGCTATCGATGTGGAAGTGGGTGTGCTGGCCAAGGCCCATGGTACGGCGCTGTTTACCCGTGGCGAAACTCAGGCATTGGTGGTAGCTACGCTGGGCTCCATGCGCGATGTTCAGTATATTGATGCGCTGGAAGGCCGCCGAGAAGATCCCTTCATGTTGCATTACAACTTCCCACCTTATTCCGTGGGTGAGTGCGGTCGTATTGGCTTTACCGGTCGACGTGAAATTGGTCATGGTCGGTTGGCTCGCCGCGGTATTGCTGCGGTATTGCCGTCCGCTGAAGACTTTCCCTACACCATGCGGGTCGTCTCTGAAATCACAGAGTCCAATGGTTCAAGCTCCATGGCTTCGGTTTGTGGTTCAAGCCTCGCCTTGATGGATGCCGGTGTGCCATTGAAAGCGCCCGTGGCTGGTATCGCGATGGGACTTGTTAAAGAGGACGATGGTTTTGCCGTGTTGACCGATATCCTGGGCGATGAAGATCACCTGGGCGATATGGACTTTAAAGTGGCCGGTACGGGTCAGGGTGTTACTGCCCTGCAAATGGATATCAAGATCGAAGGGATCACCGAAGAGATTATGGATATCGCACTGGGTCAGGCATTACAGGCGCGACTCCACATTCTTGGTGAAATGAACAAAGTGATCGACAAGAGCCGCAGTGAAGTGGCTGAGTCAGCACCCCGTTACCATATTCTTAAAATCGATCCCGACAAGATTCGTGATGTGATCGGTAAAGGTGGTGCCACAATTCGTGCACTGACGGAAGAGACCGGTGCCAGCATCGATATTGATGATAGCGGAACCATCAGAATCTACAGTGACGATGCCGATGGCTTGAAAAATGCTATTTACCGTATCGAGGAAATCACCGCTGAAGCTGAGATAGGTCGCATTTATGAGGGTACAGTCGCTCGTATTGTAGACTTTGGTGCCTTTGTTACGATCATGCCGGGCACGGATGGCCTGTTACACATCTCGCAAATTGCCAAGGAGCGTGTGGAAAAAGTGTCTGATTACCTCAAGGAAGGTCAGCAGGTGCGGGTCAAGGTACTTGATGTGGATGCCCGTGGCCGTATCAAGCTGTCTATGAAAGAGACATCAGAGGACGAAGGCCAGGCGACTGGGGAAACGGCCCAAGCGGAAGAAGCCCAGGTTGCCCAGGAGTCTACGGAGCAATAATATACTGGTTGTCACTTCAGAAAAGCGGGGCTGAGACCCCGCTTTTTTTATGGCAGTCTTTAGCTCACAGTCAATCGTGTGAACTATTCAGTAAATCCGGTGATCAGCCAGCGACATGCAGTTACAATGATTTTCCATGAATCAAGATGACCGCGCACTAAAAAACCCGTTGATAGATTACCGGCTCTATGTCGGCCGTCTGCTGTTTGCCATGGTTGTGGTGCTATTGTTGTCTGGTGGGCTGTTCTGGCGCTATTACCATCTTCAGGTCGAGCGACATGACGCATTCGTAACTCTTTCTGACCGGAATCGGGTACTGGTTGAGCCGGTACCACCCCCCCGTGGGCTTATTTTCGACCGCAATGGGGTGTTGCTGGCTGATAATCGCCCGAGCTTTAATCTTTCCATAGTTGTGGAACGCGTCGAAAACCTTGCCGTGCTGCTCGATGAGCTGGAAAAACTGGTGGGAATTGCCAGTGCTGACAGAGATCGTTTTCACAAACTGCTTGAGCGTCGTCAGCGACCCTATGAGCCTGTTCCTTTGAGATTGAACCTGAGTGAACGGGAGCAGGGAGTCCTCGCTGTCAATGAATACCGGTTGGAGGGCGTTGAAGTCACTGTCCAGTTGTTACGCCATTATCCACTGGGTGCCGAACTTTCCCATGTGCTCGGTTATGTGGGGCGTATCAATGACCGTGAAATACAGCAACTCGACCCGGTTCGTTATAGCGGCACCCTGGTGGTGGGTAAAACCGGGCTGGAAAACTTCTACGAAGATGAGCTGCTTGGTGAGGTAGGGTACCAGACGGTTGAAACCAATGCCCGGGGACGGGTGATGCGCCAATTGGAGCGAGTCGAGCCCAAGCCGGGTAAGGATTTGTACCTGCATCTGGACAGTCGTTTGCAGCGGGTCGCCTACGAGAGCATGGGAGATCAAAGAGGTGCTGTGGTGGCTATTGATGTGGCCACGGGAGGTGTGCTTGCCATGGTCAGTACTCCCGGGTTTGATCCCAATGAATTTGTGACCGGGATCAGCTTTGAAAATTACAATGCACTGCTCAGCTCCATTGATCGGCCTTTGTTTGATCGGGTTCTTCAGGGGCAGTACCCCCCGGGTTCCATTGTCAAGCCAATCTACGGTCTTGCGGCACTGGAAAGTGGCACAATTACACCAGCTTACAGCATCTATGATCCGGGTTTTTACCAATTGAAAAATTATGAGCGGAAGTACCGGGACTGGAAGAAGGGGGGGCACGGCAACAACATTGATTTGAGTGATGCCATCATTCAGTCCTGCGATACCTTTTTTTACGATGTCGGTGTCAAAATGACGATTGATGTGATGTCGCTCTACGGTAACCGGTTTGGTTTCGGCCATAAAACCGGACTGGATATGCCCTCTGAGCGGTCGGGGATCATGCCTTCACGGGCCTGGAAACGGGACGCAAAAGGGTTGGCATGGTATCCCGGGGATACGGTCAATACCTCCATCGGTCAGGGTTTTACACTGGTCACACCAATGCAGATGGCTGTGGCCGCCGCCAGGTTGGCCAGCCGCGGTGAGATAAGACCCCCACAATTGGTGCGCAAGGATGGGGGAAATCCACTGCCAGCCGGTATGATCAGAGCGTCAGACAGCAACTGGGATTATGTGCATGAGGCGATGCAGGAGGTTGTGCACGGTCAGCGTGGTACAGCCAAGGTGATCAATAAGGATCTCGATTATCATATTGCCGGCAAAACCGGTACTGCTCAGGTGGTCGGGATCAAGCAGGACGAGGAGTACGATCGGGAGCTGGTCGCTGAGAGAAATCGGGATCATGCACTGTTCATCGCCTTTGCGCCTGTGGAGCAGCCGCAGATCGCCGTATCGGTGCTTGTCGAAAATGGTGAACACGGTAGCTCGACGGCTGCACCACTCGCACGTCAGATCATGGATGCCTATATGACAATGTATCCTGAAAGCCCCTCAGAGGTAGTCGATGAATCAGAGTGATTTTGTTCGACGGATGGGGTCTGGCGGATCCGCAATATACTGCGGCCCCAGTCAATGGCGGCGCCTCCATGTGGATATCCTCCTCTTGTCCCTGCTGTTGGTGCTGGCTACAGCAGGCCTTTTTGTTCTCTACAGTGCCAGTGGTCAGAATATTGCTTATGTACACCGTCAGTTGGTCCATTATGGCATCGGGTTGCTGGTGTTGCTGACGGTGGCCCAGATCCCCCTCCGGTTGTTGGATCGTTGGGCGGTACTCCCTTATTTTCTGGGCATCTTGCTGCTGGTAGGTGTGTTGTTTTTTGGCGTTGGGGCGAAGGGCGCCCAGCGTTGGTTGGAAATTGGCGGATTTCGTTTTCAGCCATCGGAAATTCTCAAAATTGCGGTTCCATTAATGTTGTCGAGTTATCTGGGTAAGCGTGCAGTGCCGCCGCAATTCAAGCATGTATTTTTCGCCATGGTATTTATTCTGGTTCCGCTGGTGCTGGTCGGGATACAACCCGATCTCGGCACAGCCATTCTGATTGGTGCCGCTGGTTTTTTTGCGCTTTTTTTGGCCGGTTTGCCGAGACGTTACCTGATGTTTGCCTTGTTGCTGGCGGCATGCCTCTTACCATTAATGTGGTTTTATCTTTTATACGATTATCAGCGGCAGCGAATTCTGACGCTGTTTAATCCCGAGGCGGATCGGCTTGGTGCAGGGTGGAATATCATTCAGTCCACCATTGCTATCGGCTCGGGTGGCGTTGACGGCAAGGGCTGGACCCTGGGCACCCAGTCCCAGCTTGATTTTCTTCCGGAGGGGCACACCGATTTTATTATTGCGGTGTTGGCAGAAGAGTTTGGGCTGTTCGGAGTGATGTTGCTGATGGCGCTCTATCTGCTGATTATAAGCCGCTGCGTTTTTATCGGTCTGAGGGCACAAAGTATGTTTGGTCGTTTGCTGGCCGGGAGNATTGCATTAACGTTCTTTGTCTATATTTTTGTCAACATGGGTATGGTCTCGGGTATTCTGCCGGTGGTGGGCGTACCATTGCCATTGGTGAGTTATGGCGGCACGTCGATTGTGACCCTGATGCTGGGATTTGGTATGCTGATGGCGGTCAGTACGGAAAGAAAAAGGTCTGTCTAACAGGGTTTATGGGCAACCTGCCCGGAGTAAAAATGTTATGAACATATTGTTCTCAGTTGCACTAGGCATGCTGTTGTCCCTATCGGTTCAGGCCAGCTATTTACAGCATCCGGACGCCAGGGCTTTTGCCGAGAGGATGGTGTCGGAACATGGCTTTGAAAGAAATGTCCTGGACTCTTTGTTGGATGCGGCGGAAAAAAAACAGGCCATTATTGATGCCATGGAGCGACCGGCCGAAAAAGTTAAACCCTGGAAAGATTACCGTAAGATTTTTATCACTGAAAAGCGCATTGCAGAGGGTGTGGATTTCTGGCGAAAGAACAGAGCTGTACTGAGTGAGGCGTCAAGGCAATACCAGGTTGCGCCGGAAGTGATTGTGGCCATTATCGGTGTGGAAACCTTCTATGGCCGGATCAAGGGAAGTTTTCGGGTCATTGATGCGTTGGCAACACTGTCTTTTGATTATCCTCCCCGCAGTCCTTTCTTTACCAAACAGCTGGAGCAATTTCTGTTGTTGGCGCGAGAGCAGGACCAGGATCCCCTGAAGCTCATGGGCTCCTATGCCGGGGCGATGGGTTATGGCCAGTTTATCCCGAGCAGTTACCGCAGTTTTGCCGTGGATTTTGACGGTGATGGTTTTGCCGATATCTGGGAGAACAAGGCGGATGCTATCGGCAGTGTCGCCAATTATTTTGCCGAGCATGGCTGGAAAATGGGTGAAACGGTGGTCGTCCCTGCTGGGATCAAGGAAAGTTTTGATGAGACACTGTTGAATCAGTCCGGTCTCGACAAAACGGTCGATGAGCTGGCTAAAATGGGTTTTTCCAGTCACCTGCCGCTGAATGGTGATGCCAAGGCTATCCCGGTTCGGCTCGATGGTGACAACGGCCTGGAGTACTGGCTCGGTTTGAATAATTTCTATGTGATTACCCGCTACAATCGCAGTCTCCTCTATGCCATGGCCGTGCATGAACTGAGCCAACAGATACTGGAGCGGGTCGGTGAAGATACGCTTTAAGAGTCTCTTGTTTACAACATTGTTGAGCGCTGTATGGCTGCTTCAGGGCTGTGGTGGTTCTGGTGCCAGCTCCGGTGGCGGTTATGGTTATGGTGATGGACCGCCGCCAAAAGATATTGATGTCAGTGGTCTACCGGATGCAGTACCCCGGCATGAACCAATTACTCTGGCCGGCAACAAAAGCCCCTACACCGTATTGGGTAAAACCTACCAGGTGATGCCTTCCAGTAAGGGGTTTCACCAGCGTGGTCTGGCTTCATGGTACGGCAACAAGTTTCATGGTCGTCATACATCGAATGGTGAGGTTTACAGTATGTATGAAATGACGGCCGCCCATAAAACCCTGCCGATTCCCTGCTACGTCAAGGTGACCAATCTGGAAAATGGGCGCAGTGTGGTTGTCCGGGTCAATGATCGGGGACCTTTCCATGGGGATAGAATTATTGACTTATCCTATGCGGCAGCCAAAAAATTGGGCTATTCCGATCAGGGTACCGCTAAAGTGGAGGTTTCCGTGATTGATCCCGCGGACTATCAAAACAACACAGTCACCGCTCCGCAATTGACCCCTGGTCCAGCCATGTTGCCGGTAGCCAAAGCTGTAGCTGCTGAACAGGGCAGCAATACCTACCTTCAGGTGGGGGCCTTCAGTAATCAGCTCGCAGCCAGTCATTTGTCGCAACGGTTAGCGGGTGTCACCGAGTATCCGGTAGTCGTGCGCCAGGAGTCATCACCGCAGCCATTATTTAAAGTGTTGGTGGGTCCGGTAACAGATCAGCTGAAATTAGTTGACCTGAAGGCTGCATTGGGACGGATAGATAATATCCGTCCTTTTATTGTTTATGACTGATTCTGTCACAGCGCCACAAACTGCCGCATGATAGACTTTCATTTTGTTCTTCGTACAATCTACCCACCAAAAATGTTGAAAACCGGTTCCACTATGCTGAAAAAAAGTTTTTTTGTCGGATTGTTGTTTCTTGTTATGGGCAGCATTGCCCAGGCCAAAGTACTGATTCCTGCTCCCCCCGATCTCGCGGCATCTGCCTGGATTCTGCTGGATGCCAATACCGGAAAGGTGCTTGTCGAGCATAATGCCGACGAGCAGGTGCCGCCTGCGAGCCTCACCAAAATGATGACCAGTTATATCGTCTCCGCCGATATTCACAACGGTAAGGTCAAAGAAACGGATATGGTGCCCATCAGCGTCACCGCCTGGCAGATGGGCGGTTCGAAGATGTTTGTGAAGGAGGGCACCCAGGTACCACTGATCGATTTGCTGCGGGGCGTCATTATTCAGTCAGGAAACGATGCCTCGGTGGCATTGGCTGAGTATCTGGCGGGCAGTGAAAGCGCTTTTGCCGACGTAATGAATCAGCAGGCAGAATTGCTCGGCATGAAAAATTCCCATTTCCTCAATGCCACCGGCTGGCCCGCCGAGGGTCACCTCACCACCGCCCGGGACATGTCGTTATTGGCGAGGGCATTGATCCAGGATTATCCAGAACATTACAGTATCTATAGTGAAAAATATTTCGAGTACAACGNTATCAANCAGCCCAACCGCAACCGGTTGCTTTGGCGGGATACNACAGTAGACGGCCTGAAAACAGGCCATACTGAAGCGGCGGGTTACTGCCTGGTGGCTTCTGCGGTCCGTAATGGCATGCGGCTTGTCTCCGTGGTTATGGGCACCAGNAGNGAGGAAATTCGTGCCCGGGAATCACAAAAGCTACTGGCTTACGGCTTCCGTTATTATGAGACGGGCCAGCTTTATTCCCGGGGCGATGTCGTCCGGGAGAATGTGCCCGTCTGGTACGGTGAGGAAAACCGCATCAACCTGATTGTGCCGGAAGATGTTTATCTGACGATCCCGCGCGGCTCCAAGGATGACTTGGAAGCCGAGATTCTTGTGGATCAAACCATCAAGGCACCTTTCAGTGAGACTCAGGAGCTGGGACGGCTGAGTGTCAGCTATGAAGGTGAGACGCTACTGGATATGCCCGTTGTGGCTGAACACCCTGTTGCCAAGGCGGGCCTGTTTTCGCGGCTATGGGATGCCATTACGCTGTTTTTTGTGGGGCTGTTCTCCTGATGCCCGAGCAGTCAGCCCCGAAAATTGAATTTCCCTGTGACTACCCTATAAAGGTGATGGGTAAGGCCGCTCCCGGTTTGCATAGCCTGGTCATGGAGGTTATGGAGCGTCACGCCCCGGGTTTTGATGAAACGGCTGTTTCCATTCGGGACAGCCGACATGGCAACTTTCAGGCGATCACGGTCATCATCACCGCAACCGGAGAGGAGCAATTGACGGCCATTTTTGAGGATCTCAAGCACAACCCTCTGGTGCAAATGGTGCTGTGAATCCGGACCTGCCCGAAGTGATGGACACATCAACGAACCTGCCACCAGCCCTGCCGCTTATCGTCCGCTATCTCGGGCGACGTGATTATGCTCAAACATTTGATGCCATGAAGCTAATCACTGCGGAGCGCAATGATCAGACTCCTGATGAAATCTGGTTGCTGGAACACGAACCGGTATTCACCCAGGGGCAGGCGGGCAAGCAGGAATATATTTTGATGCCCGGGGATATTCCGGTTGTGCAGAGTGACCGAGGGGGGCATGTAACCTACCATGGCCCGGGCCAGATCACCGGTTATTTGCNGATAGACCTGCGTCGGCTCGGTATCGGGGTTCGCGATCTGGTCACATTGATTGAGGCCGCCCTGGTGGAAACCCTTGGCCACTGGGGAATTGCCGCTGCCCCCCGGCCGGACGCGCCGGGTGTTTATCTGGCTGACGGCGCCAAAATCGGTTCCCTGGGTTTGCGGGTACGCCGGGGTTGCAGTTACCACGGTCTCAATTTTAATGTGGATATGGATCTGGCGCCCTGGGCGCGTATTAATCCCTGCGGGCTCGGTGTTGTTATGACCCAGATGAATGATTTGCTGGCAGAGCCCGTCACCGTTCAGGAAGTGTCTGAACGCCTGGCCGATATTTTGACGGTCAAGCTGGGTTACAATGGTCATCTTGTAAAAGGGCAGCACCCGTTATTGACTGGTCGTTAATTGTTTTCCGGTACTGCCCGCCTGGTACATCAAATGTTTGTGAGTAATTCCATATGACTGACGTCAAGGTGATTCCGCCACAGCGCACCCGCCGTATTGCCCAGGGGGAAAAACTGCGTAGCGCCGATAAGGTGGAGCGGATACCCGTAAAGGTGATCCCGACAGAAACCTACCAGCGCAAACCGGACTGGATGCGAATCAGGGTGTCATCATCGCCGCGTGTTCAGGAAATCAAGGATATTCTGCGCAAGNACACACTGGCGACGGTCTGCGAAGAGGCCGCCTGTCCGAATCTCAGTGAATGCTTCAGCCACGGCACGGCCACCTTTATGATCATGGGTGAAATCTGNACCCGNCGCTGNCCGTTCTGTGACGTGGGCCNCGGCAAGCCCAACCCCCTGGATGCCGCCGAGCCGGTTAATCTGGCCCGCGCCATTCAGGAAATGCAGTTGCGCTATGTGGTGATTACATCGGTGGATCGGGACGATCTCCGCGATGGCGGTGCACAACATTTTGCGGACTGTATCCGTGAATCCCGGTTGCTCAGCCCCGATCTCAAAGTGGAAGTGCTGGTACCTGATTTCCGTGGTCGCATGGAGCCGGCCCTGGCCATTCTCTCCGATACGCCCCCCGATGTATTNAATCACAACATGGAAACCATCCCTAGGCTCTATCGTGAAGCGAGGCCCGGTGCCAATTACCAGTGGTCGCTCAAACTGCTTCAGGAATACAAACGGCTCAACCCCAGTGTTCCCACCAAATCCGGTCTGATGGTGGGACTTGGCGAAACCAGGGAAGAGCTGTTGAGGACACTGGATGATCTCCGTGCCCACGATGTGGATATGCTGACGGTGGGGCAGTATCTGCAGCCCTCCAAAAACCATCTGCCAGTAGACCGTTTTGTGCACCCGGATGAGTTTGCCGAGTATGCCGAGTACGCTCGCCGGATTGGTTTCAGCCAGGTAGCCTCCGGCCCGTTGGTGCGCTCTTCCTATCATGCGGATAAACAGGCCAGAGGCGAAGCCGTCAAATAACCTCCGGCCTTAAGAGTGGTATAACCCATGCAACACCCCCAGCTGCTTGATATCCGCAATGCCACGGTATTTCGGGATAATAAAAAAGTGTTCGATCGTTTTTCTCTGGCGGTTGAGCAGGGTCAAAGTACGGCGATTATCGGTCCCAACGGTGCCGGTAAAAGTACGCTGCTAAAGCTGCTGACCCGGGAGCTCTACCCGGTAGTGAAAGAGGATTCCTGGGTTCGGATACTCGGTCAGGATCGGCCGGTGCTCTGGGAGTTGAGGGAAAAAATCGGCCTTGTCTCTGCCGACCTGCAACAGGGGTTTGTCCCGGAAGTCAGCGGTCTGGGAGTTGTGGTATCAGGGCTGCACAACTCCATTGGTTTATTCCACTATCAACAAGTCACGGAGGCGCAACTGGAACAGGGCCGGACTGTGCTACAGGAACTGGGAGTGGCTGAACTGGTCAATCGCCCCTACCGTCAGATGTCGACCGGGCAGCAGCGTCGTTGCCTGTTGGGTCGGGCGCTGATTCATCGTCCGGATCATCTGATTCTCGACGAACCCACCAGCGGCCTCGACCTGAATGCAACCTATCACTATCTGGATGTCATCAGACAGTTGGCCCAACAGGGCAAAACCATTCTGTTGGCCACCCATCATATCCATGAAATTCCGCCGGAAATCCAGCGAGTAGTATTCATGACTAACGGTGAAATCGTGGCAGACGGAGCCAAGGAACAACTGCTCACTGATGCACGCCTCTCTGAATTATTTGCCATGCCTTTAAAGGTGAGTTTTTCCCAGGGGTTTTATCAGGTCTTGCCAGCCCGGGCGTAGCCCACCATAATTCGGCCTTTTCAAAAATCAGGGGTAATCCAACCATGAAAATAAATGATAATTGCGTGGTGACGTTCCACTATTCCATGACCGATGAAGCCGGCGATTTAGTAGAGACGTCGAGAGAGGGTGAGCCAACAGCTTACCTGCACGGCCATCGCAACATGATCGAGACCCTTGAGGCTGCGATGCTCGGCAAAGAGGCCGGTGAAACGTTTACCGTGACCTTGCCTCCGGAACTGGCTTATGGCCGGTTGCGGTCTCAGAGCGTTATGCGAGTTTCAGCCAAGAACCTGAAGTTTGAGGGAAAGCTTGAACCCGGTATGACCGTGCCGTTGATGACCAACGAGGGACTGCGCCCGGTTACCGTGGTTAAAGTCGGCAAATTCAATGTGGATATTGACACCAACCATCCGTTGGCGGGCAAAACCCTGACCTTTGATGTTGAGATTGTTGAGGTCCGCGAAGCAACTCAGGAAGAAATCGGTCACGGGCACGCCCACGGTGCCGGTGGCCACCATCACTGAGCGGGTATCCCCCTGACACCGGTTAGAACCAATACTTCCGACGGTCCCGGGCATTACCTCCAGTAATGCCAGATTTATGCGGTTCAGAGGTCGCTTCGAGCTGCCACAGGTTGTCGCAGCTATTTTGAATTATTCGTCTCATGATCAAGCTCTGATATCAGTAGTACTGCAAGATCAATCCCAGTGAAACAATGTCGGTATCCATACCGGCGTAACCGCTGGCATTGGCATCACCCGTAACGTAGTGAAGGTTGACGGTTGCCTTGTAGCCGTTGATGACATAATTCAGGCCCCATTCAGTAGTATCGCTGGTGTCGGCATCGTCCGGGTCATTTTTCATGTAGCGAACATAGGGCTGAAACTGTCCAAAGCCGATTTTTTGCGGGAATAAATAACCCGTCGTGGCAAAGTAGGAGTCACCTTTGAAAAGGCAGAAACATTCATCCAGTCCATCAGTGGGTGGTGATGCTAATGTGAAATCCCCGTCCATATTTTTGTAGCCTGCCTCAAAGGTCACTACTCCCCGGTTGTCCAGCACGGTTTCAGAAAAGATATCAAAGGCAAAGCCTGTAAAGTCGCCGGGATCCTGCCTGCTCCCCGTGCCGTCTTTCTGGGTTTGAAAAGTCAGTGCTGCTGTCAACAGGTCGCCGGCTTTGCCATAGTGTGTGGCCGCCGTGTAGTAGCCCACCAATGGCTCTACATTGAGAAAATTATAAGCAATACGGCCTGCATACAGCAGATGATCGTCGGTGTTGCCGTGGTTGTCGGTGCCCTCAAAAATACCTGCCAGGTACTGTACTTTGTCAATGGCACCAAAGACGACGGCACCTTCACTGCGGCCGAGTCGTCCGGCCGGACCATCGTAATCTGACGGGAACAGTGGTTGACGATACTGGTTCCAGCTCATGCCGGTGTAGGGGCCGTTCAGTCCCGGCCGGTCGGTGGGAACCAGTGTGCGGCCCACCCACAGGTTAAACTTTGGATCGAGATCAAACTGCAGGATCGCATCAATGATCATGACCGAATCACCTTCATATTTCTCGGTGTTGATGCTGAATTTCAAGTGTTCGCTGAGCTGCCCTGCGATGTAGAGTCGCATACTGTCCATCGTGAATTCGTTGCTGCCGTCAGTCGCACTGTTTCTGGTGGTGTGTTGCATGCGTATGCCACCACCGAGACTGACCCAGAGCGTATCGCTGTGTGCCGCCTTTAGCCCGGCATAGGCGGNCAGGGTGGTAAAGCTGGCCAGCAGAGAGAGTACTACAAAGGATGCGTAGCTTTTGTAGTGTAAACGATTTTGGCACACGCGACGCCACCAGACAGTTTTAATTGCCATGTTTTCTCCCCATTTTTATCGCTGTTATTTTAGGGCGTGTTAACAGGCCCTAGTCTCGGGATTATATAGGCTGGGTTGCAGCAAAGACTAATTTACACCCAAGGGACTTTTTTAACTTGCTGGCGGCGCAGTAACCTGTCGCCGCTACTATGAAGTCGCGCTCCCATCTGACAGTGTTTATAAGACTATTCGAGGAACACCCTGTCGTCACCCAAAAATTCTGGTGCCTGTACCGAAAGCGCCTTGAGCGGGGAGGTCGATGTCGTTTTTACTCCGTGAGGTGTTCCTTCGGGCACCTTGATAAAGTCCCCTGGACCCACTACAAACTCCTCATCTCCCAGTCGCATCAGGCCGGTTCCGTCAAGGATATAAATTGTTTCCGTGTGGCGGAGGTGTTTGTGCAAAGGTACGAATTGTTTCACAAATACAATGAAATCCGAGGCATGTTGGTCACTACTCAGTTTTTCCACGTAGATATTCACCAGATTTTCTGGTGGATGAATATCGGTGATGGACAGCTTGCTCGCATTTGCCTGAGTGATGCTCAGCAGTACTAGTACCAGTATAAAAAGAAATTTCATGACAAATACCCTGCCTCCAATTGGCTTTTTGTATCGACTGAATTTGAACGGGTCACGTCGTCAGGGTTTACCCTGTGTCCTACTGCCCAATCTGTGTTTGTTACCTGTCCTGCCAAACCCGTCTGATGGGTTCACCGAAGTCATCATAAATAATGGTTTCTTTTGGTCGGTCCCTGGTGGTTCTGTTAGGTGACGGCTTCTTGGGACGACGGGAGTCCAACGCGGCCAGCACTTCAGGCACGGGCGTGCGTTCGGCCTTTGGCTGATTGAAGAAAACGGTCGGCAAACTCTCACACGCGTTCTCCCGACCGCTAATACCGCGGGGGATCTGTTGTATTTCGCCGCCCTGTTTGAGGTAGCTGTCTACCTGTTGCTGCAGTTGGCGACGAAGTTGCGATTTGGTGGGTAATTTATTCACGGATCTCGCTTTGTTACAAATAGATGCGCTCATGTTACCAGTGTTGCCAGACCGGTTGACACTGTTCGGGCAGGGCTGGAAAACGACCCAGCTCCGCCCAGGGTTGTCCCGGTTGATGAAAGTCCGAGCCACAGGACGCGAGAAGTTGTTTTTGCTGGCAGATAATGGCCAAATCTCTGGTGATGTTGGGCATCTGTTTGCCGGACACCACTTCCATACCTTGGCCACCTGCAGCGATAAAATCGTCTACCAATGCGACCAGTTTGGTGCGGGTGAGGTCGTACTTAACCGGGTGCGCCAGCACTGCTGTTCCGCCCGCATCCCGGATCCATGCCACTATTTGCGGTATATCGGCCCAGCACTGCTTTATATCGCCCGGCTTGCCGGCTCCGAGATATTTTTTGAAGGCTTGCTTGAAGTTGTTAACCGCACCGATATTTACCAGATGCTGGGCAAAATGGGGGCGGCCCAGGTTGTCGTTGCCGGCGACGGCCGTGGCTCCCGCCAATGCATCGTGAAATCCTGCCTGTTGCAGTTTCTCGGCAATACGTTCGGCCCTGAGTCGGCGGGCATGTTGCTGAAATCGGACACCGGCTTGCAGGGCTTCACTATGGATGTCGACATTGAGGCCCAAAATATGTACACCGGTCTTGCGCCATTGGGTGGAAAATTCCAAAGCTGGAATTACCTGGAGAGGCTGAGCTGTGCGAAGCTCAAGCTGTTGCCAGGCGGTGATGCTGTCGTGGTCGGTGATCGCCAGCACATCGACGCCCGCCTCAGCAGCCAGGTTCACCAATTCGGTGGGTGAGAGGGAGCCGTCGGAGCAGTTGGTGTGGCTGTGCAAGTCAAAAATCATTGTGCGATTATAGCCCGAGACGGTTTGCGGCTATACTGTGCGGATGAAATATATTACCCCGATCAGTGAGCGACAGCGTCTTCAGGTTGTAGAGAGGACGGCTGGTTTCATCCAGCACGGCAGCAAACTGTTTGGCCGGAAATTTGCTGAGATACCGGTAGTTTTCGATCTGAGTGGCGGTACGGCGGGGATGTATCGGGTCAGAGATACCCAGCGGGTTATTCGCTATAACCCGTGGATTTTTGCCAAATATTTTGATGACAGTATGGCGGTGACTGTGCCCCATGAGGTGGCTCACTACCTGGTGGACTGCCTGCACGGTCTCGGCAAGGTGCGGCCCCATGGCGTTCAGTGGCGGGGGATCATGAACGCGTTCGGCGTCGAACCCCGTGCCACCGGAAGCTTTGACCTGGCCGGTATCCCGATGCGCCGCCAGCGGCGTTTTCCCTATCGCTGTGAGTGTTCTACCCACCAACTGGCCACCCGCCGCCACAATAGCGTCCAGCGGGGCGAAGCGCGCTATCGCTGCCGTGACTGCGGTGAGACACTGACTGCTGCTTCATGACGCAAGACTGGATTGTCTACATGATTGAAGCCAGTGATGGCTCGCTCTATACCGGTATTACCACCGACATCACCCGACGTTTTCGTGCGCACCTGGCGGGCAAGGGGGGTGCCCGTTATTTTCATCGGGGGCGGCAACCGGTCAGGGTGGTCTATATGGAAGGAGCAGGTGATCGCAGTGCTGCATCAAAGCGGGAGGCGGCCATCAAAAAACTGCCTCGTTCACAGAAATTACGGCTAGTCTCTGATCTGCAAATGCGCTCGCGCTGAGATGGCTATCCGCTGCTGCCCGGTCACCTTATTCGTAGATACACAGGTAGGCAGTATCCACGGCGACCTGTAATTGGAAAGCCCTGTTTGGTGGCACTTCGAAGCTCTCTCCGGGTTTAAAGGTCCGCCAGCTATCCTGGTCTGGCAGTTTTACGGTTAATGCGCCGCTGACGACCGTCAAAGTTTCTTTTTTATTGGGACAGAATTCGTGCTCACCGGGTGCCATGACACCCACCGTGGCCGGCAGGGTTTCGGTCTGGAAGCCGATGGAGACGACCTTGCCACCAAAATATTCATTGACTTTAAACATGGGCCTTCACTCAACAGGTTGGCTGGATAACGGCGTTGTTCACAACGGGCCGCGTTACGGGCCGCTATAGTACCTGCAGTCGGCGACCGATAGAATGCGTGCTTTCTATTTTAAACAGGCGCAACTTTGAACCAGTGGGATGTGATTGTTATCGGTGCCGGTGCTGCTGGGTTGATGGCCGCTTTGTTTGCGGGCCAGCGCGGGCGCAGGGTCCTGTTGCTGGAGCGGGCCAACAGAGCGGGCAAGAAGATCCTGATGTCGGGTGGCGGCCGCTGTAATTTCACCAATCTCTATGTGGAGCCGGAGCACTTTCTCTCTGCCAATCCACATTTCTGCAAATCGGCGTTGAGTTGTTATAGCCAGTGGGATTTTATCGAGCTGGTGAACAGGCACGGTATTCCCTATCACGAGAAAACCCTCGGCCAGTTGTTTTGTGATAACAGCTCCCGGGATATTCTCGACATGTTACTGGCGGAAGCCGAACAGGTCGGGGTGGTGTTGAAAACCGGCAGCGATATTCGCGAGGTGACGTCTGACGACAGGTTTCGAGTTGTAACAACCCAGGGGGAGTTGCAGGCTGACTCACTGGTAGTGGCCTGTGGCGGCCTGTCGGTACCCACCCTTGGCGGTTCCGACTTCGGTTACCGGCTGGCGAGGCAATTCGGCCATCGTGTCGTCCCGTTGCGGCCAGCGCTGGTGCCCTTTACCTTTACCGACGGTTTTAAACTGCTCTCGGAGAAACTCTCCGGTTTGTCAGTGCCCGTCCGTGTGTCGACAGGTGGACAGTCATTTCTGGAAAATATGCTCTTTACACATCGGGGTCTCAGCGGCCCGGCGGTGCTGCAGATTTCCAGTTACTGGCGGGAGGAGCAAATGGTACAGGTCGACCTGTTGCCAAATATCGATGCCCGACAGTGGTTGCTAGAATTGAAAACAGAACAGCCGAGGGCGCTGTTGCGCACACTGTTGTCCCAATCGCTGCCCCGCAAACTGGTGCGGGAGCTGGAGGAGCTTTGGTGGCGGGAACAGGCTGACAGGCCATTGGCAGAGTGGTCAGATCACTTGTTGGCCTCGGTTGCTGGAAATCTGCAGGGTTGGTCGTTGAAACCTGCTGGTACGGAGGGCTACCGGACTGCGGAAGTGACCCTAGGGGGGGTGGATACCCGCGAGATTTCTTCTAAAACCATGGAGAGTCAGCGTCAGCCGGGTCTTTTTTTTGTGGGAGAGGTTCTTGATGTGACCGGTCATTTGGGTGGGTTCAATTTCCAATGGGCTTGGGCATCGGGTGCTGCTGCTGGTCGAGTTGTTTGATGTGTTAAAGGTATTTGAGTGATGATAGAGCGTGAAGAGCTGATGCAGGAGACGGCAAAAATCCCCTGGCAGGAATTGCAGCGTTTTTTTGCCAACGGTTCCACCATTTATGTGTCACCGGAGCTGGATCTGATCGAGGTTGCCTGGGCGATTTGCCAGGATAATAAAAGCAGTGTTCAGGACTGGCTGGCGGTCGGTCAGGTGGGGCAGGTGGCCGATCAGCAGGCAATGAAGTGGCTGGAAAGCAATGCCNGGGTCTGGTCNGTGGTGGTAAAGCCCTGGGTGCTGGTGCAGCCGGTTTCGGCGGATTGACCTGTCTGACTAGCTGCTCAATCGGGCGCGTTGCCAGTATTCAGGGGTAATNGTCAGNGTCTGTTCGCTGTCGCCNATCCANATGAGTCCATCCTGGATAGTTGCCTGGAGGGTCATGTTGCGGTTCGCCAGCCCGGCCAATNCNGCGGTATTCTCCGGTGANAGGTANCTGATCGTCAGNTTGTCAAAGCGCGCCAGNTCACCCTGNATACNTTCCCACCACACGGGAGCTGTCCTGGCNCCNTAGGCATAAATGATGACCTGTTNNGCCCGGTTTGAACCTTTGCGAATTCGNTTTGCGTCGGGNACCCCGNCTTCAATCCACAGNNCGATTTCACCNTGCAGATTTTTCTGCCAGAGATCGGGTTCTGCCTCNGTGGACAANCCTTTNGTGAANTGNAGGTGNTCGCTGGCATTCANNGCAAATGCCAGCAGCCGGATCATCATNCGTTCGTCCGTTTCTGACGGATGTCTGGCGAGGGTGAGCGAGTGNGTTTGATAATAGTTGCGGTCCAGATCCGATACCTGNAACTCAACTTTGAAAACGGTTGCTTTCAGTGCCATTGGACGGTGCCCAATAAGNGGTCAGACGNTGGGCTGTNGTNCNGCCCGACACCCTTCAGTTCAGAANCTTGCAGTTCNGNACNTTGNAGTNTGNCACCCCGTGGGCTCAAGTAATAATACCCGAGCTGCCCAGTCCGCCTCCCATACCTCCACCCATACCTCCACCGAGGTTGCCGGNGGGNCCGCCGCCNCCCTGNCCGGGCACAACAATTTTGGAGGCCTGGTCGCGACGCATTTCCTCNAGCTCGCGAGCNGTGCGCTCAACGGCTACCTCGGCTTCCNCNCCGAATTTTTCGGCGGCTTCNCCGATACTGTTGGCNTGCAACTCNAAATTGATNGGCAGGGCNCCCATGGGTGTCATTACCTGGGTAGAACCCATATAGAGTACTTCGCGGCTTGCATCGGCGTCACCGTTNCGGGTGACCGGACTGAGCCGACGTATGCTGCCGATTTTCTGGTCNGTGAANATTTCCTCAAGATAGAGTTCATCGGGGTTCATGTCTGCNTCGAATTNTTTTTGCTTGTTCATAGTGATTAATTTGGGTAGTGAAAAGAAGNTAGACACCCTAACAGATATTGTCCGGAGCGTCAGGTNNCAGNCCNCTGTATGANGNGTNTCAGGGTGCCGTAATTTGTGATTTCAGGGTCTCCNCCAGAGCCATNGCGGCAGAGGACAGCGGNTANCGACGCCTTGTCAGAATNCCGATTTGGCGGGTGACGACNGGGNTGGTGAGTGGNCGACACTCCGCNCCGAGTGCCCGCATNTGTTGTATGGCCAGNGATGGCACGACACTGATGCCCAGNTTNTTGGCGACCATGGANCCAATGGAAGCGAGCTGGTGTGCTTCAAATTCCACCGTCAGGGTTATGCCGCAGNTGGCGGTAATCTCATCAATCATCTGACGCATGGCCGAGGGACGTTGCAGTGCCACAAAGGGAAATTCCTGNAGTTGTGTCCAGGTAATTTCNTCTTTCGCCAGCAGGGCATGTTGTTCCGGCATCACCACGTAAAAACTGTCCTCAAAGAGCGGCTCAAAATGGAGATCTTCGGACTCTTCCATGTCAAAAGTAACACCGACNTCCACGCGGCCTGTGCGCACCATATCCACCACNTCTTCTGCCACCACATCNTGTACCGTGATATTGATATCCGGGAACTTGCTGCGGTAGTNGTGGAGGGCTTTTGGCAGCTTGCTGATCGAAAAAGAGGCCATGCTNGCGATGCTNAGTTTGCCTCGTCGCATGGCGAACAGGTTGTGCAGGTCGGTCAGCGCATTGTCCCAGTCGGCCAGCAGACGCTGTGCCACCGGCAGAAAGGATTCGCCNTCCGGGGTCAGTGAAAGGGTGCGCGTGGTGCGAGCCAGCAGTTTCCCGCCCACCACTTCTTCCAGGTTTTTCAGGGAAATACTGAGTGCAGGCTGGGAGAGATGCAATCGTTCGCCAGCTTCGGCGAAGTTGCGGGTNTGGGCAACGGTGACAAACGCCTTGAGCTGTTTTATGGTGATATCCATGGCACTCTTATATNAATTCCTTTAATCAGTTGATTAAAATTTTACGCTTGATAAATATATTTCGCTATAGGATGCTAGGGGCCGTTTTGCGCACCTCAAANTGNGGTNGCCACGGTAAATAATAATCATTGAGGAGTTTTGTTCATGGCGGGTTTCGATAAGGTGGTTAACACCTACGAAGAAGCGATGGCGGGTCTGGAAGATGGCATGACTGTGATNGCNGGCGGTTTTGGCATNTGTGGTATCCCCGAAAACCTGATCAATCAAATCAAGAAGATGGGTACCAAAGAGCTCACCATTATTTCCAACAACTGTGGTATCGATGGTTTTGGTCTGGGTGTTTTGCTGGAAGATCGNCAGATCAAGAAAATGGTGTCTTCTTACGTCGGTGAAAACAAGCTGTTNGAAGANCAGCTGCTCTCCGGTCAGCTGGAAGTGGAGCTTACCCCCCANGGCACCCTGGCGGAAAAAATGCGNGCNGCCGGTGCGGGTATCCCGGCCTTCTACACNGCNACCGGTTATGGCACGGATATCGGCAAAGGCAAGGATGTGCGTGAGTTCNANGGTCGCAAGTANATTCTNGAAGAGTCCATNCNGGGCGANTTNTCGATNGTCAAAGCGTGGAAAGCNGACCGNTACGGCAATGCGATNTATCGCAACACCGCCATGAACTTCAATCCNATGGCGGCCACNGCGGGCAANATCTGCGTGATGGAAGTGGAAGANATNGTCGAACCGGGCGAACTGGANCCGATGTACATNCATACCCCGGGTATNTATGTGGATCGTCTGATTCAGGGCACGTTCGAGAAACGTATNGAAAANCGCACCGTNCGCGAAGGCTAAAAAGGAGAGACAATCATGGCACTTTCTCGTGATCAAATGGCTATCCGTGTTGCCCGCGANCTGNANGACGGATACTACGTAAACCTNGGCATTGGTATNCCCACCCTGGTGGCCAACCANGTGCCGGAAGGNATGGANGTNATGNTGCAGTCCGAAAACGGNCTGCTNGGCATGGGTCCNTTNCCNACNGAAGANCAGGTNGANCCGGATCTGATCAACGCNGGNAAACANCTGGTGACCACNGCCAAGGGNGCCTCNATTTTCTCATCGGCNGAGTCCTTNGCCATGATCCGNGGCGGCNANGTGGATCTGACCGTNCTGGGTGCNTTTGAGGTGGATGTCNANGGCANNATTGCNTCCTGGATGATCCCCGGCAAGTTGATCAAGGGCATGGGTGGCGCGATGGANCTGGTGGCCGGNGCNGACAANATCGTGGTGATGATGACNCANGCCGANAAATACGGTAATTCGAANTTNCTGCCNCAGTGNANCTTGCCCCTAACCGGNGCCGGTTGTATTACCCAGGTGCTGACCGATNTGGCCTACGTGGAAATNCNNGACGGCAAGTTCCANNTGGTGGAGCGCGCNCCNGGNGTTTCNGTGGAGGANATNGTGGAGAAGACCGCNGGTGAAATGGTGGTTCCCGACCACGTGCCGGAAATACAGTTCTGATTANCCCGGTANGATCGAAAAAGGCTCCCGTCCGGGAGCCTTTTTTATGCCCGGAGACTCGTCGGGTCTGTCATTTNCTTTTGAGGCCAGGGACAATTCTTCNGGAGTATACTGTCTAATAAATCGAGTNCATTAATNAGGAGTGCNAGGNAATGAAAAATCTTTTGTGTACAACNGTATTGATACTGCTTGCCAGTGGGCTCAATGCACTGGAAATGGATAGCAGCCGTTCGACACTGAATATCACCAGCGTAAAAAATGACCGTCTTGCCGAGTTGTTTGCGTTTGAAAGGGTGAGTGGAACCATCAATGATGCCAGCGGAAAGGCGAGTATTGAGATCACATTGGACAGTATTGACAGCGGTATAGAGATTCGCGATGAGCGCATGCGCAAATATCTGTTCAATACGGAAGCGTTCAAAACCGCCAGTTTTACAGCAGATATTGATCTCAAGGGGTTGAAGTCCCTGAAGCCCGGTGAGCAGCGTGAGGTTGAACTGAAGGGCGAGCTGGCGATGAGTGGACACACGGTGCCCATAAGCTTCCAGACCCAGGTGACGCGACTGAATGGCGGAGCGCTGGGTGTCGCCACGGTGGCGCCGGGATTTATTGATTTGACTCGCTACAAAATGGCTCCGGGGATTGAAAAGCTACGTAGTCTGGCGGGTCTGGATAATATCTCTCTGGCCGTACCGGTGACTTTTTCAGTGGTGTTTAAATAGTGGCTGAATAGCCAGGCAATCAAAAAGCCCGCAACTGCGGGTTTTTTTATGTGTGCGCTTTCCATGCGACATTTTTGTATTGGTCGGGAATCACTTAGACTGCGTGTTCCCATAGTTGGCAGAAATGCCCAATCCCGTTGCCAGTCTGCTTTCTACCCCGTCGGTCTGGCATCCATCCATCGTTTGCGAGGTGACTGTATGTTGAAAGGAAAAACCGCACTGGTGACCGGCTCCACCAGTGGCATCGGCTATGCCATGGCCGATCGGCTGGCCAATGCCGGCGCCAATATCGTGCTGCACGGCCTGATGGACCCCGCCCAGGGACAATCCCTGGCGGAAGAATTCGAATCACGCTACGGCATTCAGTGCCTGTTCAGCGATGCAGACATTTCCTCGGCCGAGGGCAATGAAGCACTGGTGACGGCCTCGCTGGAGAAGTTCGGGCAGGTGGATGTTCTCATCAATAATGCCGGTATCCAGCACACTGCCTCGGTGGAAGATTTCCCGGTGGCGAAGTGGGATGCGATTCTCGCCATCAATCTGAGCTCCGCGTTTCATACCACCCGTCTGCTGGTGCCCGGTATGCAGCAGCGCGGCTGGGGACGCATCATCAATATCGCTTCGGTGCACGGCCTGGTGGCTTCCCTGCAAAAGGCCGCCTATGTGGCCGCCAAGCACGGTATTGTCGGCCTCACCAAGGTGGTGGCGCTGGAAAATGCAGACAAGGGTGTCACTGTAAATGCCATTTGCCCGGGTTGGGTGGATACCGAACTGGTGGCGGCGCAGTTCCAGGCCACGGCAGATCGCGACGGCGTGAGCTTTGAAGAGGGCAAGCGCCGCACCATTATCGCCAAGCAACCGGTGCCCAAGGCGACTCAGCCTTCGGCCCTGGGCGACCTGGCGGTTTTCCTCTGCTCAGATGCAGCGGCCACCATTACCGGTGCCAGCCTGCCGGTGGACGGAGGCTGGACCGCTCAATAAGGGTCGGCCGCTGTTTTCGACGGTGGGTTGTTTGTTGGGCAGCGGCCCCGGATATGCTGTAAAATCCGCGCCTTTCTTCTGCTCGACCCTCTCTTTTCGAGCTGGTCGGGCCAACGAGCGGGTCAGGTATTGTGTCAGGCAAAGTTGGATTTATTTCATTAGGTTGTCCCAAGGCGCTGGTGGATTCCGAGCGTATCCTCACACAGCTGCGACTGGAGGGCTACCAGGTCTCTGCCAGTTACCAGAATGCCGATGTGGTGGTAGTCAATACCTGCGGGTTTCTCGATAGCGCCAAGCAGGAGTCGCTGGATGCTATCGGCGAGGCCATGGCGGAAAATGGCCGGGTTATTGTCACTGGTTGTATGGGCGGCGACGAGCAGGCTATCCGCAAAGTGCATCCTGACGTGCTGGCCGTATCGGGCCCCCATCAATACGAAGCGGTGGTGGGCGCTGTCCACCAGCATGTGCCACCCCCTAAGGATCACAATCCCTATGTGGACCTGGTGCCGAAGCAGGGTATTAAACTGACGCCGCGCCACTATTCCTACCTGAAAATTTCCGAAGGGTGTAATCATCGTTGCAGTTTCTGCATTATTCCCTCGCTGCGGGGAGACCTGGTGAGCCGTCCGATTGGCGAGGTGATGGATGAGGCAGAACGGTTGGTGAATGCCGGTACCAGAGAATTACTGGTGATTTCTCAGGATACCAGTGCCTATGGTGTGGACATAAAATTTCGCACCGGGTTCTGGCAGGGCAAGCCAATAAAAACCCATATGCAACAGCTCTGTGAGGCATTGGGTGAGCTGGGCGTCTGGATTCGTCTGCATTATGTATATCCCTACCCCCATGTGGATAACCTGATTCCGCTGATGTCCGAGGGACGGATTCTGCCCTATCTGGATATCCCTTTTCAGCACGCCCACCCCGATGTACTGAAGGCGATGAAGCGCCCGGCCAATGAGGAGAAAGTACTGGAGCGTATCCACCGCTGGCGGGATCAGTGTCCGGATCTGTCTCTGCGAAGTACTTTTATTGTGGGTTTTCCCGGTGAAACTGAACAACAGTTTGCTTACCTGCTGGATTGGTTGAAAGAAGCTCAACTGGACCGGGTTGGCTGTTTCAAATACGAAGCGGTGGATGGGGCGCCCGCCAATGCCTTGCCCGGTGCCGTGCCGGAAGAGGTGAAGCAGGAACGCTGGGAGCGATTCATGGAAACCCAGCAGGCCATCAGCGCCGAGCGCCTGCAGCGAAAAGTGGGCCGCACCATCGAGGTACTGATTGATGAGGTCGACGCGGAGGGCGCTATTGGCCGCTCCAGCGCCGATGCGCCGGAAATTGACGGTAACGTGTTTCTCAATGGCGAACAGACCTTGCAGCCCGGTGATCTGATCAATGTCACCATTGAAGAGTCGGATGAGTACGATCTCTGGGGCGAACTGGCCGATTGAGCGGTCCGGCCGCCGTCAGGCTTGATCAGGAGAATGATAGTAAAAGAATAAAAAAGGCCAGCCTGTTCCGGCTGGCCTTTTTTGATGTAACACGTTGCTAGTGCACGACGGACATGCTCAGTGTTGGTGGCCCTCCGGCCCATGCACATGGCCGTGGGCCAGTTCTTCTTCTGTAGCTTCCCGGACGGTCTGGATATTTACATCAAAGGTCAGATCCTTTCCCGCCAGCGGGTGGTTGCCGTCAACTGTCACGGTTTCTTCGGTGAAATCCCTGACCACGACCGAGACCGGGCCCGATTCAGTTTGTGCCTCGAAACGCATCCCGGTCTGCATGTCTTCCACTCCCTGGAATGCCTTGCGGGGAACCTCCTGTACCAGGTGATCCTGGTATTCGCCATAGGCGTCGGCAGCGGGAACGGTCACTTTCATGGTATCGCCTTCGGTTTTGCCTTCCATCGCCTTCTCGAGACCGGGAATGATATTTTTATGGCCGTGCACGTAAGCCAGGGGTGTTGTATCGGTGGACGAATCAAGCTGAACGCCGTTCTCGTCAGTGAGGATGTAGTGAAAAAGCACGACGGCGTTCTCTGAAATATTCATGGGGATTCCTTTTGATGGGAATGAATTTTTGGATGAGGGACACATTATGAGTGAACAGGTTTGCTTTGCCAAGAAACGGCAATGTGATGACAGTTGCGACTTTTTTCGACCGGATGGCAGGCATCTGGTCATAGGACTGGCTGTCGACCTGTCTGGTAGACCTGTTTTTTGATAAGTGCCGTTTTGCGACAGCCTTTGCCTGTCGGGGCGCAGGGGGGAAGTAACCGCTTTCAGGACCGGCTCATTGAGGCGGTTTTCGTCACGAAATACTATCTGTAGTGTTATATCTGGAAACAGCCACTAGATATTGTATACTCATCGACAGACAAGGATCATCGCTGGTCACCTGAATAGTATGCTTCAACTGCCATTCTGCCAGCAAAATCAGGGGGATTTCTTCGCAGTGCCCCGCACGAAAAGACGGTTAAAAGCCGCTCACAGCCACATTTGTAACAAGGAAACAGCATTCTCATGTCAATAGAAGCGCTTAAAACTGCAGATGAGCCCCATGCCATCGAAATCAGACTTCAGACTGCCTCCCAGGATATCTGGGACAAGAAATATCGCCTCAAGGATAAGAGTGGTAATCCGGTAGATGCGACGATTGATGCCACCTACAGTCGAGTTGCCAAAGCGCTGTCTGAGGTGGAGGAGCCGGGCAAACAGGAGCACTGGTACGAACGCTTTCTGTGGGCTTTGCGCAATGGTGCGATACCCGCTGGCCGGATTATTTCCAATGCGGGCGCATTGGCCCATAAACCGGCAACGTCCACCATTAACTGTACAGTCTCCGGTACCGTGCAGGATTCCATGCAGGGCATTCTGGAGAAAAATCTGGAGGCGGGTCTGACACTGAAAGCCGGTTGCGGTATCGGTTATGAGTTCTCCACCCTGCGCCCCAGGGGAGCCTATGTGTCAGGTGCGGGTGCCTACACCTCCGGGCCGCTGTCCTTTATGGATATCTTTGACAAGATGTGCTTCACCGTGTCCTCTGCTGGTGGTCGTCGCGGTGCACAAATGGCCACCTTCGATGTAAGTCACCCGGACGTGGTGGATTTTATTCGTGCCAAGCGGGAGGATGGCCGTTTGCGGCAGTTCAACCTGTCATTGCTGATCACCGAAGAATTTATGGAGGCGGTCAAAAGTGACGGCGACTGGTCCCTGAGCTTCCCGGTGTCCCATAAAGAGGTTGAGCAGGGCACGGTCGATCTCGCCGATGATACTTTGCTGTGGAAGGAGTTTCCCACCACAGAAGGTTACATTGTCAATGAGGAAGGGTTGGTGGCCTGTCGCATTTATCGCACGGTCAAGGCCCGGCATATGTGGAACGTGATTATGAGTTCCACTTACGATTATGCGGAGCCCGGATTCATCCTTATCGACAAGGTGAATCGGCAGAACAATAACTGGTACTGTGAAAATATCCGGGCCACCAACCCCTGCGGTGAACAGCCTCTGCCGCCCTATGGCAGCTGTCTATTGGGGTCGATCAACCTAACCCGGTTTGTCCTGGATCCGTTCACTGAAAAAGCCCGTTTCGACTGGGACAATTATCGCGAAGTGGTCTCCGTGTTTACCCGGATGCTCGATAATGTGGTGGAAATCAACGGCCTGCCCCTGGAAGGACAGCGCGATGAAATTGTTAGGAAGCGTCGCCACGGTATGGGCTTCCTCGGTCTCGGCTCCACCATGACCATGCTGCGGGTGCCCTATGGCAGTGAAGAGTCGCTGGTGCTGACTGAGCAGGTCTCCCGTGAAATGGCGCTGGCTGGCTGGCGTACCGGACTTGAGTTGGCCAAGGAAAAAGGCCCGGCTCCGATTATGGATGAAGAATTTGAAGTGACCGCTGAGATGCTGCGCCTGCGCCCCGACATGGTGCAGGATGGCATTGTCATCGGCGACAAGCTCAAGGGCAAGGTGTTGCAGGCCCGTTACAGTCGCTATATGCAGAAAGTGGCGGAGGTTGATCCCGGTCTGGTGGAAGAAATTGCCACGGTCGGGTGCCGTTTTACTCATCACTCATCCATTGCGCCCACCGGCACCATTTCACTGTCATTGGCCAATAATGCCAGCAACGGTATTGAACCCAGTTTTGCCCATCACTACTCCCGCAATGTGATACGTGAAGGCAAAAAATCCAAGGAAAAAGTGGATGTTTTTTCCTACGAGTTACTGTCCTACCGGGAATTGATCAATGCCAGGGCCCTGCCTTTCAGCGACAAGGAGGGAGAGAAACTGCCCGATTATTTTCTCTCCAGTGAAGACGTCAAACCCCGTCAGCATGTGGACGTGCAGGCGGCCGCCCAGAAGTGGGTGGATTCGTCCATTTCCAAAACCATCAACGTGCCGACGGATTGTGACTTTGAGGATTTCAAGGATATCTATCTGTACGCCTACGAAAATGGACTCAAAGGCTGTACCACGTTCCGCTTTAATCCCGAAGCCTTCCAGGGCGTGCTGGTAAAAGAGAAAGATCTGGAAAACACCACTTACCGCTTTACGCTGGAGGATGGTTCCACGGTGGAGCTGAAGGGCAATGAGGAAGTGGAGTACGACGGTGAAACCCACAGTGCCGCCAACCTCTTCGATGCCTTGAAAGAAGGCTACTACGGCAAATTCTGATCGGAAGCATAGACATGAGTGTAAAAATTGATAAAAAAATCGTTGACTACAAGGTGGTGACACCTTCCAACGATGAGGTCATTCCCGAAGCAAAGACTGCGGCTGCAGAACTGGAGCGGGCTATCGTGCAGATGCACGAAAACCTCAGCCGGCCCGAAGAGCTGCACGGTAGTACCTACAAGGTAAAGACACCGCTGTCCGATCATGCGCTCTATATCACCATCAATGACATCATATTGAATCAGGGCACCGATCATGAGCAGCGCCGTCCCTTCGAGATTTTCATCAACTCAAAAAATATGGATCAGTTCCAGTGGGTGGTGGCGCTGACCCGGGTCATTTCTGCAGTATTTCGCAAGGGGGGGGACTGCACTTTCCTGGCGGAGGAGTTGAAAGCCGTCTTTGATCCGCAGGGCGGTTACTTCAAGCGCGGTGGAAAATTCATGCCATCACTGGTGGCCGAGATTGGCGAAGCGATTGAGTCCCATCTGACCAAAATCGGCATGATGCAGGCGCCCAATCTGGGAGAGCATCAGATGGCGATTCTGGCGGAGAAGCGTGCCGAGTACGACGCGGCCAGTAGTTACACTGCCCCCGAAGGGAAGCAGAGCAATCCCTTTCCCGAAAGTGCCCAGCTCTGCCATAAGTGTATGACCAAAGCAGTCATCCTGATGGACGGCTGTATGACTTGTCTGAACTGCGGTGATTCAAAATGTGGTTAGCCAACATTATTGATGATTGAAAGTGCCGAAACGGGAACGGCCATTGCCGGGGTTATCCCCGGCTTTTTTTGCCCAGCGCTTTATCGGGGAGTTCTGGACAGGCCAGTGACAGCGGAACAAACCATGCTGACAACCTGTTCAGGGCTCGCATCCGCACAGTGAATGGTGGCATCTGCGTATTCTCGATAGAGCGTGTCCCGCTCCGTATAAAGTGCAGCAAAGCTTTGCTCAGGGCGGCGTGCAATGCCCCGCATTTCATAATCGTGGATGCGCTGGCGCAGTGTCTGCAGGGGTGTTTCAAGATAGACAATGATGCCGTTTTGTTGCAGGTGTGACATGCCTGCCTTGCTATAGACGGCACTGCCCCCGGTGGCGACCACCAGATTGTGCCCATCAATTGTCTGTAACGCTGAGGCCTCGCAGTCNCTCAGGTACAGATAGCCTTTCTCGTCCATCAGTTGTTGCAGTGTTTTGCCCTCNCGAATCTGCAGTAAAATATCGGTATCGACAAAGTTNTTGCCCAGTTTCTTGGCCAGAAGCAGACCGACNGTGCTTTTTCCGGCCCCGGGCATCCCGATCAAAACGATATTGTTTTTCATGGTGGTATTCCTTATCTAGGCAGCNTGGTGCGGCCNGGTTTAAAGCGAGGCTTTGACGAAATCCATCAGCCGGGTGATCGCCTCACCGGATTCACTGCTTTGTTCAATCAGACTGATGCCNACTTTGCCCAGTCTGGGCAGTTTTTCTGTGGGCTTCAGAACCCGGAGGTTCTCCGGNACNGTGCTNCTCGCCAATACNGTAACCCCCAGCCCCTCGTTGATAGCAGACTGGATGCCNGTTAAATCGGGAATNGTGTAAACCACNCGCCAGTCGCGATGNTTTTCCCGAAGNCGCTCAATGCCACGTTTGCGATAAATACAACCTTCTGGTGCCACAATTAACGGCAGTGGTATTTGTAGGTGGGCATCGTGGTCGGTGCCGGTGACCCAGACCAGNTCGTCCTCCTTGACCAGGTTGTGGCCGGCCATCACCGGNTCGTCGTGCAGGGCNAGNATCAGGTCGTAGCGGCGACGCTCCGGTTCGGAGAGCAACTGTTTGCTGAGTGCGCAGGTGACCTCCAGCGTGACATTCGGGTAGGCCTGGGTAAAGCGTCCGACAATTTTTGGTAACAGTGTGGTGGCGAACTCACTGGGGATGCCNAAGTGAATCTTGCCACTCACNGAATGCTTGGTGAACTGGGCGACCGCCTCGTCATTCAGTGTCAGTATCTGTCGTGCGTAGCGAAACATCAGCTGGCCNGCCCGGCTTAATTCCAGCTGGTGTCCGCTNCGGACCAGCAGGGTCTGCCCCAGTAANTGCTCCAGCCGCTTAATCTGAAGGCTGACAGCGGGCTGGGAGCGCCCGAGCCAGTCTGCCGCAGCAGTAAAGCCACCCAGTTCTGTAACGGTGACAAAGGTGCGGAGCAGGTCTGTTGGCAGGTTTTTCATCGCGCCTACATTAACAAATGAAATGAAACAATTTTAACTATTAATTTTACCAATTTTTTGCAGGCCGATAACATGGCTTTTTTGAAACGCTCCATTTACCGGTGGAATCTATGACGACTGAACAAAGCCCAGACTTGAAAGCGACACCGCTTAAAACCCTGCACCAGGAATTGGGTGCNCGGATGGTACCCTTTGCCGGTTATGACATGCCGGTNCAGTACCCGGNGGGNATTATGGCNGAACATCTCCATACCCGCGCCCAGGCCGGCCTTTTTGATGTNTCCCATATGGGGCAGGTGGTGATCAGCGGNGNCGGNGTGGCCGCTGCNNTGGANAANCTGGTGCCTGTAGANCTGGAGCANCTGGCTATCAANCGGCAAACCTATGCGCTATTTACCAATGNGCAGGGCGGTATNCTCGATGANCTGATGATNGCCCGCTGGGCNGAGGATNGNTTCTTTCTGGTGGTGAATGCCGCCTGTAAGGANCAGGATCTNGCCTATCTGGAAGNNGCNCTGTCCGGTTTNGAGATNGANTATCTGGANGACCGTGCANTNTTGGCCCTGCAGGGACCGNCTGCCGNCGATGTGATGGCAAAGCTGGCNCCGGAANTGTGTGNNNTGGTNTTTATGAGTGGTTGCCGGGCNACNNTCGCCGGGGCCGATTGCTTTGTTACCCGNNCCGGTTATACCGGNGAGGACGGTTTTGAAATTTCTGTCCCNGCNGANGCTGCGGANGCACTGGCCAGAANGCTGCTGTCGTTTGANNAGGTCNAGCCNNTCGGNNTGGGTGCCCGNGANTCGCTGCGGNTGGAGGCCGGACTNTGCCTCTANGGTCANGACCTGGATACCACGACCACGCCGGTACAGGCTGGACTGCTNTGGAGTATCAGCAAGTCCCGTCGNCCGGATGGNCAAAAGGCGGGCGGGTTCCCCGGTGCCGAGGTGATTTTTAACGAAATACAGCAGGGGGCCNNCCGGCGCCGAGTAGGTTTACAGATCGATGGNCGCGCCCCGGTGCGGGAAGGGNCTGTGCTNGTTGACGAGGCGGGGGAANAGGTCGGNGTGGTCACCAGTGGTGGCTTCGGGCCGACCCTGGANGCGCCGCTGGCGATGGGGTATGTNTCNTCGGNNTTTGCNGCTNCAGGTACCCNGTTGNNCGCANTGGTNCGNGATAAACCCCGCCCGGTCAGCGTGACAAAAATGCCNTTTGTNCCCCAGCGNTACTATCGTGGNNAGTAAGCGTGGCCAGTANCGCNNTCAGTCACGTGGAANGNGCCGCAGNCTGNCGGCGCAANCAGTAGCNCCGAAATNNCGGGATGCNNGTCAATACNNTGAAGNNATCCCATTCAANTTGCCTATCAACGTCCGAACAGAGAAAGAANCCCATGAAGTCATTGGCAGAGCTTGCTAGCAATAATGAATTTATCCGTCGACACATTGGCCCTTCCGGCGAGGATCAGCAGGCGATGCTGAAAGCCCTCGGCTATACCGATATAGCCTCTTTTATAGCGGCTGTCATACCGGAAAAAATTCGTTCCACCGAGCCACTGGCACTCGCTGACGCCTGCACGGAACAGCAGGCCCTGGCTGAGCTGCGGACCATCGCTGCCGAAAACCGGGTTTTTCGGTCTTTTATTGGTCAGGGTTACTACGGCTGTTTCACCCCCAATGTGATTCTGCGCAATGTGCTGGAAAATCCAGCTTGGTATACGGCCTATACCCCCTACCAGCCGGAAATCTCACAGGGACGCCTGGAAGCCATGTTGAATTTCCAGACCCTGATTACGGATCTGACGGGTATGGATCTGGCGAGTGCTTCGTTGCTCGACGAAGGGACGGCCGCCGCTGAGGCGATGACCCTGTGTCGGCGCATGGCCAAATCAAAAAGTCAGGTATTTTTTGTGGATCGTCAGTGCCTGCCACAGACGATTGAGGTGGTGCGTACGCGTGCTGAGCCCCTGGATATCGATGTGGTGATCGGCAATCCACAGGAGATTGCCAACCAGGAATGTTTTGGCATGCTGCTGCAATATCCCGGTGCTGATGGCAGTGTTGAGGATTTTTCCGGTGTGATTGAAACCGCTCACCAAAACAGGGCGCTGGTGGTGGTGGCGGCAGATATCCTCAGCTTGATGCTGTTGCAAAGCCCGGCCCGGTTGGGTGCTGATGTGGCGATTGGTTCCACCCAGCGCTTCGGTGTGCCACTCGGCTTTGGTGGTCCCCATGCCGCGTACATGGCAACCCGTGATACCTTCAAACGCTCTCTGCCGGGCCGTTTGGTTGGTGTGTCAGTGGACAGTCGCGGCAAACCGGCCTTTCGCCTGGCCCTGCAAACCCGGGAGCAGCATATTCGTCGTGAGAAAGCTACCAGCAATATATGTACTGCTCAGGTACTGTTGGCCGTGATGGCCAGCATGTATGCGGTTTACCACGGCCCGGAAGGATTGCGGCGTATCGCGGAACGGGTTCATTGCCTGACGTCGATTCTGGCAGCCGGCCTGACCCGGTTGGGTTTCACCATTATCAATCACCACTTTTTTGACACGCTCACGATTGCCAGTGGGTCAGAGACCGCTGAGATTCACCGCAAAGCGCAGGCACGGGGAATCAACCTGCGGGTGATCGATCAACAACACCTGGGTATATCGCTGGACGAGACCACCACGGCGACCGACGTGGAGACCCTCTGGCAGTTGTTTGATGCCCACAGTGAGTTAACAGTGGCTGACCTGGAGTCGACTTCAGACAGCGGCTTGCCGGAGGGGTTGCTGCGAACGGAGCCAGTGCTCACCCACCCGGTTTTCAATCGCTACCACTCGGAAACGGAAATGCTCCGTTATCTGCGCAAGCTGGCCGACAAGGATATTGCGCTGGACCGGGCGATGATTCCATTGGGCTCCTGTACCATGAAGTTGAATGCCACCGCCGAGATGATTCCGGTCAGCTGGCCGGAGTTTGCCGGGATCCACCCCTTCGCACCGGCGGATCAGACCGCTGGCTATCGTAAAATGATTGGCGAAGTGGAGGCCATGCTCTGTGCTGCCACCGGCTATGATGCTGTGTCACTTCAGCCCAATGCCGGTTCGCAGGGCGAGTACGCCGGGTTGCTGGCGATTCGCGCTTATCACCGTAGCCGGGGCGACGGTCATCGCAATATCTGTCTGATTCCGAGCTCCGCCCACGGTACCAATCCGGCCTCTGCCCAGATGTGTGGTATGCGCGTGGTAGTGGTGGGTTGTGACGAACGGGGCAATGTGGATCTCGACGAGTTGCGTGATAAAGCCGCCCAATACAGCAATCAGCTGGCGGCTATTATGGTGACGTACCCCTCGACCCACGGGGTGTTCGAGGAGGGAATCACCGATATCTGCGGGATTGTTCACCAGCATGGCGGGCAGGTATATATCGACGGCGCCAACCTCAACGCCATGGTCGGGCTGTGTCAGCCCGGTCAGTTCGGCGGGGATGTCTCACACCTAAATCTGCATAAAACTTTCTGCATTCCCCACGGCGGTGGTGGACCCGGTGTGGGCCCGGTGGCGGTCAAGCAACACCTGGCGGCATTTCTGCCGGGCCATGATGCGTTTGAACAGCGTCCAGCAGTGGGTGCTGTGTCCTCTGCGCCATGGGGGAGTGCCAGTATCCTGCCGATTACCTGGATGTATATCAAAATGATGGGAGCTGCGGGTTTGAAGCAGGCCACGGAGGTGGCGATCCTCAATGCCAACTATGTGGCCGGGCGCCTGCAAGACGGTTACCCGATCCTCTATACCGGCAGCAATGGTAGGGTAGCTCACGAATGTATTATCGACTTAAGGGGTATCAAGGAGACCTCCGGGATTACGGTTGATGATGTCGCCAAGCGGTTGATTGACTACGGCTTTCATGCGCCGACCATGTCCTTCCCGGTGCCGGGCACCCTGATGATTGAGCCAACAGAGAGTGAATCCAGGGAAGAGCTGGACCGGCTTTGTGATGCACTGTTGCAGATTCGCGAGGAGATCGCCGCAGTGGAGCGGGGCGAATACCCGGTAGATGACAACCCGCTGTGCGGTGCGCCTCATACGGCGGATGAACTGGTTGTAGACCGGTGGGTCAAAAGTTACTCTCGTGAACAGGCGGCCTATCCGCTGGCCGTTCTCAGGGAAAGTAAATACTGGTCGCCGGTAGGCAGAATTGATAATGTCTACGGGGACCGGAATCTGGTTTGTGCCTGCCTGCCCGTATCGGAGTACATTTAATTGCAAAAAACCAGCTCGCAGAAAAAGAAAAAAGCGATGTCAAAGAGCGCCGGGTGGATACTGCTCACTCTGGTGATGATGCCCTGCTTTGCCAGTGCCATCGATTTGAAGTTGTCGATAGTTGCACCGGATGCGTTGGCGGTGGAAGATGCTGTTGTGGAATTGTTGCCTCTGAATGCTGATGCGGCAGTATCCAGTAGCGGTCAGAAGGAAATGAGTCAACAGGATCGCACGTTTATTCCTTTTGTGCTGACGGTGCCCAAGGGGACGCGCGTGAATTTCCCCAATCTTGATCGCACCCGCCACCACGTCTATTCGTTTTCTGAACCGAAACCCTTTGAATTGAAGCTGTATGTGGGAACACCTCAGGAGCCGGTATTGTTCGACAAGCCCGGAATAGTCGCGCTGGGTTGTAATATTCACGATTATATGCAGGCTTTTATTTACGTTTCCGACAGCCCCCATGCCAGGGTAACGGACTCGGAAGGTCAAGCCTCGTTCACGGGTCTGCCTGCGGGCAACTACCGCCTCAGGGTCTGGCATCCCTGGCAAAACGGTGAATTACTCGAAACGGCGTTGACACTGCCTGCAGAAAACCGTGTTCTCAAGTATCAGGTAGATATTGATCGCCAGCAAAAACCCTCGGCACCTCCGGCCGGTTTTGGCGGACTCTAGACAAAGGTTGGCAAACAAATGCCCAACAGTTACCGAATCCGGCTGGTCGTAGCATTTGTACTGGTGCTGATGCTGGTACAGCTGGCCACCGCAGTGTTTGTATTGGATGCCGCTCACCGGCAGCAAATGTTGCAGCAGCAGCGAACGCTGGATGTCGGTATCAATGTCTTTCGCGAGGTGCTCGCCAATCGTTCTCTGCAACTGAACAACTCCCTGTCAGTGCTCAGCGCCGATTTTGGTTTCAAGCGTGCGATTGCCACGGGTGAGAGCGACACCATTTTGTCCGTACTGGAGAATCATGGCAGTCGTATCGGTGCAGATGCGGCGATACTGCTGTCTCCCGACGGCAAGCTGATCAGTTCCAGTATTGCCGATTTGGATAAAGCCGATATCGACGCCCTATCGGAATTGACTGACAGCATGAATGATGGCGGTGCGGCTAGAATTCTCAGCTTTGACAACGCCAGTTATCAGTTTGTGATGCAGCCTGTTAAAGCGCCAACTCTCATCGCCTGGGTCGGTATGGGCTTTGTGATGGATAGACAGGTGGCGCAGCAGGCCAAGGCCATTACCGGTGTCGAAGTCAGCTTTATTAACAAGGACAGTAATGGCCAGTTTGCGATCCAGTCCACCTTCGATTCAACCTCTCAATCCGCTCTTCTCTCGCAGTTAAACAGACTACCTGAGCTATCGCGGGAAGCGGCTGAAGGTTTTCCGGCCCATTATCTGTCTTATGCGCTGGAACTGGATGACAAGTCTGCCGACCAGTGGGTGGTATTGCATCTTTCAAACCTGAAGTGGGAGCAAAATTACGAACACTTGCGCAACAGCATGCTGTCGATTTTCGCCGGCACACTGGCGTTGTCGTTGCTGGTGGCGGCCTGGTTGTCCGGCAGTCTCACCCGCCCGGTCCATACCCTGGTGGAATTTGCCCGCTTGATTGGCCAGGGTCAAAATCCCCCACCAATTAAAGGTGCTCCTGCGGAGCTCGCCGTATTGGCAGATACCCTGACAGTGATGCGCGATAACATCGAGGCTCGTGAGAGGGACCTGATCTATCAATCCACCCATGACAGCCTGACCGGGCTTGCCAACCGCTTTGCCGCCAAGCGCACACTCCAGGATGCCGGTGACAGTCTGTCGGGCACGTTGGTGCTGTTGGATCTCAAACACTTCCGACATATCAATGACATGATCGGTTTTGCCAATGCAGACTCCCTGCTGGTGATGTTTGCGCGGCGACTGGAGACAATAACACCGGCCCCGGATTTCCTGGCGAGACTGGATGGCGACGCCTTCCTGCTACTGTATAACAATGGCATAACTGAAACGGTACTCTCCGACGCCATTGATCAACTGGAGGCACCCTTCAGTATTCAGGATTCCAATATTTCGATAAAAATCCGTGCCGGTATGTTATCCCTGACGGAGCATGGAGGTAAGGTTGGTGTTCTGTTGCGGCGCATTGAAATTGCCCTGATGCAGGCCTGTTTGAGCGATACCCGAATTGTCGCCTATCGCTCCGGAGAGGATGAAAAATACCAGCGTGAACTGACTATTATCAATCAACTGGAGCGCGGGCTGGAGCAGGGGCAGTTTCATCTGGTTTTCCAGCCGAAAGTCGACATTCAGAACAACCGCTGTAGCGGCGCGGAAGCACTCATTCGCTGGGATCACCCCGAGCTTGGCCCGATTCGCCCCGATGAGTTTATTCTGCTGGCAGAACATACGGGCAATATTGATCTGATCAGCCAATGGGTTCTGCGCCAGGCTATGGACCAACTGGTGCTCTGGCAGGACGAAGGATTGGTAGGATTAAAGCTGGCGGTGAACCTGTCTGCTCATGATCTGGTCAATGAGTCCTTGCCGGGCCAGATTGCTGAGATGCTTGAGACGAGAGGGTTGGCCCCCGATCTGCTGGCTATTGAGGTCACCGAGGGTGCTGTGATGAGAGATCCGATGACCGCGGTGAGTGTACTGCAGAAATTCCGGGATCTCGGTTTATCCATTGCCATCGATGACTTTGGTACCGGGCATTCCTCTCTGGCCTATCTGAAAATGTTGCCGGTGAATGAAGTCAAAATAGACCGCAGTTTTATCAAGGACATGCTGACCAACACCCATGATGCGATGATTGTTGAAACCAGTATCGCCCTGACCCACAGTCTGGGCTTCAGCGTGACAGCGGAAGGTGTTGAGGAGCGGCAGACGATTGATGTTCTTCGGCAGCAGGGGTGTGATTTGGTGCAGGGTTATGTGTACTCTAGGCCCTTGGCAGCCAGAGATTTTTACCACTGGTATGTGGAATTCAATCAACAGGGTGGCGTGTCGCCGCAAACTTGAAATAATGATAAAAAACAGCGTTGACCCCTTCATTCGAATCGTTTTCCTTCCCTTATTCCTGGCCATGGTCTGTGGTTTTGCTCATGCAGATAGCCGCATAGTGGCAACCGGAGGCGCATCCAACATTGAGGGCAGTGCCGGCGGTGGCGTCGTGCCATGGGCGGTTATCAATGGCTATGGCAGTAGTGACGAATGGGCGGTTACCGGGATGGCTACCGGTGTATTTGTGGATGATTTTACGCTCAAGGTGATCGGCGCATCCGTGAGTTATGACAATCGGGTGGAGCTGTCTTTTGCCCGCCAGCGCCTCAAGCTGGACAGCCTCGGCGGAGATCTTCAACAGGATATTATCGGCCTTAAATACAAGGTTGCCGGAGAGTTGCTCTACACCACCATGCCTCAGATCAGCGTCGGAGTTCAGTACAAGGATGTCGATGACTTCTCACTGCCCTCCGCGGTAGGTGCCAGAGACGACAGTGGTGTTGATTACTATATCGCCGCTACCAAGGTCTTTTTTGATGCGCTCTGGGGGCGAAATGTGCTGGTCAACGGCACAGTGCGTGCCACCAAGGCCAATCAGGGTGGGTTGCTGGGGTTCGGTAGCGAGCGCAACAATCGATACCGCTATATGAAGGAAGCCTCCGTCGCGGTGCTGTTAACCGATAATCTGGCCGTCGGCATGGATTATAGAGAAAAACCCGATGAGCTCGATTTTGCCGGTGAAGACGATTGGCAGGATTTTTTTATCGGCTGGTTTGTTAATAAAAACCTCTCTGTGGTATTGGCCTATGCCGATCTTGACAGCATTGCGGGTTTTGATAATCAGAAGGGCTGGTATCTGTCCGTTGAGGGAGCCCTATGATCTGCGCTTTAAGGAGACGGGTGTGGTCGCTTGTTTCAGCCATCCTTTTAATATTGCTGCTCAGTGCCTGTGCCAGTCAGCCCGCTACTGTATATGAGGGTCTGGGTGGTGAACCTGGCCTGGAAGCCGTCGTGGATAATCTGCTGGAGCGGATGGCAAAGGATGAACAAATTGTCAGGCATTTCCAGGATGCCGATATCGCATTGTTCCGTGTGGGATTGACCGAGCATCTCTGTGATGTGGCTGATGGCCCCTGCGAGTATGGTGGCGAGGGCATGAAGGCTACCCACAGAGGATTGAATATCACGCAGGCTGATTTTGATCGTTTGGTGCAATTGTTGATCTACGCAATGCAGGAGGAGGATATACCTATTGGGGTCCGCAATGATTTGCTCAAGCGGTTGGCGCCGATGTACGGGGATGTAGTTTACCAGTGACGCCTGAAATCCCGGGCTATACCGGGGTTTTTTTGACCTCTGCCGTATTTTCCGGGCATCAAAAGGAGGTTGCTCTCGTCAATCAGATGGCACATGCTGTGAAGAGGAGTCCTAGGTAGGATCTAAAGTCGTACTGCAGGTTTGTTAGACAGATTGCGAAGGCTGGTGAGGGTGGCCCAAATTAAACAAACAGGTTGCCCAGGAGGACAGCTGTGTCTATGCAACAGGTTTACTCTAGGAAATAACGACCCATGCGTCGATTCAGAATTACCCACAACACCTACTATAACTTTTCCGGATCAGTGATCCTTGGTACACACTACTTGCGATTGCGGCCGAGAGAAGGGCACACGCTACACATCGAGTCCTCCACACTGACGATTACCCCTAAGCCTACCCTGCGCTGGCGGCACGATGTTGAGGGAAATTCGGTAGCGATAGCCAGTTTCAGTCACCCGGCCAGTCAACTATCGATCCTCAGTGATATCATTATTCAACAATACAATGAGGATCCTCTGGATTTTGTGGTGGAGCAACAGGCGGTGGATTACCCGTTTGTGTACGAAGAGGATGACCAGATATTATTGCAGCCGTATATGTCTGACCCGCCCATCGAGTCAGACAAGTGGCTGACTGACTGGATTAGCGCCATCTGGCAACCGGGAGCCGCTATTCAAACCTATACCCTGATGCAGCAAATTTGCTCTCATATTTATGAGACCTTCACATATCGGATACGGGAGGAGCCGGGGGTGCAATCCGCCGAGCAAACCATCGCTCTAAAGGCCGGTTCCTGCCGTGATTTTGCGCAACTGTTCATGTCAGCGGCCCGTCATCTTGGACTCGCAGCCCGTTTTGTCAGTGGTTACCTGCATGCCCCGCCGACCATCGATAATTTCGGCGCCACTCACGCCTGGGCGGAAATTTACGTACCAGGTGCTGGTTGGGTAGGTTTTGATCCGACCATTGGTCAACTGGTCGGCGCTGACCATATCGCAGTTGCTGTGGCACGGTTGCCTGAATCTGTACCACCTGTTTCCGGTACATTCTCCGGGGCGGCGTCTTCAGTGCTGGACGTGGGTGTCTGGATCAACGAGTGCCATGACTGAGTCGGCGGCTATATATCAGGTGGTTAGGAGGTGATGAAAATACTCCGCAGATTCACTTGTTTTCTGTTTTTTCCCTTTATGCTGGCGGGGTGCCTCGGCACGCCCGACGGCGTGGAGTCGGTCAGCAATTTTGACGCCGATGCGTATCTCGGCACCTGGTACGAAATTGCACGATTGGATCATTCGTTTGAGCGAGGCTTAAGCCGGGTAACCGCAGAATACAGCCGGCGTGAGGATGGTGGTATACGCGTCATCAATCAGGGTTTTTCCGAAGAGAAGGCGGAGTGGAAATCTGCCGAAGGCCGTGCCTATTTTGTCGGGGATGACCATACTGGCCACCTGAAAGTCTCCTTTTTTGGCCCATTTTTCAGCACCTACGCAGTATTTGGTCTCGATCACGAACAGTATCAGTACGCGTTTGTGTCGGGTTTCAACCATTCCTATTTATGGTTGCTGGCCCGCACCCCTACGGTGGATGAGAAGTTGATTCAGCGGTTTGAAGAACGAGCTGGAGAACTGGGTTTTGATACTGACCAGTTGATATATGTATCCCAGCAACCCATGCCGACATCGCGGTGAATAGGCGGTTGATTGTATAAGGCGGATTGTCTGCCAGGATGGGTCAAAAGCGACACGGTTTCTAAATTTGCAGAGGCTGTTTCTCCGTCCGGATTGATGGGGTTGCAGGCCAAAAGAGCAGGCCAAAAAAGACTGTTATGAAGAACCAACTCGAATCCTATATCAGCCGGTTTTTCAGGCTCGAGTCGGCGGGCGGCATTGTGATGATGCTGGCTGCCATCGCTGCGTTGATCTGTGCCAACTCGCCCCTGCGGGCCTACTATGGACTGCTGCTGGATACCCCGGTAGCGGTGATGATCGGCGAATTTGTGGTGGCCAAGCCACTGCTGATGTGGATCAACGACGGGTTAATGGCTGTGTTCTTTTTCCTTGTGGGGCTCGAACTAAAACGCGAGCTGATTGAGGGGGAGTTGTCCGAGAAGCGAAAAATCATTCTGCCAGGGGTGGGGGCACTGGGCGGTATGCTGGTTCCGGCGATGATTTATCTGAGCTTCAATAGTGGCGACGGTCTTGCCCGTCAGGGTTGGGCCATTCCGGCTGCCACCGATATTGCCTTTGCGCTGGGGGTTCTGTCGTTGTTGGGTTCCAGGGTCCCGGTCTCTCTGAAAGTTTTCCTTACTTCCCTGGCGGTTTTTGATGATATCGGGGCAATTATCATTATCGCCATCTTTTACACATCGAATATTTCCCCTGCGGCTTTGTTGCTGGTCTGCAGCTGTTTGCCGGTACTGGCGCTATTGAATCGCTACAACGTCGAGTCCAAAAGCCTCTATATCGCAGTGGGTACGATTATGTGGCTTGCCATGCTGAAGTCCGGTGTCCACGCCACCCTGGCGGGGGTGATCATGGCCATGTTCATTCCCCTCCGAACCGACAATCCGGGTGTTTCTCCGCTTAAAATCATGGAGCATGACCTGCAGGCGCTGGTAGCTTTCTTTGTATTGCCGGTATTTGCGTTTGCCAATGCCGGTATCAGTTTTTCCGGTCTCGGTGCGACGCAGGTTTTCCACCCGGTTCCGATGGGCATTGCGCTGGGACTATTCATCGGCAAACAAGTCGGTGTGTTCGGCAGTTGCTGGATTGCCGTCAAGCTGGGTGCGGCCAAGCTGCCTCAAGACATGTCCTGGGGCGGTCTTTACGGTGTTGCGGCACTCTGTGGCATTGGTTTTACCATGAGTCTGTTTATCAGTTCTCTGGCTTTCGAGGGCACCGATATCAAACTGATTTTTGATGAGCGTCTGGGCATCCTTGCCGGGTCGATCATGTCCGGTGTCATTGGCTACCTGGTGTTGCGACGCTGTCTCGGGCGAGGCGACGCAGTGTCCTCCCCAGCCAATACTTCAAGTCGATAAACGCCGGTTTCTGGTGCCAGTTTTTCCGCCAGTTTTGGCAGCAACGGTTGCATCTTGTCGAACAGTGTCCAGGGGGGGTTGATAACGATCATGCCCGCCGATGTCATGCCCCGCTCTGTGGTATCGGATTGCAGGCCAAGCTCAAAAAGTTGCATTCGCTTGATTCCTGCGCCGATCAGCTGGCGCTCCAGGCGGTTGATACGATCCCGGTCTACCACCGGGTACCAGAGCGCATAAATGCCAGTGGCGAATTTATGGTAGGCCTTGATCAGCTGTTCCGTAACCCGTTGATAATCCGATTTGATTTCGTAGGAGGGATCAATCAGCACCAGTCCGCGTTTCGAGGGGGGCGGCAGCCGGCCCATCATGCCCTGTAGCCCATCCTCTCCAAAGGTCCGCATTTGCGTGTCCCCAGCCATCAGTTTATGCAGTGCCGCATAATCTGTCGGATGAATTTCGAATAACCAGCCTCGATCTCTATGGCGCAGATAATGTTTTGCAATGGCGGGAGAACCCGGGTAGCGGGACAGCCTCTGTGGCTTGCCGGTAGCCTTTCCGTCCGGGTAGAGCAGAGAGAAATATTGTTGTAGCTCAGGAAAATCATCAGCGTTCAGGCGGCCTATGCCGGCGGTATATTCCAATGTTTTATTGGCCTGCTCGGAGTTGAGTTTATGCCAGCCAGCCCCGGCGTGACTGTCGACATAGTCAAAGGGTTTTTCCTTGAGGGTCAGATAGTCGAGCAGCTCAACCAGGATGATGTGTTTCAGTACATCGGCAAAATTGCCGGCATGATAGCCGTGTCGGTAGCTCAACATGATTTTTCCGGGAGCGAATTACAAGTGTTGGTCGGCCAATATGCCACTGGCTGGCAGTCCAGCTGGCCTGTTGGGTCAGTTCCCGGTTTCTTCCGCCAGAAAATCCATCACGATTTTATTAAAAGTGGCGGGTTTCTCAGCATGCAACCAGTGACCACTATTATCCACCACCTTGAGCTGGGCGTGGGGAAATAATCGCAGTATTTCAGCCCTGTGTTTTTCTTGGATGTAAGCGGAATCGGCGCCCTTGATGAACAGGGTCGGTCCCTTGAAGGGTGTCCCGGTGGGAGCCAGGGTCAGGGTTTCGTGATAGTTGGTGAGAATACCATCCAGGTACAGTAGCAGATCAAAACGTCCATCCTCAGCCCGACGCAGATTTTTCAGCAGGAATGCGCGAACACCCGGTTCACTGACGTGCCGGGCCAATAGCTGATCGGCCTGCTGACGGCTGACTGGTCTGGCTTCGGCCAGTGCGGTGAGTCCAGCCAGTACTCCTCCATGTCGGTCCGGCTCGTAAGTGACAGGGGCAATGTCCGCGGCGATCAGGCTGGCAACGCGGTCCGGCTGGTTCAGTGCCACTTGCATGGCCACTTTGCCGCCCATTGAGTGACCCAGCAAATGCGCTTGGGGGAACGCCAAATCGTCCAGCAGTTCCACAATATCTGCTGCCATGGCGGGATAATCCATGGTCATACTGTGGGGTGACTCGCCGTGGTTGCGCATATCGACGGCTATCACCTGATACCGATCGGCCAAAGCCCTGCCCACCCCACCGAGGTTGCTCAGCGAACCGAACATCCCGTGCATCAGCACTACCGGTTGCCCGCTGCCCTGATTGTCATAGTTCAGTTTCATGAGCCGGGGCTCCCGGTCATGGGCATTGGTCTGCAGGTGACTGCTGACCCATATGGCGAGCCCGAATTAAGCATCGATACCACCCAGACAGAGGTACTTCAGTTCAAGGTAATCATCGAGGCCGTAGCGGGATCCCTCCCGACCCTGACCGGAGTATTTGATACCGCCAAAAGGTGCCATTTCGTTTGAAACAAGACCTTCATTAATCCCTACAATGCCATATTCCAGCTGTTCTGCCACTCGCCAGATCCGGCTAAGGTCCCGGGAGTAGAAATAGGCAGCGAGACCAAATTCTGTATCATTGGCCAACTGAATCGCCTCGGCTTCGGTCTCGAACCTGAACAGTGGTGCGACCGGTCCGAAAATTTCTTCCGTGAACACTCGCATATCAGTTGTGGCATTGCTCAATACCGTGGGTTGAATGAAGCTCCCGGTTCCCCGGTTACCGCCGGTCAGTACATTGGCTCCTTTATGCGTGGCATCCTCGATCAGATCATATACGTCATCAGCGGCCTGGCTGCTGATCAGCGGGCCGAGGTCGACATCGTCTGCTGTGCCGCAGCCCATATTCAGTTCGGTCACCGCATGGGTAAACTTTTCTGCAAAACGATCGTAAATGCCCGCCTGAACCAGCAATCGGTTGGCACAGATACAGGTTTGTCCGGCATTGCGATACTTGGCGGCTAGCGCACCGGCCACGGCCGCGTCCAGATCAGCATCGTCAAACACAATGAACGGGGCGTTGCCACCCAATTCCATGGAGGTGCGTTTGACGGTATCGGTACAGTCGGCCATTAACTGTTTGCCCACCGCCGTAGACCCGGTGAAGGTAAGTTTTCGAACCAGCGGGTTGCGGGTGAGCTCTGCACCGATGGTTTTGCTATCGCCTGCAGCGATATTGATCAATCCTGCCGGAGCCCCGGCCCGTTCGGCCAGTGCCACCAGTGCCAGTGCCGACAGCGGGGTGGCACTGGCGGGCTTGCATACCACGGCGCAGCCAGCCGCTATGGCCGGTGCAATTTTGCGGGCCAGCATGGCACAGGGGAAATTCCACGGAGTAATACAGGCCACCACGCCGACCGGCTGCTTTAATACCATTAGCCGCTTGTCGCTGGCGGGTGCCGGAATCAGATCGCCGTAGAGGCGTTTCGCCTCTTCAGCAAACCACTCGAGATAGCTGGCGCCATAGAGGATTTCGCCGCGGGCCTCGGCGAGGGGTTTGCCCTGCTCGGCGGTGAGAATTCTGGCCAGGTCTTCCTGGTGGTCAATGATCAGGTTATACCAGTCGCGCAACAGGGTCGCACGCTGTTTGGCTGTCGCCGCCGCCCAACCTGGCTGGGCGCGGTTGGCGGCCTCGATCATCCGGCGGGTTTCCTCGGTGCCACAGCTGGCCACCTCGGCCAGTGGGGAATCGTCGACGGGGTTGGTCACCGTCAGGGTCTTGCCGTTGTCGGCGGACACCCAGTGCCCGTCGATATAGGCCTGGTATTTCAGCAAAGAAGCATCATTGAGTTGTAGTGTCATAGACGAAACCTGTTTGGATCAGCGGTGCCGGTGCGATCTGAGTTGTAGTGCTCAGGGTGAATCGCTATGCTTTTTCCGGCAAATCATTGGACAGTGTAGACGTCTATTCAGAGTACTGTGTAACGCCAATGCTCGTAAAGAGAGGGGGCGGTACACTGTCACGGGTCAGCTGGTTTATTTGATCAGCGTTGAAGTGGAAGTACGGCGATGAAAAAGTTGGCGGGAAAAGTGGCGCTGGTAACCGGTGCCGGTCGCGGCATAGGTCGTGAAATAGCATTGAAGCTGGCCAGTGAAGGTGCCCGGCTGGTGATCAATGATCTGGATGCTGAACCGCTTGAAAAGTTGGTCAGTGACATTCAGGGGTTGGGCTCCGAAGCGGTAGTCTGTCCCGGCAGTGTTACCGCCGAAGACTTTGGTGTGCGGTTTGTGAAAGCAGCGGTGGATGCGTTTGATGACCTGGACATCATCATCAACAATGCCGGGTACACTTGGGACAATGTGATTCAGAAAATTGATGACGAGCAGTGGTATGCCATGCTGGATGTGCATATGACGGCCCCCTACCGTATCCTCAAGGCAGCCCAGCCCTTCATCAAAGCCTTCCATACGCTGGAGGTGGAGGGGGGCGAGCATGTTCATCGCAAGATTGTCAATGTGTCTTCGATCTCCGGGCTGGGCGGCAATGCTGGGCAGCTGGCCTACTCGGCGGCCAAGGCGGGCGTGGTCGGTATGACCAAAACCCTGTGCAAGGAGTGGGGGCGCTACAATGTGAATGTCAATGCGGTGGCTTTCGGATTTATCGAGACCCGGCTCACCAGTCCCGCCAGCGAGAATCCGACCATTAACATAGCGGGTAAAGACATTCGGGTCGGTGTCAGTGAACAGATGACTTCGCTGCTCAAGACGCTGGTTCCATTGGGTCGCACCGGTACTGCAAAAGAGGCCGCCGATGCGGTATACCTGCTCTGCATACCGGAATCCAATTACATCAGTGGTCAAACACTGGTGGTGGGTGGCGGCTTGGAAATCTAACTCGGCAGGCCACCCCGGTGGTATTTACAGTAATTTCTCGGGCTCAGGCCGGTCCACTGCTTGAAGGCGCGCGTGAAAGAGCGCGGTTCCTCAAAACCGACCAGTTCCGACACCTCGTCCACAGACAGTTGCTTATTCACCAGCTTGTCGATCGCTATCTCCCGGCGAATATTGTCCTTGATTTTCTGATAACTGGTGCCTTCCTGCAGCAGCCTTCGGTAGAGGGTGAGTGGACTTATACGCAGCTGTTCGGCCAGGGCTTCCGCTTTTGGAAAAGTGGGGCGCCCGTGACTGTTTTTCAGAAAGACCCGTTCTATCTGTGCCTCGAGGCTGTTGTCTTCGCCCGGGATCGTCATGATGTCGGCGGGGTGAACGGCAAGAAACGCATCCAGTTCGCGGCTGGTTCGAACCAGGGGCTTGTCCAGATATTGTGCATCGAAATAAAGGCTGTTGCTGGACTGCTCAAACAATAGCTGACCCGGAAACATCACACGCAGCTCGTTTTTGTGATCAGGTGCGGGGTGAATGAAATGCGTTGCCCTGAGACGGATGGCCTCGCCGATAAACCAGCTCGGAAAACGGTGCCAGATCACCATCTGGAACTCGGTGATGAAATGCCCGACATCCAACTCGGGCTGTTGCAGGGCGACACTGAAACGCGCTGAGCTGTCCTGAATGTCCAATGTCATGACCATCGCGTCGGTGATCAGGTTATAGAATTCGACCACTTTTTCCAGCAGTTCCCCCAGGGTGCGGCAGTACCTGACCAAATCGCAGGCGGTGGCAAAGATGCCGTATTTGCAGGCCTGAGAAGTGAAACCCATGAACTCGTCGTCCAGTGCTTGCTGTACCAGTCGAAACAGGCGGGCCACCTGGTCGGTGTGTACCCGGTCTTTTGAATTTTGCACACTGGCAGGGTTAATCCCGGCCCTTGCCAGCAATACCTGCTCATTTTGCTGGCGTTCAAGAATGCCGTGCAGGCAGGTCACAACATGGTGGTGCGAGATGGTGGCGATAAGGGCGGCCTGCTATGAAATGTGAGTTTATGTACTATTGTAGCTATGAAATGGTTTCAAAGCACAATTATCTGAAATAATCGGTGAGTTTTGGCGAATAAATTTGCCCTTGTTTCAACTGGGCTGCTCCGCCATAGTGCGCCCACATTGGAAATCCTGTTATTGCCTGCAGCTGATGGTGACCACAAGGGTAACGCCAACGCTATATACCCGCTATATTGAAAGTACAGATAACAGCAGAGCGCAATTTGCGCGGGATTGAGTTGATTAGAGGTAGTGTTCGATGACCGATAGCGCCAAACCTTCATACCGTGAATGGGCTGCCCTTGCGGCCAAGGAGACCAAGGGTAAAACACCCGAGGATCTTGTCTGGAATACCCCAGAAGGTATTGCGGTAAAACCGCTCTACACTGCCGAGGACCTGGCGGACTTGGCGCATTTGGACAACTTGCCCGGGTTCTCACCGTTCAAACGGGGTCCCAAGGCCACCATGTATGCAGGGCGTCCATGGACCGTACGGCAGTACGCCGGGTTCTCCACCGCTGAGGCGTCCAATGCCTTTTATCGTCGAAATCTGGCGGCCGGACAACAGGGTCTGTCAGTGGCGTTCGATCTGCCCACTCACCGCGGTTACGACTCGGATCATGAACGGGTCGTGGGGGATGTGGGCAAGGCCGGAGTCGCCATCGATTCGGTTGAGGATATGAAGGTGCTGTTTGACAGCATTCCGCTCGATCAGGTTTCGGTATCCATGACCATGAATGGTGCCGTACTGCCGGTCATGGCCAATTACATTGTCGCAGCCGAAGAGCAGGGTGTGACCCCGGACAAGCTGGCGGGAACCCTGCAGAATGACATTCTCAAGGAATTCATGGTGCGCAATACCTATATCTATCCACCGGCGCCCTCAATGCGGATTGTCTCCGATATTATTGGCTATACCGCCCAGCACATGCCCAGATTCAACTCCATTTCCATTTCCGGTTATCACATGCAGGAAGCCGGAGCCACCAATGTGCAGGAGCTGGCCTATACCATCGCCGATGGTATCGAGTACGTGCGCACTGCAATTGCCAGCGGTCTGGACGTTGATAAATTTGCACCACGCCTGTCGTTCTTCTTTGCCATCGGTATGAATTTCTTTATGGAAATTGCCAAGCTGCGGGCTGCGCGGATTCTCTGGGCGACGCTGATGAAGGAGAAATTCGACCCCCGGGACAACAAATCGCTGATGCTGCGCACCCACTGCCAGACATCCGGTGTCAGCCTGACCAGCAAGGACCCATATAACAACGTTATTCGAACCACGATCGAAGCCATGTCCGCCGTACTGGGCGGTACCCAATCCCTGCACACCAACGCACTGGACGAGGCTTTGGCATTGCCAACCGAGTTCTCAGCTCGAATTGCCCGCAATACGCAATTGGTGATTCAGGAGGAAACCGGCATCACTAACGTGGTGGACCCGCTGGCCGGTTCCTACTACGTGGAGAGCCTCACTGACCAGCTCGTCAAGGAAGCCCGCATCCTGATTGAGGAAGTGGAGGAAATGGGTGGTATGACCAAGGCGGTGGAGTCCGGTATGCCGAAACTCCGCATTGAGCAGGCGGCGGCAGAGCGGCAGGCCAGAATTGACCGCGGGGAAGAGGTCATTGTCGGTGTCAATAAGTACCAGCAGGCCGAGGAATCCCCGGTGGATATCCTCAATATTGATAACAGTGCTGTACGCGAATCACAGGTAGAGAGATTGCAGGCTCTGCGTGACAATCGCGACAACAATGCCTGCCAGCAGGCGCTGGATGCTCTCACCGCAGCGGCGGAGTCGGGGGAGGGCAACCTGCTGGAACTGGCAGTAGATGCCGCCAGGGCCAGGGCCACTGTGGGAGAAATCTCATTTGCACTGGAAAAAATCTGGGGTCGCCACAAGGCGATAACCCGTACCATCAGCGGCGTTTACGGTTCAGCCTATGAAGGTGATGAGGCCTTTGCTGCCATTCAGGCGAGCGTCTCGGCCTTTGCCGAACGGGCTGGTCGCCGTCCCAGGATGTTGGTGGCAAAAATGGGGCAGGATGGTCACGATCGTGGTGCCAAGGTCATTGCCACGGCTTTTGCCGACATCGGTTTTGATGTGGATATCAGCCCGATGTTTCAAACCCCGGAAGAGGCGGCCCGCATGGCGATCGAAAATGACGTCCATGTGGTGGGGGTGTCTTCCCAGGCCGCTGGCCATAAAACCCTGGTGCCCCAGTTGATTGCTGCACTGCGCGCCGAGGGTGGCAGCGATATCAAGGTGGTTTGTGGCGGTGTTATCCCGACCCAGGATTACCAGGAGCTTTTTGATGCGGGAGTGGCCGCTATTTATGGGCCGGGTACCAATATTCCCCAAGCGGCTGCCGAGGTGATTGCGCTGCTGAGTGAACAATAAGGTCCTTTTTTGAAAGGACCATCGCCAGGCCAGACATCTGGCAGGCGTGTGTACATTATTAGAACAACAGAATGACGTGTTGCCGGCTTGTGGTTCGGTAGCCAGGATTGGGAGAACCCTATGTACGAAATTATGGAACAGTTGGAAACCATGCGTGAAAAAGCCCGCATGGGCGGTGGGCAGAAGCGTATCGATGCTCAGCATAGCAAAGGTAAACTGACCGCTCGTGAGCGTATTGACTTGCTACTGGATCCCGGCTCATTTGAGGAGTGGGACATGTTTGTCGAGCACCGCTGTACCGATTTTGGCATGGAGCAGGAGCATATTCCCGGCGACGGCGTGGTCATTGGCTACGGTACCGTCAATGGTCGGCTGGTGTTTGTCTTTAGCCAGGACTTCACGGTGTTTGGTGGTTCCCTGTCGGAAACCCATGCAGAAAAAATCTGTAAGCTGATGGACCACGCCATGAAAGTGGGTGCGCCGGTTATAGGGCTGAATGATTCCGGTGGTGCACGTATTCAGGAGGGTGTGGCCTCCCTGGGTGGCTATGCCGACGTGTTTCAACGCAATGTTATGGCGTCCGGTGTCATTCCACAAATTTCCATGATCATGGGCCCTTGTGCGGGTGGGGCGGTGTATTCCCCCGCCATCACAGACTTTATTTTCATGGTGAAAGACAGTTCCTATATGTTTGTGACCGGTCCCGAGGTGGTGAAAACCGTGACCCATGAGACGGTCACCGCGGAGCAGCTCGGAGGGGCAGTCACCCATTCGTCCAAATCCGGTGTGGCGGACCTGGCATTTGAAAATGATGTCGAGGCCCTGGTCAAGTTGCGCCGTTTCATCACATTCCTGCCAGCCAACAATCAGGAGAAACCACCTGTCTGGCCAACGGAAGACCCGGCAGATCGAGCCGAAGCATCGCTGGATACGCTGATTCCCGATGATCCGAATCAGCCCTACGACATGAAAGAGTTGATTGTAAAAGTGGCGGACGAGGGTGACTTTTTTGAGTTGCAGCCCGACTATGCAGCCAACCTGGTGATTGGTTTTATCCGCATCGAAGGGTCTACCGTGGGTGTGGTTGCCAACCAGCCGATGGTGCTGGCCGGTTGTCTGGATATTGATGCATCGAAAAAGGGTGCCCGCTTTATCCGTTTCTGTGATGCCTTCAATATCCCGGTGCTGACGTTCGTCGATGTGCCCGGCTTTATGCCCGGTACGACACAGGAATACGGCGGCATCATCAAGCACGGTGCCAAGTTGTTATACGCCTATGCGGAATGTACCGTCCCCAAAGTGACCGTGATCACTCGCAAGGCCTATGGTGGTGCCTACGATGTGATGTCGTCGAAACATCTGCGCGGTGATGTCAATCTCGCCTGGCCAACGGCGGAAATCGCAGTGATGGGGCCAAAAGGCGCCGTGGAGATTATTTTCCGCAAGGATATCGGCAACCAGGAAAAAATTGCTGCCCGTGAGCAGGAATACCGGGAGAAATTTGCCAATCCTTTCATCGCTGGTAAACGCGGGTTTATCGATGATGTGATCTTGCCCAGTCTGACTCGCAAGCGGGTGGCTAGATCGCTTTCCATGTTGCGCGACAAGCAACTGGAGAATCCCTGGCGGAAGCACGGCAATATTCCGTTGTAAGTGGGGATTGTGCCAGGGCCTGTAGTTACAAAATCAGGAAAACGCCTGCAATCTGTAGGCAGACAATAAAGAAGAGACAGTAATGTTTAAAAAAATTCTTGTTGCTAATAGAGGTGAAATCGCCTGTCGAGTGTTCCGTACGGCCAAGGCAATGGGTATCGGAACAGTTGCCGTTTACTCCGATGCAGACCGGGATGCCCTGCATGTGGCTCTGGCAGATGAAGCCGTTCACATCGGTCCCTCAGCTTCCGCTGAAAGCTATCTGGTGATTGATAAAATTATTGCTGCCTGTCAGCAGACCGGTGCTGATGCCGTGCACCCCGGTTACGGTTTTCTCTCGGAAAACAAACTGTTTTGTCAGGCGCTAGATGCTGCGGGTATTGCCTTCATCGGGCCCGGGGTGAGGGCGATTGAATCCATGGGTGACAAGATCACCTCCAAGCGGATTGCCGCCGAAGCAGGCGTCAGTACGATTCCCGGTTATACCGATGTGGTGAAGGATGCCGAGCAGGCAGTGGAGATTTCCAATGACATCGGCTATCCGGTGATGCTCAAGGCCTCTGCCGGTGGTGGCGGCAAAGGCATGCGTGTGGCCTGGAACGATGAAGAATGTCGCGACGGTTTTGAGCGCGCCACCAACGAAGCCCGATCCAGCTTTGGCGACGACCGTGTTTTTATTGAAAAGTTTATTCAGGAGCCACGGCACATCGAAATCCAGGTGATGGCCGACAGCTACGGCAACACCATCTACCTGGGCGAGCGTGAATGCTCCATCCAGCGCCGCCACCAGAAAGTCATTGAAGAGGCCCCGTCGCCCTTCCTGACCCCGGAAGTGCGGCGCAAAATGGGTGAACAGGCCATAGCGTTGGCCAAAGCGGTGGACTACAAGTCGGCCGGTACGGTGGAGTTTATCGCCGATGCCGAGATGAACTTTTACTTCCTGGAAATGAATACCCGCCTGCAGGTGGAACATCCGGTGACAGAGCTGGTCACCGGTCAGGATTTGGTGGAACTGATGATTCGCGTCGCCGCCGGTGAAAAACTGCCGCTGGCTCAGGAGGATGTAACACTGACTGGCTGGGCGATTGAAACCCGCGTGTATGCCGAGGATCCGTTCCGCAATTTTATGCCCTCTGTGGGTAGGCTGATTCGCTACCGCCCACCAACGGGCGAGGGTGTTCGAGTGGATACCGGTGTTTTCGAGGGTGGCGAAGTCTCGATGTTTTACGATCCGATGATCGCCAAGCTGATTACTTACGGTACAGACCGCAAGGAGGCCACTCAACGGATGGTGGAAGCACTGGACGCCTATTATATCCGGGGCGTTAATCACAATATCAGCTTCCTCAATGCGCTGATGGTTCACCCGCGTTTTGTGGCCGGTAAATTGACCACCAATTTTATTGCCGAGGAATACCCCGAGGGCTTCAGCCCCGATCTGGTACCCCAGGAGGATCCCGCGCTCTGCGTGGTGGCCGCCGCCGTGATCAATAAGAAATTCCGCGATCGCAGCGCCCTGATTACCGGCCAGTTACCCAGCCTGGAATACTGCCCCTCCAACGATTGGGTAGTGATGATGGAGGGGGATGATGCTCGCTATCCCATTTCGGTGGATACTTCTGTGGAGCCGATCGTGGCGACCATGGATGGCGATGAATATCGGGTGGAGACGGACTGGAAGCTCGGTGAGCCGCTGTTCAAGGCAGTTATCAACGGGCAGACCGTGTGCATACAGGTGGATCGCGATGGTTGGCTGTTCAGAATGTTTCATCGCGGTGCAGAAAAGCACGCCTACGTGGTTACCCCGCGCACTGCCGAATTGAGTCAGCATATGCTGGTCAAAGAACCCGCTGACTTGTCCAAATTCCTGCTGTCCCCCATGCCCGGTTTACTGGTGAAACTGAATGTGAAGGAAGGTGATCAGGTGAAGGCCGGTGAGGAAGTGGCTGTTGTTGAGGCCATGAAAATGGAAAACAGCTTGAGAGCAATATCCGACGGGGTGGTGAAAACTGTTTCTGCAGCGGCCGGTGACAGCCTCAAGGTAGACCAACCGATTATTGAATTTGAGTAATCACCGCTCTCTGCCCGCAACCGGGTTGGCAGCCTGTATTGGCCGGGTAAAATGGACGCTGGTCTGACGAGCTTGGAGATGGTCATTGCAGATTAATCCACAGGAGCTTGCCGAGGGTATCCGCAGCGGCGATCGCCGTGCCCTTGCCAAGGGAATTACACTGGTCGAATCGACCCGTGCAGATCACCGGGAGGCGGCTGCCCGTTTGCTTGAGCTGATCATGCCCTACACGGGCATCTCAATTCGGCTTGGTATTTCCGGCGTGCCCGGCGTGGGCAAATCGACGTTTATTGAGTCCTTTGGCAATCATGTGATCAGCCAGGGGCATCGGTTGGCCGTGCTGGCGGTAGATCCCACCTCAGCACTCAGTGGCGGCTCGATTCTGGGGGATAAAACCCGTATGGAAACCCTCGCCCGCCACCCCGATGCCTATATTCGGCCCTCCCCAGCTGGACAAACTTTGGGCGGAGTAACCCGCCGTACCCGCGAAACCCTGTTGCTCTGTGAAGCGGCGGGATTTGATGTGATCATTGTGGAAACCGTGGGTGTGGGTCAGTCGGAAACCGCCGTGGCACAGATGACCGACATGTTTTTACTGCTGCTGCTGCCCGGTGGCGGTGATGAGCTGCAGGGTATCAAGCGCGGTATTATGGAGCTGGCGGATTTGATTCTGGTGAACAAGGCGGATGGCGACCAGCAGGCGGCCGCCAACCGGACTGTAGCGGACTATCGCATGGCAGTTCACTTCCTGCACCCCCGCAGTCGACATTGGCAGGTTCAGGTTGAACCGCTTTCGGCGCTGCAGGGAGAAGGTGTGCAGAAAATATGGCAGACCGTTGAAGAATATCGGCAGGTGCTGGGCGATGCGGGCGAAATCGAGTCCCGCCGCGCTGCGCAGGCTCGGGCCTGGATGTGGAGCGAAACAGCCGACAGTCTGCTGGGCGAACTGAAAGAAAATGAGGTGGTAAAAGCCCTGGTGGATCAGCTGGAAGCTGATGTGACGGCCGGCCGAATCCCGGCCACTGTGGCGGCAAAACAACTGGTGGAAGCCTTTCTTGGCTAGTGCCGTCACCTATTTTTGAATGTAACCGGACGCAAAAGGTAACCCTATGATTGGCAAACTGAATCATGTCGCTATTGTGGTCCCTGATCTCGACAGGGCAATGACCACCTATCGGGATGCGCTGGGCGCAACCGTCTCCGAACCCATTGATCTGCCCGAACACGGTGTCCGGGTCGCCTTTGTGGAATTGCCGAATACCAAGATCGAATTATTGTTACCCCTCGGGGAAAATTCGCCCGTGGCGAAATTCCTTGAGCGCAATGTGGATGGTGGTATGCACCACCTGTGTTACGAGGTGGATGATATTATTACTGCCCGCGACAAACTGGTCGCGGCGGGTGCCCGGGTACTGGGCAACGGCGAGCCGAAAATCGGCGCCCATGGCAAGCCGGTGCTGTTTCTTCATCCCAAGGATTTCTGCGGTACGCTGGTGGAAATTGAGCAGGTCTGAAGTTGGCGGGAAAAGTATTCCTGTTAAAAACAGTTGTCCCCGCCATCAACCCTTTCATTTCGGCAACAGGCTGGATAGCTAGGACGGCAACTTCATACCAACTACTGTGATCTCGCGATTATCGAGTTGTCGCACCACGAAGATAGCCGTGCCAATGTTCACCTTGTCGCCGATAATGGGTGGTCGACGCAATTGTCCGGCAATCCAACTGCCAAGATTCTGGTCGGCATCCGATGGTTCCGGCAAGTCATAGAACTGACAGATTTCCCCCAGGGGAATTCTGCCATCCAGCACAAAATCCCCAAATACCCTGCGGAAGTTTTTTCTGTCATCCTTTTCCGGTAGAACCAGTCCCAGTCGTCGCGCCACCCAGGCGAGGCTGCCACCCTGCAATAGCAGGGAGGTCACCACGACCACAAAAGCCACATTGAAAAGGGTTTTTGCCCCCTCCAGGTCCACCATCATGGGAAAAATAGCCAACACGACCGGCACTGCACCGCGCAGACCTACCCAGGCAATAAAAAATGTTTCCCGGCGTGTGAAGTGAAATGGCAGCAGGCACAGCGACACGGCCAGCGGACGCGCAACCAGGATCAGTAACAGCGCGATACCCAGTGCCGGAAGCAGTTCGTCTGCCACTTCGCTGGGAGTAACCAGCAAGCCCAGCAGCAGGAACATCAGGGCCTGGGACAGCCAGGCAAAACCATCCATTGCTGACAGGGCCTGGCGGACGCTCCGGCGGGCCCGATTGCCCACCATCAGGCCGAACAGATAGATTGCGAGAAATCCCGAACCACCCACCCAGGTTGCAAAGGCAAACACGCCGATACCGGCTGACATTAATAGCAGGGCGAGTATGCCGGCGCCACTGTCCAGCATACCCCGAATGCGGTTGACGGCACTGGCCATGGCGATGCCGGCCAGGTAGCCGATCAACCCGCCTATACCAAACTGCGTGGTCAGGCTGAGCAGGGTGGTCCAGCCATCGAAAGCCAGCGCCTCGCCGGCGTTATAAATCAGGGCGATACTGATAAACGTCAGGGTTAGGTAGACCGCCATTGGGTCATTCATGCCGGACTCGATTTCCAGCGTGGCGGCAACCCGCTCGTTGAGCCGCACGCCGCAGGATTTGAGCAGTGAAAACACGGCGGCGGCATCGGTGGAGCCGACGATCGCGCCCAGCAACATGGCCATTGGCCAGCTGAGCCCCAGCAGCCACATGGCGGCGAGACCCGTAAGGCCGGCAGACAGCAATACACCCAGTGTCGCCAGTATCAGGGACGGTTTGAGTCCGGTGCGAAAAGTGGCAAAGTCGGTGCGCAGCCCACCATCCACCAGAATGACGGCAAGGGCGATGTTGCCAACCCAGAAGCTCAGCGCAAAATTGTCAAAACTGATGCCACCGATACCGTCCTCGCCACTGAGCATACCGACAATGAGAAAAACCAGTAGAAAAGGAAAGCCGACCCGCGATGAGATGATACCGGCAAACACTGCCACAAAAATCAGTGCTGCTGCGGCCATTAAGGGTAGGGCAAGGAAGTCGAGTGATAGCATGTGCTTCCTCGGGGGTTAATCGATATTCTCAGGGTCGTCGCGTGACGACCAATAACAGTTTAATCGGTGAAGGCAATTGGACGCTAGTGAGAAGCGGGCCGGTCCAATCGAATGCCGGGGTGGAGGTCAGGCATAACTGGCTTCGAACGCATCGATAAAGTCAGCCAGCATCCCGGCGGGCAGGTTATTGATCCCTGCCGCAGCTGCACGGCCGCCGCCGGTGGGGAAGCGCCGGCATAAATCCGCAGCACCCTGGCGGTTGTTCAGTGGCGCCCGCACGCTCACCAAATAGTCGCCCTGGGAGGTTGCCGTGAGAACAGCATGGGCCCGGCCGGGATGATCATTGGTCAGTTGATTGCTGAAGACACCGCTGACCCGTCTGGCCCAGGCTTCGTTCGGCAGAATGAATACCGCGGTGGTGTCTGACTTTTTCTCGGCGGCAATGTCTGCGGCCGCCGCCATATCGTTGTGGTAGCCATTCTCCAGTTTATCGAAGTGTTCACTGTCGTGGCGGACGAAATCCAGAGGGTCTGTATAAAGACTGGTCTGTCGAAAGAGCTCGGCAGGCAGGATGTGTAAATCATCTACGGAAGCACCGTAACCGTTATAGTTGATATAAATGCCGAGCTTTTGCAGCTGTCTGAGGTCGGTATCACTGTACTGTAATGCCGCGTCGGCCAGCGTCTGTGCCTGTTGATTGAGGTTGTCGCCAAATGCGCCGACCACCGCCCAGGCGGCGAAGGCATTCTCAAGATACCGGTTAACCAGCAGACTGGTACAGGTATCGGGCGCTTCGTTGATCAGAGCAGTGAGTTTTTCTGTGTCCGGAATAGTGCCGGAAAAGTGGTGATCTACGTAAAATACCGTTGCCCCGACCGCCAGTAACCGCTCCAGATCGGGACGGTTCTTGTCCATTGAGATATCCAGTACGGTGATCCGGTCATCGGGTCGGGCCGTGACAGTTTTCAGCAGGCTGATGTTGCGTTTTACCCCGGTAATCAGGTTGCTCTGGCGGGGTTCTGCCAACCGCAGTTGTGTCAGCGCACAGATACCGTCGGCATCACCATTGAATACATCAAAATCGGCCATGAAAAGTCCTTGTCTGGAGGATGGCATATAGCGGGGTAGACACGCCCCGCTATTCACTAACAGGTATTATTTATTGGTGCTCGGACTGGTAGTAATCCATCAATATTTTGGCGACTTCAGGGCGGGAAAACTCGGGTGGTGGCGCGATGCCGTCTCCCAGCATTTGCCGTACTTTGGTGCCGGACAGCAGGATAAAGTCCTCTTTCTGGTGATCTTCCGCCTCATTCATCATTACCACTCGGCCCAGCTTGGAGGAGAAGGCGGTGTGATCCGCCCGGAAGATCTCGATCTCCAGTGCATCGTCCGGTACTTTTTCATCGAAGATGGTCTGGGCATCGAAGGCCCCGTAGTAATCGCCGACGCCCGCGTGATCGCGGCCCACGATCAGGTGAGTTGCCCCCATGTTCTGGCGGAACAGGGCATGCAGCACGGCCTCGCGCGGGCCGGCATAGAGCATGTCGAAACCGTAGCCAGTGACCATGACAGTATTTTTCGGAAAGTAGTGCTCTACCATGGTACGGATACAGGCATCGCGAACCGGCGCCGGGATATCGCCTTTTTTCAGTCGTCCCAACAGCATATGGATAACCACGCCGTCGGCATCGAGGCGTTCCATCGCCATACGACAGAGTTCTTCGTGAGCGCGGTGCATCGGATTGCGGGTCTGGAAAGCGATTACTTTTTCCCAGCCACGCTCGGTGATCTCATTGCGTATTTCCACGGCGGTGCGGAAGGTGTCGGGAAAATCACTCTGAAAATAACTGAAGCTCAGTACCTGCAGTTTTCCCGAGATCAAATAGTTACCCAGATGGGTGAAGGTGGATACGCCAGGGTGGTCCGGATCAAGATTGCCAAAAATCTGTTCGGCCATGATTTCAATGTCTTCATCCGAGACGGTTTCAATCTGATCGACTTCCATGATCGCCATCACTGGATTGCCTTCAGTGTTCGGGTCGCGCAGGGCGATGCGTTTGGCACCTCTGATAGCACTGACATCTTTTGCCAGATTGATGACCGGTACCGGCCAGAACAGACCCTCAACAGTCTGCATTTTTTCCGCCACACTCATGGCGTCAGCCAGGCCCATGTAACCCTCCAGCGGATTGAAGTAGCCGGCACCGAGCATGACGGCGTTGGCAGCGGCCGCCGAGTTCAACAGCAGTGAAGGCAGTTCTTCGGCTTCCTTAAGCAGTTGATGGTGTTGCTCTGTATCGTAAACAAAGAGGGGGTTCAAGGTGTCTGAGCCGTGGGGCCTGATCAAAATACTATCTCCTGTTGTCGTATTGCTGAACGAGTTTGGCAAGTGCTTTTTTGTGGGGTCGTCCGAGGCCTAGATGCCGGCAAGGAACTGGTGTGATTTCAGGTAATTGATTATCGTATCAACTTCCTCTTCCAGAGTTGTCTGGTCGGTCTGCAAATGGATTTCGGGATTTTCCGGGGCTTCATAGGGGTCGTCAATACCCGTGAAGTTTTTAATCTCACCGGCGCGAGCCTTTTTGTAAAGACCTTTGGGGTCGCGTTTTTCCGCTTCCTGCAGTGGGCAGTCGACAAAAACCTCGATAAAGTCCAATCCGGCTGCTTTGTGTAGCTGTCGAACGGCATCCCGATCGGCTCGGTAGGGACTGATAAAACTGGATAGGGAGATAATACCGGCATCGGCAAACAGTTTGGCAATTTCACCGATGCGGCGAATATTTTCGGTGCGGTCCGCCGCGCTGAAGCCGAGATTCTTGTTGATGCCCAGTCGGACATTGTCGCCATCCAGTCGGTAGGCCAGTTTGCCGAACTCGTAGAGCCGGCTCTCGAGGGCGACGGCCACGGTGCTTTTGCCGCTGCCGGACAGCCCGGTAAACCAGAGTGTGGTGCCGCGCTGTCCCATCAGTTGAAAACGATCATCGCGGGTTACTTCGCCATGGTGCCATTGCACATTGGTTGCTTTTTGCTGAGTCATGGTGGGTGTCCTAATTGACCTGGGTATCAGTTTGGGGCTCTATGTCAGAGGTTGCGGCTTTCCTGGCGAGGCAGCCGTGCAATAGTATATCGGCACAATTTTCTGTTACGTCCTCAGGCCTCAGGGTGGGATTTCGCAGTAATTGTGCACCCCAATAATTGCACAGGCCGATCAGTGACAGTGCCGTGAAATGGCAGTCGATATCCTCGCGCAACTGACCACTTGAGACCCCTTCACAGAAAATCCCCTCAAGTTGTTGGCGATAGCGTGACCCCAGCATATTGAGCTGTTTACGACGCTCTTTGGGGAGATACAGACGCTGTTCATTGTGTACCTTCATGGCTTCATTATTGTGTTCGTAGGTTGCCAGGTGAGCGGCGATGGCGGTTTTCAACTTGCTCTCAACTTCGCCGGGTTGATGAGCAATCGACTCGATATCTGAAACGTAGCCCCTCAGGGCCGTCAGGCAGACTTCTTCCAGCGCCGCTTCCTTCGATTTGAAATAGTAGTAGAGGCTGCCCTGTTGAATACCGAGTTTTTCGGCGATGTCCCGGGTGCTGGCACCATGATAACCCTTGTTGGCAAATATCGCTGCCGCGGCGGCCACGGCCCGTTCATGTCGGTGGGTATAGCGGGTTGTAGGTTTGTCAGTTGTCTGCATCGGGAACCGGCTGTAGTTCTATAGCCCTATAGAATCTATAGGTTTATAGAAAAATGCAAGCGGTGATTCGGTTTTTAGTGTATGGAGAGGGGTGTGTGGTGAGGGAAAGAGAAAACGGCTATCGCTACCGTGATAGGTGCCACAGGCAATCGATGGGTGAGAGTGTCTCGCTGGCAAGCAGATAGAGGTTAAAAAGATTACTGATCTTGCGGGACTGTCTGAGTACCTGAAAACTTCCGAAATAAGTGTAGGGTTTGGAGAAAATGGCGCACCCGAGAGGGTTGACTCAAAACGGCTGGTGGCCGTTTTGCTCCCTGCGGGACTGCGCCGCACTGCGGCTTGGTCCAACTTCCTGACGGAAGTTGTCGAACCTCTTATCGGTTCGAACACTTACCGGTGTGCCAAACAAAAATCCCGGCACAGGGCCGGGATGTTCGTATGGATGGCGCACCCGAGAGGATTCGAACCTCTGACCTCTGCCTCCGGAGGGCAGCGCTCTATCCAGCTGAGCTACGGGTGCGTTACTGACTATCTGAATTGTAGACCCATTACGCTTCTGGGTTAGTCGATACGATACCGCTATACTGTACGACAATTTTGATATGGGTAAGGTTACCTGAGCGGGCGCAATGATATAGCGTCACTGTCCGTTAGTCCATTTTTCTGGCGGTCATCGCTCATCTGAAAAAATGAACGATATCTGGAAAAATGATTCCTGCAGGGTATCGTTTAGTGGTTTGTCTGTTCAAGGAGTGTGGTATCCGTGAGAGTTGTGTTATTTGTCAGTGTGGTTGGATTGCTGGTTCTTGCAGGCTGCACACAGGTGCAACCACAGACTGAGTCAACGACGAATGTGGGCGAAGATCCGCCCAAAACGGATTCGCCTCTTGCGGAGCCAGTGTGCCCCACCCCGCCCCCCTGTCCAGTTTGCAAAGCGCCGGCGATTATGTGTCCCGAGCCAAAAGTCGTTGAAAAAATTGTGGTTAAGACGGTGCCCGCCACTGCTGGTGAGTTGAACCTGCCCATTATTGGGGAAATCGAAAATGTTTTTGTTGACCCCCCCGGCATCAAGATGGAGGCCAGGGTTGATAGCGGGGCTGAAACCTCTTCCATCCACGCGGAAAATATCCAGATGATAGAGCGGGATGGTATTCGATTTGTCCGGTTTGTCATTCCCGATCCTAAAACAGGTGAGCCTATTGATATGGAGCAAAAACTGGCGCGCACGGTATTGATCAAACGAAAGGTCGGCGAACCGGAACGTCGTTATGTGGTGAAGCTCTGGATAACCATGGGAGAAATTAAAGAAAATATTGAAGTGACCCTTTCTGATCGTGAAGACTTTGAGTTTTCTTTTCTGGTTGGCCGTAACCTGTTGACGGATACCGCTATCATTGATGTCAGTCGCAAACATACACGGAAGTGATTATATGATGTCTTCCAAGTTGCAAATTTCACTGGTGGCAGGTTTATTGATCGCTGTCGGTCTGGGATTAACGTTGTATAAAACGATTGAGTTGGACTTCCCACTGTTGCCGGGTGAAAAGCAGGATGTCTGGACACTGGAGTCCAAGATCACCTTCAATCCGGGTGATGGTCCTGTGGAAATTGCACTGGCACTGCCGGAAACCCAGGCGGGCTGGGTGATGCTCGACGAATATTTTGCTTCCTCCGGGTTTGGTTTCTCGGTAGAGGATGATGCGGGAAAGCGGCAGGCAAAGTGGACGCGCCAATCCCAGGAACACCCAACGACGCTCTATTACAAGTTGCAGGTTTATCGTGCGGATATCTCAGAGCTGGGGACCAGCCCGGTGCCCTCGGTGGTATCTCCCGAGCTCAGCGACGACCGGCGGACCGCTATGGAGCGCGTGGTATCCAGTTTGCGGGAACGCTCCTCCGGTCCGGTCAGCTTTACGGCACTACTGCTGCAGCAGCTGGCCCAGGGGGGAATGGATCAGGATGCAGCGTTTTTGTTTGGTACCCGAGAGGCAACCGATCTGACCGTGGCCATGGATGTGCTCTCTTTTGCCGGGATCCCCTCCCAACGAGTGCGAGGAGTGTATCTGGAAGACGGCCGCCGTCGCCAGCAGATGTCGACGCTGTTGGAGGTGTTTGATAACGGTAGTTGGTATCTGTTCGATCCCACTACAGCAAAGCCCGGTTTGCCCGAAAACTTTTTTGTCTGGCAGCGGGGTGAGCGGTTCGTGCTCGACGTGATCGGTGGCACCAGCTCGCAGCTGGAATTTGCCATCGTTAAAAATACCCTGCCCGTCAAAACCGTGTTGTCCATGGAGCAGCAGGCAGGGGACAAGCTGATGCTGGATTTCTCAATTTATGCCCTACCGGTGGAACAGCAGGGCATGTTCAAGGGTTTGCTGCTGTTGCCCGTCGGTGCACTGGTGGTGGTATTGCTCAGGGTGATGGTGGGAATTCGCACATCGGGCACCTTCATGCCGATTCTTATTGCGCTGGCATTTATTCAGACTTCACTGATTACCGGATTGGTGATCTTTCTCACTGTTGTCAGCGCCGGGTTGTGGATTCGATCCTACCTCTCCCATCTCAATCTCTTGTTGGTGGCGAGGATCACCGCCGTGGTCATACTGGTGATCCTGATCATGGCCACTCTGAGCATCGTTACCTACAAACTGGGCTTCGAACAGGCGCTTACGGTGACATTCCTGCCGACGATCATTCTCTCCTGGACTATTGAGCGGATGTCGATTCTCTGGGAAGAGGAGGGCGCACACGAAGTATTAGTTCAGGGTGGTGGCAGTCTGCTGGCGGCGATTCTCGCCTATCTGTTGATGACCATGGAGTTGGTGGCACACCTGACGTTTAATTTCCCCGAGTTGATGATCAGTCTGCTGGGTGTGGTGTTATTGCTCGGTAAATATACGGGCTACCGGTTGTCAGAATTGTATCGTTTCCGTTATCTGAGAAAGGACTGGCAGTGAAATTCATTTCTCCGGGTGAGTTGCGTCGGTTGGGCGTGCTGGGCATGAACAGCCGCAACGTCAACTACATTGGTGCAACCAATGAACGCCACCGGTTTCCGTTGGTAGATGACAAGCTGAAAACCAAGCGCCTTGCGCAGGACCATGGTATGCGTGTCCCGAAGTTATTCGGGGTCCTCAGTATTCAACACGAAATACAAAGTTTGGAAAAGACCCTTGAAGGGTTGGAGCGTTTCGTCATCAAACCTGCTCATGGCAGCGGTGGCAAGGGGATACTGGTGGTCTGTGAACGCCGAGCTCAGGAGTTCGTCAAGTCATCCGGTACGGTGATTAGTCTGCGCGACGTGAAGCGCCATACCTCCAATATTCTCAGTGGTCTTTACAGTCTTGGTGGGCGAACGGATGTGGCAATGATTGAAGATATGATTATCTTTGATCCTCTGCTCAGTGATTTCAGCTACGAGGGCGTTCCGGATATCCGGGTGATCGTGTATCGGGGATTTCCGGTGATGGCCATGATGCGTTGTGCGACCCATGCCTCAGATGGTAAAGCCAACCTCCATCAGGGTGCCGTGGGCGTTGGGCTGGATATCAAAACCGGTTGTAGTGTTTGTGCGGTTCAGAACAACGCCAGGGTCGACAAGCACCCCGATACAGGTATTGGCTTTGAAAACCTGCAGTTGCCCCATTGGCAGGAAATTCTCGATTTGGCCTGTGGTTGTTACGAAATGACTGGCTTGGGTTATTTCGGTGCGGATATTGTGCTCGACAAGTACCGAGGGCCGATGATTCTTGAGCTCAACGCCAGACCAGGCCTTGCTATCCAGATTGCCAATCAGGCCGGGTTGGCAAAACGCTTGCAAGCCATAGATCGGCTTGAGACTGTTGATCGGTCCATCGCTGAGCGGACGGAACTGGCGAGAACAATGTTCGCTCAGAAACCGGATCAGGTATAACCCTTCCCGGCTTTGAACTTTAACCCCAAACAACATTCACCCCGGAAGTTTATGCGTTATAATAACGCACTGAATCTGGTCGTTAATACGCAAAAATGGAGACGAAAATGAACCAATTGAAAAAGCTGAGTGTGTTTGGCGCTGCTTTGCTGCTGGTCGCCGGTATGGCCGGTTGCGGTTCTGAGGAGCAGGAAGTGCAGCTGACTGCCCAGCAAGAGAAGGACATGTCCGAGCGTCTCGCACCTGCCGGTGAAGTGGTTTTGGCGGGTAATGTACCTGAACCGACCAAAGTTGCCTCAGCTGGGCCTCGCTCCGGAGAAGATATTTACAACAGCAAGTGCGTTGCCTGTCACTCCAGTGGAGCAGGTGGTGCGCCAAAAACCGGTGTGGCCAGTGACTGGTCGCCCCGTATTGATCAGGGTATGGATGTACTCTATGCCAATGCCATCAGCGGGATTCGCGGTATGCCGGCGAAAGGCCTGTGTATGGATTGCTCCGAGGACGAGGTTAAAGCAGCTGTGGACTATATCCTGGAGAAGAGTAAATAATCGGCTCTTTTATGATAAAAACCGCGCTATTGGCGCGGTTTTTTTATGGCTGCGGGCTTTGTGCCCGAGTGCTAGTATCTCAAAGAACCTGTTTTGGTTCATTTTCATAACCTGAATGTCGAGTGCCATGCATACCTGTAGTGGTTTAATTCTGGCTGGAGGACTGTCAACGCGAATGGGCTCAGATAAGGCCTCTTTGCAGCGCAACCACCAGACGATGGAAAATTTCAACAGGGGGTTGCTTGCCGCGCTTGGCCTTGATGTGGTCGTGGCGGGCGGTTCTTCAGGCATACCCGACCTGATTCCCAGGGCCGGCCCCCTGGCAGCTATCTATTCTGTCCTGCACACCATAAAACCCTCTGCACTGCTGGTCCTTCCCGTGGATATGCCCCTGTTGACCACAACAGTGTTGGGGGCATTGTTGGAAGAGGGCGAGAAAACTGGTTTACCTGTCTGTTATGAGGGTTGTTACCTGCCGCTATACCTGCCAGTTACACAATCCCTGCAAGACTATCTCGATATAGCTTTTACGGAAGGCAGCGATCAACCGCGTTCGTTGAAGCGAATGCTTGCCGCACTGAACGGTCGGCAATTGCCCATCACGGATGCCGATGCGCTACTTAATGCCAATACGCCCGAGGAGTGGCAGCAAGTGCTGCAGATGATGGATGACGTCGATTGAGGGCCCAGAAGGCATGTCAATGTGACCGGGCAGGCTAGTTGGTTGCCGGTATCTTCCGAAGGGCCGTGCGTTTTGCTGACCGAAAAATAACCGATGAGCTAACCAGTCAAGGGCCTGGTAAAGGTATTCTGGACTTGACCTGATGCTTTGATCGGGTACGCTCCAGACTACCCCCTTTTTGGCTGTACTTATGTCATTTATGCCTGACAGCAAATCAACTGTACTGACTGATCGCTTTGGCCGGGTCGTCAACTATCTGCGCCTGTCGGTAACAGATCGCTGTGATTTTCGCTGTGTCTACTGCATGGCGGAGGACATGGTGTTCGTGCCGCGTCAGCAGTTGCTGACTCTGGAAGAACTGGCATTTGTTGGTCAGGCGTTTGTCGAGTTGGGTGTGAGTCGTATCCGCCTCACCGGTGGAGAACCGCTGGTGCGGCGCAATCTGATGTCGCTGGTACACAGCCTGGGTAAATTGCCGGGGCTGGACGAATTGCTGCTGACCACTAACGGCGCAAGGCTTGAGTCGGTGGCGGGGGAGCTGGTTGATGCCGGCGTCAAACGCATCAATATCAGCCTCGATTCCCTGCAACCGCTGCGCTTTGCGGCGATTACCCGCACAGGCGAGTTACATCGGGTCCTGAGTGGCATCGCGGCTGCCAAGCGGGCCGGTATCGAGCGGGTCAAGATCAATGCGGTAATCATGCGTGGCCAGAACGATGACGAAGTTATAGCACTGCTGGATTTTGCTCTGGAGCACGGCCTGGATATCAGCTTTATTGAGGAGATGCCTCTCGGGGTGACAAGTCGGTCTGATCGTCAGAAGGAGCTTGTCAGCAGTCAGGAAATTCGGGCCAGAATTGGCCGGTTCTACCCCTTAATGGCCAGCGCGGAAACATCTCCCGGGCCGTCACGGTATTACCGAATACCCGGTAGCAACAGCCGGATTGGCTTTATTTCCCCAAACTCTCACAATTTTTGTGAAAGTTGTAACCGTGTGCGGGTGACCTGTGAGGGGCAATTGTTGCTGTGCCTGGGCAACGAGCACTCGGTGGACCTGCGGGCCGTGATTCGCGCTCACCCCGGCGACATGGCTGCCCTCAAAACCACCATTGTCGAAGCCATGGCCATCAAGCCGGAGAGGCACCATTTTTATGATCCGGACCAGCCACAGGTGGTGCGTTTTATGAATGCCACCGGTGGTTGAGAACCTTGGCATGCTGCAATAATTCCAGATAGTTGACAAATAGAACTGATCGGTCCATAATTTATCCATGAATCTGGGCAGGCCAAGAGAGTTCGATATTGACCGTACACTGGAATCTGCGACCCAGCAGTTCTGGGCCGTGGGTTATGAAGCGACATCTCTCCAGGACTTGCTGCGGGTGATGTGCCTGTCCAAAAGCAGCCTCTATCAGACCTTTGGCAACAAGCAGCAACTTTTTATTCAATGCCTGGATCATTACCGGAAAAGCATGGTTGTTCAATTGGAGGAAAAACTGGCTGCGAACAATTCCGCCAGGGAGTTTCTTCGGGGATTTCTTGAGGACATCGTTGCGGAAGCTCAACAGAAAACGGGCCGCAGGGGATGTCTGCTGGTTAATACCGCCAATGAGCTATCCCAGCGGATTCCCGAGGTGCAGTTGGCCGTAGCAGCGGGTGCCGGAGCAGTATTGAACGTTTTTCGCCGCGCAATGGAACTCGCCGTGGAACAGGGAGAGATTTCTTCGTCTGCGTCCCTGGATAGTTTGGTGAATTTCTATTTTTCCGGAGTCAGTGGCTTGCGAACCATGGTCAAGGCCGGTATTGATAAACGTGAACTGGAGCCTGTGGTGGCGTTGATCATGGATTCCATCAAATAATTTTTTTGCCGATTAAAGGACCGTTGAGTCCTAAAATGTTTTAGTAAAAAAGCCCTTGGACGAGCATCGGTAGCTCACCTGGTTTGTTTATCAAAACCATTTCGCGAAGGGGTGCTATCAATTGCCGTATTTTTGAGTAACTGGCAAATAAACGTAAAAATTTTTGCCCTATTTTGAACCGTAAAGTCCATATCAGGAGTAAATACCATGAAATCTGAATACAAAATGTCACAACCGGCAGTGGAGCTGAATTCAGCGCCAGAGGAAATAAAAAATATTTTAACCGAACAAAAAAATAACTTTGGTTTTCTTCCCAACATGTACGCCACGATGGCCAATGCGCCTTCCATGCTGAAGATGTACCTGAATGGTTATCAGTTATTCCGGCAGGAAGCCACCTTTTCGCCAGCAGAACAGGAAGTGGTTTTTCTGACCATAAGCCGTGAAAACGGTTGCGACTACTGCATGGGTGCGCACAGCATGATTGCGGACAAAATGTCGGGGGTTCCCGCTGACGTGACGGAGTCCATACGCAACAACGCACCAATTGATGACCCGAAATTGCAGGTATTGCACGACTTTGTGGTCACCATGTTGAACAAACGGGGTGCTCCTTCACGTGCAGAAGTGGAGTGTTTTCTGGCCGCAGGTTATACCGAACAGCAAGTGCTGGAATTGATTGTGGCGATAGCGGTGAAAACGCTGAGCAACTACAGCAATCACCTGTTTCATACTGAGCTGGATGATGTGTTTGCGGACTATCGTTGGGTGGGGTAAGCCTGTAGCTGGCAGAGGAGGCCCTCTCCTCTGCCTTGTTCTCCTTTTGTGTCAACGCTAGCTTGGGGAGGAGATGACCCAAAGTAGGTGCAAGTTAGAGACGAGTTTAATAGGCTGGACACCAATAAATCGGTTGAAAGTTAACTTACATCGGAATTAAGTATCGTCCTTTAAAAATAACAACACCATGAATAGTTGTGGTCTTATTCAGCTCGAAAATTCTGTTTGGCCAGTCGTGGTTTAATGCCATCAGATATAAACGACCACTGTCTTGAATGAGTTGTCTGCATTTGAAACGTTTGGCCGATGGGTCAAAAAAAATGACAAAGTTGCCTGGTTCGGCATCGACAGCTGGATCCACAAAGAGTATTTCCCCCTCGTAAAGTGCTGGCTCCATGCTGCAGCTATCCATAGATAGAACGAAAGATTGTTCGCTGCAGGGGCAAGGGCATGGTAGGCGGTTGGCGTCAGGGTGGTCGTACTCTTCCCGTGATGGGGCGAGGCTTTCCCATGAAAACACGGGTAAAAATCTTAGTTGGAAGTCCTCGTAAGCGGTTTGCTCTCTATGGTTGATTGCGTGAAACGTATGCGGTTCATCCATCCATCCCATGGGTTTGTTCATACCCTTTTCGAGTTTCTCCGCCAAATTGATTCCTACCTGCCTGGGTGTGCCATTCTGGGTCGGCGTTTGGTTTCGAATTTGGCTTAGGTAGGAGCTGTTCGTGCCGGTTAACTTGGCGAGCGTGACCGCTGATCCGGCTTCTGAAATCAGGGCTTCAAGATTCTGCCGCCGTATATATGGCAGCTTTCTATTTATGGGTGTTGTCGACATGACTTTGCTACTGAGTGTGCTGGTACATGTTTTTTTAGTTGTTGACAATTCTAACAGTGTTTGGGCAGTGCTTGGGCGGCAGTTTAGCATTCTGATAAACAAATTGTGCTAAAACAATATTGAATTGTTTTGGACTTAAAGCTAATGTTATTGAGCATGGAGCTAAAGGTAGTGTTGCGCATGGAGCTAAGTGAGTTCTTGAAGAGAGCCAGTAAAAGGGAGAGGGCTGAATTGGCGGAGGTATGCAACAACTCAGTTTCATACCTTTATCAGCTGGCAGGGAAGCATCGTTTTGCCAGCGCTTTGTTAGCAATAAAAATAGAAATAGTGTCTGGGCGAATAGCAAAAAAATCTGATGGAAGGCTTGATCTGGTTCCCAGGGAAAGCCTTGTCAGGTATCCGGAAATATTTATGGATATAAATAAAATAATTTCAGAAGTGTTTTAAAAATAATAAGTTATCAATTATAAGGATATTGTAAATATGATTATTTTAAATAATAAAAAATTATCTATTAATTTTATTCTAATATGCTTTTTTGTTCATTTTCCGCTAATTGCCTTTTCTGATGAAGGTATCAATCCATCATGGAATATATCCGGGTGGATTAATGAGAGCATATCTTATTACGATGATGGTGAAGGTAGTGATGCGGTTCAGATCTCCGATAATGGTACTACGTTAGGTAGTCGGATTACCTTTTCTGGCTCGGCAACTCTGCCGGGAGAATTGAATGCGGGTTTTGATGTAACTATCGAACCCTTCTCCGGTAATCCAAACTTTCTGGATGGCATTGAAAGTGGCCAGATTACACCGCTTGTCTTTTCCAACCAGGATAATCTGGATTCTTTTAATGGTGGTGATATCGGATTGCTTGGAAGCAGTATTTTCATTGGAGGTAGCTGGGGCAAGGTTACCATTGGTTTGCAGAGCATGCCGACAGATAACATAGGTGTGTTGGGTGATCCCTCAATGACTATTTGGTCAGGTGTCGGAGCCTTGTTTCGTGGCTCCGGTTTTTTTATCCGCGGCGCGGAGGGTGCTGGCCTGTTAGAAGGCGGAGCAACTTGGGGTAGCTTTGCTCAATGCATGACGCTAAATGGTTTGGGTATTGGAATCGACTGTAATGGGGTTTACCGCAATGGTGTTCGGTATGACCTTCCAGCTTTTGGTCCCGTTAGTATTGCCGTCGGTTATGCAAACGATGACATCTATGACATTGCTGCTAAATACAGTGACAAAGTTGGTGATATGGAACTGAGGTTTCATGTCGGTTATGCCTATAACGCCGATGGCGGTGCAAATGTTGCTGAGCGAACAGTAACCACAGTTGCTGGTGTAGATACCGGGATGACGGCCGGTGGAGATCCTGTTTTGGTAGATGTTACTTCTGTGTCATTGGGTGATACAGAAACAGAAATGCTGACCATGCAGATGGGTTTGATGGATACAGCAACAGGCTTGTTTGGTTCATTTACCTGGCAGCATGAAGAGGCCAGTGGTGATGTCTCTGAGTTCGCAGAGGATGAGAATAATGCCTATTACACCAAGCTGGGCATCCGTAAGCGTTGGAACAAGCTGGGTGATACGGCCTTTTATGCCGAGTATGGACAATATGATGATCAATACAGTGCACTGCTTGGAGAGCAAGGTGTGACAGGTTCTAAATTGACTCGTACCGGTATGGCGTTAGAGCAATATTTCGGTAGCAAGATGATTGTGTATATGAAATATGAGCAGCTGGATGTCGATGTTGAGGGAACCGATGCTGTAGAAGAAATCTATGACGATGTCGATGAGCTTAATCTGTTTTCAATGGGCGTCACTTACTTCTTCTAAGCCCCATGCGGACCTCGTCAATAAAAATAATCCTATACAAGGAAGGGAGTTAAACAAATGAATATTTCTCGTGTTAAAAAGACCAGGAAGCTGGCCACGGTTTGTGTGATGGGGACATTGCTGTCCATGACGCTATCCACAGTAACAGTAGCGGCCGACCATGCCAGAAATATAACTGACAAAGAAATTAACGAAACATCCAATACAGCCGATTGGCTTGCCTATGGGCGGACACACTCGGAACAGAGGTTTAGTCCGCTTAAAGATATCAACGTAAAGAATGTCGGCAAACTCAAACCGGAGTGGTATTTCGACATCCCAGACAAAACCGATATGGCGAGCACACCACTGGTTGTTGATGGTGTTATGTACCATATTGGTCATTTGAATGTCGTTAGGGCCATTGATGCTCGTACAGGTAAGAAGCTCTGGGAATACGACCCTAAAGTTGCTAAAGAGGTTTTAGGCAAGAGTATGCGTCGTGTGTTTTGGGGCAACAGCCGAGGTCTTTCAACCTATGGTGACAAGCTCTATATCGCTACTTGGGATGGTCGTATTGTGGCCATCACGAGAAAGGACGGTAAGGAGGTCTGGCAAACCAGAACCTTTCCTGCAGATTCACAATTGAACATTACCGGTCATGTCAAAGCATTTGATGGCAAGTTGTTTGTTGGCAATGGCGGCACGGAAATAGGTCCCACGCGTGGTTTTGTAACGGCTTATGATACTGAGACCGGTGAGAAGCTCTGGCGCTGGTACCTTGTTCCTGGTAACCCTGCTGATGGTTTTGAAAACGAAGCGATGGAAATGGCGGCTAAAACCTGGACCGGGAAATGGTGGGAGCACGGTGGTGGTGGTAACGCCTGGCACGCATGGACATATGATGAGGAATTTGACCAAATCATATTTGGTACCGGTAATGGATCTCCCTGGAATAGAAAAATTCGTAGCCCTGAAGGCGGTGACAACCTGTTTCTGAGTTCTGTTGTGGCGCTTGATGCTGACACTGGTAAGTATAAGTGGCATGTCCAGACAGCCCCCGGCGATACTTGGGACTATAACTCGAATATGGATATCGTTCTTGCCGATCTTAATATTGATGGTAAAGATGTAAAGGCTGCGATACATGCACCCAAAAATGGGTTCTTCTATGTGATCGATCGTACGAATGGCAAGGTGTTGTCTGCTGAAAAGTACGTGGAAGCCAATTGGTCCACCAAGTTCGATCTCGAAAAGCAGCGGCACGTGATACCAGAAAGCTCTTTTTACCCTGATGGAAAGAAAAATATCTACCCATCTTTCTGGGGTGGGCATAACTGGCACGCCATGTCCTTCAATCCGGAATTGGGATTGGCCTTTATCCCGTCTATGCATTTATCAGTGGATTTCACAGATGCGGGTAAGGATACAGATACGAACTTTCGCGCCACTAAATTTAGGTTTGGGCTTGGCGTAGGGGCCGCTCTGAAGACCATGCCGGGTAAGCCTCTTGGATCGCTCCAGGCCTGGGATCCAGTGACCCAGAAGCGTGTCTGGGAAGTAGAGCAGCCATTTGCTTGGGCTGGCGGCACACTGACCACGGCCGGTAACCTTGTCTTTCAGGGGCACCCTGATGGAAAATTTAAGGCTTACGATGCTCGAAATGGTGAAGTGGTTTGGGAATATGATGCCGGCTTAGGTATCTCCTCACCGCCTATCACCTATAAGCTCGATGGAAAACAAATGGTTGCCATAATGATTGGTCCCGGTGGTGGCTATACCTCTAACTTCCAAGGGTCTGGAGACGTGGGCTTTGAAAGCCATGGTTGGAAATATGGGCTTCATCAGCGCCGTATGATTACGTTCGCACTGGATGGCAAGGCTAATGTTCCAGCGCAACCTGCCCCTGAAGTTGCCAAGCCAATCGTTGATATGAACTTCAAGGTTGATGAAGAAAAAGCTGCAGCCGGTGCTGGTGTTTATGCGCTTGATCTTTGTATTGCCTGTCACGGTGCTGGCGCCGTATCAGGTGGCGTAAAAGGGCCAGATCTCCGTGCCTCCACAATCCCTCTGGACAAGAAAGCGTTCGAGTCGGTTGTTCGTGATGGCGCACTTCTTGGGAATGGGATGCCTAAGTACCACACCCTCAGTGATGAGGATCTTGAGAACTTGCGGCACTATATCCGTCAGCAGGCGCATGGAGGGGCGGCACATGCCGATGCCGCTGGTCACTAACCTCTCTAGGGGAGGGTTTCAAGTGGTAAAGCAACAGTGTGAATTATTGACCAGGTAATAGGTGAGGGCGGGATCCAGGCTCGATCGGGTAAGGATTCCGCCTGTTTAAAACATATCAAGCTGGCTTCTTAATATGGGCGATAAGGTGAAAAAAATGCTGTCAAGATATTTTATTGAAAGAAATATAAAAGATATTGCCTCAATGGATGGGGATGGTCGGAAAAAAACATCCTGTCACTCGAATAACGTATTGTTTGAAATGCAGCAAGAAGGTAAGCATATACAATGGGAATATTCATATATCGCCGAAGATAAAACATTTTGTTTTTATCTTTCGGATTCTGTTGATTTGATTTATGAGCATTCTCAAAGAAGTGGCTTCCCTGTTGATAGAGTTTGCGAAGTATTTGATTCGATTGATCCAACCACATCCGGTGATAGGCTTTAGTCGTTTTTTATCATTAAATTGATTTGTTTTTTCGATAAAGGGATGTGTCGTGGTAGCTATAAATAAATCGATGCTTGCACTTCTACTGTGCATGCTTTCCGCGAATAGCTTTTCAGAAAAAATGGTTGAGACGGGTGATTCAGACAAACCTGAACAAATTCTGGATACCGTGGTAGTGACGGGAGTACGTGAGGAACAGGCGCTAAAAAAAATGGCTGGCAACACGTCAGTGGTGCCGCTTCAGGCTTTAAACCTTACTGCTCATACTCATTTTCAGGAAGTATTGGTCAGGGTGCCCGGTGCGAATTTTGCTCGGGGTAACGGACAGGAATACCTGCCCTCTATACGTTCTCCCGTGCTCACGGGTGCAGGGGGCTGCGGTAGTGTGCTTTCCGCAGTAGATGGTATACCAGTAAGGGCTTCAGGTTTTTGTAATATTAATGAGTTGTTTGATGCGCATACGGAAATGGCAGAGCGTGTTGAAGTGATCCGAGGCCCAGGCAGTGCTCTGTATGGAGCGAATGCGATGAATGGTATTGTGAATATCATTACCCCGAATCCAACATTGCATCCTGAATATAGGATGAGTCTTGAAGGCGGACCTCATGATTACTTGAGGACGAAATATTCCGCATCAGGTACTCAGGGTGCTCACGGTTTTCGAGCGGATGTGTCACTGAGTCACGATGGCGGATACCGTGATGATTCAGGATTCGCTCAGCAGAAATTCACGTTCAAACACGCTTATAGTAAAAAGGCGTTGACGATGACCACATCCTTGTCAATGACCAACCTGAACCAGGAAACTGCTGGTTATATAGTAGGCAAGGATGCCTACAAAATTACCCATCTAAGGAATGATAATCCTAACCCCGAGGCTTACCGGGACACACAGAGTGCACGCTTTTCCAGCCGGATAGATTATCAGTTGACTGATCGCGCGTTGATTACTGTGACACCTTATCTTCGTTATACAGATATGAATTTTCTTCAGCATTTCCTGCCGGGTACTCCCCTGGAAGAAAATGGTCAGAAGAGTTTCGGCCTACAAAGTGCCTACCACAATAGGCTCAGGAATGATCTGACTATCGTCACTGGTGTTGACGTGGAATACACCTCGGCGTTTCTGAAGCAGAGCCAGGATACCCCGACAGAGGGTTCGGTATTCCTGATGGCGACGATTCCAGAGGGTAAGCACTATGATTATGAAGTCGATACTGTAGTGGTGGCACCCTTTATTCATACCAATTGGCAGCTGACAGAGCGACTGGCGCTGACAGCCGGGTTGCGTTACGAAATGCTCAGGTATAACTACGATAATCGTATGCTTAGTGGTAGAACCGATGAAAATGGTATTCCCTGCGGGTTTGGGGGATGCCGGTATAGTCGTCCTGCGGATCGAACCGACAGGTTTGAGAATTGGTCGCCGAAATTGGGACTACTCTATGACCTTACGGACAATCACCAGATCTACCTGAATCTTGCCCAGGGTTTCCGTGCTCCCCAGGCTGTTGAGTTGTACCGCCTCCAAAGAGAGCAAGTAGAGGCCGAGCTGGATTCGGAGGAGCTACTGAGTGCCGAGCTTGGGTTCAGGGGGCAGGCAGAAAATCTATCTTATGAGCTGGCGTTGTTTGCGATGAAGAAACGAAATGAGATTTTTCGCGACTCTGACTTTTTTAACGTTGCAGATGGGGAGATTCGCTCCAGAGGTGTGGAACTCGCTTTCGCTTATCAGTTTAATAACCAGTTTGATCTTGCTCTGGCAGCCAGTTACGTGAAGCACGAGTACAGCGATGACCGCCTTTCCGGCGGTATAGACATTGATGGTAATGAGGTGGATACCGCGCCTAAACATTTTGGCAGTGCCAGGCTGGGTTGGGATTTTCGCTCTTCTGGCAGGGTAGAACTAGAGTGGCTGAACCAAGGGAAATACTATACCGATCCTGAAAATGAACACCGCTACGATGGCCATAATTTGTTTAATCTCTATGGTTACTGGCAAGTGACTCCACATTGGAAACTGAATCTACGTGTAACCAATCTGGCAGATCGAAAATATGCCGAACGAGCAGACTATACCAGCTTTAGTGGGAATCGCTATTTTCCAGGTGAACCTAGGTCAATTTATTTTGGAGTAGCGAGAAAGTGGTAAAAAAAATAATTAAATAAAAGGTGGGGATTGATGTATGAAAAGCGCTGAGAACAAGATTTTTGAAATTGATGGAGCAAGCTTTAATCCCGAGAGTAGCAAGGAGGATTTATCCTGGCGTGAAAACTTTTCCATGTTGAAGGATGTTAGTCATATTTCGAGTTGTATAGAAGGGTTGGCATTTATTAGAAGAGAGTTTGAAAAAAATAAAGAGTCCTGTGAATGGTTCGATATTTATCATGCTGCAATTTTGGTTGAGTCTATCGAATATCTGGCAGAGTATCAGAAGTTATTATTGAGTAATCTTTGTGATTATGTCGATGGTATTCAGTAAAATTTAAGCAAGGTTATTTATGAATTATTTTAGAAGATATTTATTGATGATTCCGATTATTTTCTACTATTCAAATGTGGTGGCGTTGAATATCTTTAATTTTGAGGATTCAGATTCGGAAATTTGGAAGCATGATAAAAATCAGTATATTAGATATGAAGATTTTAATTTTGATGAGCATGGTTTGAATGATCACCCGATTGTTTTGGATGCCAATGTTGTCAAGGTCGGAATCTCTTCTTTGAAGTGGATGGATGATTTATCCGATAATTTTTTTAACTCTAAAACAATTTTTGATGAGGGTCACATCTCCATATTAAGCCAGTTTCTGGTAGAAGGCCTTAAAAAATCATCCGCTAGAAAAGATATTATTTTTTCATTTGAAAAAGTAAAAGAAAGATTTTACGGATTAAAGAAATCTTCATATTTCATTTCTGGAAGAGCTTTTTATAAGAATGGAAAACTGAATATTATATTGGGTGAGTATGAGAAGCCGAGAAATATCGGTTATGAGGCAGCATACGATCCTTCTAATGTCGGTATAGTAGGTTACCATTTAAGCCATGGCAGTAGAGAAATAGGTAGAAGCGAAGCATTGTGGTCTGAAAAAAAACTTTTTTTGGTTGATGGTTTAAGCCAGGGAGGAATTAATAATGACCATTTTGGCTGGATTTCTATCGATCTTGATAAGGTGATTAAATCGGTTGCGTATCTGAAAGATACGGAAAGAAAAAAAGAACTATTAAAAAATCGCAAAGAGATAGAAGAGGTGATGTCTTTATCGAATTATAAACACAATAATACGGTAGGAGGCGTGGAAGAAAGATTGGTGGTTTTGAATTCCCTTAGAGAGAAAAACCTTATTTCAGAGGATGAATATCTGTCAAAAAGGAAGGAAATTTTAGGTGACCTATAATCCTGTGTCGCATTCTATGTCTGGGGTGTTCAAGCGTTGTGTCAGCCCAATAATGTCTTAATCACTTCGTTGTTCTATTTCATTTCCTGTGCCTCAATAAAACGTAGCCAGGCCAGTAGCCCGCCATCCAGGCTGGCCCCGTTGAAGCCCAGCTCTTTCAAAAGCGCCAGTGCTTTGCCACTGCGAACGCCACTCTGGCAGTAGCAGAGCACAGTTTCCACACCCTCCAGTTCCGTCAGTCGTTGCGGTAGTTCATCGAGCGGAATGTGTTGTCCGCCGATATGGAATGCCTGACGCTCGGTCGGGCTGCGCACATCCAGTAACACACAATCACCCTGGCGGTGGCGATTCCGGAAGTCCTCAGGATTTAATCGAGTGCCTTCTCTGGTGTCGATATCTCTTGTGTCGAGAGTGCACTGGGGCGGAGTTTCTCGTGGCAAGTTGGGAGCGCCAGCCAGATTGGCGCAGGCGGCGCAGTTGTCGCTACGGGTCAATTGTATGGAGCGAAATTCCAGATTTAGGGCGTCCACCAGCAACAGATGATTTTGCAGCGGTGTCGGCAGTCCCAGCAGGTATTTGATGGCTTCATTAGCCTGTAATACCCCTAGCAGCCCCGGCAATACGCCGATTACCCCGGCGCTGTTGCAGTCCTCCACATTGATGGGGGGCTCTGGAAACAGGCAGCGGAAACAGGCATTGCCGGGGGTAAACAGGGCGCACTGGCCAAAGAATTTCTGGATGCTGGCGAACAGCCAGGGTTTGCCGAGAGCGCAGCAATAGTCGTTGATCAGGTAGCGGGCACTGAAGTTGTCGGTACAGTCCACTACCAGATCGGCAGAGCCCACCAGCTCAGCAGCGTTGTCAGAACCGAGAAAAGCCTCGACGGCATCGACGCGGATATCCGGATTGAGTCGCAGCAGGCGATCTTTGGCGGCACGGGCCTTGGACTGTCCCACCTGGTTGTGCTCGAAGATGATCTGCCGCTGCAGGTTGCTGGTGTCCACGACATCACCGTCTACCAGCGTGAGGTGACCGATTCCGGCGGCGGCCAGATAAAGCGCCACCGGCGAACCCAGTCCACCGGCACCAATCACCAGAATATGGGACTGTTTCAATTTCAGTTGTCCGGCAGCGCCCACTTCCGGCAGCTGGATGTGCCGGGTATAGCGCAGCCATTCGCTGGCACTGAAGCTGGTTATGTTTTCATTCATGGCTCACCCTACTCCGGTTTAATGGCAGCTGCCAATAAAGAGTGGAACTCCCTGCAGGTCTGTTCAGGATCATCTGCCCGGGTGATAGCGGTAATCATAGCCACACCACTGACTCCGGTCGCGGCGACGCTTGGCATTCGCTCCTGATTGATACCGCCGATGGCCACCAGCGGATAATCCAGCATGTTCTGCCAGTAGCTCAGTCCGGTGGGTCCCTGGGGTGTCCAGGGCATGTCCTTGGTGGTGGTGTGGTAGATCGGGCCGCAGGCGATATAGGAGGGGTTGAAGCTGTGGGCCCGGGCAACCTCGTAGTGACAGTGGCTGCTGATGCCCAGTCGCAGGCCGGCGCGGTGAATGGCCTCGATATCGGCGTCATCCAGATCTTCCTGGCCCAGGTGCACGCCATAGGCGCCCAGCTCCACGGCCAGTTGCCAGTGATCGTTGATAAACAGGCGGCAGTTGTAGTGGCGGGCGGTCTCGACGGCCATGCTGACTTCCCGCTTCAAGGCATCCCCCTCCAAGTCCTTGACTCGTAACTGCACGGTAGTGATGCCGGTGGGCAACAGGCGCGCCAGCCAGGCCGCCCGGTCGACGATGGGATACAGTCCCAGTGGGGTATTGGCGCAGGGCGGGAAGGCCCGCGCTTCAGGATCGATATTTGCGGAGCGGGTCAGCAGGGGCAAGTCATACTGCTGATTGGGGAAATGGCTGATGGCCACCGGACCACCGTCGTCGGCAATGCCATAGCCCTGCCTGAGCCCCTGATTGATGTCCATCTTGCCGATCACTACCGCGTCCGCCAGGGCATAACCGAGTGCCAGGGCTGCGGCGATGGCGGAGGAGAGGGCGCAACCGGTGCCTCGGCTGTGGTCAGTTGTCAGCCGCGGACTGGTGAGCCAGAAGGTCTGCTCTTCGGAACAAAAAAAGTCCTGGCTTAACGGCCCCTTGCCGTGGCCCCCTTTTAGCAGCACGGCTTTGACGCCGGTAGCCAGCAGGGCGCGGGCGGCGATCTCTACGTCGTCGCTGTTGCCAATGGTCAGTCCGCTGAGCTTTTCCGCCTCCTGCCGGTTGGGGGTGAGCAGAGTGCACAGCGGCAGCAGTTTAGACTTGAGTGCGACCGTCAGGTCTGATTCCGTCAGGGCGTCGCCGCAACTGCCGGCCAGCACCGGGTCATACACCAGCGGCACACTGCTGTTTTCCACAAAGGCGCGGATAGTGGCAAGTTGTGCTCCACCGGGAATCAGCCCCACCTTGATGGCGGCGATCGGTAAGCTTTCCACGGCGCGCAGTTGTTCTGCCAGCACTGCGCTGTCCACAGGCTGGATGGCCAGTACCTCGCGGTTGTTCTGGGCCGTATTGGCGGTGATCGCCGCCGCACCGTGTACGCCCATGGCGGCCAGGGTGCGGATATCCATCTGCACCCCGGCCATGCCGGCGCAATCGCTGCCGGCGATGGTGAGGACTACAGGCTTGGTCCGATGTGTCGCTGACATGTTCAGGGCTTCCAGAACGGTGTGCCCAGTACCGGGGTACTGGGCTGGGCCATATCCCGGGCAGGCATGACACCGGCTTCGTAGGCCAGACGGCCGGCGCTGACAGCGTGCTTAAAGGCCCTGGCCATGGCCACCGGATCGCTGGCCTGGGCCACGGCGGTATTGAGCAGTACGCCGTCGTAACCCATCTCCAGCGCTTGGGCCGCGTGGGACGGTGCGCCGATGCCGGCGTCGACAATCAGGGTGATATCGGGCATTCGCTGGCGCAACGTATTCAGTGCGTAGGGGTTGATCAGCCCCTTGCCGGTACCAATCGGGGCGCCCCAGGGCATCAGAATACGGCAGCCGGCATCCACCAGCTTCTCGCACAGCACCAAATCGTCGGTGCAGTAGGGTAATACCTCGAAGCCCTGTGAAATCAGCTCCCGGGTCGCCTCCAGCAACCCGAACGGGTCCGGCTGCAGGTTGTATTCGTCGCCGATGACTTCCAGTTTGATCCAGCGGGTATCGAACAGCTCCCGGGCCATCTGCGCGGTGGTAATGGCCTCCTTCACCGAATGACAGCCGGCAGTGTTGGGCAGCAAGTGCAGATCCAGTTCTCGCAACAGCGCCCAGAAATCATTGCCCCCTCCGGCGGATGGATTCTGGCGGCGCAGGGACAGGGTGACCACCCCGGCGCCGGAAGCGCGGATGGCATCCTGCATGATGCTTGGTGAGGGATACAGCGCCGAGCCGATCAGCAGTCGGCTCTCCAGGGATTGATCGGCCAGTTGCCACATGCTTCAGCCCCCCTGCATCGGTACGAGCAGTTCGATCTGGTCGCCGTCCCGGAGCTGCGTGGCAGCGTAATTTGCCCGGGGGACGAACACGTCATTGATGGCGATGGCAAAGCCTTCGCCGGGTGGCTGCCACCGGGCCAAGGCCTCGGCCAGGCAGGTCGGGTCTTCCAGTTGTTTCTGTTCGCTGTTCAGCCAGACGGTAATCAAGGTTGCACCTTTGTGTTGTCCAGAGTTTCAGGCGGGAACCGCCAGGGGTTGAATCAGTTCGGCATAGGGAGAGCGGTAGCTTTCCCCGCTTTCCAGCCAGTTCACCACTTCCCGGGCCACTACCGGTGCCAGCAAAAAGCCGTGTCGGAACAGGCCGTTGGCGCGGATCAGTCCGTCCTGCCAACGGATGGCCGGTAAATTGTCCGGCAGCGCCGGGCGGCAGTTGACCCGGGTGGAAACGATCTCCGCCTCGCCGAAGCCGGGGTGCAGGCTGTAGGCGGCGGACAGCAGTTCCAGGCTGGAGCGCACGGTAATCGGCTCCATGCTATCGCTTTCGATCTGGGTGGCGCCGATGATGTAGATATCATCGGGTCGCGGCACCACGTAGATGCGGTAGCGTGGGTGCATCAATCGCACCAGGTGCTTGAGCTTCACCTCCGGCGCCCGCAGCCACATCAGTTCGCCGCGCACGCCGCGCAATTGTGGCCAGTCGGCTTTGGCAGCGAGACCGCGGCAGTCGATCACCCAGTCGAAGCGGTAGCTCTCACTCCCGGCGCGCAGACTGTGTGGGGCGAGTTGTTCCACCGGGGTTTCCGGGAACCAGCTGACGTGGGGATTGGCCAACAGGGCGTCCGCCAGACAGGCCATGGCCTGTTCGTTGTCCACCCAGGATTCCTCCGGTAGGTAGGTGGCCTCACTGAAGCGGTCCGCCAGTTCCGGTTCCAGGTCCGCCAGTTGCGCGGCATTTAACTGCTGGAACTGCTCGGCTGTCGGATGCAGTTTGTTCTGCACTTGTTGGTTGAAGTGGCGGTGGTCGGCGCGATCGCCGGGATGGGCCACAATCAGGCTGCCCAGTTGGCGCAAGCAGAGGTCGCAGTCCGGTTCATGGGACTGGTCGCAGGGACTGTCGCACTGGGTGTGGCAGCGGCCACTGCCGGCGACTGACAACGCATCGGCCATGGCCGACCACAGGGGCAGGGAAGCCATGCCCATGGCGTGGATGGCGAGCTCCGCCGAGGCCACTTCCGAGTAGGGGGTAAGCATGCCGGCGGCGGTGTAGGCCGCAGCATCGCCGCTGTGAATGGGGTCGCGGTCGAAGATGCTGAGCCGGTGCCCGCGCTGGCTTAACTGCCAGGCGAGTACCCGACCCATAATGCCGGCGCCGACAATGGCTATCTGCATGGGTTATTTCCCCTGGGGGGCAAGAAAAGGGCGGTTGTGTCTTGCACCGGCCTCAGTCCTCCCGCACCTGGATGTAGATGTCGCCGCCTTTCGCACGAAATTCCTCGGATTTCTCCCGCATACCCTGTTCAGCCGCTGCGTAGTCGCGCACGTCCTGACTGATCTTCATGGAGCAGAATTTGGGTCCGCACATGGAACAGAAGTGGGCCACCTTGGCGGAGTCCTTGGGCAGGGTTTCGTCGTGAAACGCCAGTGCCCGCTCCGGATCGAGGCTGAGGTTGAACTGGTCCTCCCAGCGAAATTCGAAACGTGCCTTGGAGATCATGTCGTCCCGGTAGCGGGCGCCGGGATGGCCCTTGGCGATGTCGGCGGCGTGGGCGGCGATCTTGTAGGTGATGATGCCTTCCTTGACGTCTTCCCGGTTGGGTAGGCCCAAATGTTCCTTGGGGGTCACGTAGCAGAGCATGGCGCAGCCGAACCAGCCGATCATGGCGGCGCCGATACCGCTGGAGAAGTGGTCGTAGCCGGGGGAGATGTCCACGGTCAGTGGCCCCAGGGTGTAGAACGGCGCCTCGTGGCAGTGTTCCAACTGCATGTCCATGTTTTCCTTGATCATGTGCATGGGCACGTGACCGGGCCCCTCGATCATCACCTGCACATCGTGCTTCCAGGCGATCTGGGTCAGCTCGCCGAGGGTTTTCAGTTCGCCGAACTGGGCCTCGTCGTTGGCGTCCGCCAGGCATCCGGGGCGCAGCCCGTCACCCAGGGAGAAGCTGACATCGTAGGCCTTCATGATCTCGCAGATGTCCTCGAAATGGGTGTAGAGGAAACTCTCCTGGTGGTGGGCGATACACCACTTGGCCATGATGGAGCCGCCGCGGGAGACGATGCCGGTAACCCGATCGGCGGTCAGTGGCACGTAGCGCAGCAGCACCCCGGCGTGGATGGTGAAGTAGTCCACCCCCTGTTCCGCCTGCTCGATCAGGGTGTCCCGAAATACCTCCCAGGTGAGGTCTTCGGCGACGCCGTTGACCTTTTCCAGGGCCTGGTAAATCGGCACGGTACCGATGGGTACCGGCGAGTTGCGGACGATGTAGTCGCGGGTGGCGTGGATGTGCTTGCCGGTGGACAGGTCCATCACCGTGTCGCCGCCCCAGCGGGTGGACCACACCAGCTTTTCCACTTCCTCTTCGATATTCGAGGTGAGGGCGGAGTTGCCGATATTGGCGTTGATCTTCACCAGGAAGTTGCGACCGATAATCATCGGCTCCAACTCCGGGTGGTTGATATTGGCGGGGATGATGGCCCGGCCCTCGGCCACTTCTTTTCTGACGAATTCCGGGGTAATGGGCTGCAGGTTGGCGCCCATGGCGTTGCCGGCGAGGCGCTTGTTGCGTTCCTCGGTGGTGAATTCGTTGTTCAGCGCCTCCCGGGCCTGATTCTCGCGCAGGGCGATATATTCCATCTCCGGGGTGACGATGCCCTGTCGCGCATAGTGTATCTGGGTGACGTTGCCTCCGGCTTTGGCGCGGCGGGGCTGACGCTGCAGCGCTTCATTATAGAATTTGAAGGCTTTGTCCTGTCCCTCGTGGCCGTTGTCGATGGGCGTGATCTCGCGCCCTTCATAGAACTCGGTATCGCCGCGGGCCTCGATCCAGGCGCTGCGCAGGTCCGGCAGACCCTTGTGGACGTCGATATCCACGTCCGGGTCAGTGTAGGGGCCGGAGGTGTCGTAGACCGTTACCGCAGTACCATCGGTGAGGCCGATTTCCCGAACGGGTACCTTTACGTCGGGGTGGCCCTCGGGACTCAGATAGATTTTTCGGCTGGCGGGCAGCGGTTCACGGGTAATGAAGTTCCTGGCGGCAGGTTGCACAGGTGTTTTTGAATTCATGGTTGCTCCTCACAGGAATGAATGAATTGTGAGGCATAGAGAGATTGGCATTGCTGTAATTGAGAGCCCATCCCTACGCCGATACTAACCGGATCAGGTTCAATGGGTTCGCTGTCTCCCTTCCGGGAAAAACAGCATCTCAGCCTTGCGGCACCCCAAGAGCATGTAATGGATCATTATACGCAATCTGAGGACACTTTGAACAAGCGTATTCCCGGCTGTGGCGGTGAGCAGCGGAGTAGTTTTCCCTTGGGGAAAGTCGCTGTCAGTAAAGATAACCCGGGGTCGACGCTGATACCTCGACCCCGGGGCACTTTCCGGTCAAATACTCGCCAGTCCAACGTGTCGTTCAGGCTGACATTCGATCAGAATGTGTAGTTGACGGTAAACCAGACTTTCTCGGTATCCACCGCAAACTCGTCAGCATTGTACATGGCGTATTTCAGCTCCACCGACAGGTTCCTGTTGATCGGGTAGGTGGCGACGATGTCAAATTCTTCACCGTAATCAGCGCTGCCCTCGTCGGCATTGAAGTCGTGGTAGAAAGCGGCGAGGGACACGCCTGCCACACTGCTGGTCACCTTGAAATACAGATCTTCAATACCGTCGTTGGGGGTGACCAGGAACATGTCCGCCCAGCCCTGGAATTTGTGCAGGGTGGCCAGCGGGGTGCTGAAGGCTTTCTTACCGTCATCGCTGCCCAGCAGTTCGTAACCTATACCCAGGCCAACACCCTTGACTTTGGTGCCCAGTTCCACCAGGTAGTACTCGGCGTCGTAGTCGGTGGCATTGTCACCGTAATCGGTCTGGGATGCAGCCGCTGCGGCGACGGTGATCGGACCAAAGGCGCCGTTATATTCCACACCGTAGGTCTGGGAAGAGTTGCCGGTGACGTTTTCCACCCGGTTGTCAAAGTCCAGCAGGTAGGCGTAGACGCCGATGTTGTGTCCCGCCGCGGGCGAGTAGGACAGGTACAGGGCGTGGGAGTCGGAGTCAAAACGACGGGGCTGAGCGCCGCCAGTATCAGGTCCGAACACCCGGTTGACGTCCCAGATGTAGCTGTAGTCCAACTTGATCGGTCCGACGGGTAGTTCCAGGCGCAAGGCGTCGTAGGTCTGTTCATTCTGGCGCCAGCCCACCCCGCCGACAAAACGCTGGCCGGCATGGTTGATGCGTTGGCGACCGGCGGTACCGGCAAAGTAGTCATTCTTGTATTTCAGGAAAGCCTGGTTGATATCGGTGCCGTCCGGGTCGGCGACGATGGGATATTGTGAGGCCTTGCCATTGGACGGCGTGGCATAGCTTTCGCTGCCAATCTGGGCGACGTCATCGACCTCGAGCAGCCCCGAAAAGCCATGAAAGCTGGCGGAGGTCAGGGTCAGGCGGGATTTCAGGGTGGACGCCTTGGCGACATTCAGGGTATCGACATCCTGATCCACGTACTCATAGCGGTAGCGGAAGGACAGGTTGATATCACCCTTGGTAAAGATTTCGGACAAACTGGTGACTTCTTCGGCAGTGGCAGATGCCGTGCCAGCCATTCCCACTGCCACCATCATAATGGCGGTGGCGAAGGCCACTTTTGATTTTGTTGCAACAGCTTTTTTCATGATCTAATCCCCAATTCAGGTCGTTTCCTGAAGCCGCTACCAAAGTGGTATGGTGAATGATACCTTGGTATTAACTTAATGAATTTGAAGGAATTTTTTTCCTTCCTGTGGCAAGTTAACAGCTAATTACATGGGTAAGTTTGACTTCGATCAACGAATCGAGGCTGTCGATTCCTAAACTAGAGATCACCGGAAGAAAACACGTATTTACACTGAAGCAGTTGTGGAGCACCAGCTATGCAGAGTGAACCCCAGGCCGTTCTGGAGGATCGTTTTGGTCGCGTTGTTGACTACCTGCGTCTGTCGGTGACCGATCGCTGTGATTTTCGTTGCGTCTATTGTATGGCGGAGGACATGCGGTTTCTGCCGCGCCAGCAACTGCTCACGCTGGAAGAGATGGCTTTCCTGGGACAGGCTTTTGTATCCCTGGGAGTCAAGCGTATCCGTCTGACCGGGGGAGAGCCGCTGGTGCGCAAAAACGTCATGTCGTTGATCGGCAACCTGGGCTCGCTGCGCGGGTTGGATGAATTGACGCTCACCACCAATGGCTCCCAGTTGCGCAACACCGCCCCGGCACTGGCAGCCGCCGGTGTGCGGCGTATAAATATCAGTCTTGATTCGTTGCATCCTGAGCGTTTCAGTGCCATTACCCGCACCGGTAAACTGCCGCAAGTATTGTCTAGCATTGAGGCGGCGCAGCAGGCCGGTATCGAGCGCATCAAATTGAACAGCGTGATCGTGCGCGGTCAGAACGATGACGAGGTGGTCGCGCTGGTGGAGTTTGCCCTGGCGCGGAGTCTGGATATCAGCTTTATTGAGGAAATGCCGCTGGGCGATGTCGGCTGTCGCGATCGGCAGGGCGGGCTGGTCACCAGTGAGGAAATCCGGCAGCGAATCGGTGATTATTATCCACTGTTGGCCAGCACCGAGAGCACTGCCGGGCCGTCCCGTTACTACCGCATTGCCGGCAGCACCAGTCGCATTGGTTTTATTTCTCCCCACAGCCACAATTTTTGCGACAGTTGCAACCGGGTTCGGGTTACCTGCGAAGGCCGGTTATTACTGTGTCTCGGTAATGAACACTCGGTGGATCTGCGTGCGGTGATACGCCGTTATCCCCAAGACATGCCCGCTTTGCAGAATGCTATTGTCAATGCAATGGCATTGAAGCCGGAACGACACTATTTTTACCATGATGACAAACCGCAAGTATTGCGTTTTATGAATGCCACAGGTGGTTAACGGGAATCAGGATGACCGAAATACAAGAGCCTCAATCAAGTCATTCGCCGGCATGGCTTAACCTGGGTTTCCGGCCTTTCTTTATGGGTGCGGCCCTGTTTGCGGTGCTGTCCATGTCGATCTGGGCGGCGATTTTTCCGTTGCAAATACTCTCTCCCTTGAATGAATTGGCCCCGATCACCTGGCATGCTCATGAGATGATCTATGGCTACGCCATGGCGGTGATAGCCGGGTTCCTGCTGACAGCGGTAAAAAACTGGACCGGTTTGCAAATGCCCCGTGGACTGCCATTGTTGCTCTTGTTTTTACTGTGGCTGGTGGCGAGATTGTTGCCACTGGCGGGGCAGAGGGTGCCTCTGTTGTGGACGGCTGCCGCCGATTTGTTGTTTATGGCACTGCTGATTCCTGCCGTAGCGGTACCGGTGATCCGGGCCAGATCCCAGCGTAATTTCGTGGTGATTGCCGTGTTATCGCTATTGTTTATCGGCAACTGCCTCTTTTACCTGGGGATTTACGGGGTTGTGGCCGATGGTATCCGGCTGGGGCTGTACCTGGGTTTTTACACCATCATTGCCCTGGTGCTGATGATGGGGCGGCGGGTCATTCCCTTCTTCACCGAGCGTGGTGTCGGCTATTCGGTCACCCTGACCAACTACCTCTGGCTGGACAGGGCCGTGCCGTTCCTGATGGTCGCCTTTATTGCCGCTGAGCTGCTCGCGCCGGGAAGCCTGCCGACAATAGTCGTGGCTGCCGTTCTGACCGTACTACTGGGACTTCGCCTGTTCGGTTGGCACACCAAAGGTATCTGGCGTAAGCCATTACTGTGGGTGCTGCATGTTGCCTACGGCTTGGTGGTGGTGGGCTTTGCCCTGAACGTGGCGGCAGCCCTGACTGGCATTTCCCCGTTCCTGGCGGTGCACGCCTTTGCCCTCGGGGGCATTGGCCTGATGACCCTCGGCATGATGGCCAGGGTGTCCCTGGGGCACACCGGACGCGATATCTCTGCACCGCCCTCGGCAGTAATCTGGATGTTCCTGCTGCTTACTGGTGCTGCAATGCTGCGGGTCTTTGTCCCGCTATTGGTGCCTGCCTATTACACTCTTTGGGTTGGTCTATCCCAGTTGAGCTGGATATTGGCATTTGCGCTGTTCACTCTGTTCTACATCCCGATGCTGGTGACGCCCCGGGTGGATGGCCAGCCGGGGTAGTGTAAGAAGTGTAAGTGGGGTCAGATCAGACTTTCCATCGGATTGCAGGAATGCCATATATGACCCCATTTGTCGATCCTTAACACCCGCCATGAGGAAAGCATTGGAGTGAAGCGGCATAGTGAAACATGAGCCCCTCTCCATAGCGTTGTGAGTTTTCAACTGCTACGACAGGTTTCTGCGGCACATCTGCCTCTGAGCACCAACCACAGCCACGTCAGAGCATCCGACGCAGTAACCCGTCTTTTCGAACAAAGTGGTGCCAGAACCCCATCAGGATGTGCCCTGCTACCGTTGCCAGCAGCAGCAAGGCGATCGGCGAGTGCAACGCCCCGATGGCTGCAAGCCATGGGATTTCTTTGCCGCGAGCTAGCAGCTCCATGCCGAAGACAGTCAACCCGTAACCCTCGCCAATCATGAAACTGATGCCGGTGACCGGCAATAGCACCAGCAAGACATACATGGTGAGGTGACCGGCCTTGGCCAAGAAGCCCAGCAATGCTGGTGGCGCCGATGGGCGGTTGCCCCGGTTGCGCAAAGCCCAAACGATACGCAACACCATCAGCAACAGTATCAGCACACCAATTGAGATGTGCCACGGCACCAGTACCTGACCGACCCAGTGCTCGCCATCATTTATACGGTCGAAAATCTTCATGGCCTGCCACAAGACGAGTAGAGCAATCACCCAATGAAAAAGGCGCGAAATGGTACCGTATCGTGCTTTTGAATCACTTTTCATAAATATCTCCTTCAGACAAACCCGAATCACAAATAAATCTTTTATGCAGGGTAAGCAGTACACAGGTCTGCTTCAATTATGTTCATTTGCTGTTAACACCAAAAACCGATGGCGCGTTATCAGCCATGATGCAGGCGCTGGGACGGCGTTACGTTCGTTACTTCAATCATCAACCAGCGTAGCGGCACATTGTGGGAAGGACGCTTTAAATCGAGTGTAGTGCAGTCAGAAACCTACCTTTTACAGTGTTACCGGTATATCGAGTTGAACCCGGTGAGGGCGTCAATGGTAGGGGCCCCGGCAGAATATCCATGGTCCAGCTACCGATCAAATGGCCTTGGTGTTGATACAGGCTTATGTACACCGCACCATGAATACCTGAAGTTGGGTAGAAATAAACAGGAGCGGATGGCGGTATACCGTGCCTTATTCAAGGCCCATGTGGATGGAAAACTGATAGAAGACATCCGCAGGGCAGTGAATAAGGGGCTGGAGCTAGGGAATGAAAGCTTTAAGGATGAGGTGGAAGTGTTGTACGGCAGGCGAGTTAGGCAGGCCCGGATGGGCAGGCCGGTGAAAAGTCTGATCTGACCCCACTTATCCCTTATCTTTGTTAAATTTCTCACCCAACAACAGAGCAGCCAACAAGAATAATCATCAATACAATGTGCGGAAACGCTACAGTTGGCCGTATAGCTTGTTTAGCATATTCTAGGATTTTTGATAGACTACTGGTTTCGACTAATTGATATTCTTTGTTGAACTGAAACTCATTTCCTTCAGTTTTTTCTCTAATGTTCTTTTCAATTTTTAATAATCTGGGCTCTATTCGTGATTGAAAGGTTTTCCAGATTGCATCTTGTAGCCATAAAACCAATAAGATTAAGAATGTTGATGTCATACTGACACTAAATATTTCTGATAAAAATAACATCAGGATGCTGCTTAGCTTTATATACAATGAGTGCTTTTCGTAGCTTTCAAATTGATTTTGAAGCAAACACCACTCTGCTTCGTATTTCTTTTTTTCCATATTATTTGCTCGGAGCTAGAATGATCTTAACGCCCACATAAAAGGCGGAGCGTTAGCGACGTCCAGCGCAACGAAGTGGAGCGGTTTTTGATGTGCTTGTTAACTGTTGGTGACATACTTCTTTTCTGCCAAGTTCTTTAAAACCGAATAGCCCATTGTAACTATGTCGTCAGTTTTGGTTCGTGGGCTATCACCGAGGAAGCTAAATGATGACTTACCCAATATGCTTCCTCCTGTTGTTTGAATAGCCTTTAGATGAGCTTCTCCTAATTTCAAGATTTCTGCCTCTCTAATGCTGTCCTCCGTAGGCAGTTGCTCCCCAGTCCAATCAATTAATGCAGCCAGAAATGAACTCGTGCTCACTTTGTTATCGTGAAGGTCCGTTAGCTTCGCTACAACAACACCGCTCGCATAGCTTCCGTTGCTTAATGGAATTGCCCAGAACTGTCCAGGTTCAATATATGAAGTAGATTTAGGTTCAAATGGATATTTCATACAGTGGTCATACCCAAAAAAAGTAGACACTCTAACTATGCGGCTACTGCCGCAATCCTTTCAAACTCTGCCGGGCTGACATAGCCATTGGCAGAGTGCCT
>PANQ01000027.1 GCA_002707685.1 Porticoccus sp. | reverse complement strand
CAGGAGCAGGAGCAGGAGCAGGAGCAGGAGCAGGAGCAGGAGCAGGAGCAGGAGCAGGAGCAGGAGCAGGATGAGCCTGAAGCCGAAACGGTCATCCAGGCAAGACTTCCGGAACAAATCGATATCCACTGGCCCGACTCAGCAACAGCTGAATCCACTCAGCAGTCCGAAGATAACTCACCGACAGAGCGGGCAGGCAAAGCCACTGAAAATCCGCCACAGGATGTGGTAGAAGATAATCCACTGCACCTGCAGAGCGACACAACTCTCTTTTATCCCCCCGCCAGACCCCGGCGAAAAACCTGGTTATGGCTGACACTTTCCCTATTGGCTTCCGCTCTGCTGGCTGCACAGTACCTGTATTTTTTCGCCGATGTGATTGGCGAGGATCCGGGCAATCGGCAATGGATAGGCCGCTATTGCGAGGTGGCGGGCTGTGAACTGTCACCCCTGCAGGACCTGAACAAAATCAGCAGCGATCAATTAATGGTCTACAGCCACCCGGATATACCCGATGCCCTGAGCGTAGATGCTGTCCTGATCAATGAGGCCAGCTTTGCACAACCTTTCCCGTCGCTGGTGCTAAGATTTGAAAACCTGCAGGGGGAAATCCTTGCGCAACGCCGTTTTCAGCCCAAAGAATACCTGCACGGAGACCTGGCCGACATGACCATGATGCCCGCCAGACAACCGGTGAAACTTAAGCTGGAGCTGATTGATCCCGGACAGGACGCCGTCAGTTATCTGCTATTCATTCCCAAATAATCTTTATTCCGTCGGCCAAGAGCGGGTATCATCAACACCCCGTTTTTTCCGAGCTTAGATTGAGGCAACCCAACTTGGTGAAGATTGGTCAACATGCGCTGGCATCACGAACCATACTGGCACCCATGGCCGGCGTGACAGATTTGCCATTTCGCCAACTCTGTCGAGCACAGGGTGCTGGCATGGCCGTATCGGAGATGATCACCTCCGATACCCGCCTGTGGCACACCCGGAAGAGCCAACAGCGGCTGATCCACAAGGATGAGCTCTCGCCTAGATCTGTACAGATTGCCGGCAGCATCCCCTCACTCATGGCAGATGCCGCCCGACAAAACAGGGAGCTCGGTGCCGAGATCATTGATATCAATATGGGTTGCCCCGCCAAAAAAGTTTGCAAACGGGCAGCCGGGTCGTCATTGCTCCAGGATGAGAAGTTGGTAGCAGCTATTCTTTCCGCCGTGGTCAGGGCCGTCGACATCCCCGTCACGCTGAAAATTCGCACCGGGTGGGACACTCAAAATCGAAACGCGCTCAACATTGCCCGGATTGCCGAAGACTGCGGCATCCAGGCGCTTGCTGTCCACGGACGCACCCGCGCCTGTCGCTTCAACGGCCAAGCTGAATACGACACAATTGCGAGCGTGGTTCAATCAGTCGATATCCCGGTATTCGCCAACGGTGATATCCGTTCTGCGAAGGATGCCAAAGCAGTGCTTGACCACACCGGTGCCACCGCCGTGATGATTGGCCGCGCTGCCCAGGGCAATCCATGGCTCTTTCGTGAGATCAATCACTACCTGGAACACGGCTCGCTACCGGAATCCCTCTCCGGGCAGGAATTCGCTGCCCAGGTGGTTGACCATATTCGCGCCATACACAGGCACTACGGGGAATATTCAGGTATCCGGATTGCCCGCAAGCATGTGGGCTGGTACGTTGAACGCCTGCCCGGCGGTGAAACCTTTCGCCGGTCTTTCAACCAGCTGGACAACCATAACGAACAAATAGACCACCTGCACACCTACTTGGCAGGACAGAACAATTGGGACCAAGCCGCATGAGCGCCATTGATACATTCACTATCCAGGCCGAGGTAAGTGCCGAGCCATCGGATACCACGCACCATCACAAATCCCTGCGCCTCTGTGTGGAAACCGCACTGCAACAATACTTCCTGCATCTGGACGGACAGCCGACCAATGATTTGTACCAGCTGGTACTTACAGAGGTGGAGGAACCCCTGCTTGAGGCGGTGCTCAGCTATACCCGCAACAACCAGAGCAAGGCGGCAGAAATGCTTGGCCTGAACCGTGGCACACTGCGAAAAAAACTCAAACAATACAATCTACTATAAAATACCAACACTGAGGACCATATGAGCGACTTGCGTAAAGTTTCCCGCGCCCTGATCAGCGTCTCGGACAAGACAGGCATTGTTGAATTCGCTAGGGCATTGTGCAGTCAGGGAGTCGAGGTCCTCTCTACAGGCGGCACCTACCGCCTACTCAACGAGAATGGCATCAGTGTCAGGGAAGTCTCGGATTACACTGGATTCCCGGAAATGATGGACGGCAGGGTCAAAACCCTTCATCCCAAAGTGCATGGAGGCATCCTCGGTCGCCGTGGCACCGATGACAGCATCATGAATGAACATGGCATATTGCCCATCGACATGGTGGTGGTAAACCTCTACCCCTTCGCCACCACCGTGGCCGATCCCGCCTGCGATTTGCCAACCGCCATTGAAAATATTGATATCGGCGGCCCTACCATGGTTCGCTCCGCGGCTAAAAACCACAAGGATGTCGCCATTGTGGTCAATGCCGGCGACTACAGTGCAGTGCTGGATGAAATGCAGGCCAACGGCGGCCAACTCAGTTATGACACGCGCTACAGCCTGATGGTCAAAGCCTTTGAGCACACTGCCGCCTACGATGGCATGATCGCCAACCACTTCGGTGCCCGCCCTTTCAATTTTGAGCCGGGCACCAACGAGAAACGCGACTTCCCCGACACCTTTAACACCCAGTTTCTGAAAATTCAGGAAATGCGCTACGGCGAGAATCCACACCAGAAGGCAGCCTTCTACGTGGAGGCCAGTCCGGCGGAGGCCAGCGTCGCCACCGCCCGTCAATTGCAAGGCAAGGAGTTGTCCTACAACAATATCGCCGACACTGACGCAGCCCTGGAATGCGTCAAGCAATTCGATCAGCCCGCCTGCGTGATCGTCAAACACGCCAATCCCTGCGGCGTGGCCGTGGCAGCGGATATCGGGACCGCCTATGACCTGGCCTTTGCCACTGACCCGGAATCCGCCTTCGGTGGCATTATCGCCTTCAACCGCGAGCTGGATGCGGCCACCGCCGAAGCCATCTGCGAAAAACAGTTCGTGGAAGTCATCATCGCTCCCAGCGTCTCTGATGCGGCAGTGACCGCAGTCAGCAGCAAGAAAAATGTGCGCCTGCTGGCATGTGGCCAATGGGGCAAAACCCGCCCACAGGACTTTGACTTCAAACGGGTTAACGGTGGCCTGCTGGTACAGGATCGAGATAACGGTATGGTCTCCGCCGCCGATCTGAAAGTGGTCACCGACCGAAAACCCACAGATGATGAGCTGGCAGACCTGCTGTTCGCTTGGAAGGTAGCCAAAATGGTGAAATCCAACGCCATCGTTTACGCAAAAAACAACCGAACTATCGGTGTGGGGGCAGGGCAGATGAGCCGCATCAACTCCGCCCGTATCGCCGCCATCAAGGCGGAGCACGCGGGACTGGAAGTGACGGGTGCCGTCATGGCCTCGGACGCTTTCTTCCCGTTCCGGGACGGTATTGATAACGCCGCCACAGTGGGCATCAGCTGCGTCATTCAGCCGGGTGGCTCAATCCGCGACGAGGAAGTGATCGCCGCCGCCAACGAACACGGCATGGCCATGGTGTTTACGGGTATGCGGCACTTCCGTCACTGATAATGCACGATGACGTTACTCCTATCACGTTGATTTTGTGGCGGTTGTGCCCTGCCAACACAACCGTCTCTGTCATTTAAGGCAAGAGAATTACGCATGAATATTCTGGTGATCGGCTCCGGCGGACGGGAACACGCACTGGCGTGGAAAGCAGCCCAGGGCAAGGATGTAGAAATGGTTTTTGTGGCACCGGGCAATGCGGGCACAGCGCGGGAACCGGGTGTCCAGAATGTCGCTATTGATGTCAACGACTTTGCAGCACTGGCAGATTTTGCCCAGCAGAACAACGTCGCCATGACCATCGTCGGCCCGGAACAGCCACTGGTGGACGGCATTGTGGATTTTTTCGCCGACCGCAGCCTGCGGGCCTTTGGCCCCTCGAAAGGGGCCGCACAACTTGAAGGTTCCAAGGCCTTTACCAAGGATTTCCTAGCGCGTCACAACATCCCTACTGCGGAATATCAGAATTTCACTGAGATCGAACCGGCGCTTGCCTACCTGCGCGGGAAAGGGGCTCCCATTGTCATCAAGGCCGACGGCCTGGCCGCGGGCAAAGGGGTCATTGTCGCCAAAACCCTGGAGGAAGCCGAAAACGCCGTGCACGATATGCTGGCGGGCAACGCCTTCGGCGATGCCGGCCATCGGGTAGTTATCGAAGAGTTTCTGGCTGGTGAGGAAGCCAGCTTTATTGTCATGGTGGACGGGGAGCACATCCTGCCAATGGCGACATCGCAGGATCACAAGGCTCGGGATGACGGTGACTTGGGGCCGAACACCGGTGGCATGGGGGCTTACTCCCCCGCGCCGGTGGTGACTCCTGAAATTCACGAGCGCGTCATGGCTGAGGTCATTCAGCCCACTGTGCAGGGGATGGCCGCAGAGGGCAACCGTTACACCGGTTTCCTGTATGCCGGGCTAATGATCATGCCCGACGGCACCCCCAAGGTGATTGAGTACAACTGCCGCTTCGGTGATCCGGAAACCCAGCCGATCATGATGCGGTTAAAATCTGACCTGGTCGCACTCTGTACTGCGGCACTGGACAAGACACTTCACCACTGCACGGTTGATTGGGACCCGCGGGCCGCACTGGGTGTCGTTTTGGCGTCGGGAGGTTACCCAAATGACTACCGCAAGGGTGATGTCATCTCAGGTCTTTCCGCTTCCGGCACAGAAGACAGCAAGGTGTTTCACGCGGGGACCAGAGAGGTTGATGGAGAGGTTGTCACCAACGGCGGGCGAGTGCTCTGCACCGTCGGGCTGGGCAACACGGTCTTTGAGGCCCAGCAGCGAGCCTACCAGCTGGCAGAACAGATTTGTTGGAATGATGTCTATTTTCGCCACGATATTGGCTATCGGGCGATCGCACGGGAGAAGGTTTGAAAGCAAGCTGAGCTACTGCTGCTGACGCTGCAACCAGACCTCAAGGCCCTGAGCATTCAGTTCAAGATCCATGTCAAGATCCTGCTCAATCATCGCCATGTCGGCATCCGGCCAATGAGCCTGTATCCGTGTCAGCGTGAGCGCTTTTATCCGCTTGTAAATCGTGCTCTCCCGCTCTGGCCCAGCCTCCAGAGACAGCGCCATGTCACACCAGACATTTATTTGCTCGCGCAGCGACATCACGTAATTTTCAGGTTCATCCAGCAGGCTGTAGTGGGTGAGATAAACCCGCCGGGGCCGATAACTCATTAGTAAATCCAGCGAACTGAGCAGGCGCTCAGGGGCAAACTGCACTGGTGTTGTGGTGGGCATGATAAACCGATCACTCCCCAGCGCCGGAGTCAGGTAGGCGAGACCAAACGTGTCTCCGGTAAACCAGCCACCACTGACCTTATCCCAAATACAACAATGGTGTTCGGCATGTCCCGGCGTATGACGAAACTCCAGTGTGCGCCCACCCAGATTCAGTCGCAACCCGTCCTCGGCGCTGATGATGCGATCTTCAGGCACAGCCACAAGCTCGCCATACAGCGACCGATAGGTAGACTCCCCGTAGACAGCGATAACACCCGCTACCAGTTTTGCGGGATCCACCAGATGACGAGCGCCGCGGGGATGAACAACCAACCGGGCTTCCGGGTAACGCTGCATTAACAATCCGGCGCCACCGGCATGGTCAAGGTGCACATGGGTGGGAATCACGTAGCGAACAGCGTCTGCCGCCAGACCCAATGAATCCAGTGCCTCACTGATAGCACTCACGGTGTGACTGGTCCCGGTTTCAATAATCGCCACCTCACCGTCGTCCACCAGCAGATAACAACAGGCTTGTCCCGACTTCACGTATTGCGCGTCGATACAATAAATACCGTAACCGAGATGCTGCTGTGGATGACCTATCATCTATTGCCCTCGTGTGTTGATGGAGGATTTTGCTACAATCTTGTCACCATCAACAGTTTAGGGCAAAACCGTGCGCACGAGGCAGCTTACCAAACTCGATCGACTTCTTCTTCAGGTAGACCGCGCCCTTNGCACCCTGGCAGCGGAGCCTCCGGCACCGACCCGCCNGTCACCGGGAAAAACAGCCGACGAGCACACGCTGGATGAGCCTGAAAAGCGGCATGCGATAGGTCTGATGCGAGTCAACCACACTGGAGAGGTCTGTGCCCAGGCGCTTTACCAGGGACAGGCTCTGACGGCCAAACTCTCTTCGGTTCGCACTGAGATGGAACAGGCTGCCGATGAGGAAATTGATCATCTGGCTTGGTGCCAGGACCGGCTCAAGCAGTTGGGTGGACACACCAGCCTGTTGAATCCAATCTGGTACGGCTTGTCTTTTGGAATTGGAGCAACCACCGGACTGGTCAGTGACAAACTTAGCCTCGGCTTTGTGTCAGCCACTGAACAGCAGGTCTGCCAACACCTCAAGAATCATCTCGAAATACTGCCGGGAAATGACACCAAAAGCCGGGCTATTGTGCAGAAAATGCTGGAAGATGAGGGCAAACATGCAGCAGTGGCAAAGGAGGCTGGCGGCCTGGAATTTCCCTCACCAGTGAAGGGCTTGATGTCGCTGATCTCCGGCGCCATGACCAAAACCAGCTACCATATTTAGGACCTGTTAATACGCATTGAATAGCCGCTGTTGTTTACCCAAAATAGTCAACGCGCGCGGGCGGCCTGTCGAGCCTGCTCCTTGATGTCCTGAACAATGCCAATAATCTGATCTTTGACCCATTGGTGAGCCGGCGACTTGATGGTCCGGACATGCTGCACCAATACCACCGGAACGGTATTATCAAACTCCAGTTCTTCCGGGTAGGGTTTACGCACAATACCGTATGACTCACTCTCGATTTTAAGGTCATGCATGGTGGCCATCATCAGGCAATCGGTATGCCACAGGGCATCCATGGCTGTCATCAACTGTGTGGTGACCAGGGTTTTCTGCCGCTTCAGACCATGTTTTGCCAACTCTCGGTCAAACCGGCTCTCGGCATTGGCCGAGATCGGACCCGTCAACAGCAGGTAATACTGAATAAAAGGGTATTCAAGCATTTCCACCAGGGTCAACTTGTCTTTCTTGGCAAGCGGGTGCTCGGCACGCATCCACACGGCTGGCGTGAAACTACCCAGCGGAGTCACATGATATTCACTGCCGTAGGGACGAGAAATTTCGATGGCAAAATCCAGATCACCATCCTCCAGCGCACGTCCTTCTTCCTCGGCCTCACTGGTCAGCGTCAGTGACATTCTCGGCGCTTCCCTGATTATTCTCTGGGTGAGGGTGGGCACCACCTGCACCGCGATGAACTCTGCCGTCATGATGCAAATTTCTCCCTCATAAGTAAGGGGGTCAAATTTGCTACTGGCCACCAAATCCGACACACCCGCCAACAGTGTCGGCAGATGGACAGCCAACTCATTGGTTCTGGGTGTTGGAATCAGCCCTCGCCCACTGCGGATAAACAAGGGGTCATCGAATAGGTCCCGGAGACGCTGAAGGGTTTTACTCATGGCTGGCTGAGTAATGAACAGTCGCTCCGCGGCCCTCGTCACACTGCGCTCTTCCAGCAACACCTGAAGGGCCACCAACAAGTTCAAGTCGACACGGGACAGAATTTTGGTATCCACAAAAACATTCCTATAGATTATGAATACTATTATCTTAATACATTTGAGTCATGGTTAGTCAATGACTATATTGACACTGTACCAAGCGGGGCCAAGACGTAGTTTTCACCAAGCGGCACCCCCTCACCGGTTACCTGGTGTCGCTGAACCCGAAGTCCCGTGAATGTGCCGGATGAGTGAAATACTCCCAGTATTGAATTATCAGGTCATTCAAGTGTAGTTCTCTTACTCCCTCTATATCTTTTTCAGGCAACGCAAGTTGCCTGTTTTTTTGCATGCACAGAAGAAATAAATACAGGGAATGAGTCAGATAAATTTAATACATTTCAATCATGATTAGGCGTGAACTATAGTTAGCCTATTGTTTGTTCAGACAGGTTGGCTTCTCAAACAATCCATTGATACTTTTTATCTCCCTCCTATTTAAAATCCCTTGGGCAGCTTCGCTGCCCTTTTTTTTGCGCGCAAGACACCACCCGGAGAGTCGGGGGAGCTCTTCAACCAGCGCGGGAAGTTTTTGGCGACTGTCAGCCAGAATGGATTTCGTAACTGTGTGTAATTGCGACACCGCCTCTGGTCAACATGATAGACGCGGAACAGTATTTCTCTGCGGACAGTTTTACCGCATTACTCACCAGGTTCTCTTTCAGGCCCCGGCCGGTGACCACGAAGTGGATGTGTATGCTGGTGAACACAGCGGGGACGTCATCCGCGCGCTGCGCATCAATTTCTGCCACACAACCCGTCACATCCTGACGGCTCTTTTTGAGAATATGCACCACATCAAACGATGAACACCCCCCCATACCACAGAGAACCATCTCCATGGGGCGGGCGCCCTGATTTGTGCCACCGTGATCCGGCGGACCATCCATCACGACCTGATGACCAGATTCTGTTTCTGCGGTGAATTTTACATCGCCACCCCAGATGACTTTTGCTCTCATGACGACACTCAATCCAAAAAGTGCCGAAAGGCTAACATAATTGATGTGCCTTTACTCCTAGAATCAACTGACTTGACGCACATGCGTATTGCAATAGGGAGCAACAGGTGATGGTAAAATCTAACTTGGACAGCGAGGCGTTTGTGCCCATAATGGGTGCTCTGTTTGAAAAACCTCGCCATGAGGAGGAAACCAAGTTGGCTCCTGCACCCATCACACCCCACATGCCAAACGCGGAAGCGTTCCTCGCTCACTGCCACCGCAGAAAGTATCCAGCCAAAAGTACCATCATTTACGCTGGCGATGAGGGCGACACCCTCTCCTACATCGTCAAGGGTTCTGTCACTGTCCTGATTGAAGACGACGATGGTCGCGAGATGATTGTGGCTTACCTCAATGAAGGCGACTTTTTTGGTGAAATGGGACTGTTCAAGCAGCCGGATCGAAGCGCCTGGATTCGCGCGAAAACAGAGTGTGAAGTCGGCGAAATCAGTTACGGCAAATTTCAGGAACTCTCCAGACAGCACCCGGAATTTCTATTTGCTATCGGCGTACAACTGGCCAAGCGCCTGCGCGATACCACCCGTAAAGTGGGCGATCTCGCCTTTCTGGATGTTACCGGTCGCGTGGCACGGACACTACTGGATCTGTGCAAGGAGCCCGATGCCATGACCCACCCCCATGGCATGCAGATCAAGATCACTCGTCAGGAAATCGGAAGAATTGTCGGCTGCTCCCGGGAAATGGTTGGCCGGGTACTGAAAACCCTTGAAGACCAGGGGTTGGTGTCGGTAAAAGGCAAAACCATGGTCGTGTTCGGTACTCGCTAATACCGGCTATCTGGTTATATGAAAAAAATTTACCGGGGGCCTGTTTGGCGCTACCCCAATCTAACCCCGCTCGTTACCCCTTCGCCCTGACAGCTCCAGCCTCCCTTAAACTGCCCCAGACGGATACAAAGAATGTCAATGAAAAATGCCGATATTCACTATCCAGTTCCCGGCTCATGTCAGTGCGGAAAAGTAACCTATGAACTGCTGGCTGCACCCATCAAGGTGATCGTCTGTCATTGCCGAGAGTGCCAGAAGCTTTCTACCAGTGCGTTCAGCATCACGGCGATGGTAAAGCGGGACGACTTAAAGATTAACGGAAAGATGCAAGCCTGGGAGCGGTTGGCGGAAAACGGTAACCGAAATTGCGCGACCTTTTGCCCGAATTGCGGCAACCGCATCTATCATTTCAATCCGGCTCAACCGGATATCATCAAACTGAAGCCGGGAACCCTGTCAGACACCCGCATGATCCATCCCGTTATGCATGTCTGGACAAGTGAAAAACAGGACTGGTACCAGATCCCGGAGGGCATCGAGCAACACTGGAAGCAACCCTGGTGACGGCGCTGGGCCTTAATTAAACATTTCCAGCAATTTCAGGCCTGGCTCACCGGCGCGCATAAACGTCTCACCTATCAGAAAGGCATTGACGTCATGCCCTCGCATGGCAGCTACATCATCGATTGTCACAATCCCGCTTTCCGTGATCACAATACGGTCGTCGGGAATTTTTTCCAGCAACTGAAAAGTGGTCTCAAGGGTCGTCTCAAACGTTTTCAGATCGCGGTTATTAATACCAATCATGGGGTTCTCAATCAATAATCCCCGATCGAGCTCCGCCTCATTGTGTACCTCAACCAACACATCCATGCCCAATTCCACAGCAATATCGTGCAGCTCTTCCATCAAGGGCTGCTCAAGCGCGGCGACGATCAGCAGAATACAGTCTGCACCCAGTACGTAGGATTCATAGACCTGATAGGGGTCAACAATGAAGTCCTTGCGCAGCACGGGCAAGCGGGTAGCCTCCCGAGCCATTTTAAGATACTCGTCGGCACCAAGAAAAAAAGCCTCCTCCGTGAGCACGGAAAGACAGGCCGCCCCGCCTTTTTCATAACTTCGCGCAATGCTCACCGGATCAAAGTCTTCCCTGATAAGACCCTTACTGGGAGAGNCTTTCTTTACCTCGGCAATCACCGCTGCAAGCTCCTGGTCAAGCTTGTGTTGCAGTGCCGCGGAAAAACCGCGAATTTCACGCGGCTCCCGGCACTGCTCTCTGAGCTCGGCCATTGAAACCTTTGCCTTGCGAAGCGCAACTGATTCGATCTTGCGATCGAGAATTTTTTTTAGCACCGTCGGTGTATTCACAGCAGCACTCATCATCTAACCAGCTCCTTGAGACAGCGGGTGAACGCTGCCAGATCATCCATCTTNGCNCTTGCCAGGCCGCTNCCNAGNGCATCCTGCGCCAGGCTGACACCTTCTGCCAGATCTGCGGCAACTCCCGCCACATATAGTGCAGCTCCTGCGTTCAGGGCCACCATATCGGAGGCGACTCCACCTTTTTTGGATAGCGCAGATTTGACCATTTCCAGGCTCTCTCTGGCATCGTTGACTTGCAAACTGACCAGCGATCCCCGTCGCAAACCGAATGTCTCCGGGCCAATCGTATATTCGACAATCTCTCCATCCTTCAACTCCGCCACCACGGTATCGGCGGCAATACTGATTTCATCGAGACCGTCTTCAGCATGGACCACCAGTACATGCCTGGCACCCAGCTCACGCATCACCTCGGCCACCGGTTTCAGCCAATGGCGGTCATAGACACCCAGCAACATATTCGGCACTCTGGCCGGATTGGTCAGGGGGCCAAGCAGGTTGAAGACCGTCCTCACACCCAGCTCACGCCTGGGACCGATGGCATACTTCATGGCACTGTGGTGGTTCACCGCAAACATAAAACCAATGCCGACCTCTTCCACACAGAGCGCCACCTGCTCGGGCGAAAGGTCAAGCTGCACCCCCGCACATTCCAGCAGATCGGCACTGCCGCTTTTGCTGCTCACCGAACGGTTGCCATGCTTGGCCACCCGTGCACCGGCCGCCGCCGCCACAAAGCTGCTGGCAGTGGAAACGTTAAAGATTCCAGCATTGTCGCCACCGGTACCGACTATATCGACCAGATGATCGCCGGTGATTGCAACCGGTGTGGCCAGCTCACGCATCACCTGCGCAGCGCCGGTTATTTCTGCAACCGATTCCCCTTTCATGCGCAATCCCACCAGAAAACCGCCAATTTGTGCGGCCGTGGCACCACCGGTCATAATCTGTTGCATCACCGCTCGCATCTCGCCGCTATCGAGGTCCCGACGCTCAAGGATACTGGCTATCGCTTGTTGTATATCCATCTTCTTCAGCCCCGGAGAAAGTTTTGTAGCAGGTCGTGACCGTGCTCGGTGAGAATGGATTCCGGATGGAACTGTACCCCTTCAAGGGCATAGTCGCGGTGGCGCAGGCCCATGATTTCATCCACCTGACCATCTTCGGTCCGCGTCCATGCAGTAATCTCGAAACAATCCGGCAGCGTCTCCCGCTCCACCACCAGCGAGTGGTAGCGCGTAGCCTCGAGTGGATTGGACAGACCCCGAAACACCCCGGTATCTGCATGATAGATAGACGAGGTTTTACCGTGCATCACCTGTCGCGCNCGCACNACTCTGGCACCAAAAGCCTGGCCNATACTCTGATGGCCCAGACAGATGCCCAAAATTGGAATTTTACCGGCAAAGGTTTTCACCAGCGCCACAGAAATACCCGCTTCATTCGGGGTACAGGGGCCGGGAGAGATCACGATTTTTTCTGGCGCCAAAGCTTCCACCTCGGCAATGGTTATTTCATCGTTACGAAATACCTGCACCTCCGCCTTCAGTTCACCCAGGTACTGAACCACGTTGTAGGTAAAGGAGTCGTAATTATCGATCATGAGTATCATGGAGAAAAATATCTCTTTATTTTCAATAAGTTAATTCCATTTAACACGTTTTATTTATAGTTTCCAGTCGATCACAGCATGGCTGTTTGGAGCGGTGACAAAGCGCGGGAAGAACAGCAACCACTGACACCTTTTTATCGAAAGCATCAACACAATGCATCGCTGATCAAAACAGGGCGGGGCAGGGGCACGGACCTGGATCAGGTTAATCGAACCAAGCGAAGACACCCTTGCAACCGGCCTCGCAAAACGGCTGCGATTATAGCATGGCAAGACTCTTGACCGTCTACGGACGCTCCCCCTGCAACGCAACGTCACCCCGGCGAGAAACAACGCATTTGGTCATAGAGATTGTGGTGGCAGAATTGAGCCATCCACATCACTTCAAAGCACATGACATAGAAGTAAATAATGAACACGGGTTGACCGCTGACAGATGCAGCCATAATATATGGTTATTCGAATATACAAATATATTAGGGCGCTTAACAGGTCAAACAATGACAAGAAATGAAAAAGATAAAAAAATTCGCAGAGCCTGAAGGGGTATGCCTCATGGAAGCTGACCAATTTTACAAATGCCTGGCAAACGAGACTCGGTTGCGCTGCTTAATGTTACTGCTTGCCAGGGACGAGCTTTGTGTCTGTGATATTGCGGATGCACTGGACGCCTCACAACCCATGACCTCGCGCCATCTGGCCCAATTGCGGACCTGTAACCTGGTGAGCGATCACCGAAAGGGGCAGTGGGTCTACTACAGCCTCCACCCCGGTCTGGAATCGTGGCAACGGGCGGTACTGGCCACTACACAAGAAGGGCTCGGGACAGAAGCCCCCTTCGGCGAGGATCTGTCGCGCCTTCAGGCTATTGAGCGGCAGAACAGGAGCTGTTGCTGAGAGTTACTATTGAAATATTACTGACTGCAGGCCGCAGTCACGTGCCAGCGACTGAGGCCCATAGCTACCGTTCACTGTTATCAAAAATTTCCGGAGTCGACTATGAGCATCAAAATTGGCATCAATGGTTTTGGCCGCATGGGCCGTCTGGTATTACGCGCCGCCTGGGACTGGCCCGAGCTCGAATTTATCCATATCAACGACCCCGCCGGGAATGCGGCAACACTGGCGCATTTGTTGACCTTTGATTCCGTTCACGGCCGCTGGTGTCACGGGGCCACCGCTGACGACAACGCCATTGTGGTGGGCGGGCAGCGCATGACCACCAGCCGCAACACCCGTATCGAAGACACCGACTGGTCGGGCTGTGACCTGGTCATCGAAGCCAGCGGCAAGATGAAAAAAGTCGTCACTCTCAATGCCTATCTGGCCCAGGGCGTCAAGCGGGTGGTGGTCACCGCTCCGGTAAAAGAGCCGGAGGCGCTGAATGTGGTGATGGGTGTGAACGATCACCTCTACGACCCGGACCGGCATCGGATCGTCACAGCGGCCTCCTGTACTACCAACTGCCTGGCACCGGTGGTCAAGGTGATCCACGAGCACCTGGGCATTCGCCACGGCAGCATGACCACTATCCACAGCATCACCAACACCCAGACCATTCTGGATGCACCCCACAAAGACCTGCGCCGGGCCCGCGCCTGTGGTGAAAGCCTGATTCCCACCACCACNGGTTCGGCCACCGCCATCACTGAAATCTTTCCCGAACTCAGGGGCCGACTAAACGGTCATGCCGTGCGTGTGCCGCTGGCCAACGCATCACTCACTGACTGTGTGTTCGAGGTGGAGACACCGACCACCGCCGAAACCGTGAACCAGTTGCTCAAGGCGGCTGCGGAGGCCGGCCCACTGAAGGACATCATGGGCTACGAGGAACGGCCACTGGTGTCGATCGACTACAAGACCGATCCGCGCTCCAGCATCATCGATGCGTTGTCCACCATGGTGATCAACAACACCCAGGTGAAAATCTACACCTGGTATGACAACGAATGGGGCTACGCCAACCGGACCGCCGAACTGGCGGTGCAAGTCGGGCGCTCGGACCAAAGCACATAGCAATCAAGGCAGTGGGAAACTGGGACATTTAGCAATCGGGGTATTTGAAAAAAGGCACATGACATGTTGAGCCAACTCTCCCCGGCCATCCGGCAGTACCTGGTAGTGACCGGCAACTACTGGGCCTTCACACTGACTGACGGCGCCCTGCGCATGCTGGTGGTACTGCACTTCCATGGGCTGGGTTACTCACCGCTGGAAATCGCGCTGCTGTTCCTGTTTTACGAGATTTTTGGCGTCATCACCAACCTGGTGGGGGGCTGGCTCGGCGCCCATCTCGGGCTCAATCGCACCATGAATTTCGGGCTGGCACTGCAGGTCGTCGCCCTGGCCATGCTGCTGGTACCGGCGGCAATGCTGACCGTACCCTGGGTGATGGCGGCCCAGGCCATGTCCGGCATCGCCAAGGACCTGAACAAGATGAGCGCCAAAAGCTCGATCAAGCTGCTGGTGCCTGCCGACGCCCAGGGTATGCTCTACAAGTGGGTGGCCATTCTCACCGGTTCAAAAAACGCACTGAAGGGCACGGGATTCTTTCTCGGCGGCTTGCTGCTGATGTGGCTGGGCTTTACCGGTGCCGTGGGGGCGATGGCTGCAGCTCTGGCGCTGGTCTGGCTGACAAGCCTGGTATTGCTGAAGAAAGATCTCGGCAGGGCAAGCAACAAANNCNGANNNCGCGATATTTTTTCCAAAAGCCGCGCCATCAACATCCTCTCCGCCGCACGCATGCTGCTGTTCGGTGCCCGGGATGTCTGGTTCGTGGTGGCCCTGCCGGTATTTCTGTCGCAAACCCTGAATTGGAGCCATACACAAACCGGTGGATTTCTTGCCCTCTGGGTGGTTGGCTACGGCGCAGTGCAGGCGATCGCCCCGCGCATTACCGGAAGGGACCGAGAGTCAGTGCCGGATGGCCGATCGGCTACCCGATGGGCAGCGGGCCTGGCTATATTGCCTGCATTGATTGCTCTGGGACTGGTGACAACGGAAATGAGCCCTGCCCTGATCCTGATTGGTGGTCTGCTGCTGTTCGGTGCCCTGTTTGCCGTCAACTCTTCGCTGCACAGCTATCTGATCGTCAGCTATGCTGGCAGTGACGGCGTGTCACTGGACGTGGGCTTTTACTACATGGCCAACGCCATGGGACGGCTGATCGGCACGGTGCTGTCGGGCTGGGTGTTTCAACTGGCCGGCCAGGGCGCGAACGGGCTGGCCGCCTGTCTGTGGATTTCCGGCGGCATGCTGATTGCCACCGTTATCATTTCGCTCGGCCTGCCCAAAAAGGCACACCCCGGGCCCCATGGAACCGAGCCACAAGGATCCAAACCTGAGGGAAAAACACCACAATGAGCCGCCTGCTTGAACTCTGCCGCAATAACCCCCGCCAGACGTATCTGCTGGCGTCCATGCTGGCAGTGTTTTTGGCGATCTATTTCATCCCGGCGGGCACCGAACGCTTTGACAATGCAGTGCTCGAAGCCATTTACCTGACCAACTGGTATGCCCGAGAACACGTCATCCTGTGTTTGCTGCCAGCGTTCCTGATTGCCGGGGCGATGGCCGCTTATATCAGTCAGGGCGCAGTGATGCGTCACCTGGGACCACAAGCCTCCAAACCGGCGGCCTTTGGTATGGCATCGGTATCGGGCACCCTGCTGGCGGTGTGCTCCTGCACTGTGCTGCCTCTATTCGGCGGCATCTACAAACGCGGCGCCGGCCTGGGTGCAGCCATCGCGTTTCTCTACTCGGGTCCGGCCATCAATATCATGGCCATTGTCGTCACGGCCAAGGTACTCGGTGCCGAGATCGGCATTGCCCGCGCCGTCGGGGCCATTATTTTTTCCATCGTAATCGGCACCATCATGCACCTGATTTACCGCAAGGAGGAAAGTCAGCGGGCTATTACAAACACTCGCGGCTTTGGTGGCGAGGATGGGGACAAACCGACCGGGGTCATCGCGACTTTCTTCATATTGATGGTCGGCATTCTGGTGTTTGCCAACTGGACCGCCGCCGACAGCGCTGTCTGGATGCAGATCTACCAGTGGAAATGGCAGATAACTGCACTCCTGTCTGTGGCGTTTGGAGCGCTGCTGGTGTGGCGCTGGCAGTGGCCAGCATCACAGCTGCTGATATTGGCAGCGGTCGTTGTGATTGCCGCACTGGCGGTACCCGCTGCGCCGGAATTGCCATTCGCGCTCGGCATTGCCGGACTGATGCTGATCTCGGCACTGCGTGACAGCGACCGCGAATGGGCTGCGCAAAGCTGGGATTTTGCCAAGCAGATACTGCCGCTGCTGCTGGCCGGGGTGTTTGTTGCTGGCTTTGCCCTCGGGCGGCCTGGCCACGAGGGAATTATTCCCTCTGCATGGGTAGCCGCAGCCGTCGGTGACAACTCCCTGACATCAACGATAATTGCCTCCGTCCTCGGCGCACTGATGTACTTTTCAACACTCACCGAAGTGCCAATTGTCGATGCTCTGATGGGTGCCGGTATGGGCAAGGGACCCGCCCTGGCGCTGCTGCTGGCCGGACCGGCCCTGTCGCTACCCAACATGCTGGTGATCCGCACAGTGCTCGGCACACAAAAAACGCTGGTGTACTGTGGCCTGGTGGTGGTCATGGCAACAACCACGGGCGTCATCTACGGCAACTTCTGGTAAGGCGCCAAAACCATTTTCGACGACATTTCTCAACCACAAGACAGGAGCAACAACCCATGAAATTTACCATTTATGGCTCAGGCTGCGCCAAGTGCAAACAGCTCGCAGCCAATGCCGAAACTGCCGCGACTTCTCTGAACCTGACCTATGAGGTGGAAAAGATCACAGATACCAACGCCATTATCGATGCCGGCATCATGCGCACCCCGGCGCTGGCTATCGATGGTGATATTGTCATCGAAGGCAAGGTATCGTCTGCCGATGAGGTCAAGGCGCTGTTGGGCTGAAGTGCCATTGACCAGTTGAGCGCCACAACATTTTCCAGCTAATTTCCCGGCTAAAGAGTACCCGCAATGACAGAAGCCCCGTCCAGCAAACCCGCGTCTCCACTCAGCCTGTTTGAGCGTTACCTGTCACTGTGGGTCCTGATCTGTATTATTGCCGGGCTAACGCTGGGAACCCTGCTGCCGGATACCTTCCAGCTGCTCGCCGGACTGGAGTACGGCTCGGTCAATTTTATTGTGGCAGTGCTGATCTGGTTCATGGTGTACCCGATGATGGTGTCGGTGGATTTCACCAGCCTCAGGCGCATCCACGAACGGCCCAAGGGCCTGGTGATCACCCTGGCGGTCAACTGGCTGATCAAACCTTTCACCATGGCCGCATTGGGCGTACTGTTTTTTGAATTTGTGTTCGCCGACCTGATCGACCCCGACAACGCCAGCCAGTACATCGCCGGCATGATTCTACTGGGCGCCGCCCCCTGCACGGCCATGGTGTTTATCTGGTCACAACTGACCCGGGGCGATGCCACTTACACCCTGGTCCAGGTGTCTCTCAACGATGTCATCATGATCTTTGCCTTCGCACCGATCGTCGCCCTGTTATTAGGTGTGACCGATATCAGCGTGCCCTGGGAAACCCTGCTGCTGTCGGTGGCGCTCTACGTGGTCATCCCGTTGATAGCTGGCACCCTGACCAGGATGTGCCTGATCCGCAAGGCCGGGCCCGGGATTCAGGGTGAAGCCCAGATATCGCGCTTTACCTCACGCATCAAGCCGCTGTCGGTGTTGGGGCTGTTGGCGACCGTGGTACTGCTGTTCGGCTTTCAGGGACAGATCATTCTCGATCAACCCCTGCTGATTGCGTTGATTGCCATACCTCTACTGATTCAGTCCTACGGTATTTTTGCCATCGCTTACGCGGCGGCCTATTTCTGGCGAGTACCGTTCAATGTGGCCGCCCCCTGCGCCCTGATCGGCACTTCCAATTTCTTCGAACTGGCGGTGGCGGTGGCCATTGGCCTGTTCGGCCTCAACTCCGGCGCGGCGCTGGTCACTGTGGTCGGCGTACTGGTAGAAGTGCCCGTAATGCTCTCGCTGGTGGCCTTCGCCAACCGGACCAGCCACTGGTTTCCCGCGAGCAGGACAAACACATGTCCAGATCCAGAGTGTCAGCCAAGGAAATACTGATGGTGACACCCGTGACCACTACTCTTTCACTCTCAGAGGAAAGCGACATAAACCGGCTACAGTACCAGAGAGATTACACCAAAGCTGGCAGCACTTGGAGGGTTTGACCGGATGATCTGCCCGGCCAACTTTCTGGGGTTGTCAGCCCATTTGATGGCCTTGCTCACATCACCAGATCAGCGGCGCGAAAAATCGCACGAGCCTTGTTCATGGTTTCCTTCCACTCCAGCTCCGGCACCGAGTCCGCTACGATGCCGGCACCGGCCTGCACGTACAGCTTGCCGTCCTTGATCACCGCCGTGCGAATGGCAATGGCGGTATCCATATTGCCGTTCCAGCCGATATAACCTACTGCTCCGCCATACACACCGCGCTTGACCGGCTCCAGTTCGTCGATAATTTCCATAGCGCGAATTTTCGGTGCACCGCTCAGGGTTCCCGCAGGTAGCGTAGCCCGAAGCACATCAATAGCCGTGGTACCCGGAATGACCTGTGCGGTGACATTGGAGATGATATGCATGACATGAGAGTAACGCTCCACCGACATTTTTTCGGTCAGTTTGACCGTACCGGTTTGCGCTACGCGACCCACATCATTGCGACCCAGATCGATCAGCATCAGGTGTTCGGCAATTTCCTTCGGGTCAGCGAGCATGTCCGCTTCCAGCGCACGGTCCTCCTCCGGGGTGTGACCGCGGCGGCGGGTGCCGGCAATCGGTCTCACAGTCACCTCACCATCCTCGAGTCGCGCCAGAATTTCCGGCGAGGAACCGGCAATCTGGAAATCATCCATATCCAGAAAATACAGATAGGGCGAAGGATTCAGGCAGCGCAATGCGCGATACAGATTCAGCGGTTCCCCATCGAAATCCATGGAAAGACGCTGGGAAGGAACCACCTGCATCACATCACCGGCCAGCACATAATCCTTGATTTTATTGACCGCCTGTTTGAAGTTCTGCTCGCCAAAACTCGAGACAAATGCCGATTCCTGCAGACCGCTGCCCTGCATATTGAGGGGAGGCAATTCCGGCAGGGGTTTTGCCAGTTTGACTTCGAGCTCATCCAGACGGGTCTGGGCGAGATTCCAGGCATTCGGCTCAGAGGCATCTTCGTGTACTACCAGAATCAACTTGCCCAGCAGATTGTCGAAAATCACCACTTCGTCGGACACCATCAACAGAATATCCGGGGTGCCCAACGCATCTTGTGGCACAGACTTCTTCAGCCTTGGCTCTATGTAACGAACGGTGTCATAGCCAAAATAACCCACCAGCCCGCCGGTAAAACGGGGCAGTTGCGGCAGTTCAGGCATCCGGTAACTGCTCTGGAATTCCTCGATTTCCCGAAGGGGATCATCCGTGATTCGCGATACCAATTGCTCACCATCGCGCTCGATGGTCAATTGGTCACCGTAAACTTTAAGAATGGTAGTGGCCGGCATGCCAATCAGCGAATAGCGCCCCCATTTCTCGCCGCCATGAACGGATTCAAACAGGTAGGAATAGGGGCCTCTGGCCAGTTTAAGGTAACAGGACAGGGGGGTTTCGAGGTCGGCCAACACCTCGCGGGTCACCGGGATGCGGTTGTAGTTCTGCTCGGCCAGCGCGGCAAATTCTTTCGGGGTCATGGTCATTCCCTTGCGTCATTGGACGCAGATAGATCGGACAATAGGGCAACTTGGATGCCGCCTTTCAGGCAGCGGGGTTCAGCAACTGCGCCATCGCCAGCTGAGGTGAGCAGAAGAACTACAAGATTGGCCGCTACCGGATACCATGGATCCCTCCAATAATCAGTGGGCGCATTCTAAAGGATTCCCCGAAACCTGCAAAGTCGCCTCGGCGTTTCAGCGTAAGGCGGATCGCATGGCGGCAATGGCCGCAGCGTAATCCCCTGCACCGTAGATAGCGGAACCCGCTACGAAGGTATCGGCACCGGCATCGGCAACCGCCCGGATATTGTCGACCGTCACACCGCCATCGACTTCCAGCCGGATATCGCGACCACTGGCATCAATCATCGCCCGTGCTTCGCGGAGCTTATCGAGCGTGGCAGGGATAAATTTCTGGCCACCAAACCCCGGGTTAACTGACATCAGCAGCAGGACATCCACCTTATCCAACACATATTTTACCTGTTCCAGACTGGAGGCAGGGTTCAACACCAATCCCCCTTTGCAGCCAGCATCGCGAATCAGTTGCAGAGATCGGTCCACATGCTTTGATGCCTCTGGATGAAAGGTGATCCAGCTGGCACCGGCTTCGGCGAAGTCGCCAATCAGCTGATCCACCGGTTCCACCATCAGATGCACATCGATCGGTGCACTGATGCCGTAGTGGCGCAACGCCTTACACACCATGGGACCAATGGTCAGATTCGGCACATAGTGGTTGTCCATCACGTCAAAGTGGACAACATCGGCACCCGCTTCGAGAACCGCGTCTACCTCCTCCCCTAGCCGGGCAAAATCTGCCGAAAGAATGGAGGGCGCTATCAGATAATCTGTCATGGTCAGGCCTGTGTACTAATCAATGGCGAGTTACTATTCAATGACGGCTTACTATGCCGCAGAACAGCAGGCGTCGCAATCTGATACACGGCGACCCGAGAAGATTCTGCCGTGGCAAGTAGTGGGCTATTTTTTCTCCGGCGGCTCGGGCACTTCACAGCCCTTGACGCAGCAGCGGCCGGGCTGCCTTGAGGGGCGTTGACCCTCATCAAGCACACCGCGATCCAGCAGCCGCTCCACCAGATTCTGCTTTTCATAGACGGGGTAATTGCGCCAGATCTCACGCTTCATGGCCTCCGGTGAGCCACCACCGTGCAGGGAAATCACCGAATACCAGCCGCCCTGATGAGAAGCGGTCAGGTCCTCGACAAACCGGGCCACCTCGAGACGCTGGGCGGCGGGAATGTCGGGTCGACCACCCAGAACAGCGGCCAGTGATGCGGCGGTTTCGGGATTGTGATCTTCATCGGGGCCGGGCAGGGAGACGATCAACCCACCGGAAACATAGTGCGCCAGTTTGTGCATGTCATAAATCTTGGTGGCCAGCAAAAGCTTGCCGATATTGGAAAAGACCGGATCGGGCATCGCCACGCCGGCGGGATCACTCACGCAGTAAACCGACGCGGCCACACCACAGGCAAAAAAACTTTCGGTGATGGTAATCAGCTCCACCATGGCATCGCGAATATGGCCGTGGCGATCTGGATCCAGACCATTGGCCTCGGTGATCAGCGCACCGGCACCGATCAATAAATCGCCAAACCCGGCCCGGGCACCGATACAGGAGTGGCGGTGATGGGTGGCATAACTGGTGGTCAAAAAACCACCCTCCTCGTATTCACCCGCCAGAAACACGCGCGCGTGGGGCACAAAGACCCTGTCGAAAATGACCACGCCGGTCGACTGGCCATATTTCGCGGAGAATTTTGCCGCGCTCTCACCGGGTCGACCTGCGGGCCGGGCCACGATGGTAATCCCCGGTGCGTCAACCGGCACGGCACAGGCCACGGCGAAATCGGCATCTTCTTCCGTGTGAGTGCGGCAGGGCATCACCAGAAACTCATGCATATAGGGGGCGCCGGTGACAATCGCCTTGGTGCCGCTGATCACAATCCCGTCCACCCGACGCTCCACGATATGCACATAGGTATCCGGATTTTCCTGCTGCCCCGGTCGCCGGGAGCGGTCGCCCTTGGCATCGGTCATCGCTACGCCCAGGGTGAGGTCGCGCTCCTGAACATCGTGCAGATAGTCGAGAAAACGCGGATGGTAATCGGTACCGTGATTGGCGTCTGTCAATTGGGTTGACTGAAACAGCGCATTCAGACCGTCCTGAGACAGGTAACGCTGAGCGCAACCGGATTCGGCGCAGACCAATCTGACGGCTTCCAGCTTTTGCAGCAGGTCATTGGCACTTTCATTGATATGCAACATCCGGTTGACCTGTTTCCCGGAAGTACTCTGGGTTGCCGTCATCAGCGCCGCATGGCGAAGATTGCAGGCATAGTCATAGGTCACTCCCACTGCTGCAATGCCGGGAGCCAGGAGCGGCTCATCCACCACACTGTCTACCTGACTGCCATTGATAAATACCCTGGGTTGATAGCGCCGCAGGGATTCACGATACTCAGCTGCCGTCATCAGCATGGAAAATCTCCCAAATGTTGGTTTGCGGACGCAATCTAACACTGTTAGAATTTTTCTGTCAAACCAAGCCGAGCCTGCCTGTCATGCCAACCTCGCCGACCAAGCAACCCGTCACCGAGTCTCAACAAATCGTCAAGGGCAAGCGCCCCTCGGCCAGCAGTGCGCTGAAACGTGACATCATTCTGCGGGCGGCTCGCCGGGTCTTCGAAGCGGAGGGCCTCGAAGGGGCGAGCTTACGCGCTATCGCCAAAGAGGCCGGATACACCCCCGCCGCGCTGTATTTTCACTTCGATTCCAAAGAGGCTGTCTATGCGGAATTGCTGACCCACTCCTTGACGACGTTGAATACCGACATTGCAGCCGCCATTCAACAGGCCGACACGCCCGTGCAACGACTCAAGGCCTCCGCCATGGCGTTTTTTAATTACTATCGAACTAATCCCGGCGATCTGGATCTGGGTTTTTACCTGTTCCGTGGTGGCATGAAGCCCAAGGGGCTCGGCCGGGCGAGGGATGCCGAGCTCAATCAACAGCTGCAATCCAGTCTGCAACCCATCACGGATGCCGCCCTGGCCATGGGCGCCAGCGCAACCCATGCCAACGAAATAACGGCCAGTGTCTTCGCCTACGCCACGGGCCTGCTATTGCTGGCACATACCGGTCGCATCAGAATTTTCAATGCCAGCGCCGAGCAGATGATGGCCAGTTTTTCCGACACACTGACCACCCGGATCGACGGAGAAATACCATGCTGACAATTGATCCGACGCAATCCCTGCTGCTGGTCATTGATATGCAGACCCGACTGTTACCAGCCATCCATCAGGGCGACCAGGTCATCCGCAACCTCGAACAGCTCATTCAATCGGCCAGAACTCTCGGTATACCCGTCGTTTACACCGAACAGAATCCCGGGGGGCTTGGTGCCACAATACCGGCATTGGCGGCCCGCAAGGGGGAAGCGGTTCTGGAAAAGATGACCTTTGATGCGGTTAAAACCGGGCAACTGCTGGCACTGGCCGGTGACCGCCGACAATGGGTAATTGGTGGCTGCGAAAGCCATGTCTGTGTTCTGCAAACCGTACTCGGACTCAGGATGGCGGGCAAGAAGGTCTATCTGGTGAGCGATGCTACCGGTTCCCGAAAACCCCATGATCGCGAAACGGCCATTGCCAGAATGGCCCGCCACAGCTCGGAAATCGTCACCACCGAAATGGTGATTTTCGAATGGTTGGAAAGCGCCGAGCACCCCCGGTTTCGCGATCTGCTGCAACCGCTGAAATAATCAGAGGAAACCGACCAGGGACCTGCAATCCCGATCCGGAGCCTTTTTGGTATGGCGGGTGAAATTCACCCGTAAATATGAGACAGTTCAATCTCCTTAATACCAGTCTGAACACCCCATGAACACGCACAGTTTTCGTCTGATCGTATCCTGTCCGGACCGCGTTGGTCTGGTGGCCGCCGTGAGCTCATTCCTCGCCAGCGAGGGTGGTCTGCTGACCGAAGCAAACTACTATCGGGACCCCGACAGCAACTGGTTCTTTATGCGCCAGGTGATCGCCGCCGATTCGCTGCCCTATGGTGCGGAGGAACTCACTGCGCGCTTCGCGCCGCTGGCAGAACAATACGACATGCAATGGCGGCTGACGGATACCAGCAAGCCGAAACGGGTAGTGTTAATGGCCAGCACCCAGGCCCACTGTCTGTCTGACCTTTTATACCGCTGGCGCAGCGGTGAAATGCAGTTTGATATCCCCTGTGTGATCTCGAACCATGATGAACTGCGCAGTTATGTGAACTGGCATAATATTCCCTATCACCATATACCGGTGGATCAGAGTGACAAGACGGCGCACTTTGCAGACGTGGCAACGCAAATTGCCCAGAGCAGGGCGGATGTGATCGTGCTGGCGCGCTACATGCAAATCCTGCCGCCGGCACTGTGCGCCACCTACCCGGGACAGATCATCAATATCCACCACAGTTTTTTGCCGGCCTTTGTCGGAGCAAAACCCTACCACCAGGCGGCGGAAAGAGGTGTGAAGCTGATCGGCGCCACCTGTCACTATGTGACCAGCGACCTGGATGCCGGCCCGATTATCGAGCAGGATGTGGTCCGCATCAGCCATCACGACAGCGTTCCGGACCTGGTGCGCAAGGGCAAGGATGTGGAAAAAAATGTGCTGGCCAAAGGCCTGCGCTATCACCTTGAGGATCGCGTGCTATTGCACGGCAACAAAACTATCGTTTTTGAATAGCACCGCCTGCATCATCGGCGGCCATTTTTGCCCGACATCCAGAATTTCTGCATTTCGATATACATGAAAGAGGCCGTCCAGCCGATCAGGATAAGACCGATCAGGGCTTCCAGTACGGAAAGAAAACGGATATGGCCAAATGGCTCGATGTCGCCATAGCCGAGCGACGTGTAGTTACTGAAGGAGAAATAAATACAGTCCAGCAGGGAGCCGTCAAAGTTGCCGCCCAAAGCACTGCCCCCCACTTGCAGCAGCAGATAGTAGGCCCAGGCAAAAACCCATATTTCCGCCACATGGGCAATGAAGGCCGCAAAGACTGCCACCAGAACCCGCAACCGTGGCCGGATATTCAGCATTGGCAAAACCGTCGCCAGCCGCGATAACACCTCATAGTGAATGAGCACAGCCAGGGCAACCACCACCGAATTGAAGCCAAAAACGCCAGCAAGCTCTGTCAACTCTAACTCCCCACGATGACAAACCGATATGCCCGGTAGTTGAACAGCACCATGGCCATCATCAATACCACGGTAATAAACCACTCGTTGCCACGCAGGCCGATATGGGACCAGACATAGTGGCGCAGAAACTCCCACTGGGTTACCAGTCGTTCACCGCGCCGCTCGCGCAGCCAGACCTCGAGCCTGGTGAGCGGGCAACGCCAACCCACCAGCATAATCGCAATGCCGTACAGTGCCCCGGCCAAGTGCCACCAGAGCAGGATGGGCCACTGAAAAGCCAGCAAACCACCGGCGATCACAAACAGTACGAAACCGAAATGCACCAGTGCCACCATTAAAATCAGAAAAAAGTAGGCCATAGCGCTAATGTAACGCCAACAACCGGGTATTGCATCTCCCCGAGAGGGCCGCATGCCATTACAGTTATTGCATTCACCAACCGTTGTCGTAACACTTGTCGGAGTTATTGTTCAGGCACACTTATGAAATATACCGACCTGCGAGAATTCATTCAGTTTCTGGAACAACGCGGTGAGCTTAAACGCATCTCCGTGGAAATCGATCCCTATCTGGAAATGACCGAAATCTGTGATCGAACCCTGCGGGCTGGCGGCCCTGCACTGCTGTTCGAAAACCCCAGGGGCTTTGACATCCCGGTGCTGGGCAACCTGTTTGGCACACCGGAACGGGTCGCCATGGGGATGGGCCAGGAGAGTGTCGCCGCCCTGCGCGAAGTGGGTGAACTGCTGGCTTTTCTGCGAGAGCCGGAACCACCAAAAGGCGTTCGGGATCTCTGGGAGAAGCGCCATAAATTCAAACCCATCCTCAACATGCCCGCCAAAGTGGTGAAAAATGCTCCCTGTCAGGAAGTAATTATCGAGGGCGGCGACGTGGATCTGGGCAAACTGCCCATCCAGACCTGCTGGCCCGAGGATGCAGGCCCACTGATTACCTGGCCTCTGGTGATTACCCGGGGACCGGAAAAAGAGCGCCAGAATCTCGGCATCTACCGACAGCAGGTGATTGGCAAAAACAAGCTGATCATGCGCTGGCTGTCACACCGCGGTGGCGCACTGGACTTCCGCGACTGGCAACTGGCGCATCCGGGGAAACCCTTCCCGGTAGCTGTCGCGCTGGGTGCGGATCCGGCCACCATTCTCGGCGCAGTCACCCCGGTGCCGGACACACTCTCTGAATACGCGTTTGCCGGACTACTGCGCGGCGAGAAAACCCGCGTGGTCAAATGTCTGGGCAGCAATCTTCAGGTCCCCGCCAGTGCGGAATTCATTCTGGAGGGTTACCTCTATCCCGATGAAATGGCCGATGAGGGACCCTTTGGCGACCACACCGGTTATTACAATGAAGTGGACCGGTTTCCGGTATTCACGGTGGAGCGCATCACCCATCGTCGCAACCCCATCTATCACAGCACCTATACCGGCAGACCACCGGATGAGCCGGCCATTCTCGGCGTGGCACTGAACGAGGTGTTCGTGCCCATTCTGAAAAAACAGTTTCCGGAAATTGTCGACTTTTATCTGCCACCGGAGGGCTGTTCCTACCGGATGGCCGTGGTCACCATGAAGAAACAGTACCCGGGCCATGCCAAACGGGTGATGATGGGGGTCTGGTCATTTTTGCGGCAGTTCATGTACACCAAGTTCGTGGTGGTTACCGATGATGATGTCAATGCAAGGGACTGGCAGGATGTGATCTGGGCCATGACGACCCGGATGGACCCGCGACGGGATACGGTGATTATCGACAATACGCCTATCGACTACCTGGATTTTGCATCGCCGGTCTCAGGCCTCGGCTCAAAAATCGGTTTCGATGCCACCAACAAATTTCCCGGCGAGACCCATCGCGAATGGGGTCGCCCCATTACGATGGATGCCGGCGTAACGAAAAAAATCGACGAGATCTGGGACTCTTTGGGAATTGAGGGGAATTAATCCTCTCCTGAGTGTCGGAACAGATGGCCGCAACGCACCTCTTCCGACACTCACTCATCTTTTCTCACTTACTTGTGGGCAATGGGTTTCTCAGTAAACAGGTAATCTTTCAGCTCATGATCAAAGGTCGGATCCTGACGGCGAATCCATTCCAGCACCATCGCGGCGTGCTCTTTCTCCTCATCGCGATTGTGGGCCAGAATGGCCTGCAGCTCGGGATCCTTACAGGCATCCACTCGCTGGTTATACCAGTCAACAGCCTCCAGCTCCTCCATCAATGAGGTGATGGCACGGTGCATATCCCTTGTTTTGTCGGTCAATTCGTTAATGGGTTCGTGGTAACCTTCATTGGCCATGTTGGCATCTCCTGTGTATGTCTGATTAAACGCTTTCAGTAATTAATCCGTGTGGCCGACAATCAATCTAGCGACTGCCAGCGGCTAAATCAAATAGTAGGGCCGATTTTCGGCAAGCACAGCCCTGCCCCCATAATACCCCCGATCAGCTCAAGCGTTGTCTGAAATCCTCATAACCAAATTGACGAATCACCCGCAACTGGTCGGTTTCCGGGTTCCACAGGGCAATCGAGGGCAAATTGATGCCATTGAAGGTCGTCGTTTTGACCATGGTGTAATGACTCATATCATCAAAGACCAGTCGCTGCCCCACTTCTAGAGGTGACGCAAAGCTGTAATCGCCAATCACATCCCCCGCCAGACAGGTCATGCCACCAAGCCGATAATTGTGGGCCAATTCACCGGGCAACCCGGCACCGATGACGGTCGGACGGTAGGGCATCTCCAGAATATCCGGCATGTGGCAGGTGGCAGAGGTATCGAGGATTGCCTGGGCCATGTCGTTCCAGGCCAGATCCAGCACCTCGGTGACCAGTACCCCGGTGTGAATAGCGACCGCCTCGCCGGGCTCGAGAAATACCTGCACCTGGTAGCGAGTGCTGAAATCCCTGATCAGCTCAATCAACTCATCCACCTGATAACCCGGCTCGGTAATGTGATGGCCACCACCAAAGTTAACCCACTCCATCTGCGGTAGCAGGTGTCCGAATTTCTCCTCCACCGCCATCAGAGTCCGCTTCAGGGGTTCCACATCCTGCTCACAGAGGGTATGAAAATGCAGTCCGGTAATGCCCTCCAGGGATTGCCCGGCAAACTGTGACAGGGGAATACCCAGTCGGGAACAGGGGGCACAGGGATCATAGATGGGCACATCGCCCTCGGAGTGCTGGGGGTTGATGCGCAGACCAAAGCGCAAATGGGGACGGGCTATTCTGGCTTCCTGTAACAGCGGTTGAAAACGCTGCCATTGGCCGAACGAATTGAACACCACATGGTCGGCCAGCTTAAGAATTTCCCGCAGATCCTGTTCCGTATAGGCCGCAGAAAACACGTGCACCTCGCCGCCGTACTCCTCGCGACCGAGTCTCGCTTCGTGCAAGCCACTGGCGCAGGTGCCGGACAGGTATTTGGCCACCAGCGGCGCCAATCGCCAAAGTGAAAAGGCTTTCAACGCCGCCAGCACCCTGGCACCACTTTCTTCCTGAACCCGATGCAGAATTTTGAGATTTCGCTCCACTGCCAGCTCATCCACGACAAAACAGGGGGAGGGCACCCGACTTGGGTCAAATGTTTCCAGCGCGTTTTCTGCAATTGTGTTATTACCTGTCAAAAATCAAACTCCTGTGTTCAGCACAAATCGTCATCCGGCTTTAACCTCCGGACACCATCACCCTGGGACCACACCGTGGCGCACCATTATACGTCTTTCAAAACCGGTAAAACTGCCGACGACAAACACAACAACTGCCATCGTCCTGCCAATCAACGATCAACTTACCGTCGATGCTACAACCATGTCCGCAGAGCCATAAATGGATTCCATATAACCACACAGGTACTGCTAAACTGTGTCCTAGTGAAGATACAGCCTGCTGACGCTGGCTTATACTTCGCATGTTTACGGATTACCACCCATTGACAAGATATTTCACCATGGATGCACCTCAGCCGCGAACGGATCATCAACACAGTGGGGAGTCCCATCCTCAACCGATAACACCTATCCGTTCATTTCAATGGGTCGGCTACAACGCCGCAGTCGCGTTGCTTTACTTCATCACGGCCAAAGCATCACTGCTCATTTACGTATCTGCAGGGCCTGCATCCCCCATCTGGCTTCCCGCTGGCCTAACAGTTGCCGCATTACTAATCCTCGGGCGGCGCCTGTGGCCCGGTGTGTTTCTGGGCGCGTTTCTGTCAGACCCGATGCTGACGCCAACCGCCGCAGGGGTCATTGCCGCCAGCAGCTATGCTGCAGGCGTGACGGTACAGGCACTACTCGGCGCAACCCTGGCAAGAGCTTACCTTGATCGCCAGGCGCTATCGGTTATACCTGGTCGCGAGTGGCATTTTCTGTTCTCGGCAGGTCCCTTGGCCTGCCTTATGTCACCGACTATTGGCGCCTCATCCCGTTACCTGATGGGCATGCTGCCCGCCGAGAATGTAGCCCAGCAATGGCTGGGGTGGTGGGCAGGGGATTCCATCGGGGTAGTGCTGATTGCGCCCCTGTTGCTATTACTCTGGCCGAACAGCCAACCCGGAGCCAGACCGCGTTACCGGCTTCTGTTACCACTGCTGATGACCACGATACTTTTAGTGGCCGGCAGCCTGACCCTGTCGCGCCTTGAGTTGGCAGAAGCCAGAACCAACTTTTCCCAACAGGTCAAAACACTCACGGAGCTGGGTTTCTTGACGCTGAAGGAAAAGATTTCGCCGCTCTACGCAGTCCAGTCCTTTTTCTCGGCAAGCGAACAGGTAACGGAGGCAGAATTTCTTCGCTTCAACAAGCATATCTCAAATCAACCACATATAGTCCGGATAGACTGGGCACCCCGTGTTAGCGCCGATCGGCGACAGGCATTTGAAACCGGGATGCGCGAACAAGACACCGGTGAATTTGCCATCAGCACCGTAGATCAGGATTGGCAAAAAATCAGAGCACCGGCAGGGGATGACTATTATCCGGTCCAATTCAGCACCCTTTCAGAAGATACTGCCTTCAACCCGCTGGGACTTGACCATGGTCAGTTTGATGATCGCCGTCGGGCGATCAACACAGCCATTCGCTCTGGAGAAGCTACCGCCAAGATTATAAATCTACACCCTTCCCTCACCGATATGCTGGTATTGTTTATCCCTGTGCTTGAACCAGAGAACAGTCAAACTTCCGACCGGAAAGACGTTGTAAAGGGCTTTGTACTCGGCATTATTGATTTCAGACAGCTGTTTCTGCCACTGGATCTCGCCGCCCGGGAAAATCAATTGCATTATCGGGTCACCGGTTTCTCGAACAGCGGCGACAAAACGCTCCAGGTCGGGGCACTGCCTACCGAAATACCCCCTGCCTGGAGTCAAAGCATCCGTGTGGCTGATCAAATCTGGCGACTGGATATGGCGATCGGTAATAACGCCATCAGCCATGTGGTCCGCTGGAGTTTTATCGGTTTCTCGCTGTTGGCTGGATTGCTGGTATCTTTCGCTGTGCTCAGCAGCAGAGCCTACCAACTCGCGAGTTATCAGCATCATCAGGCCATGCATAACAGCAGGGAACTACTGAGTGCGATTATTGAAAGTGCCGACGACCAGGTCGCTGCCGTGGATACCGAATTCAAACTCACGGTATTCAATCCCGCATATGCCGAGTTCGTTCAACAAGTGTTCGAGATGACGCCGGAAGTGGGGCAGATTATCGATGGTATTCCCCCCAAATCCGGAGTCGACGTCGAATATGCCGGTGAAATTCGCAACAATATCAAAAAAGCCCTGGTCGGAGCGGCTGTCAAAACCAGCAAAAAAGTCACCCTGGCCGGTCAGACCAGAGTCTTTGAAGTCAACTATAACCCCATAATCAGCACCGACGGCACCATCATCGGTGCCACCCGAATCGCCCGGGATATCACATCACAACGAGAGCTGGAGGCCAGCCTCCAGCAGCGACTCGATGAGTTGCGCCGCTGGCAGAAAACCACACTTGGCAGAGAATCCCGCACACTCGAGCTAAAACGCGAGGTTAATCAGCTGCTTTTACGTATGGGCAAAACCCCTCGTTACGATGACCGGGGCGAAATACTATGAGCGCGGCCTTCCTGCCACTCCTACAAAATACGGCCCTGTTACTCGCGGTAGTGCTGCTTTATGACATGAGCCGCTCGTTGCACCCACCCGTCAGGCCATCCC
>PANQ01000026.1 GCA_002707685.1 Porticoccus sp. | reverse complement strand
CTCATGACGCACTGGGCGACTTGACCCCAGCCGAGGCCCGTCAACAAACCGTCAGAAACTCTACTTTTGAATTGTCCACTTGACGGGGAAGCTTACGCTATGTCAGCCAGACGGCAGTTGGCCGCCGGCCAGAATACTTCATACAGGCGTTTAACTTGTCACTGGTTGCAGAACCGGTTTGAAGCGCACCCCGATAGTCTTTATGCTCACCGGCACCCCTTTTGCCCATGGTCAAACAGGTCCCTCTCCCATGACTGATCGGTCTCCGTTAACCCCATGACAGATTATTTATTGCTTTGCGCCGTCGCTTTTGGTGCAGCCACCCTACTGCCTTTTTATTCCGAGATTCTGTTGGTCGCCCAGCTACGGGATGGACTCGACCCACTGCTGCTGTGGCTGTTCGCAACCACCGGCAATACCCTGGGTGCAGGAGTTAACTGGTGGATCGGGCTGCGTCTGGGGGACTACTCAGAACGCCGCTGGTTTACCTCCCGCAAGGCGGACATAGAGCGGGCGCAAAACTGGTTCAACCGCTACGGCAAATGGAGTCTGCTGATGACCTGGCTGCCGATAGGTGGCGATGCCCTGACGGTGGTCGGCGGTCTGATGAAAGTCCCCGCCAGCACTTTTTTTATTCTGGTGGCCACGGGAAAAGGCCTGCGATATGCAGTAGTGATAATGGGCTATCTGGCTATTTGACGAAAAATCCGGGCAATAGAAATAGATCGACAGGATGACCGGCGATTTCTATTGGCAAACCACCGCATTACGGCCTTTACGCTTCGCTGCGTACAGTGCCATATCGGCCCGCAACAACAGGTCATCCACAGTTTCACCGGACTTGTGCGCCAGCACACCAAAACTGGCTGTGACGGTTTTAACCTCACCATAATCGCCGCTCGCCACAAGTGCGCGGATCTTTTCGGCGGTCTGTGCAGCCGCATCGACCGAGGTGTGCGGCAGAACAATCAGGAACTCTTCTCCACCCCAGCGACCGGCCGTGTCATTGGCACGAATGCTCTGTCGAAGAATGTCCGAAAATGCCATCAGTGCAGCATCGCCCTTGTGATGACCGAAGGTGTCGTTGATCATCTTGAAGTCATCGATGTCCGCCATGATGACGCAGAATTCCGTGCCATAACGGTTGTGGCGGACAATCTCCTCATCCAGCACCTGATCGAGCTTGGCCCGATTGAACAACCCGGTCAGTTTATCTGTCACCGCCAGTTGCATGAGTTCCCTGTTTCGATCTTCAAGTTCGGCCGTGATGGTTTCGATGAAGTGAATGAGCTGGGTTACCACACGGATGTGCTGATTTTTGTACAAGTCGGGCTTGTCTGCCAGGTCGGCTTCAGGTGCCCAACTGACGACATCACAGTCCATCGGTTGTTTCGGCTCGCCTTCCCGCATACCCACCACCAACATGGTGGAGTTGTAATGGCTGATGTGACTGCCCTTACCCAGGAATTCACCATAAGTATAGAAACCGGCGGTTGGTGCGACTTCTTCAAATGGCAGCGTTTCCATTTCAACGTCATTTTGCATCAGAAAGCGCCTGCAGCAGCAGGTATAGAGAAAAATAGCCTCGGGACAAAATTTGCCCAGCTCATCACGAGCATGTTTGGCGTGGGCAATAATTTCTTTGGGGTCACCATAACCGATACGAAATTTATCACCGGGTTTAACATCAGCAATGAAATGTATCCCGCCGTCCTCGGTTGCCTTCATGGGCGTGCGGCCAAGCAGTTCATTATCGCGCTTCACGAGAAACGGGAATTCCAGGGAGTTAAGGAAAAACTGCTGGTCGTTCTCGATACCCAGATAACCGCTGTACACGTCATAGGCAGGCCGGCCATCAATCTCGGTGGCAATCCTGTCATTCTTTGTGGCAGTAATGGTCATTTCCCTGGTCAGCGGCATCCAGCCCGAATAGGTATATTCCTTGATAACCAGATCGTCGCTGATCAGCGCAACCACCACCGCCCCACAGTCAATGGTCTGACGGTTGGCAATAACAAGGCTGTGTTCCATGACAGCATAATCACCTGCACCGCCTCCGAACAGGGGGAAATTGATACCCTCGGAGGCCAGTCCATCCAGCAAGCTGCTGACATTGATTGACAGGGGCGTCGCCAGGAAAAGCACACCGGCTATCTGCTGCTCCTGCTTGAGCAGCTGGTCTCGCAGACCTTCCCCGAGCGCCAGCTCCTCTCCTGGAAGGCAGGTATCGGCAACCACCCGCAGGGTGGTTTTTGCAAAAACGGAAATGGAGAAGACGGTACTATTGGTCAGTGTCTTGCCGTTGGCAATCTCGCCATCTGTGGTCGCACCGACGACAATCGCCTCGGGCATGACGGTCAGCACAGCGTCAGTTACCTGATTTATCCACTCAAGGTTATCGGAAGAAAAGAAGAGCTGTACCAGAATGGCTGAAGGTATTTCCGGCTGGCCTTCCTGAAGCCTCCCGGCCAGCACCTCCAGCTCAGACTGGAAATCGGGGATCGTTTGTACCACGCCGATATGCTGCTTCATAAATTCATCAAATTATATGCCCAAAAAATGGCGGGGAGAGGTCCCGATTGTTGATCAGCATGTTATCCAGAATGAGCGACACCTGGCAAACAGGAGGCACCTGTCAGTCATCGATTTTCTGTTCATTAAATGCCTGAGCGCGGTAATGAGCGCAACGATGTGCATTGATTGAAGCGGTCTGCGACGCAGACCGCTTGTTGTCAAAGCCGCCGGGTCATGAGCGCAGTGCACCCAGCAACTTATCCACGGTTTCCTTGGCATCACCAAATAACATCCGGGTGTTGTCCTTGTAGAACAGGGGATTCTCCACACCGGAATAGCCGGTTGCCATACCGCGTTTCAGTATCACTACCTGACGGGATTTCCAGACTTCGAGAACAGGCATACCCGCGATGGGGCTACCCGGGTCCTCGGCTGCGGCCGGGTTGACAGTGTCATTGGCACCGATTACCAACACCACGTCTGTTGAAGGAAAGTCTTCGTTGATCTCGTCCATCTCCAGCACGATGTCATAGGGAACGTGAGCCTCCGCCAGCAACACATTCATGTGCCCCGGCAATCGACCTGCCACCGGATGGATACCAAACCGCACCGTAATCCCCTTCTCACGCAACAGCTTGGTAATGTCGCCCACCGCATTCTGCGCCTGGGCCACTGCCATGCCGTAGCCGGGCACGATAATTACCGAGTCCGACGACAAGAGTTCCTCGGCGAGCTCATCGATGGAGGTTTCCTGAACACTTTCATCACCCGTCAACGCACTGCTGCTACTGGTCGTTTGGCCAAAGCCACCGAGAATCACGCTGATAAAGGAGCGATTCATGGCGCGACACATAATGTAACTGAGGATGGCACCGCTGCTGCCCACGAGTGCGCCGGTCACAATCAACAGGTCGTTGCCCAGCATGAAACCGATCGAGGCGGCAGCCCAACCCGAGTAGCTATTGAGCATGGAAACCACCACCGGCATGTCGGCACCACCGATAGCCATAATCAGGTGGACACCCAGCACACTGGCGATGATGGTCATGATGATCAGTGCCAGCAATCCGGCCCAGTGACTGTCGGCACCGACAAACATGATCCCCAGTGCCACAGTAACGGCCAGTGCCACCAGATTCATCAGGTGACGACCCGGCAGGGTCAATGCTTTGCTGGACACACGGCCATCCAGCTTGCCGCAGGCAATCAGCGATCCGGTAAAGGTTACCGCACCGATGAAAATGCCGAGAAAGATTTCGACCAGTTTGATGGTGTGCTCCGCACCGTGGGTCACGATCAATGGTTCGATGTAACCGGAGAAGCCCACCAGCACGGCAGCCAGACCGACAAAGCTGTGCAGCAGGGCTACCAATTGCGGCATCTGGGTCATTTCGACCCGGTTGGCCAGAAAAATACCAATGATGCTGCCGAGCACAATCGCAATCAGAATGGCGACCATATCGCCCGTGCCGACATTGGCTATGGTGACGCCAACGGCAATCAGAATCCCGGCGACACCATAGTAGTTACCGCGGCGAGCGGATTCCTGATGACTCAAACCACCGAGGCTGAGAATGAATAATATACTGGCCACTACGTAGGCCACACTGACGATTCCTGGACTCATGGTGTGCCCTCCTTATCGGCGAAACATTTTCAGCATGCGGTGGGTAACCCGAAAGCCCCCGGCCACATTGATGGTAGCAATCAGCACGGCGATAAAAGCCATGATGCCCACTGCACCGCTTTCAGACTGCGCCAGATGCAGCAACGCCCCGATCACGATAATGCCACTGATCGCATTGGTCACACTCATCAGAGGGGTGTGGAGGGACGCCGTCACATTCCAAATCACCTGCCAGCCGATAAAACAGGCCAGGACAAACACCGTAAAATGGGTAAGGAAACTCGGAGGGGCATAGCTACCAATACCCAGCAGCGCCAGCACCGTCACCAGCAGCAGCAACCCCTTGCCCAGCCACCGGCCAATCACGGAGGGCTCTTTGGCCTTTTTACCCGTGGGCGATGGCTCTTCAGTACTCGGCGGCGGCGCGGTATTCACCGCCACCTCCACTTTCGGTGGTGGCCAGGTAACTTCACCATCGTGAACAACTGTGAGCCCGCGAATGACGGTGTCTTCCATATCGACGCTGGGCTGACCATCCTTCTCAGGTGTCAGATCATTCATCAAATGTGTCAGGTTGCTGGCATAGAGATCACTGGACACCTTTGCCATGCGACTGGGCAGATCGGTATAACCGATAATGGACACGTCGTGATGCACAGCGACCTTGCCCGGCTCGGTGAGTTCACAGTTACCGCCCCGCTCCGAGGCCAGATCGACAATCACGCTACCGGGCTTCATCGCAGCCACCATTTCGGCGGTAATCAGTTTCGGTGCCGGACGGCCGGGAATCAGCGCAGTGGTGATAATGATATCCACCTCTTCTGCCTGCTCGGCAAACAGTGCCATCTCGGCCTTGATGAACTCATCGCTCATCTGTTTGGCATAACCGCCACCACCGCTGCCATCTTCATCGCCAAAATCCAGTTCCAGGAATTCGGCACCCATGCTCTCCACCTGTTCCTTCACTTCGAGACGGGTGTCAAAGGCACGCACGATGGCACCCATGCTGTTGGCGGTACCAACGGCAGCAAGGCCTGCCACCCCGGCACCAATCACCATGATCTTGGCAGGGGGGACCTTCCCGGCCGCCGTCACCTGGCCGGTAAAAAAGCGGCCGAAGTGGTTGGCTGCCTCAATGACGGCGCGATAACCGGCGACATTGGCCATGGCGCTCAACGCATCCATTTTCTGCGCGCGACTGATNCGGGGCAGGCTGTCGATNGCGAATACCGTGGCCCCTTTTGCCGCAANCTTCTCCAGCAGTTCAGGGGTTTGNGCCGGCCAGATGTAGCTGGCCAGACCAGCGCCCTGCTTCATCATGTCAACNTCATGCCTGTNGAGCATGGCGTTTTCCATAGGGGCACGNACTTTCANAATAAAATCTGCCTGNCTCCAGAGCGCAGGCGCNTCAANNGCAATTGCCGCGCCNGCNTTGGTATAGGCTTCATCNTCATAGTGCGCTGGTTCGCCAGCTCCCGACTGNACCAATACCTCATAGCCGAGCTTGANCAGCTTTTGAACGGAGGCNGGAGTGGCGGCAACACGCCTTTCGTCGGGATAAATTTCTTTGGGGATACCTATTGTTGTCATTCGCTTTCTCTCCAGGTCTGAACACCATTATCTGGTGCACTGATCGAAACATGGAAACCCTGGCTTCGGGCTCATTCTCATTTCAGCGGATCATGNCAGTTNCACAGCAAACCTGACTGTGATNCCGAGTTTAATGATTTAACGACTCGCCCCACAGGACCGGGCAGGGNTACGATCCTACGCGAATTTTAACTTCCATGCCTCTTTTCGTGGCATCAGCATAAACCATTAACAGATAGTATTCTGCAAAGAGACTGATAGGGAATTTTGATTGACACTGCTCCGTCACCCCGATGAGGGCGCGGCTATCAGGGTGCATGAAAAAGGTTTATGGCCACGAAATCAGACGTATATTTTCATCGGCCATATTGCCGGGTTTGGTTCAGGGCTGGCCAAACAGTTTTTTCAACAGCGAGGTGGTTTGCTTGACCGGATTCTCGCGGATCGCCGCTTCTTCCCGCGCCAGATAATAGAAGATGCCGTCCATTCCCCCGTTTATCGTGTAGTCCGTCAAGTCGGCTTTGAGGTCGGGGACAAAGGGCAGGGTCTTGTATTTGCTGACAATCGCATCGTAAGTCTGTAGCGCGCCCACTTCTGCAAGGCTGGCTTCAATCACCGGGCGCATTTCCTCCGCGAGGGGGCCGCGCATTTTGTCACTGAAATAGCGGGTAGCGGCATCTTCCGAGCCACTGTAAATTTTCTTCGCATCGTCGATGGTCATGGCACTGATGGCATTGAGAAACATCGCCTTGGCCCGCGGTGTAGCCGCTTCGGCCGCCCGATTCAGTTTCATTTCAAGCTCCTGCAAACTGGCGCCCATCCCCACCTGCTCAAGAACACCTTTGGCCTGCTGAAGTTGTGGGGGCAATGGAATACGAATCGCGTCATCGAGGTAAAATCCATCCTGAGCCCCAAGCTGTGAAACCACATTACCGGCACCCACCCGTAACGCGTCTTTCAACCCTGCGGCAATTTCATCGCTGGAGAGCCCGGCCAGCCCACTGACCGGCGCAGCGGATTCTGTCGTGTTTCCCGTGTTGCCACCGAGTAATTCCTTACCGGCATCCCACCAGCTGGCGGCACTGACAGACAACGGTGTGACCACCAGTACAACACTCAACAAAACGGTATTTCTGTCCACGACACATCCTCATAAAAGCTACCAGGGGATACCAGATTAGCATGTCGATTCATCTGGTGTTACCGGATTTTTGTATCATCCCCAGGGCCCACAAGGCCCAACCATAGACGAGCGCCGGGCAAGTGACGCAACAACAGGGTTTCCAGTAGCCAGAGCAGCAGAAGCGATATCGCCAGCATGGGCAACAGCACCGCCAGAATGACAGTGATGGCGATAAACACACTTTTTGATGAGACCGCCGGCAGAGCCGCCGGAGCACCGAGCCCGAACGACGGTTTACGTTTCCGCCAGAGCACAACCCCACTGATGCCCAGAAAAACCAGCCCCAGTGCTGTGAGCGCGCCCAATAACTGGTTCAACCAGCCGAACAGCTGCCCTTCATGGGCGGCCACACCAATTCCGATAACCCGGTCGAGCCAGGGGCGCTCAGCAAAGGTCTGCACCTTCACCACATCGCCGGACTGGCCATCGAGCCAGGCATCTGCCCGCAACGGGCGGTTCTGGGACTGGGACTGGACTTTCCATAGGGCAGGATTCTGCTTATCCGTCGACAGCAATACCGGCGGGGCAAATTGCAGGGAGCTGGACGTGGCGAGGAGCGCTTCACTGAGATCTACACGCCCCGAGGGCATTGCACCATCGTGGTGGTGTTCCCGTGCCCGACTGATTGTCCAGTCCTGTTGCACCGGCCTGTCACCCCACTGCCGCAGCTCCTTGAAAGCGGTGCCCCACACCAGAGTCCAGGGTAAAGCAGTCATCAACAGGAATAGTACGAACATCGCCAGCCAGATACCGGTTACCACATGCAGGTCCCGCCAGAACAGGCGACCACCCCGGCCAAGGCGGGGATAAAGCACGCCGGCCAGACCACGGCCGTTGCGCGGCCACCACAGGTATAACCCTGTCAGCACCAGTACAACAGCCCAGCAACCGGCCAGTTCCACCAGGACGGAGCCCACCTTACCCGCCAGCAACTCCCCGTGAAAAGCTCGTACCTGCCGGATGAACTGGTCTTCCGCAACCACGCTATGCAGCACTTTCAGGCTGTAGGGGTGGACATACACAAGCCGCTGCCGGCCTTGATCAAGCACAGTAATGACGACGGCTTGATCATCCGCCTCCGGCAGTTGATAACTGGTAAAACCACTACCCGGAAACGCGGCCAGGGCCGCACCGATCTGGGCATCCGCGCTGCTGCGCTCGCCCGATACCACCAGATTCTGGTAGGGGCGATTGGCCAGCGCATCCAGTTGTGGCTTGAACAGGTAAATGGCCCCGGAGATCGATAGTGTCAGCACAAAGGGAATGCAGAACAGTCCGGCATAAAAATGCCAACGCCACAGGGTGCGATAAATGCTCATAGAGCGGTTGTTATGCGCCATCGTGCCCGCCTTGTTACCAGTCATACGCCTTGTTACCAGTCATAAGAGACATTGAAATACAGAGTTCGTGCAGGCCAGGGGTGGGCTACATAGGCGGTTTCATCGGTGACGTTATCCATGCCCAGGCCGAAGGCCAGGTGTTTATCCCAGCGAAAGCTGGTTTTCAATCCGAGGAACAGGTAGCGATCCTGGCCGCCGAATACCTGATCGGCCTTATCGCTGTTATCCAGTCGCCCGTAGCTGTCACTGGCGTATTGCAGGCTGCCACCGATATCCCAGCGATCGGTCATGTGGTAGGTGGCCAGCAGATTGCCACGCCATTTCGGCATACGCGGGAATACATTGCCGACGATGACGGGATCTGGAGCATTGTCGACGATTTCAGCATCGGTCCAGGCCATGTTGAAGCGCACATCCAGTTTCGGCAGCAGGAAGTCGGCGGCGTTGACAATAAACTCGGCGCCGCGGGTTCTCACCTCGTCCACCGGCACGAAAGTACGGATCGAGGAACCGCCCGGCAGAATCGTCGCCTGGGACTCGATCACGTCTTTGATGTTTTCCAAAAACAGGTTCAACCGCACATAACCCTGATCGATGGCCCGCTCGATCATGAAGTTATGGTGCAGACCCTCTTCCGGCTGTAAACCGGGATTGGCCTCACTGACCGCGTTGAAGGCCTGGAACTGGCTGAACAGTTCCTCAACGATGGGGAAGCGATAGGCCTTGGCGATGGAGTAGCGGAAGGCCCACAGGTCATCCGGGCGGAAACCCAGGGAAAATTTCGGGGAGAATTTCTCCTCGGAACGACTCGGCAGCTTGACCAGATCCAACCAGGGTGTCATGGCATCGTCGTCCGAAAAATAACCATCACTGCTTTTCCAGGATTCATAGCGCCCACCCAGAGAAGTGGACCAGTGCGCATCGATATCCCAGTTCAGCTGCAGGAACGCCGCGGCGATCCTGGTCTCCCCACCGCTACGGCTGGTGGCCCGGGTTCTGTCGCCGGCAACATAATTATCGGCGTTATAGACCGTGGTATTCAGTTCGTAGGTTTCGTAGCGCAGGCCCGTCACCCATTGCATGCCGTCCAGACCAAATTCATGCAAAGTGAATTTGAGATCGGCAGTTTGCCAACCGGTGTCGCCGTAATCCAGCACCTGTCCAGCCAGAGTATGGTCTGGGTGGGCAGGATTGAGGGCAGAGCTGCGGGTTTCATCCGCAATAATGGCAAAGTGGCTGAGATTGGTTTCCACTGACAGACTGTCGGTCAAATCTCCCTTCAGGCGCAACCCCACCGAAAGGCTGCGGCGCTCCTGCTCACTGACATTGAGTCGGCTGCCTGGGACAAAAAACGGCTCACCATTCTGAACTACGTGGCCGCCCCAGATAGTATTACCATCGATATCCCGTAAATAACTATTAGCGGAATCATTATCCGAACGGCGATCCTCGTAGGCCAGATTCAAGAGGGCAAACCAGTCACCAAGGTCATACCCGGCCTTGAACTTGTAGTTGTCAGTGGTGGTTTTAACCATCCCGGTATCACCGAAATACCACTGGTCTGCGCCTCTGTCGTCTTCGCCCCCTATTGCACCACTGACCGCAGTTGGTGCCAGCGAACCGCTGGTACTGCCATAGTAGAAAGACTGGGGCTGGGAATCGTTTTCCAGACGGTTGTAAGAGAGGTAAACACTGAGGTCGCCGATTTTGTCGCCGAAAGAAATAAAACCCTTGCGTCCCCACAGATCATCGTCGAAACCGTATTCATCAAAGGACTGGACAAAGGATGACCAATCCACATGAAACTCCCGTTGCTGGGGAATCGCCGTTTCGATCAACACCACACCACCCATGGCGTTGCCGCTGTGCTCGGCGGAAAACGGGCCATAAACCACTTCCACCTGGGCGATTTCGCTGGCCGACACCAGGGTCCAGCGCGGCGCGCCGTTCCAGCGTGACTCGAGAAAATAGTGCAGCGGCACGCCGTCTGCAAACACCATTGAGCGGCTGGTCTGGAACATGTTGGAACCGCGGATCCCCAGGGTACCGTTGGCATCGCCGATGAAGCGGCGACGAATCACCAGGCTGGGCTCGTATTTCACCAGATCTTCCGTGGTCGCCACGTTGATACTGGCCATATCCTCCCGAGTCAATACACTGGTTGGGTTGGTATAGCCCGCCTCGCGACTGGAAGGTTGTTTACCCCAGATTTTGACTTCTTCCAGGCTTGCCGCGGCGGTTTCCATGGCCACTTCGACGCCACCGTCTTCCGCGTGAGCAGAGATCACTGAAAGACAGAACAGGGATGGAAGGGCCAAGACAGAAGTCCAGCGAATTTCTTTTTTCATTTTCTCCCCAGCCCGAATCTAAATGAAAGTGATTCGAATTCAGGGGCAGCATAATTGGGGCTCACCGGCATCCAGTCAATGCGACAAATTGTCGCAGCCTTGGGCGGACGACCTAGACCATGGCATTCCATTCGCCAACGGACAGGAAACCACTTTACATGCACAAATACACAAGATATGCTCGTAAAAGCTGGTTGGATTGGCACATCTTGTGTTTGATGAGCCTTCCTGAAAAGGGAATCCGGTGAAAATCCGGAACTGACGCGCAGCGGTAATGGGGAACGAACGCGACATCGGCACCGCCGAGGCACTGTTCAATTGAACGGGAAGCCGTCGCCGTAGGCAGCGCAACTTCATGCGCAATGCCCCTGAGTCCGAAGACCTGCCAGCAAACAAGGCTTCAGTCTTCGCGATTCAGGACACCAGCTGCATACGGGGAACCAATGCCCCACCGTGCCGCCATGTTGTATTTTGTCCGTCCGCCGATTGGCGAAGCCTGAAGATTTCGCGCATAAATCGACAGGAATGACATGATGAACAGCCAACCCTTCACCCCTGGCGGGCAGGACACGCCGCCCCCACACGCTACAGACATACCGTTTAAAGTGATCAAGCGCACTGGCCAGGCCGTGCCCTTCGATGCCTCAAAAATCGCCATCGCCATGACCAGGGCCTTCCTTGCCGTAGAGGGCCAGGAAGCATCCGGTTCGGCGCGGGTCAAACAGACTGTCAACACCATTGCCCGGGAAATTATCGAACGCCTGCAAAAGCGACTACCGGCGGGCGGCAGTGTGCATATCGAAGAAATTCAGGATCTGGTGGAGCTGGGTCTGATGCGCAGTGAGTGCCACAAGGTGGCCCGCGCCTATGTGCTGTATCGGGAGCAACACCATCAGAACCGCAGTGCCGCTGGCCTTGCCACGCCCACTCATGCCGAACCCAGCGAACAACTGCCGGTTGTCGACAGCAGCGGCAAGAAGGTGATGCTGAACCTGACAGACATGGACCAGCGGGTACAGCGCGCCTGCCGGGGCATTGAGGATGTGGACGCCGACTATCTGGCTGCCCAGATTCGTCGCACCCTCTACGGGGGAATGAAAGCAGCGGAAGTGACCACTGCCATGGTGATGGCAACACGCCCTCTGATTGAAAAAGACCCGGGCTATTCCCACGCCTGTGCCCATCTGTTGCTGGAGCAGCTCTGGGAAGAAGTCATCCTGGCCCTTGATTGTCACCAGAGCCTGTCCGGCCATTATAGTGAACAGGACTATGCCGCCCTGTTTCAGGCGGGGATTCGCGGGGCCGTCGAGGCGGAACTGCTGGACGAGGCCATGCTCAACTTTGACCTGCAACGCCTCAGTGCCGCCCTGCAGCCGGAGCGCGACCGGCAGTTCACCTATCTGGGATTGCAGACCCTCTACGACCGCTACTTCCTGCACCGGGACAAACAGCGCCTGGAGCTGCCCCAGAGCTTCTACATGCGGGTAGCCATGGGTTTGGCACTGCAGGAGGATGATCCCGACCAGCGCGCCATCGAGTTCTATGAGGTGATGTCATGCTTTGATTACATGCCTTCCACCCCCACCCTGTTCAATGCCGGCACCCGGCACTCGCAGCTCTCTTCCTGCTACCTCACTACAGTTCCAGACGACCTGGACGGCATCTATGAGGGTATCCGGGACAATGCCATGCTCTCCAAATGGGCCGGTGGCCTGGGCAACGACTGGACCCGGGTGCGGGCTCTGGGTGCCCACATTCGCGGGACCAACGGCGAGTCCCAGGGCGTGGTGCCCTTTCTCAAGGTGGTGAACGACACCGCCGTGGCGGTCAATCAGGGCGGCAAGCGCAAAGGCGCCGTGTGCGCCTATCTGGAGAGCTGGCACCTGGACATCGAGGATTTTCTGGAGCTGCGCAAAAACACCGGCGACGAGCGTCGCCGCACCCACGACATGAATACCGCCAACTGGATTCCCGACCTGTTCATGAAGCGGGTGATCGAGGATCAGTCCTGGACACTGTTTTCACCAGAGGATGTGCCCGATTTACACGATCTCTGCGGCAAGACCTTTGAGGCGCGCTATTGCCATTACGAACAACTGGCCCGGGACGGCAAGCTCCCATTGCACAAAACCGTGCCCGCCACACAGCTGTGGCGAAAAATGTTGTCCATGCTGTTTGAAACCGGTCACCCCTGGATTACCTTCAAGGATCCCTGCAATATCCGCTCTCCCCAGCAACACCAGGGCGTGGTGCACTCCTCCAATCTGTGTACGGAAATCACCCTGAATACCAATGAGCGGGAAATCGCCGTTTGCAATCTCGGCTCTATCAATCTGCCCAACCACATTCGCGACGGCCGACTCGATCAGGCACATTTGGAACAGACGGTTTTCACTGCGGTTCGAATGCTCGACAACGTCATCGACATTAACTACTACGCTGTGGAAAAGGCCCGGCAATCGAATCTGAAACATCGCCCGGTGGGTCTCGGCCTGATGGGGTTCCAGGACGCGCTCTACGCCCTGAAGTTGCCCTACGCCAGCGTGGAAGCCGTGTATTTTGCCGACCAGTCCATGGAGCTGATCAGCTACCATGCGATCCGTGCCTCGGCGCTACTGGCGCAACAGCGCGGCCGCTACGAAAGCTATCAAGGATCCCTGTGGGATCAGAATGTACTGCCCATCGACTCCCTGAAATCGCTGGAACAACAGCGCGGCGACGAGTATTGCACCCTCGACAACTCCAGCCAACTGGACTGGCAGCCGGTGCGCGAACTGGTGGCCCGCCACGGTATGCGCAACTCGAATGTCATGGCCATTGCCCCCACTGCCACCATCTCCAATATTGTCGGTGTCACCCAGTCCATTGAGCCCACCTATCAGAACCTGTTCGTGAAATCCAACCTGTCCGGCGAATTCATGGTAATCAATCCCTGGCTGGTGAAAGCACTTAAGGAGCAGGATTTGTGGGACGAGGTGATGGTCAGTGACCTGAAATACTTCGACGGCTCCCTGGTGGATATCGACCGGGTGCCGGAGGAATTGAAAACCCGCTTCGCCACAGCCTTTGAAATCGACCCCCGCTGGCTGGTGGAGGCGGCGGCACGGCGCCAGAAATGGCTGGATCAGGCCCAGAGCCTCAACCTCTACATGGCTGAACCCTCCGGCAAAAAACTCGACAATCTGTACCGGCTGGCCTGGTCCCGGGGGTTGAAAACCACCTATTACCTGCGTTCCCTGGGGGCTACCCACACCGACAAGGCCAGTCGTGTCAGCGCCGATGCAGACAACCGTGTTTCGGTGTCGGCCGCACCCTCCGCCTGCTCCATTCTCGACCCCGACTGCGAGGCCTGCCAATAATGACTATCCGACAAACTGTACTTGAAACCGACACAACCCTGCTTCCCGACTGGGATGACCCGCTGCGCAGCGCCATTCCTCCCGGCACCATCAACCTGCTGGGCGGGGTCGCTGCCGCACAGCCATCAGAGGCAGCAAAAGTCCCGGCGACACTGTCAATGGCAACCGCGGCAGTGTCGGAAATACCGGCAACACGCCTTCTCCCGATCAATCCGTCGGACAAGCGAGTGGTGAACGGCAAAGCGGACATCAACCAGCTGGCCCCCTTCAAATACCCCTGGGCCTGGGAATTTTTTCTCAATGCCAACAAGAATCACTGGACACCTCTGGACGTCAACATGACCCAGGATATCCACGATTACCACCACAAACTGACCACCGAGGAACGTCATCTGTATGAAAACGTGCTGGCTTACCTGACCACATCGGACATCATGGCCATGCGCAATATCGGCCTGGCAGTGATGGAAAAAATGTCCGCGCCGGAGTTGCAGATTTACCAGGCCCGACAGGTCTATGAAGAAGCACTGCACACCTGGACTTACCAGCACTGCATCGAAACCCTGGGGCTGGACCAGAGCGACATCTACAACCGCTACCGGGTGGTCCCGGCGATCCACGGCAAAATCTGTCTGGCCAGTGCGAGACTGGATACCGTGTTGCGTCAGGATCTGGACCTCGGCAACCGCGACGATCTGGAAACCTTCGCCATGTCCTACCTGTTCTTCGCGGGAATCTTCGAAGGCTGCTGGTTCTACAACGGCTTCAACCCGATTTTTGCCCTGCAGCGCCGGGGCCTGATGAAGGGCACCGGGGAACAGTTGCAATACATCCTGCGAGATGAGGCGCTGCACTGTGCCTTTGGTCTGCGAGTGGTGAATCAGTTACTGGAGGAGGAAAATCTAAAACTGGATCCGGCGCAATTACAGGTCATGTGGGAGGAAGCTGAAGCGGTGGAGTCCACCTACGCTCACTACCTGATGCCAGATCCCATCCTTGGCTACAGCGCCGACGAACACATGGACCAGTTCCGCTTCGTCGCCAACCGGCGGGCCCGGGCCCTCAACCACAAAGAGCCCTTCCCCGGTGCCATCAATCGTCTGGAATGGCTGGAGGAACAGGCCAACCTGCGCAAGGAGAAAAACTTTTTCGAAACCCGGGTTACCGAGTACCAGACAGGCGCCTCATTGAGCTGGTAGAGTATTTTGGGAAGGCATCAGCGGCACCGCCGGAGGGCGGTGTCGGACAATTCAACGGGAAAACACCATACCGTGGGGGGTTTCCAGTTTGATCCGCCATTCCCCGCGACTGCGGTAAACCCACCCCTGTATTTCCACTTGCTGGCCTTGCAGGCTGTTCAGTTGTTTTGCCTCAAAGCGATGACGGTGTTCTGGATAAATCATTACCTTGATCACATCATCCAGGACGAGCCGCCAGTGCCTGCCGGTTTGGACGGCAGTGACGGTACCCTGCAACCGTTTAAACCCTCCGTCCTGCACATCCCGGGCAGCGACGGGGGCAATACCGGCCTTGCTCCAGAGTCCCCGCTGCTGTTTGACAGCCAACTGCTCGGCGCTGGCAAAACAGTCTGCCAGGGTCAGGTTGGGCGGCACTGCAACATGGTAGGCCAGCCCCTGTTCGAGCAGGATTTGTTCGAGACTTTCTCCTCGCTCATTGAACAGGTGGGCGAGTATTCGACCATAGCGATCATGGGTTTGCCCGTCCGTCAACAGGTGCAGTTGCGAGGTAGCCTTGATCAGACTGCGCAACCTGTCACGGGCCTCAGCGGCAAACGGCTGATCCGGTTGCCCATCACGGCCCGGTTCTGTGGCATTGATACCGATCAATCGAACTTTGCGACCATCGTCCAGTTTGACAGTATCGCCGTCATAGACATGAGTGACGGCAACCTTCTCCAGCGGGGCGAAAGGCTGGCAGCGTAGATCAGCCCTGGCGGGCCCACCGGCGATAAACAGCCAGACAACGAAAAACGCGCTCTGGCATATTATCCAGAGCGCGCATCGTTTGCCTCGAAAGGCAGACATATTCAGATTATTTTTTGGCGGAACGACCGGCGAAACGTTTGTTGAAACGGTCGATACGACCACCGGTATCAGCAACTTTCTGCTTGCCGGTGTAGAACGGGTGGCAGGCTGAACAGACATCCACGTGGATGCTACCGTTCGTGGTGGAACCTACTTCAAATGCATTACCACAGCTGCAGGTTGCTGACAGTGTGCCGTAATTTGGATGGATTTCAGATCTCATGTCTCATTGCCTCAGTCTCTTGCATATCGCCAACCCGATCTCTGTGCAACCCGAATATTGATTCGCCCCTGACGTCCAAACCGTTCGCCCGAACCCCGATGCACTTCTGGTACACTGGATGCCTCGCCTCGGTTTGCTGCTAACAGGTCGCGTTCAATCCCTCGGGATGCCTTTCAATTGTCGGGCACCATATGCCGCCTTTAAACGGAGCGCGAATACTACCAGAAAACGATGCCCATTCAAGGTTTTAACAAAAAAACACATCAATGACAGAATCCATCATTATCCGTGTTGCTGTCCCCTCCCCCCTGCGGCGGCTGTTCGACTACCTGCCGTCAGAAAACAGTACCCGGACACCCCGGCCCGGCTGTCGTGTCAAAGTGCCTTTTGGCCGCCGTCAGGTCATCGGGGTCGTGATCGAAATTGCGGCATCCAGCGAACATCCCGCCACACGGTTGAAACCCGTTACCGAGCTCCTGGATGAAGAACCGTTACTGTCCGAAACCCTGCTGGAGCTCTGTGTCTGGGCTGCGGGTTACTACCAGCACCCGGCGGGCGAAGCGCTCAGCACAGCGCTACCGGCAACGCTCCGCAAGGGTGATGCAGTACCCCGACAAAGCGAAGTCCGCTGGCAATTGACACTNNCCGGCAAGGGNCTGCCAGACACGGCCCTGGCGCGTGCCCCCCGNCAACAACAGGCACTGAATNTACTGCAGCAGCAACCCTCCGCCACAAAAGACGATTTTCAGCGACAGGGCATCAGCNTTGCCGCACTTCGACANNTGNAAAACAANGGCCTGATCGAATCNNTGGAANNCCGNGTGAACACCCCGTTGTTNNATCCGGACAGGNTGCTCTCGGAATCCCCCCTGCCCCTTTATCCCGAACAGCAANAGGCGATGGANAGCATTGANCTGCACGGCTTTCACGCCTANTTNCTGGACGGTCAAACCGGCAGTGGCAAAACCGAAATTTATTTACAGGCNATCGAAAAANTCATTCGGTACGGANGACAGGCGCTGGTACTGNTCCCGGAAATCAGCCTGACNCCGCAGACGNTGGATCGNTTNAAAACCCGTTTCAACTGCCCGGTGGCNGTGCTTCATTCCGGCCTCACTGACCGGGANCGCGTACTGGCATGGGATGCTGCACGCACCGGTNCCGCNCCGATTGTACTGGGCACNCGNTCNGCCATTTTCACACCNCTGGCTTCNCCGGGCATTCTGATTGTGGATGANGAACACGATGGNTCATTCAAGCAGCAGGAGGGGTTTCGCTACTCGGCGCGGGACCTCGCCGTGGTGCGGGCNCGAATGGANTCCATNCCCCTGATTCTGGGCTCGGCCACCCCGTCCCTCGAAACACGGTATAACTGCGAACANCANCGCTACACCCGNNTGGTCCTGTCCTGNCGCCCGGGTNTCGCCCGNCANCCCCGCTGGCAGCCGGTNGACATNCGAAAGGCNAANCTGTCCGGGGGCTATTCCAGNGAGCTGATCGATGCCATTCANTCCCACCTCGACGATGGCANTCAGGTGCTGGTTTTCCTGAATCGCCGCGGGTTTGCACCGACCCTGACCTGCCANGAATGTGGCTGGATAGCGAANTGNCTGCACTGTGAAGCGCGCCTGACGGTGCATCGTCAGGTGCAANGNCTGGTTTGTCATCACTGCGANTTCAGNCAACCGGTACCACCCCGNTGCCCGGTTTGTCACAGCATTCATTTACAGTGCCTCGGTCAGGGCACCGAGCGCAGCGANGAAACCCTCGAAGCACTGTTCCCGGACTTTCCCGTTATTCGGGTGGACAGAGACAGCACCCGACGCAAGCAGGCNATGCAGAACATGGTCNANCGGGTGCATCAGGGAGAGCCCTGCATTCTGCTCGGCACNCAGNTNCTGGCNAAGGGGCACCATTTTCCCAACGTCACNCTGGTGGCCATTCTNGATGCNGATGCCGGCCTGTTCAGCCCNGATTTNCGGGCACCGGAGAGGATGGGNCAANTGATTACCCAGGTGGCTGGCCGGGCNGGCNGGGGNGACAAACCCGGNACGGTCATTTTGCAAAGNCATCATTGNGATCACCCNCTGNTNACCACCCTGACCCAACAGGACTACGCCACTTTTTCTGATCTGTTGATGGCCGAACGGAAACTGGCCAACCTGCCACCGTTCAGCTANCTGGNGNTGCTGCGCGCCGAAGCTGAAAATGGNCAGCTGGCNGTNAATTTTCTCAGTTTNGCCCGCCAACAGGCAGAAATGNTACTGCCNCCGNCAGGNAACATCAGNTANCTCGGCCCNCTNCCTGCCCCCATGGAGCGGAGAGGTGGGCGTTTTCGCCATCAATTGACAATCTGTGCTGCAGANCGACCCGCACTNCAACACCTGCTGGCAACCCTCTGCCCGATTCTGGAGCAGTCGCCANTGGCGGGNAAAANCCGCTGGTCCGTGGACATTGANCCACAGGATATGAGCTANCGNGATTGGAGTCTGGAAGGCTCGGCAGGTTACCCCTACAATGGCGCCCTTCACCGGAGTATAGATAAACAAATGACCAGGGATTACGCGAGAAAAACAAGCCGTCGCAGTAGCAGNAATGTTCGCAGAAAAACGCCATCCCGGCAGTCNNTTCCGGGATGGCTNTGGCTGTTGGCCGGCATCTTGGTGGGTATTGTGGCAACCTTCCTTCTGCAGGGACCGGAGCCAGCCCCGGCACCCACTGCTCAGCCCACTGTCAAGCCGGTGGAGGAAGATTCCGGCATTAAACCGCGTTTTGATTTCTACACCCTGCTGCGGGAAACCGAAGTTATCGTCCCGGATTCCTCAGTACCCCAGGCAGAAGACGAGCCGCCAAACCAGTCCGCCAGTACACCGGCAACACCCACAGCAAAAGAGGTGTTTCTACTACAGGTGGGGTCGTTCAAGAGCAATCGGGATGCCGACAGCCTGAGGGCCAGACTGTTGTTGCTGAATCTTAGCGCCAGTATCGAGATGGTCACGCCCCGCCCGGGAGAAACCTGGCACCGGGTTCTGGTCGGGCCGTTTACCAACCGTGCAGAATTGGCCAGTGCCAGAGACAGCCTGTCGGGAAACGGGATTGATTCACTGCTGTTAAAGCGCAAACAATAGTCTTTAACCAAACCCATCGGGTGCCTGGAACCAGAGTAACAAACTACAGTCGCGACTTAATCCCCTTGTGGTGCCGCTCCAGATTTTCAACGCGTTTCTCGGCACTTTTTCGCAACATGACATAGGTGGCACCGGTGCCCCCGTGCTGTGGCTGGGCACTGTGAAAAGCCAACACTTCATCCATCTGCTGCAGCCAGTGGTTGGTGCAGCTTTTAAGCAGTGCGGGTTTTTCCCGGTTCTCCCCTCTCCCGTGCGTGATCAATGCACAGCGTATGTCGTGCTTCAGACAATCCTGAATAAAGAGGTAGACCTGCTGTCGCGCCTGTTCAACCGTCAGGCGGTGCAGGTCGAGCCGCGAATCGACAAGATAGTTGCCCATCCGCAGGTTTTTGAAGACGCCGTGCTGAACGCCACTGCGCTTGAACGACAGCACATCCCTCGGTTTTACCGGCGGAATATACGCTTCTGACGACAGGCCATCGACATCGCTGGCGATCATCGCCTCGGCAGCCCGCCGGCGGGATTTCAGGCCGGGAGTCATCACAACGGGTTGCTTCAGACGAACGCGCTCCGCCGGTTTTTTAAGCGGTTCAACATCCTTCATCTGCTGGCGAAAAATACCGTTATCGTCGTCAGTCACACTGCATTCCTTTCCTGCCACGTAGAAGGTGCATTATAGCGCCGGTAAAGACCCGGTTACCTCAGCATCACCGACAGACGAAATCATTAGACTCTCCCGGGCCAGTTGATAGGGACTGGCATGCCAATACTGGCATTACCCGCATCTGGTGGACCCGAACTCCACCTTCAATACCGACTGGCGGGAGAATCACAACGAATTGAAGCTATTCGGGATCTTTCACTGAGAGATGGGAAGTGTCCACTTCCCGTTCGATGGCTGGGGACTTCTCATCCTCTTTCAGCACATCGGCACCGGGTTCATCCACTGTTATATAGGACGTATCCACCTCTCTGGGCGTAAAGTTACGGCGATATTCAGGAGGCAGTACATCTGCGCCCACGGGGGCTACATCAATGGTCTCTGCTACCGTCGAATGTTCCGGACCGGATGCAGCCGGTGGTACTGTTTGATCTGGGCGGCTGGTATCGCTTCCTGTCTCGCTGGCAGGCTCAACGGGGCGAAGCTCCACCAGCGCACCGGCATCGTTCAGGGCAACCCTGTAACGCGCTGCTGCCTCTTCATCGAGATCACGTTTGATGACCACCGGTCTGCCGGAAAACATCTGTTCAACCTTGGCAGCCGGTGCACCGAATAATTCGGCCAGGCGTCGCTTCACATCCATCAGGGACTGTCCGGGAACTACATCGCCACGAAAAATCACTTCAAAACGTCTATCGCTCATCATCCCTTCCCCTTATCCGTTACGGACAGCACTCAATCCTGATGTTCCGTCAAACGACGCCTATTCATTGAACGGCGATAGCAACCCAGGTAATCAATACCAGCAGCATCGTCAATAGAACCGCTGCAGAACCGAGATCCTTGGCCCTGCCAGATAAATCATGGCGCTCTTCGCCGATACGGTCAATGGCCGCTTCCACAGCGGAATTGAGCAGTTCCACGATCAGCAACAACAAAACGGAACCCAGCAAAAGAACCAGCTCGACCGGGTTTTCAGCCACAAAGAATGCCAGAGGAAAGAGCAGGCAGGTAACCGCCACTTCAATCCTGAAGGCTTCCTCGTATTTAAAACAGGCCTGCAAACCACGCCAGGAGTTAACGGCGGCATAGAAAGCACGACGTTTTATCAAGCCATAAATGCGTTCCATCAGCCACAACCCAGGTTGATACGTTGGTCCATAGTACGGGAGGGCTCGGCCTCGCCGGGAACCCCCACCACTCTGGCTGGGACACCCACCACTGTGGTATGCGGCNNTNTCNGAATCTGAGAACCAGGCTTCCGGCACCGATNTTGGCGCCTTCACCCACNTCGATATTGCCAAGTACTTTGGCNCCNGCAGCAATCAGCACNCCGCAACGTATTTTTGGATGGCGATCACCTGCCNGAGCGCCGGTGCCGCCCAGNGTCACCGAATGTAACAGGGAAACATTTTCACCGATCACCGCCGTTTCACCNATCACCAGACCCGTGGCATGATCGAGCATGATGCCGCCNGCAATATCNGCTGCAGGGTGAATATCCACCGCAAATATNTCNGANGCCCGGCTTTGCAGAAACAGNGCCAGNGANCGCCGCTCNTGCCGCCAGAGCCAGTTCGCCACACGGTACACCTGCAAAGCATGAAANCCCTTGANGTAAAGCAGNGGCANACANTACTGGCCGCANGCCGGATCACGNTCCATATGNGCNGTCAGGTCGCGTCTCATCCGCTCGCAAATTGAACGGTCACTCTGCATNGCGTCCAGCAGCACCTGATAAATGGCCAGCGGGGATAAAATACTGTTACCGAGTTGTTCNGCCAGGTTGTAGGCGAGCGCNTCCTCNAGCGATTTATGNCTCAGGACGGCGGCATGGAAAAAGCTCGCCAGAACCGGCTCCAGTCTGGCCCGNTCAACAACTTCGTNGCGAATTGATTGCCAGAGCGCNTCNTCGNCNGGGNTTGTTTGTGGCNGATCGACCATCAGTGTCTCTTTNATTGCNGTAAAGTTATTGNGGCAAAGTNATTGCGGGNAAAATGAACCTTGCCATNATTGTNTCGAGATTCGACAGAACAGCNTCACGCAANTCCAACTGNTCATTATCCAGAATTTCGCGCAGAAATACTCTATCCAGTTTCTCCTCATACAGCCGTGCTANCGGCAGATAACTCANGTGCCAGGGTTCGGGGGCCANGCCNCCACNATCAAAGGCATAGGGCCTGATAAAACCAAAACCGGCNGCATGTTNCTGCAACCATTCGGACAANCTGCAAAANGGCCCNGACCCGGCATACTCCTCCGGNACAAGCTGCAATCTGTANTCGCCNGNCACAGCCGCTGCGTCCCAGATATCCATATCGGTTCCCCANTGATGCCGTGAACACCCCGGCAGNGCGGACCAGCGCAAGATCGCCATTACCTTGTCGCGNTCACTNAGCGATTCGAGNTCAANCGGNGAGCCNGTATCATCCAGCACCGGNCGCAAACCCCGNGCCTTGCTGTTCCAGATGGCCAGTTGCCGNGCGAAAGAGCGATNNCCACTGGCCACGGNAATCNGNAGGCCCTCNNCCGCAGCCGCATCACACATCGCNTGAAANGGCTTAATGANGTCACCGTGCAACAACACACNGCNATCCAGTTTGCACAGGAGCTGCTCATCACAGCCCATTAGCATTCGATTGTTAATACTTGCCATGNAGGTTTTACCGGNAATACAGCCTGTCGGAAAAATAACACCTTAATATGCCGAATAGTATTTTGCTATGCTTCGCCCAAAACACANCNGGAGTGANCACCCATGCAGGAAGAAATTCAGCAAGTCGAGGCAATTTACAACAGNATNGTGCAATTTTTTGTCAACTANAGCTTCCAGTTGGTTGGCGCACTGATCGTTTTTCTGATCGGCATGTTNGTGGCATCCAAAGTATCGGCCGCAACNCTCANACTGTGTGAGAAAAAATCCCTCGATATCACCCTGAGCCGCTTTATCGCCAGCTTTGTCAAAATTGTCATNCTGGNGGGCGTNGCCATTATTGCCCTGGGCAAAATCGGGATCAGTGTGACACCNTTNGTGGCCGCCATCGGTGCCATTTCGCTGGGGGCCGGTCTTGCTGTTCAGGGNCTNTTATCAAACTANGGCGCGGGCCTGAATATTATCATTACCCGTCCTTTCGTTGTGGGCGANACCATCACNGTNAANGGNGAAACCGGACTGGTNGACGANGTNCATCTCGCTTATACCGTCCTGAAAGATGAGGATGATGTGCGCATCACCATTCCCAACCGNCATATCGTCGGCGAGATTCTGCACAACTCTGCNGCCAACAAACTGGCAGAAACCACNGTGGGCGTCAGTTATGGNTCTGACCCGGANACCGTGGTCAAAGTGCTGCAGTCAGTATTGGCAGAACAGGGTGCCTCGGAGACCCGGGAACCTTTGATCGGTATCGACAATTTTGGTGATAGCGGGATTAACTTCATGGTGCGTTTCTGGGTGCCGACAGAACATTTTCACGAAACGCGGTTCCGGGTGAACGGGGCGATTTTTCAGGCACTCACTGACGCCAACATCAGCATACCCTTCCCACAAAGAGAGGTTCGCCTGTTGGATAATGCGGGGGAAGTGGCCGCCTATTAATTCGGTGACTGGCTCTGGGATAGTTGCTCAGATTCTACCTCCCGCTCAACGGGCGGCTCACCCCAGGTCACCAGATGAGGATCAAAACCGGCTGCCAGGGTCGGTTTGACCACTTCAAAATAGGGCGACAGATCAAAATCCCTGGGCACGAAAAGACTGTGGTGCCGGATATGAAGAATTTCCTGATGGATTTCCTGCATATCGGGATCCAGGGCCTTTTCCAGCGTTACTGTAGGCAAGATCGGATAGCGTATTGACTGGAATGCCTGGGCAATCAAAGACGAGCAGATAGCCCGGGTGGGATCACCACTGCCCAGCGACAGCATCCGCCGCCGCCATCGATTCGGCACGGGAGGTGTCGCTATCAGATACCTCATCAGGTCCAGAATATTTTTCAGATCGTAATGATAGCCAAGTCTGTCAGTCGCATAGCCGATCAGCTCGGTTATCTCGCTTTCGTCCAGTTTCACCGGCCGACAGATACGCGCCTGGAGGCCAAAGAAATGGCTCAACGGAACCAGCCTTACCCCCTCGCGAACATCCACTTCCACCAGCATTCCCGTCTGCCCCTGCCAGGAACCAATGTAGAGTGCAGAATGAGACCAGGTGGACTGGGTGAGATACTTGATGGCGATACTGAAACGGCTCAGCCCCTCCACGAGCAACACATCACCAGGACGAAGTGTCGCCGCCAGCAGATCCGTACGCGTAGGCATCGTGCTGCGATATCTGGGCTCGGCAAGCTTGCTTGCTAACCATTCACCTATTCGCTGGAGTATCACGTTTGCTTGATCCGACGTAACCGGGGGAATTATTGGCTCAAGTCGAGCGAACCCGATTCGATCACAGTGACAGGCATGCGCCACCAACCCATGCTTAACCGGGTTTCCAGTTCAAAATCCACCGATTGCTTACTCTTTTCCATAAAGGCACCAATGATTTTCAGACCACTGATCAGATTGGTGGAGGCTGGGACTTTGATAGCGACCTGACTATGGGCGGGTATCGGCTGAAGTCCCCCGGCCACTCCGCTGATCAGCTTATGTCCCTCCAGATTGAGGCTATAGGATAGTCCGGAAATATTCAGCGGTGTGCTGCTGTGGTTGAGTATTCGCAAACTGATCATAAAACGTTGTTCAAGCCCTTCTCGTCCGGCAGGTTCCACATTGCTCAGCTGGACTTCTGGCGGCGGCTGCCCCGACGACAGTAGAGCACATCCGGACAGCACATTCAGTGCCATCAGCGTTATTACCAGCGGTTTCATTACTGCCATGGCAGAACCTCGTTTTGGCGAACTCAGAGTGGAACCTGCCCACATAGTACATCGGTTTGCTACCGGGTGACTGCAGTCACGACCCGAAAGTCGTCAATCTTCTGGAGAGCCGACCGGCCATCTTTGCTATAGTCACCCACTGCTTTTTAACGTGGCAACCATTGACAGTTTATGACAGGCGATCCAACAGGCCGCCCGAAGTATTCATCAATCCGGCAGTTGAATTTTTCGAAACCAGTCGCATCTTACAGGAGTGCCAGTTGCTGACATCATATTGGCAGACTTCATCACTAGGAGAGATCACTTGTTAAGAATCGGGCTTTTTCTGGGCACCAACATTGCCATTCTGGTGCTGTTCAGCATCATTTTCAAAGTACTTGGGCTGGAGCAATACCTCGCTGCCCAAGGGGTTCAGGGGAACCTCACCGGGCTGCTGATCATGTGCGGGATATTCGGTTTTGCCGGCTCATTCATTTCGCTGCTTATCTCAAAGTGGATGGCAAAGCGGTCCACCGGCGTGCAACTGATCGACCAGCCGCGCACCCCCGAGGAGCGCTGGCTGAAAGAAACGGTTGCTGATCTGGCAAAAAAAGCGGGTATCGGCATGCCGGAAGTCGGCATTTTTCCCGCACAGCAATCAAATGCCTTCGCCACAGGCTGGAACAGGAACGATGCCCTGGTCGCAGTCAGCGCCGGGCTGATGCAGCGTTTTGATCGCGAGGAAGTCCGCGCCGTGCTGGCCCATGAAATTGGCCATGTGGCCAATGGTGACATGGTAACGTTATCGTTGATACAGGGGGTTCTGAATACTTTTGTGATGTTTTTTGCCCGGATTCTCGGCTCGATTATCGACAGGGCCGTATTCAAAAACAACAGTGGTCACGGCATAGGTTACTTCATGATCGTCATGGTATTACAGGTGGTACTGGGCATTTTTGCCTCAATGATTGTGATGTGGTTTTCCCGCTGGCGGGAATTCCGCGCCGACGCCAGCGGTGCACATCTGGCCAGCCGCGGTGCAATGATTTCGGCCCTGCAGCGACTTCAGGAAGAAACCCAGGCTCATGTGCCCAACCAGATGCCGGACACCCTCACAGCTTTCGGTATTTCCAGTGGCTGGAAAGAACATGCATCGCGCCTGTTCATGACACACCCTCCCCTCAGCGAGCGCATTGAAACGCTGCGCCGAGGTGGCTAATGTCGGAAAAACCGCTCTGCCATGTGGCAGAGCTGCCGAATCCCGGCAGCAGAGAACTGAATATCGCCGGTGAAAACTGTTTTTTGGTTAGGCGGGGACAAGCGGTGTTTGTTTATCAAAACCACTGTCCCCATACGGGGGCACCCTTGAACTTGATGCCGGATCGTTTTCTGGACTATGACCGGAAGTACATTCAGTGCAGTACGCACGGCGCTCTATTTGAGATGGACAGTGGTCGATGCGTGGCCGGGCCCTGTACTGGCCAATACCTGGACATGGTGCCCTGCCACATTGAGAACGGGGCACTGTACCTCAGGGAAGACAGAGCGACGGGAGACGCCGACTAACCGGCACTGTTGAATTTCTGCATTTTGGCCCCACCTAGTCCCCTGTATAAAATTATTTTAGATGGATGGATAGCCCACAGGAGAATCTTTTGGAACAATATCGCGGTACCACCATTCTCTCCGTACGTCGCAATGGCACCGTTGTCATCGGCGGAGACGGCCAGGTCACCCTTGGCAATACGGTTATGAAAGGCAACGCGCGCAAAGTACGCCGCCTTTACAAAGACCAGATTATTGCCGGGTTTGCCGGCGGCACAGCCGATGCCTTCACGCTTTTTGAACGATTCGAGGCCAAACTGGAACAACACAGTGGCAACCTGACCCGCGCCGCTGTGGAGTTGGCCAAAGACTGGCGCTCGGACCGCATCCTCCGGAAACTGGAAGCATTGCTGGCGGTAGCCGACAAGGAAGCCTCGCTGATCATTACCGGCAACGGCGATGTGATACAACCCGAAGAAGATCTGATTGCCATCGGCTCAGGTGGCCCTTTCGCCCAATCTGCGGCGCGTGCCCTGCTCGACAACACCGAGCTGGGCGCCAGAGATATCGTCGAGAAGGGGCTCGCCATCGCAGGCGATATCTGTATCTATACCAATCACAACCGCACGATTGAACAACTCGATTACTGATCAACCGGGTGTTGGCAGAGCGAAGCCCTGTTACCGCTGTCACACTGCCCGGTTGGGCTCCATTATTTGCCGCTACAGCCCGAGGGCTTGACGGCGACCGGAAACAAGAGACCAAGACATGTCCAATATGACCCCCCGTGAAATCGTCCATGAACTCGACAGCCATATCATTGGGCAGGATGCAGCCAAGCGCGCTGTAGCCATTGCCCTGCGCAACCGCTGGCGTCGCATGCAACTCAGAGAGGAGTTGCGCAATGAAGTAACACCAAAGAATATTCTGATGATCGGCCCCACCGGGGTCGGTAAAACTGAAATTGCCCGACGACTGGCCCGACTGGCGGACGCGCCCTTCGTCAAGGTGGAAGCCACCAAGTTCACCGAAGTGGGCTATGTGGGCAAGGATGTGGAGTCGATTATTCGCGATCTGGTGGAGACATCGGTGAAACAACTCCGCGAACAGGAAATGCAGAAAGTCCAGCACCGCGCCATGGACGCCGCCGAAGAGCGCATCCTGGATGTTCTGTTACCCCCTGCCCGGGACAAGGAACAAACGGAAACGGACTCCGGGACCAGGCAGGTTTTCCGTAAAAAGCTCCGCCAGGGTGAGCTGGATGACCGGGAAATCGAAATCGAAGTCAATGCGTCGCCGGTGGGCGTGGAAATCATGGCCCCGCCCGGCATGGAAGAAATGACCAACCAGCTGCAAAGCATGTTTTCCAATCTGGGGAAAAACAAAACCAGTCGGCAAAAAATGACCGTGGCACAAGCCATGAAAAAACTCACGGAGGACGAAGCAACAAAACTGGTCAATGATGACGAGCTGAAAGTTCGCGCAGTAACGGTTGCGGAACAGAACGGCATTGTTTTCATCGATGAAATTGACAAAGTGGCCAAGCGCGGAGAAACCTCGGGTACTGACATTTCCCGGGAGGGTGTGCAACGGGATTTACTGCCATTAATTGAGGGCTGCACCGTCTCCACCAAATACGGCATGATCAAAACCGACCATATCCTGTTTATCGCGTCCGGCGCCTTCCACTTCTCCAAACCCTCGGATCTGATTCCGGAGCTGCAGGGCAGATTGCCCATCAGGGTAGAGCTTGAATCCCTCACCAGTGGTGACTTCGAACGGATTCTAACTGAACCCAGCGCATCTCTGACCGAGCAATACCGGGAGCTGCTGGCGACCGAACAGCTCCGCATCCGCTTTACCGCCGATGGTGTAAAGCGTATTGCGGAAATTGCCTTTGATGTCAACGAGCGTACGGAGAATATCGGTGCCCGACGCCTGCATACCCTCATGGAACGTCTACTGGAGGAAATGTCGTTCGAAGCCTCTGACCTCGGCGAAAAAAGCGAGCCCATCGATATTGACAGTGCCTATGTCGATAAATACCTGAATGAAATTTCCCGGGATGAAGATTTGTCCCGATTCATTCTCTAGATGCCGGATAACAGGGGCCGGATAAAACCGGCAGTGTGACCGCGATGACACCAGAAAAAATCAAACTGAATCTTGAGGAAGGCAGTCTGCTGCTGGAATATGCCGATGGCAGTCGGTTTACACTGACCGGAGAGTATTTGCGGGTCCACTCCCCCAGCGCGGAAGTTCGCGGACACGGCAAGGGACAGGGAATACTGCAGTCGGGAAAACATGGTGTCCGGATCACCCATGTGGCCCCTTCTGGAAATTATGCCCTGCATGTGACCTTCAGTGATGGTCACGACAGCGGCATCTTCACCTGGGACTATCTGCGCGACCTTGCCATCAACTACGAACGTTACTGGCAGGATTATCTCTCAGCGCTAGAGGCAGCCGGAGAGTTTCGCGAACCGGACCGCCAGATCGTCAGGTTGATCAGCCCTACCCAGCATTAGGTAGCCCCCCGACCACACCTATACTGGCTTTACAAGCCACTGTTCAGGGGGGTTTATCCGTTTGCTCCGTCGATACGGGACGGCCATTCTGGAAGCGTGCCCCGCATGCACTGCATTGGTATTCCGGCAACTGACAGGGCAGCCCCGGCACTTCGGCTAACCCCTGCCGACGACAAATACTGCAGGTCAACGCCAGCTGCCGATCAATTAACAGAATAAATAATCTCCAGACAACGTAACCGGCCACCAGTGCAATCACGGCACCCACTGCGGAAGCAAGGTACAGGGCGAGAGCAATGCCCAGTGACAATGCCAGCAGCAATGCCAACCCCAGGTATTTAAGCCTGCGGCGCTCCATGGTGGTCAGCTCGCCCGGTAATTGCTTCATAAATACGATGCTACCTGTTCTGATGAAGCAAACACCAAACCGTTTGCTCCCGCCCCAGAGGTTTCGGTGTGCCCGACGAGTTGCCCAACCCCGCAATCCACACTAACCTGTTGCCTTATTGGACAGCTGACCAGGCTACCCTCCTTGTTCGGATATTCCTATGCTCCCACCTATTTCATCAACAACCTGTCGAGCAATGACAGTATGGTTGAAAATCTGCCTCGTCACTGCCCTGTTGCCCTGTTCGGGGATAGCGTTTGCCGAGGTTGGCCGAATCGATGTCGGCGACTTCTCCTCTGGCCAGCTCGATCAGTGGAAACCCAAAATATTTGCCGGAAAAACCGATTATGCGTTGGTTGCTGACGACGGTCGACAGGTACTGCTGGCTGACAGTCGCAGCAGTGCCTCGGGCCTTTACCGTGAAATGACCATTGACCTGAAACAGACGCCACTGCTGAACTGGTCCTGGAAGGTCAACAACCTGCTCACTGGGAACAACGAGCGCAACAAGTCCGGCGATGATTACCCGGCGCGACTCTATGTGGTGTTTTCCGGCGGACTGAGGTTCTGGCGCACCCGCGCAATCAATTATGTCTGGTCCAGCAACCAGCCCGCAGGTAGTGAGTGGCCCAATGCCTTTACCTCAAATGCCCGGATGATCGCCGTCCGGGGTGGTGGCGAATTGCGGGATCAATGGGTACAGGAACAAAGGGATGTGCTGGCCGACTATCGACGTCTGTTCGGTGAAGAACCCGGGGAAATCGCGGCGATCGCCCTGATGACCGATACCGACAACACCGGACTCAGTGTCCGGGCATGGTATGGCGACATCTGGTTTTCAGCCGTACCGGAAACCGGCGACTAAAAGTTGACAGCGTTTGCCAGGTCCTCCCGGAAATCCGGATGTGCAATGGCAATCAACCGTTCTGCTCGCTCGCGCAGGCTGCGACCATGCAGATGTGCAACACCATACTCGGTCACAATGAAATCCACCTGGGCGCGCGACGTCACCACACCGGCACCGCCGGAGAGATGACTGACAATACGCGATTGACTGCCGGAGAGTGCTGTGGATGGCATCGCAATGATAGAGCGCCCACCCTCTGAAAGCTGGGAACCGGTAACAAAATCCACCTGCCCACCAAAACCCGAATAAACCTTCCCGCCAATGGAATCTGCACATACCTGACCGGACAGGTCGATCTGAATCGCACTGTTTATCGAAACCACCTGAGCATTCTTTCGAATGACTGCCGGGTTGTTAACATATTCCACATCGAGAAAAAGCACCTCGGTGTTATCAGCAACAAAATCGTAGAGGGCATCAGAACCCAGTACAAAGCTGGTGACAATTTTACCCGGCTGAATCACCTTATTGCTGTTGTCGATGACACCGGATGCCACCAGCGGTAGTACACCACTGGAAAACATCTCGGTATGGATACCCAGATGCCGATGGTTGCCGAGATGTGCCAGTACCGCATCCGGAATTGCACCAATGCCCATTTGCAGGCAGTCGCCATCGCGAATCAACTCTGCCACGTGGCCACCAATCTGCAGGTGTTCGTCCTTCGGCACAGACGGGGAAGAAGCGGGGATCTCGCTGTCGATTTCCACAACAAAGTCAATGGACTTCAGTGAAATGGCTGCATCACCGTGAGTGCGGGGCATCTGCGGGTTAATCTGGGCAATCACGGTTTTTGCCACGTTACAGGCCGCCAGAGTGGCCTCTACGGAGACACCGAGCGAACAATTGCCGTGACGGTCCGGGGGCGACACCTGAATCAGAGCGACATCAATGGGCTGACGACCACTGCGCAACAGTTTGGGAATTTCAGAAAGGAAGATGGGCACATAATCCGCCTTGCCGGCATTTACCAGTTCCCGGGTACTGTGGCTGACGAAATAACAGCGATTGCGCAAATGCCCTTCGAGTTGGGGCTGGCAGACCGCTTCTGCATGTTCCAGGTGAAGCTGAAGCAGTGTGACGTCTTCAAGGCTCAAAACATGTACGGCCAGCGCTTCCAGGAGCCTGTAGGGCGTTGCCGCCATGGAGTGACACCAGACCCTGTCGCCGGATTTTATCGGTGCCAATGCCTCTTCAACTGTTTTGCAAATAACGGCCATTGTTATAATTCCTCCAAGGTATACTGCTGATCAGGGTACATGATCGCCATCTTACTGGAGACAGTTGATTGATTGATGACAGACTGACGATTTTTTATTCTGATACACCGTACCGTGCTTTGCTCACACCACCCAAATTAAATCCCCAGAATCGGGGCGATAACACGCCCCAAAACGGCAGACTCAGTGAACCCAGATAGTTATGGAAACCAAAACCTGGTACCTACGCACCTACGAAAACACATTATCTGAACTGGACTCCGCTCCCCAGGGCCTAAGCACCAGTGAAGCCGAAATCAGGGCAGCCCGCTTTGGCCCCAACAGTCTGCCGAAAGTCGAACGACGCGGGCCGATCATTCGATTTCTTGTGCATTTTCACAATGTATTGATTTATGTGCTGCTCGTCTCAGCAGTGATTACGTTATTACTGGGTCACCTGATCGACACGACTGTCATCCTGGCGGTCGTAATCGTCAATGCCCTGATTGGTTTTATTCAGGAGGGAAAGGCCGAGAAGGCCATGGATGCCATCAATCGGATGTTGTCCCCGAATGCCTCGGTGTTGCGGGATGGCGGGCGACACACTATTCCTGCGGAGCAGCTGGTGCCTGGAGATATCGTATTACTGGAGCCCGGCGACAAGGTGCCAGCGGACTTACGACTTATCAAGGCCCATGGTTTGCATATCCAGGAGGCCATTCTTACCGGCGAATCACTACCTGTGGAGAAACAGACTGCCGCCATCCAGCAGGAGGTGCCGCTGGGTGACCGCAGTTGTATGGCATTCGGTGGAACGTTGGTTACCAGTGGCCAGGGCACAGGGGTGGTTACAGCCATCGCCGGCGCTACTGAGATAGGTCTTATCAGCGGCATGCTCTCTACGGTAGAAACACTGACAACTCCTCTTGTGGCTCAGATGGCGACTTTCTCAAAGTGGCTCACCGCCATGATACTCACCGTTGCCAGCTTTATACTGGCCTTCGGTGTCTTCATCCAGGATCAGGCCTTTGACGCACTTTTCATGGCCGTCGTTGGCCTGACTGTAGCCGCCATCCCGGAAGGCCTCCCGGCAGTACTGACCATTACCCTGGCTATCGGCGTTCAAACCATGGCCAGGAGAAACGCCATTGTCCGCCGTCTGCCAGCAATAGAAACGATAGGCTCCGTATCGGTTATCTGTACAGACAAAACCGGCACGTTGACTCGAAACGAGATGAACATCACAACCGTCGTTATCCAGCACCGGCTGCTGACAGTGGACGGCGAAGGTTATGCACCCTCGGGAACGGTGCATATTGACGAGACTGCCATCAGTCAAGAGGACCATCCGGTACTCACATCAATGGGAAGGACAGCGGCACTTTGCAATGATAGTGCCCTGCATGAGAAGGAGAAAAACTGGGACATAGAGGGAGACCCTATGGAGGCGGCACTGTTGGCCTTTTCAGGAAGGGCTGGAATTGACAGACATGCTGAGCAAGGCCTTTGGGCAAGGACAGACACCATTCCCTTTGATGCCAAGCATCGCTTTATGGCAACCCTCAACCATAACCATGAGGGGAAAGCGGCAATTTTTGTCAAAGGTGCTCCCGAGCAAATCCTTGTCATGTGCAGTCATGAGTCCACCCAGTCGGGAGATACCGTGCCACTCGATCAGGATCGATGGCATCAACGCAGCTCAGAACTGGCTGCAATGGGCCTGCGTGTGCTGGCCCTTGCCGTCAAGGAAGTCAAACCACAACATCTCTCACTGGAAATGACGGATGTGACAGACGGACTGACCCTGTTAGGTCTGGTGGGCCTGATGGACCCGCCCCGCCCAGGGGCCATTACTGCGGTGGCCGCGTGTCATCAGGCCGGTATTCAGGTAAAGATGATCACCGGCGATCACGCGGGTACTGCCACCGCCATAGCCCGACAGATCGGGCTGGAAAATCCCGACAAAGTATTAACCGGCGTGGAGCTCGATCGTATGACCGATAGTGAGCTGGCGTCTGCTGTGGTCAACACTGATATTTTTGCCCGCACCAGCCCGGAGCACAAATTGCGACTGGTTATGGCACTACAGGCTCAGGGCAAAGTTGTTGCCATGACCGGAGACGGGGTCAACGATGCCCCGGCCCTGAAACGGGCCAATGTCGGTATTGCCATGGGACAAAAAGGCAGTGAAGCCGCAAAAGAGGCTGCCGAGCTGGTGCTGGCAGACGACAATTTCGCCACCATCGTGGCCGCTGTCCGGGAAGGCAGGACCGTCTACGACAACATAAAAAAGGTCATCAGCTGGACTCTGCCGACCAACGTCGGCGAGGCGATGCCTATTGTGATAGCACTGTTATTGGGAATGGCATTGCCCATCACGGCCATTCAGATTCTCTGGGTAAATCTGATCACGGCTGTCACGCTGGGTATCGCCCTGGCTTTTGAACCGACAGAAGAAAATACCATGCGTCGTCCCCCTCGCCCCCAGGGTGCACCGCTACTAGGGGGCACTTGGGTATGGCAGATTCTGTTGCTTTGCAGCCTGTTCGTATGTGGTGTATTTGGTATTTACACCTATGCCATCGAGCGTGGCTATAATGTTGCGATGGCCCAGACCATGGCAATGAATACATTGGTTGTCATGGAGATATTCAGCCTTTTTTTCATTCGCAACATCTACGGCGCATCATTGACCTGGCGGGCTGTACGCGGCACAAAGGTGGTATGGATAGCGGTTATTTTGGTTACTCTGGCTCAATTTTCGATCACGTACGTCTCAGCTCTGCAATTGATTTTCAATACTGAATCGGTATCAGTGACGGACGGCTTACTGATTGTAGCCATTGGTCTTGTCGTATTTGTCATTCTGGAAATTGAAAAACAACTTCGGTTGAAGCTATCGAAGGCAAGATTCAGATGATTTAGACAAAAAAACGGCACGAATTACCCACAAAAGGACTACCCATGAATTGACGGATCAAGTGTGGTAAGTTGATCTAGGTGAACAATAGCAAGAAAAAAGACCAATGATCCGTCAAGGGGAAACCATTGACCTGCCCAGTAAAGCACAGGTCACTGTTCGCATTGTCGGCATCGTCTCAGGTGCCGAATTTCTGGTAATGGCCCTCCTACACACCTTTTCCCCGGCAATCTCCGCCTTTCAGGAGGCCACCCTGAATGCCTTTTCGCTAGTGGTTTTATCCACCCCTATTATTTACTTCTGGGTGGTCAAACCTTTTGTCAAAGCGCATAACGACACCTTACACCAGATAGAGTATATGGCCTGTCTCGACCCACTCACCCAGCTGGCCAACCGCAGACTTATTTACCAGCACCTGGAGAAAACCCTCGCCGGCTGTTTGCGGCATAACGTTTTTGGCGCCCTGCTGGTACTGGATCTGGACGGCTTCAAACCGGTCAATGACAGATTCGGCCATGAGGCTGGCGATGCAATACTGGTAGAGATTGCCAAACGGCTCAAGTCGATGACCCGCACTGAAGATATTGTGGGGCGGCTGGGAGGCGATGAGTTCATCGTTATTCTCGGCGACCTGGGCCAGGAGCACAGTGCCGCCCAGAACAAAGTGGAGCTGATTGCAAAGCGGCTGATTACCACCATCAGTGCGCCCTTACCCTTTGACCGCAAGGAACTCAAGGTCTCTACCAGTATAGGGATACGGTTTCTGGACACGGCCGCAGCGACCTCACAGACAGAACACCTCATCAATGACGCCGACAGCGCCATGTACCTGGCAAAAAAAGCGGGTAAGGGTTGCGCCATATTTCACGAAGAAGCCGTCACCGAAGCGGCGGCCTGACCACAGACGAGCGCTGTCACAAGCCTGTCACCTGTCTATCCATAATCTGTCATATTGACGCACTAAGCTGGTTCGAAAAGGAGAAACCAGCGCATGCTCAATATCGAACTCTTCATTCAGGATCGCTACCCCGGCTTTTACCAGCGCCACCCCAAACTGGTGCGTCCCGTTATCCGGGTACTGAGGATGCTGTTCCGGGAACAGAGTTTCCAGCAATTCGAGCAGGACTACCCCCACCTTCACGGCTTCGACTTTGTCGAACAGGTGCTGGATTACTTCGATTTCCGCTACACCGTACGCGACCACGAACGGCACCGTATTCCCACCCACGGTCGGGTTGTCATCATCGCCAACCACCCCATTGGCTCACTGGATGGCCTGGCACTTCTGAAGCTGGTAAGGGAGACCCGCCCCGACGTCAAGGTGGTGGCCAACGAACTGCTGTTCACCATCAAACCGCTGCATAGCCTCCTCCTACCCGTGGACAACATGGGAGGCCAGACCACGCGCCAGAACTTGACCGCCATTCGTGAACACCTGGACAGAGAGGGGGCGATCATTATCTTCCCCGCCGGGGAGGTATCCCGCTTCGGGCCTCAGGGTATCCGCGATGGCGACTGGCGCAACGGTTTCCTGCGCATGGCTATCAACAGCAAGGCACCGGTTCTGCCGGTATTCGTGGACGGTCGCAATTCGGCGCTGTTCTACAGTGTGTCACTGGTCGCCAAACCGCTCTCCACCCTGCTGCTGGTGAGAGAGATGTTCAAACAGGCCAGGAACTGTGTGGACGTTCGCATCGGCGAGCCAGTCAGTTATGACTGTTACCAGCGTATCAATGTGCCATTGCGGGAAAAAAGTAAACTGTTCAAGCGCCACCTGTACCGTATCGGCCAGGATAAAAAAGGGATTTTCAATACGGTCAGCGCCATCGCCCACCCGGAAAACCGGGCACTGCTGCGGGAGTCGGTCAAACAGTGCGAATGGCTGGGCAGTACCGGTGATGGCAAACAGATCTACCTGTACCGCTACCAGCCCGATTCGTTGATCATGCGGGAAGTGGGCCGGTTGCGGGAAATTGCCTTCCGGGCGGTGGGGGAAGGTACCGGCAGCCGCCGCGACATCGACGGGTATGATCACCACTATTTTCATCTGCTGCTGTGGGATGAGGAAGAACTGGAAATCGCCGGGGCCTACCGGTTCTGTGATGCTTCGGTTTGTCTGGACAATATGGGGCGGGGATACCTCTACTCCGCAGAGCTGTTTGATTATACCCCTGCCATGAAACCCTACCTGTCACAGGGCCTGGAACTCGGGCGCAGCTTTGTGCAACCCAAATACTGGGGCCGTCGCAGTCTGGACTATCTGTGGTATGGGATCGGTGCTTTTCTGAGCAAAAACCCCCACTACCGCTACCTGTTTGGGCCCGTGACGCTGAGTAACAGTTATCCCGAATGGGCCATGGAAATGTTGGTGTTTTTCTACAGCCGCCATTATCCCAGCCTGCAAAACCTGGTGGAACCGATGCTGCCCTATCGCATCAACCAGGATCACCTGGCCGAACTGGCCGAGAAATTTCCCGGTGTGGATCAGCGGGAAGAATTCACCCAGCTGAAGAGCGAACTGGCGCATATGAATCTCAGTGTTCCCACCCTGTTCAAACAGTACACCGAGGTCTGTGAGCTGGGCGGCGTCCAGTTTGCCGGTTTCAATATTGATCCGGCCTTTGCCAACTGTGTGGATGGACTTATTGTCGTCGATCTGGCTCGCCTGAAACCCGCCAGGCGGGAGCGTTACATCCCCTGATCGCGAAGGCTTCAGAGAAGTTGATTGCGATCAGAAAACCTGCTGATTGACGTCTCGCCAAAGGACACCCCGACGGTGTCAGTGTACAATGTCGACCTTTCTCAATCCGGCGTTGGGCGATGACTGACAACAAAACCACCCATTTCGGTTTCAAAACCGTTCCCGTACAGGAAAAAGCTGGTCATGTGGCGGATGTGTTTCACTCCGTGGCCGGCAAATACGACCTGATGAACGACCTGATGTCCGGAGGCATCCATCGGCTCTGGAAACGCTATACCATTGAGCTGTCCGGGGTGCGCAGTGGCCAGCGGGTACTGGATATCGCCGGTGGCACTGGCGACCTGACTGTTAAATTTTCACGACTGGTTGGCCCCACCGGTGAAGTGGTACTGGCAGACATCAACGATTCCATGCTCAAGGTGGGCCGTGACAAGCTCACAGATCGCGGTGCAGCGGGCAACGTCCGCTATGCACAGGCCGATGCACAGTATCTGCCATTTCCCGACAATACCTTTGACTGCATCACCATTGCTTTCGGCCTGCGCAATGTCACCGACAAAGACCTGGCCCTGCAATCCATGCTTCGGGTACTGAAACCCGGCGGCAGACTGCTGGTGCTGGAATTCTCTACCCCCACCAGTGGCCTGTTGGGCAAAGTCTACGACTTTTATTCCTTCAACCTGTTGCCGAGAATTGGTCAATTGGTCGCCCAGGATGCGGACAGCTATCAGTACCTGGCCGAGTCCATTCGCATGCACCCGGATCAGGAAACCCTGAAAAAAATGATGGCGGATGCAGGCTTCGTCAATATCGACTATCACAACATGACCGGCGGCATCGTTGCCCTTCATCGGGGTTTCAAACCCTGATGTTTGATTTCCTGAAACACAATCCACTGCAGGCACTGCACAGCTCTGCACTAATGGCGGTGGAAACGGCTATCAACAGTGGACTGAAGTACGATTCCGCCACCCGGAAAGCCCTCGGCGAAATGAACGGTCAGGCTCTTGAAATCAATTGCACCCTTCCGCCACTGAGCTTCTACATCATCTTCGGAGCAGACGGTGTCAGCCTACTTTCTCACTATGAAGGAACGGCAAATACCAGCCTGCGGGGAACCGCCCTGTCACTCGCTGCACTGGCGACAAACGCCGAGGACAAAGTGTCCTTTTACGGCACGGGTGTCGAAGTAGAGGGCGACCACGATCTGCTCCGGCAGATACGCAGGATTCTCAAACACCTGGACGTGGACTGGGAGGCCGCACTGGCGAAACTGATTGGTGATGTACCCGCGCACCTGGTGGGAGAGTCCCTGCGCAGTGCGGCAACATGGCAGACACGGACAGCCGAACGCGCCGCCAGTGCCGCCACTGAGTTCGCCCAGGAGGAAATACGACTGACCCCCAGTGCCAATGAAGTAGCGCATTTTAGAACGCAGATTCGCCAACTGAGTACGGATGTGGATCGACTGGCTGCCCGCATCCACAAATTCAGTCTCAAGCTAGACTCCCAACCCCGGAACAGCGACTAGCCATGTCAAGAATCCGTCGGCTCAGCACGATCCTGCGCACCACCATTCGTTACCGACTGGACACCTTTCTCGATGCAGACAGGCTGCCCTGGGGCATGCGGCTATTTCTGAGGTTCAACCGGCTGTTGCCCGCACCAAAACAACCGCGCGGCGAACGGTTGCGGCAGGCCATGGAAGATCTCGGGCCCATTTTCATCAAGTTCGGCCAATTGTTGTCTACCCGCCCGGACCTGATCCCGCCGGATATTTGCCAACAATTGGACAAACTGCAGGACAATGTACCCCCTTTCGACAAAGCCCATTTCGTCGCCATTGTCGAGCAGGCGCTCGAGGACAGTGTCGACAACCTGTTTCTACACTTTGACCGGGAACCCTTGGCCTCCGCCTCCGTGGCACAGGTCCACGCAGCGACACTGCACAACGGGCGGGAAGCCGTCGTCAAGGCCATTCGGCCCGGTATCGAAAAAACCATTGACCAGGATATCAGGCTACTGTTCACCATGGCCCAGTGGCTCGAAACCAATACCGTTGATGGCCGGAGAATGCGCTTAACCGAGGTGGTCAGCGACTACCGGAACACCATTCTCGATGAACTCAATCTGCAACGGGAAGGCGCCAATGCCTCCATGTTGCGCCGCAACTTTGATCGCTCCCCACTGCTCTACGTACCCGAGGTATTCTGGTCACACACCAATGAAAAAGTCCTGGTGATGGAGCGCATTTACGCAATACCGGTCACGGATATCGCCACCCTCCAACAGCACGGGACCAATTTTAAAGTGCTTGCCGAACGCGGAGTAGAAATCTTTTTTACCCAGGTATTCGAGCACAACTTTTTTCATGCCGACATGCATCCCGGCAATATATTTGTCGATCCGGAGGACCCGCAACAACCAAAATACCTGGCGGTGGACTGCGCCATTATGGGCACCCTGACCGAGGCCGATCAGTATTATCTGGCCCGCAATCTACTGGCCATCTTTCGCCGCGACTATCAACAGGTGGCAGAACTCCATGTCCTGTCGGGCTGGGTTCCGGAGGGCACCAATGTGGGTGAGTTTGCCGCCGCCATACGCACTGTCTGCGAGCCTATTTTCGAACGCCCTTTGCGCGAAATCTCCTTTGGACTGCTATTGGTCAACCTGTTTCGCACCGCCCGGCGCTTCGATATGGAAGTACAGCCATCGCTGGTGTTGCTGCAGAAAACCCTGCTCAATATCGAGGGACTCGGCCGTCAACTGTATCCAGACCTGGATCTGTGGGCCACGGCTCACCCCTTCCTCGAGCGCTGGCTGAAAGAACGCTTCAAACCAAACGCCCTGATGGAACAACTCAAACGCCACGGCCCGGAATGGCTGGAACAGTTTCCCCAGTTACCCCAGCTGGTTTTTCAGACTCTGGAACGACTGCAGGCAAAAGAAGTTGGCCTGAAGGAAATACCCACCAGTGTTCCAGTCAGGTCGGGGCAGCGCCGGCGAACCCTGCTCGGCGCGGCACTGATCGGTATCGGTCTGGGCAGCGCATTTCCCGAATGGATGGATACCATCCGGCAAATGCCCGTCGGCAGCCTGGCTCTGGCGGGACTTGGTGTACTGTTGTTGATAGTGCGCTGAGAGTCACCCTGAAAAATCCGTATTGCCGATCCAACCACAACTGTCATAATGGCCGCCATGACTGACTTTCTCGATCAAATCACCTGGAATGAAGATGGCCTGCTCCCCGCTGTTGCACAGGACGCCGATTCGGGGCGCATCCTGATGGTCGCCTGGATGAATCGGGAAGCATTGGAACTCACTGCCTCGGAAGGGCGCGCCGTATACTGGTCCCGCTCGCGTCGCAAATTGTGGCGCAAGGGTGAGGAATCCGGTCATATTCAGCGAGTCGGGGAAATTCGCCTGGACTGCGATGGCGACGTTATTGTCTTACAGGTTGAACAGCTCGGTGGTATCGCCTGTCACACCGGCCGCGCATCCTGTTTTTATCGTGTCCTGAAAAACGGGCAGTGGCACACTGTAGACCCCGTTCTCAAAGATCCCGGAGACATTTATTCATGAACAGTTGCCGTGATGATATATTGACCCGATTAGGTCAGATACTGGAAGATCGCAAAGACTACTCGCATCAGGAGTCTTATGTGGCCAGTCTGCATCACAGGGGTTTGAATAAAATCCTGGAGAAAGTGGGCGAAGAGTGTACTGAAACAATTCTGGCTGCCAAAGATGCAGCGGCCACCAATGACAATAGCAAACTCATTTATGAAACCGCAGATCTCTGGTTTCACTCGCTGGTGATGCTATCCCACCTCGGCGAAGGCCCGGAACCGGTTCTCAGGGAATTGGAACGACGCTTCAACCTGTCGGGCCTCGAAGAGAAAGCACAACGCAATTCAACCTGATTGACAAGAGAGAGAGTTATGGGCTTTGGCTGGCAGGAACTGTTAATTATTCTGATTATCGTGGCGCTGATTTTTGGCACCAAAAAACTTCGTGGTATCGGTACTGACATCGGTGGTGCCGTCAAAGGATTCAAGGAATCCATGTCCGGCGATTCGGACAAGGAGCCGGAACACCTCGACGACGGGAAATCGGTCAATAGCCAGATGAATACCGATGATAGCGCCGCATCGACCGGCGAAAAGAAAACCACAGAGAAATAGGCGTGACAGCGATCTTGCGAATATTGCCGTATGTTTGATATTGGCTTTGCCGAATTATTAGTCATCGCCGTTGTGGCGCTGATTGTCATGGGACCGGAACGTCTGCCCCAGACCCTTCGCACCATAGGCCTCTGGATTGGCAGGATACGTCAGACGTTTTCCTCCATCCGCCAGGAACTCGAAAACGAGGTCGGTATGGATGACATTCGCCGACAGTTGCACAATGAGAAACTGATGCGCGATCTGAAAAACGCCAAAGCGGAGTTCGAAGAGTTGCCCGGCCCCGTCCCACAGGACTCCAAACCTGACACTGATGAACGGTCAGCCGAAAAGGCTGACGCGCCCGACGAAACCAAACAATGAGCGAAGAAAAAATACTGAGCCAACCTTTCATCGACCATATCATTGAATTGCGCAATCGCCTGCTGCGCTCTGTAATTGTTGTACTGCTGATATTTCTGGGGCTTTTTTCCTTTAGTAACAATCTCTACCTGTACATTTCGGAGCCCCTCAGGCTGCACCTGCCCAACACCTCATCGATGATAGCCACCGATGTCGCGTCGCCGTTTCTCACACCCTTTAAATTGACGCTGGTGTTGTCACTCTTTGCCGCCATGCCCTTCATTCTGTATCAGGTATGGGCCTTCGTAGCCCCCGGGCTCTACCAGCGTGAAAAGAAAATTGTGCTGCCCCTGTTTTTTTCCAGCGTTCTACTGTTCTACGGTGGAATGGCTTTCGCTTACTATGTGGTATTCCCCCTGGTCTTCATGTTTTTCACCAGTGTCGGCCCAGAGGGTGTGGCCGTCATGACGGATATTCGCAGCTATCTGGATTTCGTCCTGAAATTGTTTTTTGCGTTTGGCATCAGTTTTCAAATCCCGATCGGCGTGGTAATCCTGACCTGGATGGGCATCATCGAACCGGACAGTCTGGCCAAACAACGCCCCTATGTGTTTGTTATCTGTTTTGTCTTCGGCATGTTGCTCACGCCCCCGGATATTCTGTCCCAGACCCTGCTTGCCGTACCCATGTGGCTATTGTTTGAAGTAGGCATCCTGTTTGGCCGGTGTATCAAACCCCGTTCAACTACCGCCGACAACAATCAGGCCTAACCCGCCGCATCATCAATGACAAGTGCACCAATAACGCCACCTCCGCGGCAAAAACAGTGCACGTTTTCTGTTCCAACCCGTCTTTCGACCCCTCACGATAATAATAAAAACCTTTGTTTTTCAATGTATTAAATGTATTTATGAGGTTGGCATCTATTATGCATTGACATAAATAGCCGCCCCATAATCTTTTTCTTGCCGGGTAGTGGCAACACACCAAGTTCCAGGTAATGAAGCCTGCCGAGTCACTTGTTTTAACAGTGGTCCGACAGGCTTTTTTTATTGAACAGGCAACGAATGGTAGCCACAACATCAAGCACTATTGGTTATTGTGAACCCCCTGATACCAGCACCCTTGAGCTGACACAGGTTGCTCGCAATGATGCCGGCATTATTGTCATCGGTGCGGGTCCCGTCGGCATGCGCCTTACCCACGACCTGCTTGCCAGAAAACCCCAACTGGCTGTTCACCTGTTCGGTGATGAAGCCTGCAGACCATACAATCGTATTCAGCTCTCGGCCCTGTTGGCCGGCGAGATTAACCGGGATGATATCGATCTGCCGTTGCCCGCTCTCGGCAATCACCCCAACTTTCAATTTACCAGCGCCGCTATCGTGGACATTGACCGCGAGCGGAAAACTGTTACCGATAGCAGCGGCACCCGCTTCCACTATCACAAGTTGGTGCTGGCCACCGGTGCCCGCGCTCATATTCCGAACATTCCAGGTATCGAGCGCCAGGGCGTGTTCAGTTTTCGCAGTCTCAAGGACACCGAAAGTCTCTATGCGCGAATCCTCCGCTCCCGTCATATTGTCGTGGTGGGCGGCGGTCTGCTGGGACTGGAGGCGGCCAAGGGATTGCTCAAATTCAATACCAGAGTCACCGTGGTTCAGCAGAGTTCGCGACTGATGAACCGGCAGCTGGATGAGCACGCAGCAGCACTTCTCGAAGCCGAAGTCCGCGCACTGGGTATTGATGTCATCACCCATTCCGGTGTGCGCTCTGTGGAGGGTTTTGAGCACGTCACCGGGGTCATCACCCGGGACGGCGAGACGATTCACTGCGATACCGTGTTGTTCTGTACCGGTATCACGCCGAACCTGGAGCTGGCTCGAAAGGCCCGTCTCCCGGTGGGCACTGGCATTCTGGTCAATGACCAGATGAGGACATCGGATCCCGATATTTTTGCTATCGGTGAGTGCTGTGAACACCTGGGCGTCACCTATGGGCTGGTCAACCCCGGTTACGAACAGGCGGCGGTGACTGCGGAAATCATTGCTGGCGAACCACAGAACAACCTGCCTCGCTATCTGGGCTCCATGGCTATCAGCCACCTCAAAGTGGTCGGCACCAGTGTCTGCAGTCTCGGAGAGATCAGTGACTTACCCAGCAGACCCTTCCAGAGAGAACTGCAATATTCTGACAAGCACAACGGTGCCTATCGAAAGCTGGTGGTACTTCGGGGCAGGATTATCGGCGCGGTGGCTATTGGCAACTGGCCGGAGTCCCGGCGCGTCCAGGAAGCCTATCAGAATGCACGCAAAATCCGGTTCTGGCACCTGCTGCGGTTTTATCTGACCGGCACTTTATGGGGCAAAGGCGGGGATGATATTGGTAATTGGCCCAGTGGCACCATCATCTGCCAGTGCAACAATATCAGTCGCGGCGAACTGTCCAGTGCGATTGCCACAAAGTGCAGCACACTGGCTCAGCTTCAGGATGTTACCCGGGCCGGTACCGTCTGTGGCTCTTGCAAGCCCCTGCTGCAACAGCTTTTGGGTGTCGCTGGCATGGAAAGGGAATCCGGGGCCACCCCCCTCACCATCGGCGCACTGCTGGCCATTGTACTGGTGACACTCATTGCTTTCTGGCCGGAAGCAAACGTAGCTGACAGCGTTCAGCAACAGGGCTGGTTCGAGGGTATCTGGAATGACAAATTCTGGAAACAGGTCACGGGCTTTACGCTGCTTGGGCTGACAGCCATCGGCTTGCTGATGTCACTGCGCAAACGCCTGTCCTGGACATGGATGGGCAAGTTCTCGGGGTGGCGTCTGGTCCATACCTCACTGGGAGTTCTGTGTTGCATCACGCTGGTGCTGCACAGCGGTTTTCACCTGGGATCCAACCTCAATCAATTGCTGATCATTAATTTTCTGGCAGTACTCCTGATGGGCGCCTTTACCAGTGGCGCCATTGGCCTTGGCCACAAACTGTCGACAGGGGCCGCGCAGGGCACAAGAAAGTCTATGCAATGGCTGCACATCATTGTGTCGTGGCCCCTGCCCGTCCTTTTGGCTTTACATATCCTCACCGTGTATTACTACTGATGCGGGGGCCGATGCATTGAAAAAAATCATCTGGGCCACATGGATTCTTGTCACGCTGTCGATAGCCGGCTACTACGGCTACATCCTGCTCAAGGCCGACAATAAACAGGCACTACTGATCGGCGAGACCAGCCATGGGCACTTCCAGATCGAACTGGCCTGTAGCAGTTGCCATACAGAGGCCTTTGGTGGTCCCGAACTCATTCAGGAAGCCTGTGTCGGCTGCCATGGTGCGGAGCTAGCAGAGGCCAACGATACGCACCCCAAAAAGAAGTTTACCGACCCGCGCAATGCAGACCGGCTCAGTGTGGTTGATGCCCGCTACTGTGTCAGCTGTCACACCGAGCACCGCAAAGAAATTACAGCCCCGATGGGAGTAACCCTGCCAGAGGATTATTGTTTCCACTGTCACACCGACGTCGGCGACGACCGGGAGAGCCATCAGGATCTGGCCTTTGATAGCTGTGCCAGCGCAGGCTGCCATAACTATCACGACAATCGGGCACTCTTTGAAGACTTTCTCGTCAATAACCACGGAGGTCCCTGGCTGAAGGAGATGGCCCGGATCACGAGTTCCACTGGCGCAAAAATACTTGCCAGCACACACATACCCAACCAACAGCCGGGATTCCCCGAGCAAAAAGCGGCTCACCCGGATGTCCATGAAGAATGGTCTGGCAGTAGCCATGCCGATGCCGGTGTGGACTGCGGTGGCTGTCACAGTGATGCCCGCTCCGGTGAATGGCTCGAAAAACCCGGCATTGCGCAATGCCAGACCTGCCATATTCACGAAGCCGAAAGCTATAAATCGGGCAAACACGGTATGCGACTGGCTCAGTCCCTGCCCGCTATCCGGCCTGCCGATTCCGAATTGCCCTTCAAGGAGACAGCGATGTCTCTGCAACAGGGTTGCAACAGCTGCCACAGTGCACACCGGACAGACACCCTGTTTGCCGCCAGCGAAGCCTGCCTGACCTGCCACAACGATGAACACTCACAGGGGTTCGAGGAATCACCCCACGGACAGCTGCTAAATCAGGCGATCGCCGGTGTCATTGCGGTGGAACAGGCCGTCAGCTGTGCGACCTGTCATATGCCGAGAACGGAGGACATTATCAATGGGGAAGCGGTGGTACAGGTCAATCACAACCAGAACCACAACCTGCGTCCCAATGAAAAGATGATCCGACCGGTTTGCATGCAGTGCCACAGTCTCGGTTTTTCCATTGACGCCCTGGCTGACCCGGCACTGATCAGGAACAACTTCAACGGCAAACCAGCCAACCACATCCCGTCCATCGACTGGTCACTCAAACGGGTGGCTGACTGATGCAATTCACCGCTGTAATTACCACAACCTACCCCCCATGTCATTACTCTGAAAACACGAGGAATTCACCATGAAACACATCAAAAAAATAGCCCTGATAACAACACTGCTCACCGGAAGCCTTGTTATTACCGCCTGCAATGAAGCGCCACCGGCAAAAGCGGGCATACCACCAAAACTCTACACTGACTCACTGTTTGCGGTCATGAATGCCGACCGGGCCAACTACACCAAATTAATCATTCAGCGCCTGGGACCCAATGGCGCGGGCGCCATCAAGCCGGATGAACACTGGAAGGAAATAGAGAATGGGGCATTATTGCCGGCCCAGATGTTCCGGGCAGGCTCAGAGGCCGTCGCGGAAGTGACCGATGAATTCACCTACTCACTGCAATCCCTGTGGCCTATCAACAAGCAGAATGCACCCAAGACCCCCCTTGAAGAAGAGGGCCTACAATACACCGTGGACAATCCCGGTGAAAACTTCTACGGTGAGGAAAAGCTGGGTGACGTGACCTACTTTACGGCGGTATATCCCGATGTTGCCGTCTCCCCCGCCTGCACAACCTGCCATAACGATCACAAGGACTCCCCCAGAACCGACTTCGATATCGGTGACGTGATGGGTGGTGTGGTTATCCGTGTTCCCCTTTAACTGATCCGAATTTCTGACCCTGGTGGCCCTATGTTGAACAAAAAATGCGTGATCACCGCTGTTATTT
>PANQ01000025.1 GCA_002707685.1 Porticoccus sp. | reverse complement strand
GCCGCGGCCGTCTTCAGCGGGTCGGGCTTGCCATCCACCCCTTCCGGATTCACGTAGATCAGACCCATTTGCACCGCAGCCAACGGGTTCTCCATGGTCTCGGGCTTATCGACATCGCCATAGCGCTCGTCGGAGGGGGCCAGCCACTCTTTCTCGGCACCCCAATAGGTATCCTTCTGAGGGTGCCAGATGTCCTCGCGACCGAATGAAAAGCCGAAAGAAGGCAGGCCCATGGACTCATAGGCCACGGTGCCAGCCAGAATAATCAGATCGGCCCAGCTGACTTTATTGCCGTACTTCTTCTTGATCGGCCACAATAAGCGCCGGGCCTTGTCCAGACTGACATTGTCCGGCCAGCTATTGATCGGCGCAAAACGCTGGTTGCCCTTGCCACCGCCACCACGGCCATCGGCGATCCTATAAGTACCCGCAGAGTGCCAGGCCATACGGATCATCAGCCCGCCGTAGTGTCCCCAGTCCGCCGGCCACCAATCCTGGCTGTCGGTCATCAGAGCGTGCATATCCTTTTTGAGCGCCGCGACATCCAGCTTCTTAACCTCTTCGCGATAACTGAAGCCCTCTCCCATCGGATTGGTCTTGATATCGTGCTGATGTAGAATGTCGAGATTCAGGGCAGCCGGCCACCACTCCATGTTCGACATACCGGTTGATGTGGCGCCGCCATGCATCACCGGGCACTTGCCACCTGTCGTCGCGTTGTTATCCATTTTCAAGTCCCTCTTCGAGTATTCAGAAAATTATAGTAGCAGGATGCCTGATATCCAGTTGCGGAAAAATAATACTACCCGGAAGATTCTCCAGCTGTCTGCCAATATGCCGATCAGTTCATCAGCGATCTTTTGACGGTACACGCTACCACGTTACACCAGACATGGAACGATCAGTGTGCTCACCGTTACCAATATAATTTTTCAATCCATTTCATAGTGAATGTAAATGCCGTATTTACGCGAGGCTACGCTATATTGTGTATTGAACTACTTTATTTTTTGTATCTTATGGGAGCTACGTCAATGCTTACAAAAACAACACCTATAGTTGCTGCTCTGGTGATAGCCGTGTCGCAAGTCATGACACCCAGTACGGCGATGGCCATGGGTGAGCCAAAATCCAACCAATTCTGGTGGCCTGAAAAGCTGAACCTGAGTCCGCTTCGCCAGCACAGCCAGGAGTCCAATCCGATGGGCGACGACTTCGACTATGCCAAGGCATTCGAAAGCCTGGATCTCGAGGCTGTCAAAAAGGACATTAAGACGTTGATGAAGACGCCGCAGGACTGGTGGCCGGCAGACTATGGCCACTACGGACCTTTCTTCATCCGGATGGCATGGCACTCTGCGGGCACCTACCGTGTCGCTGACGGCCGCGGTGGTGCTGCTGGGGGACAACAACGATTTGAACCACTGAACAGCTGGCCGGACAACGTGAATCTCGACAAGGCCCGGCGCTTATTGTGGCCGATCAAGCAAAAATACGGTCGCAGCCTTTCCTGGGCCGATCTGATGGTTCTGAGCGGCAATGTGGCGCTGGAATCCATGGGCTTCAAAACCTACGGCTTTGCCGGAGGCCGAACCGATGACTGGGAGCCAGATCTTGTCTATTGGGGCCCGGAAGCCGAGATGATGGGGCGAGAGCGTTACAACAAGAAAGGTGAGCTGGAAAACCCCCTCGCTGCCACCCAAATGGGTCTCATTTACGTCAATCCGGAAGGTCCCGGCGGTAATCCTGATCCAGTGGCAGCTGGAAAGCAGATCCGGGAAAGTTTTGGTCGGATGGCGATGAATGATGAAGAAACCGTCGCTCTGATCGCCGGTGGCCACACCTTTGGCAAGACCCACGGTGCCCACAAACCTTCCGAATGCGTCGGTCCCGAGCCGACGGCCGCCCCTATCGAGAAGCAGGGACTTGGCTGGGAAAACAAGTGCGGCAAAGGCAACGCTGAAGACACCGTCGGCAGTGGTCTGGAAGGCGCATGGACTTCGGCGCCCACCCAGTGGAGCATGATGTTCCTGCAAAATCTGTTCAACTTTGAATGGGAACAGACCCGCAGCCCGGCGGGTGGCATCCAATGGCAGCCCAAGGGCGGGGCAGCGGCAAGCACAGTTCCCGACGCCCACGTTGATGGTAAATTTCACGCACCCATGATGTTTACCACCGACTTGGCACTCAAGGAAGACCCTGAGTACCGCAAGATATCCCAGCGCTTCCTAAAGAACCCGGAAGAGTTTGAGCTTGCCTTCGCCAAGGCGTGGTTCAAACTGATCCACCGCGATATGGGTCCTCGGGCACGCTATGTCGGCAGTGAGGTTCCTGAAGATACCATGCTATGGCAGGATCCCATCCCGGCAGTTGATCACCCACTGATCGACTCAAAGGACATCACCAAGCTGAAGTCAGACATCCTGGAATCAGGTTTGACGACCTCTGAACTGGTAAGAACTGCGTGGGCATCTGCCGCCACCTTCCGCGGTACCGACATGCGCGGTGGTGCCAATGGTTCACGGATTCGTCTTGCGCCACAGAACAAATGGGATGTGAACAACCCAGCAGAGCTTGACAAGGTTTTAAAGCGTCTGGAGAAAATCCAGAAAGACTTTAACGGCTCACAATCGGGTGGCAAAAAAGTATCACTCGCCGACCTGATTGTTCTGGGCGGTGCCGCAGCCATTGAGCAGGCCGCCGAGAAGGCCGGTCAGGAGGTAGAGGTCCCCTTTAAACCGGGTCGCACCGATGCAACGCAGGCACAGACTGATGTCGACTCCTTCGCTGTGCTGGAGCCCACTGCAGACGGTTTCCGCAACTACTTCGGCAAGGGCCATTCCAGATCACCCGCAGACATGCTGGTGGATCGGGCCAGCCTGCTGACACTGACGGTGCCTGAAATGACCGTTCTCGTGGGGGGTATGCGCGCACTGGATGCAAACACCGGAAAATCCAAACACGGTGTATTTACCGACCGGCCCGGAACATTGAGCAATGACTTCTTTGTCAATCTGCTCGATATGTCCACCAAGTGGTCAAAAGCCAAGACTGACGGGATTTATGAGGGCAGTGATCGCAAAACAGGCAAGCTCAAATGGACAGCAACACCGGTCGATCTTGTTTTTGGATCGAACTCTGAGTTGCGTGCCATTGCAGAAGTCTATGCTGCCAATGACGCAAAAGAAAAGTTCGTCAATGATTTTGTCGATGCATGGCACAAAGTAATGACGCTCGACCGCTTCTAACCCGATCAATTTTAATCCCAACGGGGAAGGTGCTCGCAACGGCAGAAAAAACAAAGCCACTCGAGCACCAGACTCCGGTTCTGAGAAGCGGTCATTTATCCTTTTTCGGAACTGACACAAAAACGGCGGTGTTAACAACACCGCCGTTTTTCTTTATCCGGTAAACATCCTCACAGAAAATTCTCAAGAACAACCGGAAACTCCCTGAGCAACAGAATTTTCACGTCTTCAATCATTGAAATAACTTGAGTAATTCTCTTTTCAGCACTTTTCCCTGGGAGTTTCTGGGAAAACTGTCTAGCACAATAATACGGCGGGGTGCTCTCAATCCCAGACTTGCCCTGACAAAACCTCGGAGTTCCACTGCAGTCGCTGATACTCCGGCCTTAAGGATAACGGCAGCAACCGGGATTTGCCCATGCACCTGCGAAGGCAACCCAAGTGCCGCCACACAGTCGACATCAGGGTGGCTCTCCAGCACTCTCTCAATCTCGGCGGGAAAGATATTGAGCCCATTGAGAATGATCATGTCATCGGTTCGCCCATCCAGTACGAGCTGCCCATCATCATGGATATGCCCCAGATCCCCCGGATAAAACCAACCGCCCCTGAATCTTTTTGCCGTGTCTGAGGGTGAGTTCAGATAGGTACTGGCTACTCCCTCGGCCCGAATTCGAATCTCCCCTCGTTCACCAAGTGGCAGTCGACAGCCCTCACCGTCCACTATTTCCAACTCGACACCATCAAGTGGTATACCAACTGCGTCCGCTTCATCATGATCGTCGGGGCCGGCCATGGATATAGCGCCACATTCTGTGGCGGCGTATCTGACATAAAGGTTTGCGGTCAATTTTTCCTGAATTGCGCAACGAACCGCATAGGGAACAGCTGAACCACCGGTACGGATCTTGAGTCCGGACAGCTTGCCCGCGGTATTCAGCGCGGTCAGGTCCGAAGCATGCATACGTGAAATGTCCAGACAACTCACCCGGTGCTGTAAAACAAACTGTACCAGATCAAATTTTCCCCGAGGCTTGAAGACATTGGTTCCACCCTGCCAGACGCAATAAAACCTGTGCCTTTTGGAATTGTTATGTTCGATGGAGGCAAGTCTCAGCAACCGGTCCCCAGCATACTCACTGTGACGATCTGCCTGGGCGGCAATCTGCGCTTCACAGAATGGCACAATGTTCACATCACCCGTGGTACCTGACGTTCTGAAGTACAAAACACTGGCAGCAGCTATTTGCCCTACGGAGAGAAACGCCGGAGACAGAGATTCACCGCAACGGTAATCCAGGAAGTTATGTGCGTCTGCGGACTCAATTATCCGGGTCACTGAAACTTTGTGGGCCAGATTAGCTCGCAATTGCGGGGAATCATGCCCGGGAAGGGTAATAATACTGGCACCTGTTGCCAAAAGAGCAAGGCTGATTATCAGGTGATCAACTTCGTCTTCAATGCGGATCCCCACCACTTCTGACGTGCCGAATCCGGCTGCATCAAGGTTTAAAGCGGTTTTTTTGACACAGTCGAAAAACTCACCGTACGTGAGTGACTGGCCCTCCGAAATAATGGCCGGATGCGCCATTTTATTCGCGGCATGTGACGCGAGTTTGGCAAAAAAGCCCATATTAAATCACCGTCATAAATCAACCACTTCTTGGCAGACTGGCATCGAATAGCGCCCTCTGCAGAACACCACCCAGTTCGCCTCGCTCAAGCAGCGGAAATAGCGCGACATGCCCGGCCCCCGGCACCGGAACAAGACTCACTGACGGGAGGATGGATTCGATCACTCTCGCAGACTCAGCGTCTTTGATGCTGTTCTCACCATAAACAATATGCACAGGAGGCGGGTTCTCACCCATGCCAAAGTGCTTGCAAAGCCCCAGAGCCCCTTCACCGTCAGTAAATGAACGCCAGCGGTCGTCCTCCGGGTTATTCGGGCTGACACTGAGGCATGCATCGGCATGCCAGTACAACGCAGATAACAGGGCAGGCATTGCCCCGCCACTGGTGCCAACCGTCACGACTCTGCGGTACTCATCAAATCTCAACAGGGTTTTAAGCGCTGCAAGTGATGACGGCAGATCAGACGTGAGTCCCTGGATGCCCGTTCGATAACCTTTGTGCTTTTCTGTTCGGAGCAAAACCACGTCGGCACTGTTTGCATCTATCGACTGCAGAAATACCGGTGTCGGCATCATCATGCGCTGGAAGTTTCCGCTAAAACAGACCACCAATGTTTTGCCGGCGCGATCACCCCCGGCTTCATAGATAACGACAGCCCGTCCCAGGCGTTTCCGCACAAAAGGCGCAAGGGCATTGTTGCCCGCAGCAAGCAAGTATTGATCATGGAGTTTTGTCAGCCAGACTTTCGACAGCTCACGGGCGTTAATCGAAATGTATTTTTTGACAACACTGTCCTTTCCGAAAATATTTCTTCGGATTTTGAAAAAAACCTGAATGATTTTTTTCCACAACCAGCTACTCCCTTTTCGGGTAATGAACTCATCACGCAAGGCGGCCAACTCCATGGGAGTCATCCGGTTTTCCAGGGTAATATGGAGTTTATTCAGTTGGTTGGGTGACTTACAGCACCCGGCAAGCCGTTTATACAGTCTGTTCACAATATTTTTCTACNCTATNNACCAGTTGGNNAAGTGTACNCAGNCTGTTCANNTCCTCNGGCAAAACAGTCAGNCCCCATTCGNCCTCCAGNCCAATACANAGCTCCATCGCNGACAGACTGTCTATNTCCANCTCGGNCAGNTCNATATCCCAGACTCCAGCGACAAAATCGCTTTCGGCAACAGTATCCCGAAGATAAAAAATTCCGGCGTCCTGCAGGATGGGAACGAGCAACTCTCTAATAGCAGTTTTGTTCATTTCAATATAATCCGGCAATTTGCACCATAACCACCGTTCTATCCAAGCCAGTAATCAAGATGCGCAAATTGGAACACGGTGGCTACCGACATGGAACATGTTCCAGGAAATTTGTCCTCGAATAAAAAAATTGAGTACCAGGCAGGCAATCGGCGTCGAATCAAATGCGTTTGAGTCACTGACCAGTTGCCTACACCGGGNAATCCAATGATAATTTANCGTATGGCTTAATCAGGGGTTTTCNTTGAGCATCAAAACACGTTTTCAACTTCTGACGGCAGCCCTCATCGTTATTTCCTCTCTGTGCGCCTGGTTGCTGTTCCAACAGGTTGCAAAAAATATTATCGANGAATGGGGNCTGCGCGCCGCCGANATTCAGGTGCGCTACGACAGNACCCGCCTACTNAAACCGATTGAGCGGGAANTTGCGCTGGCCCGGCAGATGGCCGATTCCCGCATTATCCAGAACTGGGCAAAGAACGAGGATGACCCCACACTGGCCACCGCTGCCATCCGTGAGATGGAAAGTTATCGTCGAAACTTTAGTGCACAAAATTATTTTGTGGCGCTCAAGGAATCGGGCTCCTATTACTACAACAACGCCGACGACGAGTTTGCCGGCAAACAGCTTCGCTATACGCTGGACAGTGACAAGCCCGATGACGCCTGGTTTTACCAGCTACTTAAACTGAACAAGTCCTTTCATATCAATGTCAATCCCGATACACAGTTGGGTATTACCCAGCTGTGGATTGACGTGCAAATGAAAGACGGCGATAACACGCTGGGTATTGTCGGCACCGGCCTGCCCTTAGAAGCCTTCCTGGAGGAAATTGTCGATATCGAGCAACCCGGTATCACAACCGTGTTTGTAGATCACACAGGTGCCATTCAATTACACCGCGACCCCGGCATCATTGATTACGCCAGCCTGGTAAAACCGGAAGGCCAGAAGAACACCATTGAATTGCTCTTTGACCAACCGCGCGATCAACAGGCCCTGTGGAATACAATGACAACCCTGCGCGAGGTCGGCGGCAATACCAGCGAGGTAAAAAGCCAGTTCGTGGTCATTGACGGCAAGCGCTATCTGGCAGGTGTTGTCTACCTTCCCTCGCTGGACTGGTTTGAGCTCACACTACTGGATCTGGAGGAAGTGATTCCTGTCAGTAGTTTTGCAGCAATGATGCTGCTGTTTACCCTCATCCTGTTAATCGCCATATTGCTGGTGCACCTGGCGCTGCGAAAGTTGGTCCTGACACCGGTGGCGGCACTGGATAATGCCATGCTCAAGGTGAAAAGTGGCGATCTTCGACCTGCCGACCTGCCAAGTGGTTCGGGAGAAATCGGTCGACTGATCAACCATTTTTCCGACATGGCCGAGGCAATTCGCAATCACACTGAAGAACTGGAAACCCGGGTCAAGGACCGTACACAGGCACTCAATGAACTGACTAAACTCGATCCACTGACCGGTCTGCTCAACCGGCGTGGCATGAATCTCCAACTGACGCTGGAGATAGACCGTTCACGCCGCCAGCAAAATACCTTCGGCATCATCTGGCTTGACCTTGATCATTTCAAGACTATCAATGATTCCTTCGGACACGCAGTCGGCGACCGCGCACTGGTCAATGTTGCCGGCCTTCTGAAAGCGGGTATCAGACCCTATGATCATGCAGCCCGCTGGGGCGGAGACGAATTTCTGGTGCTGCTTTCACCTTGTGATGAAACGACGTTACAGCAGATCGGAGAGCGCCTGCGGTTGAGCATCGAGCAGACCGGGCTACCGGAGGGACGAAAAATAACCGTCAGTGTTGGCAGCTGTCTGGCACAACCAGGAGACCAGCTGGAAAGGCTGCTGAAATCCGCGGACGATGCACTTTATGAAGCCAAAGCCTCAGGCCGCAACCGTATGATCAAGGCCGGTTGATCGGGGAAAGAGGGGGCGCTGCTGTATACGCTCAGCCAATGACGATGTAGCCTGGCAACCGATCTCTTGGCAGGCTGGCCTTTAGCAATTCATGTGGGGCGGGCTTCCTGAACTGAATTGCCCAGCGCATTACTCCCGATCGTCAGTATTTTCCAGCGCTTTGATTTTCTGATAGATACCGTCCGCTTCTTCGCTCAATTCCGCGTACCTTTGAATATTGCCTGATCGTTGTGCCTCCATAGCTTGTTGAAGCTTGCTCTGGTAGTCCTTCTCCAGCTTTTCCAACGGATTCTTTCTGAACAGTCCAAACATAGTCATTCTCGTGTCGCAGGGTTCATAGCAACCGCGATGGGACAGCGGCCAATCAATACTCCTACGATTCAATCGACATTTTGGACCGGTACCCGGTAGAGGATTGGAATAATCAAACCACCGGGTAGCGTCCTCGGTTGTCCACACACCTTCCGACCTCAAGGCAGCTCTGTCAGGATAAGTAGGTTTCCAGACTGAATGCCCGATAGCGCAGCCGGGGTAATTTCTCGGCAGTGATAAAGCCGGGCTGGGCGTTAATCACATCGGGAATTCTATTGACCAGCTGGGTGCAGGTGGTCATGGCAGTGGGAACAGCCCCATTAGAGAGCTCAACGTCGGGCTCCCCCGCGATTTTCCAGTGGTTCATATCAGCCTGATCAGGCCGATACACACAACCGGTCATCTCAAACACAAAGCTCGGCCCTTCACTGGTTTTAATTTCATCGATATCGGTAAAACCCAGAACATGACCAACAGGAACCGTGATTCCAAGCGAGGCGACCGGCAGAGGTTCCGTCGCCAATACCGGCCGCGATGTCGTGGTAATCGACACGGGCGTCAGCCCGGTATCCGCCACCAGCGCATCCAACACGTTGCGACCAAAGGTGGGCGGGCGCGAAGCGGACTCCAGCCACGTGTTGAATTGCTCCGGGGTGGTACCAACCTGTTGCTCACGAGCCAGTTCGGGCCCGTAATCGTCGACATTCCAGCTGGCCTGGCCCAGCACTGTGTCTATACGGTGGGTGGTACCCATCAGCATACTTACCATATTGAGCCAGTAGCTGTCCTGATGACCGGAGCCTGTCAAAGTCACACTGGTGCGTTTGGCGATCCCGTCCAGCTCTGCAGTAATTTCGGGCGAGGTTTCCCACGGGTACAGTGCCTCTTCAGACAATGTCACCGCATTCACGCCGTGCTCGGCACAAAGGCGGAGCTGCTCCTGTGCATCGGACATATAGCTGTTGACGGCGATAACCGCGATATCGGCTCCACGACTCAACACCTCTGCGGCATCATTGCTCACGGCGACTCCCAGCTGGCGCCCGAGCCCGGTGAGCTCCCCCAGATCCTTGCCGACTTTTGCCGGACTGCGGGAAATGGCCCCGATAATCTCGACGCCCTTGTCGAGCAACATACGGGTAATGATCGAATTCATTGTCCCGACACCATAAACCACAGCTTTGATTTTTTTCATGGATACCACCCTCTCGTTATTATCGTGTTCAGTTACATCGGTCTGTAGTCGGTATAACAGTGCCACAGTATAGGCAAGCTCAAGGGCAGATGGTAACCCCGATCCCTATTGCGGTTATGCCAAAAACAACTGACTCGATGGTGGACAACCCTGTTGGGGTCAATCATGAAAATCGTGAAGAGATTCTAATGCATCGCACGGCTCAGCATGTGGCGCTGAGCGGGGTCGCTATCGGGTAGACCATAGCTGGCCAGGGAGACTTCGCTGATTTTTTCCAGCACCCTGGAAATGGCTTCTCGATAAATGGCAGACTGATCCCTACGGACAAATTCACCGGCCTCAAGTACCGCATAGTACGTCGTCAACAGATAATTCTTCTCTAGATGAAATTGCCCCAACTGCCTGTAACAGGCAGCCGTACCATGACCGGCATCCACTAGCCTGTCCACATCGGCACACCCCCCGGCCTGAACCTGTACCGGCTGACAGTCATTGGCCAACAGAATCATGGCAATTTCAAAACCGCTACCAAAATGGGGGAGCGCTGCCCGATAGTGGCTGCGTGTCACAAACACCTGCCCTTCCTGCATACACCGCTCCCAGTAACGTCTTGCCATACAGGGGTTAACCGACAGAAACTGTCTGTGATGTACACACAGGAATTGTGGTTCCATAGCGATTCTCCCCCTCTCCGGTTAATGGGTATTTCAGGCCACGTCCCTTTTCTGGTGACCATCCCTGAGGTGATCCACTGTTTCACCGGCGAGGGTTTTTCCCGCCAGGGAAAATGCCCGACCAAAGCCTTTCACATAACGTCCACCCTGGGGAACAAGTCGAAATAGCTTGAAATCTGCCAACTGGCTGAGGTGATTAATACGCTCGCCATGTCTGTCGGCCAATCGTGCTATGCCCTCGGCCCAATGCTTGCCATCCGGCTCAATGTGTTTTGCCTGCACGCTGTAATTTACCCTGATCCGGGCGAACAGCTCGCCGGCACTGTCCTCATCCTCGATGATCAGGACAGAGGCTTCCGGAAAATGCTGAAGGTTAACGGCATGCAGAGCAATTTCACTGATCAACACATACAGACATTCCTCGCCAATCGCAAAAGGCGCGTAGGAAGCATAGGGTGCCCCCTCCATCGTGAGGGTCGATAACATCAGGCTTTTCCGGCTGCTGATAAAGTTGATCACTTCTTCATTAATACGTTTCTGTACAATAGACTCTCTCATTCTGCTCTCCTGACATTCGTCACTGCACCGAGCGGTGCTCTTTAATACGATGAAATTTGGCCACCTGGTCGGGAAATAACGCGCCGTCGTTATCCCTGCCCAGAAAGACCTTGAAAATGGGTTCGTTGTCCTTGTCCAGAAACACAAAAGCATAGCTTTCCCTGCCCCGGTGGGGACGCGCCTGGAAAGCCACCTGCCGGATCCTGCCGAGATTGATGTGCCCGTGCAGCCCCGAAGTGCCACCGGCGAGATTGTAGTAACCCTCGCCGAGGCTACCGGCAGGAAAAGACCCCTTGAACTCGAACACACAACCGCCGTGTACAATGACGGTCGTTGTATTGCCCCACTCGGCCAATAGCCGGAGCAGTGCTTCTGCCTGATTTCCCGGCATCCCCTGATTGTCATCCCACGCTGTCATTGTTAGTTACCCACACCCTCTCGCCACTAGAAACGGTAAGTTGCCGTCAGGATAATTTCGCGTCCTGACTCATAGAGCTCTTCCCAGGCCCGCCGATAGTGCTTGTCCGTGATGTTGTTAACCGTCAGATCAAGCTTCACGCCGTTCAGGCTTTCCGGCTGCCAGCTGGCATACAGATCCGTGATGTTGTAATCGCTGTACTCCTGACCAGCCGTGTTCTCCGGATAGTCGGTACGGTCCTGTCTGGCCGCATGGGTAAAGCGCACACCGGCCAGCCATGGCCTGTTACCGAAACGGTAATTCAGGTCAGCTGAGAAAGTATCAGCTGGAATATTGGTGAGATCATCTCCGGTTTTATCGTCCTCACCCCGCGTTTGGCCATAGGCCAGTTTCAACTGCCACTGGTCAAGCCGATAATCCGCGCTCAGTTCATAGCCTTTTATTTCCGCCTCATCCACATTCACCCAGGTGGTGTAGCCGGGGTCCATCACCGGGAAGAAGGTAGGGTCTGTGACGATCTGTTCGATAAAATCATCCACTTTGTTCCGGAAAACAGCGGCATTGATACGCAGGCTGTCATCGGCAAACAGGTTCTCGAATTGCATATTGGCCAGCAGTTCCGTGTTGGCCGCTTGTTCGGGCTTCAAATCCGGGTTGGGCAGGAATGTGTTGCAAAATCCCGGGAACATACAGAAATGGGTTCCCGTACTGTAAAGGGCTTCTGCCCCGGGCGCCCGGAATGCCCGATCGTGGCGAAGGGTCAGTTTCAACCAGTCCGATGACTGCCAGATGACAGCAATCGATGGGGAGACATCGCTATCACTGCTGTCAGCATTGAGGTTCTTAGCCTCGGTTTCAAAGCGGTCATAACGGACACCAAGTTCCAGTTTCCAGGCTTCCGAGAGCGGTACGGTGGCCTGTACAAATGCGCCCCAGACGTCGGTTTCCGCATCCGGAGGTGCAGGGCGGTCTATGCCGCCCCGACGAGCATCGAATTCCTCTCGATAACCATCGATTCCGTAGAGCAGCGCGATATCACCGATCATGGAAAGATTGTTCAGATTAATACCCCGCACCACCAGTTCAGTGGAATCGTAGCGTCCATCACTGACCCTGGACTCATCCATTTCCACCTTGTTTCTGTAGGCCAGCAGCCGACTGTTCACCAGGGGAGAATTGGTATCCAGGTGATATTCCATTGACCAGGTGGTCGTTCGCTGATCCCGGTCAATCAGGAAATTGCTGCTACCCAGGTTAGCGGCACCATTGGAAGGCACACCGCCTTCCACTTCGGCACGGCGGTAATTTATCGCCAGGGATTGCTGGTCGTCGATTTGCCATTCTGCCTTCAGCAATCCGCCCTGATCCCGCGTGGCTGAGCCCGCCAGGGCGTCACCATTACCGAGCTCGATGTCATTGGCATCCCGGTAATAACCACTAGCCAGCAGATCTACATTACCCACTCGCCCGGCCAATGCCGTGGTGGTGGTTTGCTGATGGTTGTTGCTGTTGTAACCCGATTTGACCAGGCCACCCAGATTGGCACCCGGCTTCAACAAATCTCTGGCAGAAATGGTATTTTGGGAAACTACCCCGCCAAGTGCACCCGAACCCCACAGGCTGCTGGTGGGCCCTTTGAGAACTTCAACATCACGAATTAGCTCAGGATCCAAAAAGTAAGTGGGACGATGACCAGACTCAAATGTCTGACGCACCCCATCTATGGTTTGTAGCACCTTCTGGCCGGTCAGCCCCCGAATATTGACCGACTGATTGCCGGGTCTGGGGCCACCGGATACCGTAATATTTGGCTGATAGCGCAATATTTCCGCCACCGACTGGGGTTGCATGGTGCTTATTTCATCCTCGTCTATCACCACAATGGCACGAGATACGTCGTCAATGTCCTGCTCTACCCGGGTTGCACTGACTACCACTGGTGCGACTTCAAAGGCCGAAGATTCTGCAGACTGACTACTATTGTCGTTGGCCTCGACGGCAACAGTGGCCGCCGGGTACGACAGAAGTAACGCGGGCACCAGACCCAGTTGATACCAGCCAACTGAAAAAAAGTTTTTCTGTTTTTGACAATCATTCATAACGGATTCCCCATCACTGTTCCCCATCACTAATTGCACCCGGAATAGCGACGCTTTTGGCAAGAAACCAAATTAACCTACCCGACTACTTACCTGACTACTTACCTGACTATGGGAACAGCAATTTACACACACCAATCTCAAATGTAAATACGAATCATTATCATTTACAAAAAGAGTCCGACTGTATACCATGGGCACCACTGACATTTGAAGCATCTCGGTTATGGGCAAAGCACTGAAAACATACTGGCCAACACTGCTTTGGCGGAGCGGGAGCCTTTTGATGGCTTTGGTTGCCCACAGCTGGGCAATCACTCTCCCGCCAACAGAAGCGCCATCTGCTGAATCGGCATCCTCGTTTCACACCGCGCCAGTGGCGGTGTCGATCTCATTCCGCCGCGAACAGAGTATGCTCAAAGCTGTTGAACCTATTAAGCACAGACAGTCCCCGGCTTCAGAGCCAGTGGTAACCCACACACCTGAAAAAAAGCAGCCCAAAGTGACTACCGAACCGAATGTCGAGTCCGCTGCAGAGACAAAACCACTTCGGGAAAAAATACCGGAAGCGAAGCGGCCACCCGCCACAACGGGGGACAACACAGAGCAGCTTGACGATACGGCAAGCATTGTGGCTAGCCAGCCAGAATCGCCCAAACAGCAGGGCATTCACACAGCGCCGCTGGTCACCGAACCCCTGTTCGCCAGGCCACCTACACCGCCCAATTACCCCACAGTTGCTCGCAAGCGGGGCCAGCAGGGCACAGTCTGGCTGGATATCTGGCTCGACGACGAAGGCGAACAGCGTCAACTGTCAGTCAGCAAAAGTTCGGGAATCGCTGTACTGGACGAGGCCGCACTACAGGCCGTTGCCAGTTGGGAGTTCATGCCTTACCGGATAAATGGCAAGAGCGCCGCATCAAGGGTCAGGGTTCCGGTGCAATTCGCCCTGAAAAATTCAACCTACCAGTAATGCCTGCTACGTCCCATGAATCTGATGACACTGCTTGAACAACAACTGGGCCCAATGGCCTATCCGCTCTCACTTTGTGCGCTACTGTCCTTGATCATCCTGACAGAGCGGCTGGTTGTGATTGGTTACACAACCGTGCGCGGCAAACTCAGACGGGACAGCCTGACCGTCATGACAGGACATGCTGGACAACCAAAACATATCCAGCAGGAAATTGCTGCCGTGTGGCTGCAACACCGCCAACGGCGGCTGGCGAGCGGCATCCGGCTACTGCAAATACTCGCCCTGCTGTCGCCACTATTGGGACTGCTGGGTACAGTGGTTGGACTGATACAGGTCTTTGATACCCTGGGGGAACAACGGGGCCCCATTGAGCCCGCCATGCTTGCCGGCGGGTTGGGGATCGCCATGAAAACAACGGCCGCCGGACTGATCATTGCGGTGCCAGCACTGGTGGGCGCACACGGCTTCAATATGTGGGTCGACCAGTTGATCAGTGGGACTGAACAGTTTATCAATCTACAACTGCTGAAGCTCGATGGCGTCTCGATGGGTACCCTGCCGTGATTCGCTCGCCCCGCCAGATCAAGCTGGAAGCAGGCCTGGAACTGACCCCGTTGATTGACATCATCTTTATCGTCGTGGTGTTCCTGCTGCTTACCGCCAACCATCGACTGCTCTCTCTGCCGGTGAATATTCCGGATACCGACCAGGCTACCAGCGAACTGGCGGCAGGGCCTCAACGGCTGCTGATCACGCTCTATAAGGATTCGCCCCACTGGGGTATTGGCGAACAGCGCTACAACCATTGGCAGGAATTTCAGTCCCGCCTTTTGCCCCAGCTGGATGACAAAAACCGGCCTGTGACGGTCGCCCCCGATAGCCGCGCATCCGTGGAATCGCTGGTCAAACTGCTGGCGCTGTTGAATGAACGACAGATGACCGATACCCAAATCCTGATGGAATCGAAACCATGAAAAAATGCCCCCGCTCGTCCCTGATGTCAGCCCTGTTGACCGGGATATTATTTGGCGCTGCTGTCACGGCGCAGGCTGACACAAGGCTGGTGAGCACCGATGCGCTGGCCACTGAGCTGATCTTTGCCCTGCGGGCAGACAAGTATCTGGTTGCCGTGGACGTCACCAGCCACCTGCCACCGAATTACCGGCCACTTAAAATCGTCGGTTATCACCGCAACCTGTCTGCAGAAGGCCTGCTGAGCCTGTCACCCACGCTGGTGATTGGCAGTGAACATATGGGTCCGGCACCCGCACTTGATGCACTCAGGCAGGCTGGCGTCACCTTGCTGCAATTGCCTTCTCCAGATCATCCACAGCAGTTGCGTGACAATATTCAGCGAGTGGCCGAACCGCTGGGCCTGACCGAGACAGTGACACCCCTGCTGGCGAGGCTGGATCAACAGTTACTCGCCCTGGAAAGCCAGCCAGTAACAGGCAGCAGTGCCGCTTTCTTGCTGGCCACAGATCCCACAAAGCTTCGCCTGGCCGGTCACGGCACCACCGGCGAAGCTTTCATTCGACTCACCGGCGGCCACAATGTTGCCGATTTCACCAATTACCGCACTGTCTCGGCAGAATCCCTGCTGGCCATGGATCCCGACATCATCATTCTCGCCGGGCAGGAAAAAGACCGCGCTCTGGATAGTTTTCTCAAAAGCAATCCGGTACTGGCGCACAGCCGGGCCGCCCGCTCCGGGCACATTATTGCCGTTGATGGCAGTACACTGGTCGCGGGACTGAGCCTGGCGTCCATCGAAGAAGCCAGACAACTGACCCTTGCAGTAAAGGCGGACTGATGCGACTTCCCGTTATGATCTCCGGTATCGCGCTGGTTGCCATGATTATCCTCGGCAGCTTGCTGTCGCTATTGCAGGGCGCGCTGGATTTACCGCCAACAGAGAGCCTGCTGGCACTGTGCGATACCCTGTTCGGCACCCACTGGAGCATACTGGATGATTACCAGCGGGTAGTCATCACTGAGTTGAGACTGCCAAGATTACTGCTCTCTGTGTTTGTCGGCGCCATGCTGGCACAGTGTGGCGCAGTGATGCAGGGGCTGTTTCGCAACCCACTGGCAGACCCCGGTATTATCGGCGTTTCCTCCGGGGCTGCGGTCGGCGCTATTGTTGCTATCGCGATCTTTCCCGCCTCCATGGGCCCTCTGGCCGTGCCCGTGAGTGCTTTTGTTGCCGGCCTGCTCACCACAATGCTGGTGTACAGCCTGTCCCGGTCAAAACAGGGCACCTCCGTGCTGGTACTGTTGTTGGCCGGAGTGGCCATCTCCGCCTTTGCCGGTGCGACCATCGGTTTTATCAGCTACTTTTCAAACGATGAAAAGCTTCGCCAATTGAGCCTCTGGCAGATGGGTAGTCTTGCCGGTGCCAGTCAGGTAAACCTGTGGCTGGGATTTTTCACCGTTGTTGCCCTGGCTATTGCATTCCAAAGGAAGACATCCGCACTGAATGCACTGGTACTCGGAGAATGTGAGGCCCGCTATCTCGGTATCAACGTGGAAGGGCTCAAACGGCAGCTGATTATTCTGGTCGCCGTTGGGGTGGGCATCTCCGTCGCCTACGCTGGCATTATCGGCTTTATCGGGCTGGTAGTACCGCACCTGGTAAGGCTGGTGACCGGGCCTGACCACCGCAGCCTGATCCCGCTCTCTGCACTCTGCGGCGCCCTGCTCCTGCTGGTGGCCGACCTCATGGCAAGACTCGTGGTACAGCCAGCCGAACTGCCGGTGGGTCTGGTCACCGCATTGCTGGGGGCGCCCTTTTTTCTGGCGTTGTTAATTCAGCAACGACGCCAATGGAGCTAGTTCCCGCCATGCTTGAGTTGACCAATCTCCGCTCTCAAAGCGGCAAGATGCCACACCTTGCCGTTGAGCAACTGCGTATCGAGACGGGCATGATGGTAGGGGTCGCCGGTCCAAACGGGTCGGGAAAATCCACCTTGCTCAGGGCCATCGGTGGTGCTCTGTCAGTCGCCGGTGACATCCTTTTTTATCAGCGATCCTTACGCCACTGGGATCCACTGGACAGGGCGCGACACCTGGCCGCACTTCCCCAGTTCAGCCAGATCGGCTTTTCATTTACCGCCGACGAAATTGTTGCCATGGGAATGATTCCACTTTCCCTGTCCCGTCAAGAAGGCAGGCAGCAGGTAGCCGCTTTGATGAAAGACACGGATTGCCACCACCTGATCGGCAGGGCGTTTCCATCACTGTCCGGAGGAGAGAAGCAAAGAGTTCACCTGGCCAGGGTGTTACTGCAATTGAGCCAGGCCACACAGCCCCCACTGCTGGTGCTGGACGAACCGACCTCGGCACAGGATCTCAAACAACAGCACAGAATACTGGCACTGGCCCGCTCACTATGTCGCCAACGCGGTTACGCAGTCATCGCCGTGCTGCATGATCTCAACCATGTGCTGCGCTACTGCGACCATTGTGTATTGATGAAGGAAGGCAGATTATCCGCACAGGGAAAACCCGGCGATGTGCTCACCCAGAATACNATTGAGGCNCACTGGGAATACCGNCCACAACTGGTCGGNCATATGGANTCCATCCCGGTTTTTGTATAACCGNANNCGGCTANCTGAGTCTTGGCANCAGTATCTCNCCGACNAGAGGGGAANCCCCCGGCTGTGGCTCCCAGNTGGGNCTGGNGCTAAACCAGTAGTCCGTTTTCAGTGCCAGCAANCGGTAGAGACCGGTGGGCAGATCACGTTTGATTTCCTCGTCATCACTGTGCACCTGGGCATANCTGAGNACGCCGTGGATGTANTGATAGAGCAATCTGGCGGTTTGCTCGGCATCCACACCGTCATCNAGANANCCCGCTNACTGCANGGCNTTTACCAGTGACAGGTTGTATTTTACCGCAGTTTGNGANAGNAGCTGGAGCGCTTCGATCACNTTCTCGTCACCGGAGCCAATCTGTGCCCCNGCATTGTAAAAAGGGCAGCCCCGGATACCCGCACGATCNTTNCCCATCTTCGCCACAAACAGAAAATGCACCAGATTTTCAAGTTGCTCNAGCGGGGTGTTGACCGGTGAAAAAACCGCATCAAGATCACTTTTTATCACNTGCCAGTAATAGGCTGTAGCCTCACAGAACAGTGCCGCCTTCGAATCAAAGTGGTGGTAAAAGGCACCCTTGGTGACGCCCGCCTGTTTGCAGATTTCATTCACACCGACACTGTTGTAATTACTCTGCCAGATCAGCTCAAGCGCTGTTTCCAGCAGGCGCTCCCGGGTTTCGGTTAACGACATATCAGGTATCTTTCAGGTTNANGTCAGGCTTCACAGTATAGATACCTAACGGTTTGCCCAGCAACCCATGCCAGCTGGCAAAACCCCTGACACCGCTGCCGTCTGAAAACCCACGATGGTGTAACTGCGNTTACCNGTTGAAATATATNTATAAATTACTCAAATACAAAACGANGCCCCAGNCANCCTATTTTGATTTCAGCAATTGACNGNCATACCGACCGGTATGTAAGCTGCNNTNTTCANGTAANAAATNGCCNNNTNCNGCNNCAGGANNCNGNTTAANACNTNNNAATCTGGAGCTCAACCATGCCNGACACATCNGGCAAAAGGCNCCCTCGCNTTGCTGCGGGCGCAATCAGCCNCTGTACTGTTGNCCCTGCTGGCGNCCCTCTATTACGNCGCATTCCCNCANCAGNGCNATTCCAGTGACNAGACGGCAACAGGTGCACCACCTGCNAGACAGGTTCCNGTTACAGCGGTNNCNCTGNAATCCGTTCGCCTCTGGACACGCTTTGCCGGACGCCTGACCGCAGTAAATACNGCCGAGATAAAACCCCGGGTAAGCGGCGAGATTCAGCAGGTNNTGTTTCAGGATGGTCAACTGGTCGANCGGGGNGANCTACTGTTTGTNATNGACCCCCGGCCCTACCAGGCCGCCGTGCAACAGGCAAAAGCNCAACTTGCCTCTGCAGAGTCCCGCACCACCCTGGCGCGAGACGANCTGGCACGGGCCAGCAAGCTGGTCGNGCGGAAACTGGTNTCGGACAGCATTTATGATNCGGCGAAAAATGANTACCAGGTNGCCAGCGCNATGATNCNGGAGGCNGAAAGNNCCGTGGTAAGAACGGAGCTGGATCTCCAGTATGCGCANATCAAGGCGCCTTTTTCNGGCCGGATAAGCCGTGCAGAGCTCACCGTCGGCAACNTGGTGGAAGCCGGTGNCAGTGCGCCCGTACTGGCAACACTGGTATCCAACCAGCAGNTGTATGCCGAATTCAATGTGGACGAGCAAACCTATCTGCAATCAATCCGGACCACCGGTAATACCGCGNCGATGCCGGTAGAACTGACACTGGCGAACGACGACCGGGTTTACNGGGGCAAAGTCCATGCNTTCGATAATCAACTGGATATTTCCAGCGGAACCATNCGGGCGCGGGCCATCTTTGANAATACCGACGGNGCCCTGACACCCGGCATGTACGCCAATGTTCAACTCGGTGCAGCCACCGAANTGGAGGTATTGCTGATNCCCACTGGCGCNGTGGGCACCAATCAGGACAAGAAGTTTGTCTATGTGGTCGGCGAAGACCATATCGCCGCCTACCGCGAAGTCACCCTGGGNCAGTATCACAAAGGGCAACGGGTTGTGTTGAGCGGGTTGCAACCTGNCGATCAGGTAGTCATCAACGGACTCGCCCACATTCGNCCGGGNATGCCGGTCGATCCCACACCTGCCCAACCCNAGGCTGCCGACACAACAGCTGAATAGNCTCAATATTCCCCTGAAGGACCGCCATGAATATTTCCAGATTNTTTATAGATCGACCGATCTTCGCCGGNGTNCTCTCCCTGATGGTGATGATCGCCGGNNTGCTGGCGATGTTTCAGTTGCCGATTTCCGAATANCCCGAGGTNACNCCGCCTTCAGTGGTNGTGAATGCNTCTTTTCCCGGCGCCAANCCCAAAGTCATTGCCGAGTCAGTGGCGACGCCGCTTGAGGAGCAACTCAGCGGCGTGGAAAACATGCTTTACATGTCTTCCCAGGCCACTTCGGATGGGCGGATGACCCTCACCGTCACCTTCAAAATAGGCACGGACCCCGATCTCGCCCAACAGATGGTGCAGAACCGGATATCTCAGGCCCTGCCCCGCTTGCCGGAAGTGACGCGGCAGCTCGGGGTAACGGTCGTGAAAAGCTCGCCAGATCTCACCCTGGTGGTCCACCTGGTATCACCGGATCAGCGCTACGATGAACTCTACCTGCGCAACTATGCGCTGATGCATGTCAAGGACGAACTGGCCAAGGTCAATGGGGTTGGTACAGTGCGCCTGTTTGGCTCCGGCGATTATGCGATGCGTATCTGGCTCGACCCGGAGAAAATTGCCGAGCGCCATCTCTCGGCCAATGAAGTAATTGCGGCGATCCGGGAACAGAATGTGCAGGTGGCAGCGGGCATCATCGGCGGCGCACCCATGGCCGAGCCGGTGGATGTACAGCTGCCCGTCAATGCCATGGGGCGACTGGAAACCCCGGAGGAGTTTTCGGACATCATCGTGCATGCCGGCAGCAGTGGTCAGATCACCCGGCTCAGGGATGTTGCACGCATTGAGATGGCGGCGGCCGATTACAATCTCAATGCCATGCTGGATAACAAACCCGCTGTGGCGATCCCGATTTTTCAGGCACCCGGTGCCAATGCCATCGCCATCTCCGATGAGGTGCGGCGCACCATGGAGACACTGAAGCCGCTGTTTCCCGAGGGCCTGGACTACGAAGTGGTCTACGATCCCACAGTGTTCGTCAAAGACTCTATCAAGGCCGTGGTGAAAACCCTGCTGGAAGCCCTGTTGCTGGTGGTGATTGTGGTCGTGGTCTTCCTCCAGACCTGGCGCGCCTCGATTATTCCGCTGCTGGCTGTGCCGGTATCGATTATCGGTACCTTCGCCCTGATGTGGATGTTCGGCTTTTCCATCAACACTCTGTCACTGTTCGGGCTGGTGTTGTCCATTGGCATCGTGGTGGACGACGCCATCGTGGTGGTGGAGAACGTCGAGCGCAACATTTCCGAGGGACTGGATCCCCGTGAGGCCACTTATCGAGCCATGCAGGAAGTCAGTGGGCCGATTATTGCGATCTCGCTCACTCTGGTGGCTGTATTTGTGCCGATTGCCTTTATCAGTGGGCTGACCGGCCAATTCTACAAGCAGTTCGCCCTGACCATTGCCATCTCAACCACCATCTCGGCTTTCAACTCTTTGACTCTAAGCCCTGCCCTAGCGGCGCTGCTGCTGAAAAGCCAGGATGCACCCAAAGATCGTCTAACCAGGATCATGGACAAATTGTTTGGCGGTTTTTTCCGGTTGTTCAACCGGGGCTTCAAAAAATCGTCCAGCGCCTACTCCACATCCATCGCCGGTTTACTGAGCCATAAAACCACGTCTTTTGCGGTTTATCTGGTATTGATCGGCGTGACGGCTATTGGCTTCAGCGGCCTGCCGAAGGGGTTTGTTCCACCCCAGGACAAACAGTACCTGATCAGTTTCGCGCAGCTGCCCGATGGTGCGTCTCTGGCCCGCACGGAAGCCGTCATCCGGGAGATGGGCAGCATTGCCATGGCCGAAGAGGGTGTCGCCAATGCGGTGCAGTTCCCCGGCCTCTCGGTGAACGGCTTTACCAATAGCGCCAGTGCCGGCATCGTTTTTGTCACACTGGAAAACTTTGACCAGCGCAATTCGCCCGAACTGTCTGCTGCGGCCATCGCCGAACGACTGCAAATGCAATATGCCGGTATCGAGGAAGCGTTCATTGCAATTTTTCCACCACCGCCGGTGATGGGTCTCGGCACCACCGGCGGGTTCAAGCTGCAGATCGAGGACCGCGCCAACCTCGGCTATGAGCAGTTGGCCGCGGTCGTGGACAGTGTTCAACAGGCCGCATGGCAGGACCCGGCACTGGTCAATGTCTATTCCAACTACAAGATCAATGTCCCCCAGTTATACGCCGATCTTGACCGAACCAAGGCAAAACAGCTCGGCCTGGATATCAAGGAAATCTTCGACACCATGCAGGTCTACCTCGGCTCGCTGTACGTGAATGATTTCAACCGTTTTGGCCGCACCTACCAGGTGATTGCCCAGGCGGATGCCGAATACCGCACCAACCCTGAAAACGCCTTGAACCTCAAAGTGAAAAATGACCGCGGAGAGATGGTGCCGCTGGGAAGTGTGCTGGAAATGAAAGAGAGCTACGGTCCGGAAAGCGCCATTCGCTACAACGGCTATCTGGCGGCAGACATGAATGGTGATGCGGCACCCGGCTATTCCAGTGGGCAGGCCCAGGATGCCATCAGCAAAATCCTCGACAGGGTACTACCACTCGGCATGACCTTTGAGTGGACAGATCTGACCTACCAACAGGTACTGAGCGGCAATACCGCCATCTTTATTTTCCCTCTATGCCTGTTGCTGGTCTTTCTCGTGCTGGCCGCACAGTACGAAAGCCTGGTACTGCCGTTGGTGGTGATCAGTATTGTGCCATTGTCAGTATTGTCGGCAGTGGCCGGCCTCTGGCTGACCGGTGGCGACAACAATATCTTCACCCAGATCAGCCTGTTTGTGCTGGCTGGACTGGCCAGCAAAAACGCCATTCTGATCGTGGAGTTTGCCCGGGAGCTGGAGCACAAGGGCATGGATACCTGGCACGCTGCAGTGACGTCCAGCCGGATGCGGTTGCGGCCAATTCTGATGACGTCCTTCGCATTCATCATGGGTGTAGTCCCAATGGTACTGTCTACCGGTGCAGGTTCTGAAATGCGCAGTGATATCGGGGTTGCGGTTTTCTCCGGTATGCTAGGCGTAACGTTTTTCGGGTTGTTCTTTACCCCGGTTTTCTATGTGCTGTTCAGAAAACTGTCAGGCACCAGCAAAGTCCACGTACCCGCAGAATAAATCGGACGGATCACTCCCGAAGCGCGTCGAGGGTCTTCTGATACAGTGATGCGTGTGGCCCACCCAGGGCCACTGCCTGTTCAGCCATGACAATCGCCTCAGCGTGTTCACCGAGTTCCGAGAGCAATTGAGCGAGATTGTTATAGGCAGGGGCAAAATCCGGGGCGACGGTGAGTAACCGCCGATACCCGGCAAGCGCCTCCGGCAGTTTGCCCATATCGTAATACAGGTTGGCCAGGGCAAACCCGAATATCTTGCTGTCCGGCCAGCGTCCCAGCCCTGCCTGATAGGCTTTCACCACGTCCACTGCAGGATTGTTGCGCGCAAAGTCGACCACCGAAAGGAAGTATTTCTGTTCGTCCACCTGCCGGGGCAACATCCCCGGTTTGAGCAGGACCACACCCCAGTAATCGCTGCGCCGCCAGGTTTGTTCAAACACTCCCAGCTTGGTCATGCGCCGCTTTTTCTCACCGGAATGCATCACCAGTTTTTCGCTGCTCAGGTCGTAACCAACCACGACCGCATAGTGCCAGACCTCATACCAGCTGACGCCAAGATTCTGTAACACCAACACCGGGTTGTCGGCCTGCACTTCACCGATCAGATGCTCGATACGGGGTTCGATAATATAGGGGATTCGCCCGTAAGATCTGGCAGCGGCCAGCATTTCTACCTGAAAACTGCCTTTTCTGTCGGGCACATACACCTTGCTCACCAGGTCGTCGGGAACCACTGAAGCAAGTCCCGATGCAGAGAGCACCGTAGCCAGCGCGGCGGGACCACAGTGATAATCGTTCTGCGGAAAAAAAGGCACTCCCTCTATGTGATGGGACGCATGCCGGGAACTGTCTTCGGCTTGCCCCGCCAGCAGCTGGTTTGTCTGGGGCGTGCTGACACACCCGGAAAGCAGAACAGAACACAGAAAAAAAACACGCGAGGTCATCGCGTGTTTTTGAAAGGCCGGACTACTGTGAGCCAATTTTAGACACCGGGGAAGATATCGGTCACCCCGGCAATATCAAGCAGAATCAGGATCAACAATACCAATGCGATTGTACCCAAAGCGCCCCCTGCAGGCAGGTCGGCCATCTGCTGGTTCAGCTCGGCGACCTCCGCGTCGCTCATTGAGTCAACCCGATCACTGACATCGGCAATATCAACACCTAGGCTGGTCAGTTTATCGGATACATCCTGACGAGCCAGAAGGTCTTTGATTTCTTCACGACCCAGATCGGAAGCCACCTCAGCGGCAACCGTATCGGTACCCACCATCACCGCATGGGACTGACTCACCAATCCAGCGAACATCACCATGGAAACCAGTATGTAGCAGACCAGTTGCCTAACGGATTGATTATTCATACTTGAACTCCCTATTGAAAAGAATTGGCCGCTGCAAGTCTGAAGTGCGCGGATACTTTAAAGATAGTAGAAACGTGGCTGACATACCGATACCGACTGGCCACTCAGGGAACACCTTCATCCTACTCCGGTTCTGACTGAATAACTGTTAAATCGATCATTGCATGACAAATGAATGTAACCGGCACAGGCAAAGGGATTTTTCATGGCAAGCAAGGTATCCGGTGAGGCCTGCAAGAGACAGGCCCACCGGATAATATGGAACGCTAGCGGATCACCAGGTAGAGGGAGTTGCCATTCCTGTTGACATGGAGCAGGACGGACTGCTTGCTCAGGGAAAGCGCTTTTTTGAAGCTATCTAGGTTGGTGACGCGCTGCCGGTTGGCACCCAGAATCACATCACCGGGGCGCAAACCGTTATAGGCGGCTACCGAGTTCGGTGATAAGCCCGACACCAGTACACCCTCACCATCCGGGTTGTTTTCAAAGCGGGCACCTTCCAGCAGCTTGTGCAATTCACCCGTGGTGGACGTCAATTGCTGTGGCTCACCTACCTTGATATCTACTTTTTTCACCTTGCCATCGCGAATGTAGGTGAGTCGCACTTCGTCACCAATGGATTTGATGCCGATCTGGCTGCGCAGCTGCCCGGATGAGTTGGTCGCTTCACCATCGACGGCAATAATCACATCCCCTGCCTCTACGCCCGCTTTCTTGGCAGTGGAGTCGTCACTGACACCGGTCACCAGTACGCCTCTCTGACCGTTCTCAAGATTGAAGGCTTCGCGCAACTCGGGCGTAATATCTTGGATACCAATACCCAGCTGACCGCGCTTCACTTCGCCATATTCGAGAATCTGATCCATACTGGCTTTGGCCATGTTGACTGGAATAGCAAAGCCGATGCCGATATTGCCGCCGGCCGGTGCCAGAATGGCAGTATTGATTCCCACCAGCTCCCCACCCAGGCTGACCAGTGCACCACCGGAGTTGCCGGGATTGATGGACGCATCTGTCTGTATGAAATTTTCATAGCCTTCAATACCGAGGCCGGTGCGATCCAGCGCACTGACGATACCGGTTGTCACGGTCTGTCCAAGCCCAAACGGGCTGCCGATGGCCACGACAAAGTCGCCGACCTCCAGTTTGCCGGAATCACCCAGTGGTACTTCAGCCAGGTTATCTGCCTCAATCTGCAAAATGGCGATATCCAACTCGGGGTCGGAACCTCTGACCTTGGCGGTAAACGAACGGCCATCCTCCATGGATACCTGGACTTCATCTGCACCTTTGATCACGTGGTAATTGGTCATCACAATGCCGTCATCGGCATTGACTATCACCCCTGAACCCGCGCTTTGCTGTCGTTTTCTGGGCGGCTGTTGACGCTGCTGACGGGGGTCGGGCGCATTGAAAAAATGTCGGAAAAAGGGGTCGTTCATCAAGGGATTGTTCGTAGCCTGCTGGCTGGAAAATGTCGCAATATTGACAACTGCCGGACTGACACTCTTCAGCATTGGCGACAGCGAGGGCAGCTCCCTGTCCGAGCCATCGTGCAGCGGTAGCGCCGCCTGGGTAAAACCGGCCACCAACAACATGGATACCGCGAGCATGAAATGTCTGAACTGATGCATGCTAAAAACTCCTGAGGATTACCGAAGGCCTGGCTGTCCAATGACAGGACCCAACCCATTTATTACTTGCTTGACCACTTGCCTTGACGCCGAGCCAACCGGCTAGGTTCTCGCCCTTGACAGTGTTGTGGGACACGGTTTGGAAAAAATAATTCCCAAGTATTTTCAGTAGGTGGGGCGGCAATCACCTGCCGCCCCGTTTGCTCAGGCCGCCTGGCTGTTTACCTGGCTGCTATCCTCGCTACTGCCCTTAGTATCTTCAAGTACATTCTCGCCATCACTGATCGGGATGGTTCTTGGCTTCATGGCCTCCGGAATTTCCTTGAGCAGGTTGATGGTCAGCAGGCCCTTGTTAAGATCCGCAGACGTCACTTCAACATGGTCCGCCAGGTTGAACTTGCGTTCGAAGGCACGCCGGGCGATCCCCTGATGCAGGTAGTTTCTGGATGTCTTGTCACTCGCCTTTTTGCCATACACCGTAAGTACCCCTTTCTCGACCTGGATATCCAGTTCGGCGCGGTCAAAGCCAGCCACAGCAATGGTGATGGCATAACGGTCCTCATCAAGCACTTCAATGTCGTAGGGCGGGTACACCGTCGAGGTTTGCTCAGTGCGCAACGCGGTTTCCAGCATCGGTTCGAGACGATCAAAGCCGATTGTGCTGCGATACAGCGGGGTCAGATCAACAGTTGCCATAACATATCCTCCATTAGAAGCAATATAAAAAGTAATGGTCGCGGGCATGCACTCTGCGGGAGACGAGACACCCACATAGCTTATGTAGGTACGGCAATCTGAATTTCAAGGGTCGCTTTGGATGGGCACTGAAATCATCCTCATCCTGGAAAACAGGACCGCAAAAGGCGTTTCAGCGGACCATCAACACGGATACAGGCGCGAACAGGGCGACCTGATGGCTCAGGGTGCCAAACGATTTTTGTTCCGGCTTGACGGTGCGGGCCGCCATCACAATCAGGTCTATCTTCTCTTCTTCGCAACAGTGGATAATTTCAGGGGCCCGCTTACCCACTGCAATCACCTTTTCAATTGGCACACCGGGAAACTCTGACTGAAAATGTTGCTGCCAACGCGTCAGGGTCTCGTCGGCCTGACTGGCAAGCTTCTGGTAGAAGGCTTCCAGCTCTCCATCGATTTCACCACCCAGTTTCTCCAGTACATGTAGCAGGTGTAGCTGGCCGTCGGACCGAATTGCTATCGACAGTGCTTCCCGGATAGCAGGTTCACTTTTATCCGTCAAATCTGTCGGCACCAGAATATTTTTATACATCGCTATGCCCCTATTCTTGAGTATTGCAATATGACTCGATTATGCAACCACCTAACGTCCAAAACCGTTCAGGATGGCTGTCACAACTGTTTACACTCCCTGTCCATAATGACATGTTAGTATCATTGCGGTGTAGTCGGTATCCATGGTCAAAGTCGCAGGCAACGCGACTATTGGCAAGGGTTATCTGTTTTCGCCTGCGAACAATGGAGAGTAAACATGAAGGCAGTGGTACTCGACAGTCTTGGTGGGCCTGAAAAGCTGACACTGCGTGATATTGAACGAAAAGCCCCAGGGCCAGGCGAAGTGAGTATAAAGCTGGCTGCCTGTGCACTGAACCGCCGCGACCTCTGGATCACACAGGGCAAGTACCCAAAAATAGAGTTACCCTGTGTTCCCGGCTCTGACGGCGCAGGGATTGTCGATGAACTGGGGGAGGGTGTCCAGAACGAGCTGCTCGGACAACAGGTGGTGATCTACCCTGCCAAAAACTGGGGCCCAGAACAGCGTCATTACGGCCCGGATTTTCGGGTACTGGGTATGCCAGATCAGGGCACTTTCGCCGAATACATCTGTGTTGCCGCGAGCGATGTTTACCCAAAACCCGCCCATCTCAACTGGCCACAGGCTGCCGCTATGCCGCTGGCGGGACTGACTGCCTGGCGTGCCGTGACCACCCAGGGAGATGTACAGCCCGGTCAGCGGGTATTGATTACCGGTGCCGGCAGTGGTGTTTCGACCTTTGCCGTTCTCTGGTGCCTTAATCTCGGCGCCGAAGTCTATGTCAGCAGTGGCAGCGATGAGAAGCTGGCTCACGCCAAAGTCATGGGGGTAACCGGTGGCGAAAANTACCGGGATCCNGCGTGCTATAAAAAACTTCGGCAACAATCCGGCGGCTTTCACACAGTGATCGACAGCGCTGGCGGCGACGCGCTCAACAGCCTGCTGGATAGTTTGTTACCCGGTGGGCGACTGGTCTTCTTTGGTGCCACCCTNGGCAACCCGGCCAAAGGGTTGGAACTGGCTAAACTTTTCTTCCGACAAATCCGTATACAGGGTACNACCATGGGCAGCAATGCAGAGTTTGCCGCCATGATNGACTTTGTGACAGCACACCGGATCCTGCCTGTTATTGATCGGGTGATGNCGCTGGAGGACGCGGTCGCGGCCCATCAACGGATGGAAGGGTTTTCACACACCGGTAAAATAGTGCTGCTGAATGACTAACATCCCAGCAAGACGGCAACTTCGGTCGTCAGAACTCAACGCTCAACACGAGTGATTGCCATGTCTTCNCCCCGCGGGCAGTTCTCATCCCGTATTGGCTTTATTCTGGCGGCNTCGGGNTCGGCAGTGGGGTTGGGGAATATCTGGGGATTTCCCACCAATGCCGCCGAGAATGGCGGCGGTGCCTTTGTACTGGTGTATTTCCTGCTGGCGTTTTGCCTGGCCTACCCGGCACTCATGGCCGAATTGATTATCGGTCGTCATACNCGCGCCAATATGGTTTCTGCNCTGCAAATCATATCNCCNGGAAAAANCNCCAGATTGCTGGGAAAACTGACGGGTTTTTACGGCATTATTGTCGCCGCNCTGATCCTCAGCTTTTACNGCATTGTNGCCGGCTGGATGCTCGCNTATCTGCTGGAACCGATGGTCANNCTCAGCGGANTGCCGGNNTTGGCCAACTGGCTCACTGNNTTCAGCGCACCCNGAAACCTNCTGTTCTGCGCNATTTTNCTGGTTGTNACCTGCGCGGTTATCAGTNCCGGNGTTGAGCACGGCATCGAAAAATGGTCNTGNCGGTTAATGCCNGCTCTGCTGGCAATGATGGTTTTTCTGATCGTTTATGTGCTCACNCAGCCCGGCGCAGTCGANGGGCTCAAACTCTACCTGATCCCGGATTTCAGCCGCATCGGTGATCCAAAATTGATCCTCAGNGCCCTCGGNCAGGCTTTCTTTTCCCTGTCACTCGGGGTCGGCACCATGCTGATCTACGGCTCGTATCTCAGGCCAGANGACAANCTTCCCGCCATGGGCGCCATTGTCACGGCACTGGATTCATCCGTNGCCTTTCTGGCGGGTCTGCTTGTACTGCCAGCNATGTTTGTCGCCCGGCATCAGGGGGTGGAAATCTATACGGCTCAGGGGACGTTGATGGCCGGGCCAGACCTGATTTTTCAAACACTACCCGCNCTGTTTCAAACNATGGCTGGCGGTACTGTGGTTGCTTTGCTGTTCTTTACCCTGCTATCTATCGCAGCGCTCACATCATCGATTTCCATGCTNGAAGTGCCCGTTTCCTACACTCTCGAACAACATGTTGCCAGTCGCCCTATGGCNACCTGGCTGTCCGGCGCGATAGTCTTTGCCATCAGCACGGTNATCGTGATGAATTTTGACACNCTGTTTNCGGTCGTCGTGACCCTCACCACCCGCTACAGCCAGCCCCTGCTGGGACTGATGTTATGTGTTTTCGCCACCTGGGTCTGGCGCAGGGACCAGGTTCTGGAGGAAATTCGCCGAGGTCTGCCCGATGTACAGCACAGTCTGTTCTGGCGANTCTGGCCCGGCTACGCAAAATTNTGCTGCCCNGCACTGATACTGNTGGTNCTGGCACAGAGNCTGATGAACTAGCNCTNCNCCTCAGAAAGTNCCNCGGTAGTTGCCNCCATCAATCAGGATATTCTGGCCGGTGATGTAGGCTGCCTGTNGGCTGCANAGNAANGCACAGGTGGCNCCAAATTCCTCGATCATNCCCAACCGGCCGGCNGGCAGACCGGNNATAATGTCCCGGGCAGAAAGCCCCCNGCTNTNACCGATCAGTGNGGCGGCGCCATGACCNCGCTCGGTATCAAAGAGTCCCGGTAATAAATTATTGATGGTCACATTAAAGCGCGCCGGGTCCCGGGANATCCCGGCCACAAAACCNGTCAACCCCGAACGGGCNCCGTTGGACAACCCCAGNGGTTCAAACGGCTGCTTTACCGCAGCACTGGTGATATTGATAATCCGCCCAAACCGTCGNTCGATCATGCCATCCAGGGTNCGGCGAATCATNTCAATCGGGCTATACATATTGCCATTGACCGCTTCGAACCATTCTTTCTGNCCCCAGTTGCGGAAATCTCCCGGCGGCGGNCCCCCGGCATTATTCACCAGAATATCCGGTGCAGNGCAGGCGNNAAGGACNGCATCCCGACCNGCCTCCGTNGTAATGTCACCNACCACNGTGGTCACCTCGGCNCCNGTGGCTACCCGGATCNCCTCAGCGGTTGCTGCCAGCGTANCGGCCTGCCTNGCCATNATNACCANCTTGGCGCCCTCCGCTGCCAAGGCCATCGCACACCCNTTNCCCAGCCCTTTACTAGCGGCACAAACCAACGCCGTTTTTCCGGCAATTCCGAGCTCCATTCAATGATCCTCAACAATGGGTTAATGGCTTTCGGGGCCAAAGGCTAGCATGAAATCAGCAACAAATGACGCCTGTTAAAACTGCAGGATTGCCGGGGAGTATCGAACAAATAGACTACAACAACCTCGAATTTCTGGAAAACTGGCTCCGCAGAAACTCCATCTGATCCCCCAATATCCGCCTGGAGTTAATCAGTGCCAGATATTCCGCGTTGTTGGGCCTGAACGGCAGAGCGACTAACTGCATATTTAATTCATCGAGCAGACGGTCAGCTTTGTGCTGATTACAACGGCGACAGGCGGCAACCACGTTCTCCCAGCGATCCTCCCCACCCCTGGAAGTGGGCACGATGTGATCACGTGTGAGCGCATTGCTCTCAAAGGGACGGGCACAGTACATGCACAAATAACCATCGCGGGCAAACAGTGCAGGATTGCTCAGCGGGTGCCGTGTCTGTGGACGCGCCAACTGCTCACCGGTACAGGCAACGATACTGGGCAATACCATACGGGACTGTTCTCCGGTATGACGGCTATAACCCCCATGAACTTTTTTGACCACATCACCCAGCGTCCAGACGACAAGCTCCCTGGCAAACAGGCACACGGCTTCCTGCCAATCCAGCCATTCGATCGGTTGGCCTGCCTGATTGAGTCGTAAAATCCTCGGTTGTATCACACCGACCACCACTGCTGAATTCCAGAGGGGGCTGAAGACTGTTCTTCCAAAATGTAAAAAGCCCCATCAATAAAGGACGGGGCCTGGGGACCAGGGCAAAAAGGCGTAAAGCAGTCCCACCGCAGCATCACGGGTATTTTTTGGGGACGGCACACTGCTTTGGGCTCATTGCTGCAACTGAAGGCCTATTGCTCCTGCAAGGTACAACTTCAGCAATAATAACCCCCGAGAAAACACTGTCAACAGGTAAAAAATAAAGCCCTGATACAGGAGATATCAGGGCTTCTAGGGGCAGTACAGGAAATTGTGGTTTCCATCTGGAAACCACAGGGTAACCTAACATCCGTGTTTTTCCGTGGTCATTACGTTACACATCCATGTGTCACAGCATCCATGCCACGCCACTATCTACTCTTTCCAATGCAGCCACTATTGGTATTTTTCTGTTTTTTTTGTAGGAAAAAGATTACAGATGTGTGCTCACAGAATTGACCACATCACCTGGCTCGGTTAGTGTTGCAGCTTGATTTTTGGAGCGTAAAACGTGGCCAGCCGCAAAAAACCATTGGATTTTGAGGAAAAACTGCACCAGCTTGAAGAACTGGTCAACGACATGGAAAAGGGGACTTTAAGCTTGGAGGATTCACTCAAAGCCTTTGAAGTTGGTATTAAAATAACCCGCGAATGCCAGCAGGCACTCAAGGATGCCCAACTTAAAGTCGATATGCTGACTCGCGACTCCTCTGAGCCCAAGGTTTTTGATCCCGAGAGCGGCTGATGGACACGCTTCCTTTTGCAGACTTTCAGCAGCAGTCGCAGCAGCGAATTGATCAACATCTCAATGCCATACTCCCCATTGCCGGCCAGGGAGAAACCACCCTTTTCGAGGCAATTCGCTACAGTCTGTTCAACGGTGGCAAACGCATTCGTCCTCTACTGGCCTACGCTGCGGCCAATGCAGTGGGTGAAATCAATCCTTCCACCGACCGGGTAGCGGCAGCGCTGGAAATGATTCACGCCTATTCCCTGATTCACGATGACCTTCCCGCGATGGACAACGATGATTTGCGTCGTGGCAAGCCCACCTGCCACATTGCCTTTGACGAGGCCACGGCGATCCTGGCTGGCGACGGCCTGCAAACACTCGCATTTGAACAGCTACTTGAGGCACCGCAGTTGCCCCCGCAGACAACACTGCGCTTACTCGCGATGCTGACCAAAGCAGCCGGCATCAATGGCATGGTTTACGGTCAGGCCATCGATATGGCTGCCGTCAACCAAACGCTCACACTCCTGCAACTGGAACATATGCACCGCCACAAGACCGGCGCCATGATTTCCGCCAGCGTCATAATGGGGGGGATGACAGCCGGCGCTTCGGAAGAGCAACTCGGTGCGCTGAAAGATTATGGCGAAGCCATCGGTCTCGCGTTTCAAGTACAGGATGATATTCTCGATGGCACAACCGATACCGCTGTGCTTGGGAAGCAACAGGGATCAGACCAGGCCCGCAACAAACCCACGTATCTATCTCTACTGGGCATTGATGGTGCCCGACAAAAAGCCGCTGAGCTTCACGGCAAGTCACTGTCCGCACTGGCCAGTTTCGATGAGCGCGCAGACCAGCTTCGCGCCATAGCAAACTATATTGTCAAAAGGGAATACTAACGCACTGGACTATTGACCTCGGTAAACCGGGGACGTTTCACACGTCTTTTTGGTGTAAGATTGTACCCTTTACCCAGAATTGATCTTGCATGCCAAAGACCTTTGATGACATACCACTGGTTCGTCCGGATACCCCGCTGCTGGACACCATTGATCAGCCCTTTCATCTCCGCGAACTGGAACCGGAGCAGCTGCCAGAGCTCGCAAACGAATTGCGCGCCTACCTGCTTTACAGTGTTGGGAAAAGCGGCGGCCATTTCGGTGCTGGCCTGGGAACCGTCGAGCTGACCATTGCCCTGCATTATGTCTACAACACCCCCCACGACCGCCTGGTATGGGATGTTGGCCATCAGGCCTACCCCCATAAAATACTGACCAGTCGACGCGACCTGATGCTCCATATCCGGCAGATGGAAGGCCTCTCGGCATTCCCAAAACGGTCCGAGAGTGAATATGACACCTTCGGTGGCGGTCATTCCAGCACATCCATCAGCGCCGCCCTGGGCATGGCGCTGGGCTCCACCATCAATGGTGAAAAACGCAAGGCGGTGGCGGTCATCGGGGATGGGGCCATGACCGCAGGCATGGCTTTCGAGGCACTCAATCATGCCGCCCACACCGATGCCGACCTACTGGTGTTGCTGAACGACAACAATATGTCTATCTCCCACAATGTGGGGGGGCTCGCTACCTATTTTTCCAAAATCTGGTCAAGCCGGTTCTATAACTCCATCCGCGAAGGTGGCAAAAAGGTGCTCCGCTCCATACCTTCAGCGGCCACCTTTGTTCGCAAAACAGAAGAACATCTCAAGGCCATGGTAGCTCCCGGTATTGTTTTCGAAGAGCTGGGCTTCAATTACATCGGTCCTATTGACGGGCACAATCTGCCCCTGCTGGTGCAAACACTGCGCAATCTGCGCTGCCTGAATGGCCCTATCCTGCTGCATACCATTACCCGCAAGGGCAAGGGATTTGGCCCCGCCGAAGCAGACCCGGTGGGCTATCATGCGCTGAACAAGATTGAGCCGAAAACCAAACCCCAGATCGCTGTGGCAAAACCCGTTGCCAAGGTCAGTCCGCCAAAACTCAAATACCAGCAGGTATTCGGTAACTGGTTGTGTGATATGGCGGAAAAAGATTCACGCCTGGTAGGGATTACACCGGCCATGTGCGAAGGCTCTGGGATGGTCGAATTTGCCAATCGCTTTGCCAATCGCTTCCACGATGTTGCTATCGCGGAGCAACACGCCGTCACATTGGCTGGCGGAATGGCCTGTGAGGGAATCAAGCCTGTCGTGGCTATCTACTCCACTTTTCTGCAGCGCGCCTATGATCAGCTGATTCACGATGTCGCCCTACAGGGTCTGGATGTACTTTTTGGTATTGATCGCGCCGGGCTTGTGGGAGAAGACGGGCCCACCCATGCCGGCAGTTTTGATCTAACCTACCTGCGCTGCATC